>JAEWOR010000052.1 GCA_023399595.1 Bacteroidota bacterium | reverse complement strand
CCGCAAAATCCATTTTGTTTTAGACAATTTTTGTAAATTAGTCAAAACAAAAGTGGTTTTGCTACGATTGGTGAAAAATGAAGATTTCAGCTTCGTTTTTCCGCACTTCGCAAAGCCGCCGGACGTTAGCCGTAATTGTATAAAAAAGCAACTTAAAAACAACATTTATTAAGAAAATTTATAAACTATGCCATTAATTAATTGTCCTGAATGTCAAAATTCTGTGAGTGATAGTGCTATAAACTGTCCAAAATGTGGTTATCCAATTAAAGATAATATTGTTGCTTCTCAAAAGTCACAAAATATTCAAAACGAAAATCCAATTCCTAAAAAACCGCTACCGCAAAAACAAAATAATGGCTGTGCAAAAGTTGTGTTATTATTTATTGCAATTTTCTTATTTTGGTTTTTATGGAAACAATGCTCAAATAAAAGTTCTGATTCACTGCCAATGTCATCCATTAGCGATTCTGCAAGTATTAAAGAAGATGACTCATTAAATAAAAAAGTAATAATAACTGTAAATGGTGAAAAATTGGAAACCACAGTAAGGAATAGAGTTGCTGATAGTATTTTTATGGTAAAAGAACAAAAATTTAAAAATTCAAAAGCAGGCAGAATACAAAAAAAACATCCAGATTGGTCTCAAGAAGAATGTGAAAATATTGCAAAAAATAAAATTTGGATAGGAATGAAATATGAAATGCTTGTTTATATGCGTGGAAAACCAAATAGTGTAAATACATCCAATTATGGTGATGGACAAAGTTATCAAGCGTGTTGGCACGACTACAATCCATCTTGTTTTTATTTTGGTGAAGACCAAATAATTACTTCCTACAATTAAAACAACTACGGCTAACATAGTATTTGCAAAAGGCGGGGTTGAATATATAATAGAAAAACCCGATGCATTTAGTCGCAACTTGCTTTTCATATTACTTTTTTTTGTAATTTGGTAATCTGAAAAAGCAATTTGCTTCGTTTGGTCGAAATTGAACTTTTCGTCCATTTTAGCCCGCCCTTCGCCAATACTTTTTCCGTTGTACGCAATTTTCACCGAAATACCGTTCTAAAATGAAAATTTTTGAAACTTTTAAACCAAAAAATGAAATTGTTAAACAATATATTCAATATTATTATATTGAAATAGATGAAGAAAATATTGAAAGAGAATTTACTTGCTTCCCTCATTATAATACTGCAATTTCGCTATACAAATCACATAAAAGATATGAAGATGCAACAGTAGAATTTCAACCTGACTTATTACCAATACAAATATTTACACCAATAAGGAAAGATATTTTCAATGTTAAACAAATAGGAAAAATTTATAGAATTGTAATAATTTTCAATCCTCTAGGAATTCAAAATTTTTTTAAAGGTATAGACTTTTCAAATTTTATTATAGACTTTGACTTTTTTCCCAAGAATATAATAAATGAATTATTTATAAACACAGATTTAGAAATACTAACAGAATTGCTTGATTCATTTTTTTTAAAAAATTTTCACACTAATGAAAATAAAATAGTTAAAAGCGCAATATTCAAAATTTTGGATGATAGTAAATATTTGAACGTTTTTGAATTATCAAAAAATTTACAAGTTAGTAGAAGGCATTTAAATAGGTTATTTAATGAAAATTTGGGTGTCTCCGTGAAAAATTTTCAAGAAATAGTTAGATTTAGAAAAGCAATGACACACAAAATTTTTGAAAAACCTTTAGATAATTTTACTGAAATCTCTTATGAATATAACTATAGCGACCAATCACATTTAAATAAAGTATTCTCAAAATTAACTCATAATTCTCCTGCAAAATTTCTAAAAAAGGGAACCTATTTAGGAAGTGAAGATATCTTTTGGCATTTAAAGTAAAGAATGTCTCATTTTTACAATTTTTAAAGTTTTCTAAAAATTATTTTTGTAGCAAAATTTAAGTTATGAAAAATAAAATTTTAGTTTCCATTCTGCTATTTTGTTTATGTGGTCATATTAAAATAAAAGCACAGGAAGTCGCCAATATTCAAAAAACCACTATTAATTCAAAAATTTTAAATCAGAAAAGACCAATCTTAATTTATACGCCTCAAGGTTATGATGATAATACACTGTCTTCTTATGATGTAATTTATGTGTTTGATTCTCAAAACAGAGAAGAATTTGATTTAGTGCATTCATTAATAGGTTTTTTAGATTTCAGTAAAAAATTTATAGTGGTGGGAATTTGTTCACCTTATTACAAAGAAACAAATTATTCTAGACCTAATGATTATTTACCAAAACCAATAAATGTTTCATATTATCAACAAACAAAAAATCCAAATTCGGATAATTTTTGGAAATATGTAACTGAAGAAGTTTTCCCTTTTATTAATAGTAAATACAGAACAACTAATAACAAATATGCTATTGGACATTCCTTAAGTGCTTCTTTTATTATAGATAAATTTATAAATTCAACAAATGTTTTTAGAGGTTATATTGCTGTTTCTCCAAACTTTGCTTATGATGAATATAGATTAGCGAGCGAATTTAGTAAGTTTGATATCAATTCTCTGAAAGAAAATAAATTTTTATATACAAGCCAATCCGATGAATATAAGACAATGCCTGAACAATGGAATATTGGCTATGAAAAATTCAAAAAATATATAAGTCAAAAACAAGAATTCGGAAAATTAACGCTAATAAATAAAGAATTTCCTGAAGAAAATCATTGGGGAGTTTATTTACCTTCATTAACATTCGGACTTAAAAACTTAAATACATTTATACAAAACAACCCTGAAAAACCAAATGGTGTATTTCAGACGATTACTATTAATGTAAAAACTTTAAATAAAGATGATGAAGTTTACATTGTAGGGAATCAAGAAAGTTTAGGGAATTGGAATCCTTCAAAAATTAAAATGAATAAAATTTCAGACTTTCAACGAACTATAACTTTAAAGGTTCAGTTTCCATTGGAATTTAAAATTACTCGTGGAGATTGGAAAACAGAAGGTGCTACAAACGAAAATGATGGTGATAATATTTTAATTTCTAAACCTATTAAGTCTAAAGTTATAAACTTGAAAGTAATACAGTGGTTTGATAAATAAAAAAACTGCACATAAAGATATTCTATGTCAAAAAACAAGCAATATTTTGAATTTTTTCATGCCGCAAATTGTTGTGTTTTCACGTAGGGCGTCCCACGCTCGATGACCGCAAAAATCCGGTTGACGAGTTTGAATTTAACGTTGTTTAGCGCCAACATTTTCGGTTTTCCTTCCGCCTGTTTTCGCTCGTAGTAGAGCTTCAGCTCGTGGTCGTACTTTATTGCCGTCAGTGAAAGCAGGTGCAGTATCGACTTCATCTTTTTGTCGGCAAAAGGGCTCACCCTGCTTTTCCCCCGGATGCTGGTTCCCGATGTTCTCCCGAATGGCGCTATTCCGCAGTAGCACGCATATTTTCTCGCATTCCTGAACCGCAGAAATCCCTTCGTGGTGAGCAGCAGATAAAGCGTTCCGATTTCTCCGACTCCCGGTATGCTGCGCAACAGCTCCTGTTTAGCGTTAAGGTCTTCATCGCTCCTGACGAGTTTGCTTATTGCCAGTTCCAGGGTTTTCAACTGGGATTTCAGGAACGTTACCGTCTTTCTGTTGGCGGATTTCACGCTCCTGTAGACTTCCTTTCCCAAGAATTCCTCGCCCTCCGAAGTGCGCTCGAAACTTTTTATCGCGGCGATGAGCTTTTCGCGTTCCGCATTCATGAGGTTAAGTTGCTGGTAGATGATTTCGGGAACTTCCGAGAGTTGGATCTTGTCCTCGTTGCGCATCGCGTATTTGGCGATCTCCTGCGCATCTATCGTGTCGCTCTTGCCTCTGGAAAGACCTCTGGAACGCTTGATCTCGATTGCGGGGACTTCCGCATAGTTCCAACCGTTCCCGCACAGGAACACCGCCAGAATAGTGGAGTAGATTCCGGTATGCTCGAAGACCACGAGTGTGTCCTCCATCATCAGTCCTTCCTTTGAAAACGCTGCAAATAGCGTCTGCAGAGACTTTTTCTCATTGGCGACGCTTCCTCTTTTTACCGTGTCTCTTTCCGGAATCAGGAGGCAGTAGTCCAAGGTGTTTTTGGAGACGTCGAAACCCAGGTAGTTTTTGTAATTTTTCATATCTTTATTTTTTGAAAGGTGGTTGAATGGTTTTAAAATCTTTAGTAGTTCTTGTCTAATATTCTATTTGAAACATCAGTTCAACCTTTATGCAAAACAGAGTACTGATATGTTAGTTAAATCTGATTTAATTTACAGGGTTTTTTAGGTCACTCTGTTTTGCTTTCTAAAGGTATATATTTTATGGATGCAAAGTAAAGATGGGTTTTGCAAGATGCGGGGTTGAAGAAAGTCCTAGAAAATTTTAGAAAGTACCCGCAAAAAACTTTTCCATTTTTTAGTTTTT
>JAEWOR010000048.1 GCA_023399595.1 Bacteroidota bacterium | reverse complement strand
ATCCTCCATTGAACTTTAAAAGTCCTCTTGAATTGTTTGCTGCCATTTTTGTAAATTTTTTAAAAGGTTAATTAATTGGTTTGTGTATTATAATGTTTTTACCATTTCAATAACCCAAAGATAGAACAGCCAATTTTATTTCTTTGTAGTAGTTTTACTACAATTGCAATTTTTTTTGTATTTTCAATAAAAAAGACCATTAAGAAATGGCCTTTTTAAGTTTTTTGAAAAACGCTTCCTCTCGGTCTGCAATTGTCAACATGGTTTGCGAGAGCTGGTTGTAGATATCGCTTTTAGAGTTTCTGTTTTTGTAAACTCGGGCAATATCCACTGCAAAATCTCGCCACATATCACCAATTTCTGTTATTTCTTTAGACAATTCTTTTAATTGATCATTTTTTAGAATTACTGAAGCTTCTTGTAGAAAAGCTCCGTAAATAAAACGAAATCCACCGCCGCCTGTTCCAATTTCTTCCTGCATACGGATGAGCTGACCTAAATAATGATTGGTGACTTTCGTGCCTTTTTTAGCAGCCCATTTCGGGATGCTTCTGGCTACCCATCGCATGGCTTTTATCCCAATTAAAGGAACAGGAGCTAACATATTTTTGCAAGTTTCTTTAATTCCTTTTACAATAGCTTCTTCCAAATGAATTTCTTTTGGAATTTCGATAGGGTAGTACATGTGACCTTTTGGGGCTAGCGCACCTTTAGCGTAACGTACTTTTTCCAATTCTTCTTCGGTGAGGGTTGTGGTAAAATCCATTACGGGATCGGAAATTAAAAAACGGTTGTCTTCTTTTCCGTACACCACTAAATTGTGTGCATTGAAGTGAAATTTATATTCTTCAGGAAAATAGGTCAGATGGAAAACACCCACTTGTAAACCTGTAGGAATATTATTTTCTAAATTTTTTTCTAATGCTTTTTGAGCCTCTTTAGGATTAGAAAATTTTTGTCTTTTTATTTTTATTCCCAATCTTTTTGCAGCTTTAGAAAATATTGCTCCGGGCATTGGTCTGTATGAAAATCCTGGTGCAAAATTCACCTTCAAAAATGGGAGATATACAAAAAATAAACCCGAGCCCATCCCAAAAATCATGGGTTCACTAAGGTGAATTCCTTTATTTAATAATAAGTTGGAGGCAACACCATTTTCGCAGTGTGCAGTTTGGTGGTGTTCAAAATTGAGTTTCATTACTTTCCGTCAAAATTTTTTAATTCTTCTACTGTAATTCCGAAAGCGTTTGCATATTTTTTGAGGGTAGAATCGCTTAATTTTTTAAAACTCTTAGGTTTATTATGTCTTTTTATCGTCCATTGCCAAAACCCAGAATAAGCCGCCAAAACAGGAAGGTCCATTTTATTAAGTTCCATAAAATAAAAAATGGGACTAGAAATTCCGTTTTTTACATTTTCTTTAGCTTCATCAATTCTTTCATTAATTAAAGAAAGAGATTCTTCTAGGGCTAATTTTTTGGCTTCCCAACCGATGGAGTTTGCGGTGGTATATTCGTCATTTTCATCTGTAACATACAGCACTTCCGTCATATTGGCGGATTTTAAATTGCTTTCGTCCTGAGGTAAATCTTGCTTTTTCATGATTGGATTTCTTGGATGAAAAGATTGATTTCGGCATTTCCCAAAAGTTCATCATTGCAAAATGTTTCGCAGGAAACGTTACAAATATTTTCGTATTGAGAAACCAAGGTTGCCTTTGTAATAATCTCCGTTCCCAAATTGGGAAGAGAGAAGATGTTTATTTTTTTAATACTGGTAATAAAACCAATAATTTTAGTGGCGTTATCGTTTTCAAAAAAGCTTTGTCCAACAATAGAAGAGCAGGTTTGCGCCATGTTTTCTACGAGGCCAGATTCTTGAAGTTGATTGTGGCGTAAAAAGATATTATTCTCATGAATTTTGAATGTGGTAATCACTTTTTCATGGCAAAGTTCCAAAATGGCATCTACCATCAACATGGGCTCACGATGTGGCAAATAATCTTGGATATTGATGTTGGTGGTTTCCATTTTCTATTTTACAATCGTTTTCATTTCAGATTTTGCAATAATTTTACCATTCAGTTTGGTAACAATCTCAACCAGAGTTACATCCATTAATTCATTTAAGATTGTGACATCAGAAATTAATTGATCTTCTACATTCGGAAGTTTTTCGTTTTCGAAATATTTTATGGCTCCAATATAGCCTACTGGTGCAGGTTTTCCTAAAAGTGCATATTTATAACCTGTATGTAAAGCCACGCTTTGCGCTTGGTGTTCCACAATTCCTGAAGCTTGAAATTTTCCGTTGCTCACAAAAATATTGTCCTCTTTGATGATGAATGCAGATTGCAATTGCGTTTCCGAATAGGTAAGAAGCTCACCTACCATTACGAAAGGAAATTTTTGAGGAATTAAACTTTCAATGGTGGATTGATCTTGTATGGGAAGGTTCAGACTCATTAGCAAACCGTTAATAATGCACAAGAATAGGCAAATCTTCCACTTTCTGGAATGCAAAGAAGCACTTTTTGTCCTTTTTCTAATTTTCCAGAATTCATCAACTCTTCTAAGGCAATATAAATAGAACCCGCACCAATGTTTCCTACTTCTGAAAGGTTATAGAACCATTTTTCCCAAGGGAAATCTAGACCTACTTTTGCAAATTCATCTTTTAAACCTTCTTTGAAATAACCAGAAGAAATATGAGCTAGAACATGATCGATAGAATTTGGATCTAAATTATGTTTCACGAAAGAAGATTTTAAACTTTCTGCACCTTTCACCAAAATAAATTGATCTAAAAGCTTCGTATCTTGTTTAATTGCAAAAATAGATTCTTTCAACCAATCTTCCGAAGGAATATCCGACCAAGAGCGTAAAGTTCCGTCTTCATTTTTCTCCGAACCTGCATACATACAAGTTTCAATTTCGTGAGCGTAAGAATAAAAATCGATAAACTCAACTCTTAAATTGATTTGATTTTCTCTAGGTTTGTTTTCCAATAAAAAAGCACCTGCTCCATCCGAAAGCATCCATCTCAAAAACTCTCTTTTGAAAGCAATAATTGGTCTTTCTTCAAGAAGGATAAGGTTTTCTGCCTCATGATTGAATTTATCGGCAGTCATCCAAGAAGACATTCTCTCGGAACCTGCACAAACAGCATTGTTGTGAACACCAGCTTTTACAGATAAAAATCCGTAGTTCAGGGCATTCATTCCCGAGTTGCAAAGTCCTGTTGCTGTATTGACTTCAATAGAATGATTAAGACCTAATAAACCATGCACCATTGAAGAGTGCGAAGGCTGAATTTGGTCAGGAGAAGTGGTTCCGCAAGATAACATTTTCATGTTTTCTCGGGTGAATTTATCATCGAACAACTGATCCACTGCATTGGCTGTAATTTGAGCATTAGAATGCGTAGGATTTCCGTTGGTGTCTAAAGCATAATATCTCGTTTTAATACCATTATTTCTCAAAATAATACCTTTCGCTTTCGAAGGTTTACCGTTGATGTATCCAAGATAAGTTTCCATTTCATCATTAGCAACGGGATTATTAGGAAGGTATTTTGCAGCTTTCGTAATATATACTTCGTTCATTAGTGTATCTCTATGTTTTTTTTATTGTATTCCTTGAAAATATTCTCTCTGTTTTTTGCGTTTCCAAAATAGAATTGGATATGCAAGTATATGAAAAACCAAAACAATGGGCGAAATTATCCAGATGGCAAACATTAAATAAATCTTAAAAAAGGTAACTAGTTTTTTTCTTTTTTGTGGATTTTTCATAATTAAGTTGGACCAAATTGTAAAAATTTTGTTGCCTACTTTTTCTACTCTCACCAAAAATGGGCGAATTTCTACCGCTCCATTTTTTACCAATTCGGGTTGTAAATCTTCCCAAGAATTAGCGTTCACATATTTCTTAATGATTTGTCCGTATTGGGTGGCGCTATTTATTTCTTCGTCAGAAACTCCTGCATCAGGTAACGGTCTTTTCATTTTTTTATTTCCGGTAGTCAGCCATTTCAAAATGGTAAGAACGCTGGAGTAATTGTCATGTCTGTCCACCAAGGCTATATTTCCTACCAATTTGGAATTAAAAGCCTTGAAGTAAGTTTTTAGTTTTTCCTGAGACAGCATCCACATATTTCTGGTTCCAGAAACGGTGATAATAGGTGTGTCTTTCATGATTTTCTCTGCAAAACCACTTTTTAAGAAAGAAATAATTGGTATTGAAGGAGTTAAATACCAAACCTGATATCCGAAAATTATAAAATCATATTTTTTATCAAGGATTTCTGTAGGTGGAGGAAGAATTTCTTTTGGAACTTGCAGATAAGACTCTGGGAAAGTATCAAAAAAAACATCTGCTGGCCACGGAAATGGGAAGTCTTCTTTCAATTGAATGTTGTAAAAATCAACCTCGTATTTATCTGGCTCAATTATAAAAGGTTTAGCGACATTGGTAACAATGTCCTTTAGTTGTCCAGTTTGGGTGTAATAAATAACAAGGATTTTTTTCTTCATTGAAGCAAATTTTACAATCTTACAAAAATATGGTTTTCAGATTTATTTTTCTTTTTTTCTATAAACTTTTATTGAATCTAAGGAAGTAGCGCATTCGTATTTATTTTCTGGAAGTTGAATAATGTCCCATAAAACGATTATTTTTTGAGGCTGATTTTCCAAATTTTCTAACGAAAAATGATTGGAGGAAACTAAAACCACATCCATATTTTTGGTGACTTCTTTTAACGATTCAATATAATTTATTTTTCTGTTTTTAACGATATAGTTTTGCTGAGCAATTACTTTATTTTCAAGTTTTTTCTGAATGCAAAAAATCCTTCTTCCCGCTTGTTGAAGGGTTAATAGAGCTTCTTTTTGTCCGAAATCATCTGCAAAATGCAAAATATTGGCATCTGGAGAAATGTGTTTGTTGAGTTCAAAATACACCGATTTATTTTTCTCAAAATCAGTTTTTACCCCTTTTGTGATTTCTTTTTCTTTGTACAAATAACTTAGGAACAGCTTTTTCTTAAAGTAATTTTCATCTTCTAATTCTGTTCTCAAATTGGCAAATTCACTTCTGAAAAATGCGTTTACTTTCTTCGTTTTTTCAGAATAATTAGCACCGAAGTTTTTGTCATCAAATTTTATTCTTTCGCCTACTTTCACCGTAATTTCACCGTCATAAATAATAAAATCGCCTTTTGGTTGAACTTCAGAATCCCCATGAATATACATCGGGATAATGTCCAATTTCATTTGTTCGGCCAGATAAAAAGCACCTTTGTGAAAACGCTTCACATTGTTATCATATGATCTTTGTCCTTCTGGGAAAATCACCAAAGAATAACCTTGATCAACTTTTTCCTGCAAAGGTTCAATACCATTTTCAATACCTTGAGAAACGGGAAAAAATCCTAAAGCTTTCACCAACTTCCCAAAAATAGGAGATTTATGCACCCAATCGTTCACCAGGAAAACCGTTTTATGAGTCGCCATAGAAATCGCCAAAGTATCTAAAAATGAAGTGTGATTAGCGATAATAACGGCTGGCCTTTCAAAGGTTTCATTGACTTTATTAATGACTCTTTTTCTTACAAATGGATTGGTGTAGAGAACAAAAGTTAAAAATTTCGCAATTATTAATTTGATGAAATCTAAAGTTACGCCTTTTGCTTTTCTAATGAAAAAGTGTCCCAAACAAGAGAAGAAAAATCCTCCTAAACCATAAATTGTAAAAGAAATAACGGTGTTGAATAATAATCTTAAAGTAACTGGCGAAAGTCCTTTTTTCTGACGACTGGTAATAAGTAACCTGAACCAAAAAGGATACAAAATTGAAGTTATAGCAATTACTGAAAACATCCCTAAAAGTGCCACCATTGCTAAAGAGTGTAAAGCTGGATGTTTCGCGAAAATTAATGAACCAATGGATAAAGTAGTGGTAAGAACCGCTAAAAATATGGAAACTCTATACGTTGGAAGTTCATTTTTTCCTGTGGAATGTTCTTTTTGCATGGCTTGCGTAAGGAAGATGCTAAAGTCGTCGCCCACACCAAAAATTAATGTACAAACTACGGTAGAAAAAATATTGAGTTCAACGCCCAAGAAATACATAATTCCTGCCGTTACAATTCCTGTTAGAACAATAGGAAACATCGTTAAAAGAGAGAGTTCAAAGTTTCTAAAGAAAAGAATTATCGTGATAATAATGGCTAAAAGCGAGTAATTAATCAGCTTATTGAAATCGTTTTTCAGCAAACCAAGAAAAGTCTCGTTCATTTGTTGACGGTCGATGGCGATGCTTTCTTGCTGTTTGTCGATGTTTTTAATGAAAGAATTTCTGTCTTTTTCGTTCACCTTAACAACGTTGGTTACCGTGTACAAGCCGTTTTCATCACTCAAAAATTCCGAAAGCTGCAAAGCCTCTAGTTGATTATAATCTTGAACGCTTAATGTAGAATAATCTTTATGAATGGTATTGGCAAAAGTTTCAAATGCTGCATTACTGAAACCAAATTTCTTACCGTTGTTTTCAAGCGAATTTAAAGTTTTAGTTGAGGTTTCGGGATTCCAGAATTTTTTCCATTCTGCAATTCTTTTTTGTTGGTCTTCTTTAGAAATCACCACATTTCCAATAGAATTGTAACTTAAAATTTTCCCTTGTTGTTTTTCAGTTTCAAGGAAGTTGGTCAACTTGGTGTTCCTTTGCAGCGCTTCTTCCTGAGTTTTTCCGTAAGAAATGGTGTAAATGGACTTTGAGGTAATGTCCGAAAGTTTTTCAAGCTTCTTTTCACTTATTTTTAAATCTTCGGGAACGTAATTTAATGAGCCAATATCATTATTGAATTTCACATGGCTGAAACCAAATAAACAAGCGAAAATAATGATGGAGCAACCTATAATAAGGTATTTATTTCTTTCGTAAGGATAAGAACTTACTTTATCAATAAAATTCGATTGATGTTCTTTTACTTGTTTTTTAGGTTGGTAAAGTATCGGAACGATAATCAATGATAAAAATGAGGATAAAAAAACCGTTAACGCTGCAAAAAGTCCCAAATCTTTCAACGCTTCCGATTTCACAAAAACCAAGCACAGAAAGGAAACCGCCGTTGTTACGCTGCTCAAAATAATGGGTTGAGAAACGTCTTTGTACAAATCTTCAACCGATTCGCTGTGTTTGTAATGCGTAAGAATATGCAAAGCGTAATCAATAGTAATTCCCACCAAAATGGCGGCAACACTTAAAGAAATAGCGGAAATTTTATCTTTTATAAAGTATAAAATCAATAAAGAAATCAACGCAGCACAAATTGTTGGAATAAAAATAATAATGGGCGTGAAAAAATTCCTGAAATAATAAATAAGAACGATTAAAAGCAGCGTAAAAGAAATAATCACCGTACTCTGAATGTCTTTTTTTATCTGTTTTGCGTTGGCAACCGCAATTACGGGCGACCCAAAATAACTCAACTGCGTTTTTCCTTTAAATTCTTTGTTGAGCTTGTCTTTGATGAGGTTTAAATGATCTACAAAAGCTTCATTTTGCTTGGTATCATTGCTTTTAAATTTTGGATCAATAAAAAGGAGAAGCGTTTTACCATCTTTGCTCACCACGAAATTGTCCTCCAATTTAAAATCCGAACTTATATTAAGCGCATTGAGTTTTTTAACGCCCAAAAATGTAATTCCAAGAGGGTCTTTTTTTATGAATTCCTTTGTTACAAGGCTTGTTGGCGAAACCAAAGAAACATAATTGTCTTCCACCTTTTTTGCGATACTGTCGCTGTTCAGCTTTTGGGAAATCGTTTTGTAATCGTTTTCGTCTAAAAATAAAGGAAGATTATTTTGAACAAAATCAAAAGTTTTGGAGATTTCATCATCATTTACTTTCCCTTGAATGCTGTTGATGTATTTTTTTAAAGGTTGAATTTCCTCAATAAATTTGGCTCCCGTTTCTGAAAGTCCAAAATCTTCAGATTTTGATTTTTTTTCGACAATAACAATTATTTTGTCAGAAAAGTTGAGTTGTTTAAGAACTTTCGCTGTTAAATCGCTTTTTTCGCTTTTTGGAATAATTTGGTTAATGTCTTCCTCAAAATTGAGTTTACTAGCAAAAAAAACACAAAGCACCAATATTCCCACAGCCACAACAGCAGAAAGCACTTTGTTTTTTGAAATTAGATAATATAAAGCAGTAAAAAAGCGATGCATTTTTTTTAATAAGTCTGCAAATTTATATTTTTTAAATACATCATCTTATTAAGTGTTAAAAATTTAACATAATGTCAAACTTCTCATATGTAAAAAAAAACTTCTACTTTTGCAAAAATTTTTGAGAATGTCGAAGAACCTCGTAATAGTAGAGTCACCTGCAAAAGCAAAAACCATCCAGAAGTATTTGGGGAAAGACTTCGAAGTTAAATCTAGCTTCGGTCACATAAGGGATTTGCCTAAAAAAGGGATGGGTATAGATTTGAGTAATTTTACGCCAGAGTACGAAGTTTCTGCTGATAAAAAGAAATTGGTAACAGAGCTGAAAGCCGCAGTTAAAAAAGCCGAAATGGTTTGGTTGGCTTCCGATGAAGACCGCGAAGGAGAAGCTATTGCATGGCATTTGGCTCAAGAATTAAAATTGAAGCCCGAAAACAGAAAAAGAATTGTTTTTCATGAAATTACAAAGAATGCAATTTTAAAAGCTATTGAAAATCCACGCGATATCGATCAAAATTTAGTCGATGCACAACAGGCAAGACGCGTTTTAGACAGGATTGTAGGTTTCGAAATGTCACCCGTTCTTTGGAAAAAAGTAAAACCAGGACTTTCTGCGGGTAGAGTACAATCGGTTGCCGTAAGACTTGTTGTGGAAAGAGAAAAGGAAATCCGAAATTTTACTCCAACAGCGAGTTTCAAAGTGGATGCTGTTTTTTTGAATGATTCAAAACAGGATATTGCAGCGAAGCTTAAAAAAGATTTCGCTAAAGAATCTGAAGCAGAACAATTTTTAGAACAAGCCAAAAATACCGAGTTTAAAGTTCTGAATGTAGAAACAAAACCAGGTACGCGCTCGGCTTCGGCACCTTTTACAACATCTACACTTCAGCAGGAAGCATCTTCAAGATTGGGTTATAATGTAACCACAACCATGCGTTTGGCGCAACGTCTTTACGAAGAAGGTTTTATAACCTATATGAGAACCGACTCCGTGAATTTATCTCAGGAAGCTATTGAAGGCGCTAAATCTCAAATTTTATCAGAATACGGACAAGATTATTCTCAACCGAGAAATTATACTACAAAATCGGCTTCTGCACAGGAAGCTCACGAAGCTATTCGTCCAACAGATTTTTCTGTGAAAAGTATTGGCGATGCACAGCTTAATAAATTATATCAACTGATTTACCGTAGAACCTTAGCCTCTCAGATGTCGAATGCTAAAATTGAGAAAACGGTTATCGAAATCGGAAATCCAAATTTGCCACAGCATTTTGAAGCGCAAGGAGAAGTTATTGTTTTTGATGGTTTCTTAAAAGCTTACGGCATTGTAAAAACGGAGGATGATGACGAAGAAAACAACGAAAAACTGCTTCCAAAAGTAAAAGTAGGTGAAGTTTTAGAGTATAAATCAATTGTTGCTTCAGAGAAATTTACAAGACCTTCTGCAAGATATACGGAAGCGGGTTTAGTAAGGAAATTGGAAGAATTGGGCATCGGTCGTCCTTCAACTTATGCGCCCACTATCCAAACAATTCAGAATCGTGAATATGTTGACAAGCGTGAGATAGAGCCACAAACCAGAGAAGTTGTACGTATTTCTTTAGCGAAAGGAAATATTAAAAAAGAAGTTCTTGACGAAAAATTCGGTGGCGATAAAAATAAATTCGTTCCTACAGATATTGGTGAAGTGGTGAATGATTTCTTAACATCCAATTTTGCGGAAATCTTAGATTTCGGTTTTACAGCAAGAGTTGAGCAAGAGTTTGATGATGTTGCCAATGGCGGAAAAGAATGGAAAAACTTAATGACAGATTTCTACGGTGTTTTTCATCCGAGAATTGAAGATGTTGAAGAGCATGCAGAACGCGCTACTGGAGATCGTTTGTTAGGAATTGATCCTAAATCGGGTAAAAATGTTCACGCAAGAATTGGCCGTTTTGGAGCGATGATTCAAATTGGTGAAGTTGAAGATGAAGAAAAACCAATTTTCGCCTCATTGATGAGTGGTCAAAATATCGCAACCATCACTTTAGAAGAGGCTTTGGAATTGTTCAAACTTCCTTTTGATCTTAATGATTTTGAAGGTCAAGGTGTAACTATCGGTGTTGGACGTTTTGGGCCTTACGTGAAATGGGGCGAAACTTATATTTCAATTCCAAAAGGTGAAGATCCACTATCTGTAAATCAGGAGCGTGCCGAAGAAATTATTAGAGAAAAGCAAAAAGCCGATGCGCCAATTGCGAGTTATAAAGGAGAACCTGTAACCAAAGGAACGGGAAGATTTGGTCCATTTATCAAATACCAATCCATTTTCATTAATGTTCCTAAGAAATATGATTTCAATAATCTTTCTCAAAACGATATTGTTGAATTAATAGAAGCTAAACTTGAAAAAGAAGCCAACCGTTATATTCAACAATGGGAAAAAGAGAAAATCGCTCTTGAAAACGGACGTTGGGGACCATTTATTAAATTCGGAAAAACCAATCTTAAAATTCCGAAAAGAGCCGATGGCGAAAAATACGACGCCGAAGAGCTTAAAGAAATTGATTTGGAAACTGTAAAAGCATGGATTAAAGAACAAGATCCAAAAGCTTTTGAAGAAAAGAAAAAAGCTCCTGCTAAAAAAGCTGCCGCAAAAAAGCCAGCCGCTAAAAAAACGACAACCACGAAAAAGAAATAATTTTTCTTGAAAATATAAATTCAGCCCTCTGCAAGATTTTGTAGATGGCTTTTTTATTGTAAATTGTCTTGTTCAAAAAAATCTCAATTATGTCCGAAATCAAAATCCTTGATTTACAATTTCAAGATACACCACATGCGATAGGTTCCTTTTTAATTCCAAGTAAGGATGGTTTGCTGCTTATTGAATCTGGTCCAGAATCTACCTTTCTTCATTTAAAATCTGCTATCGAAAATGCAGGTTTCAAAATTGAAGATGTAAAACACGTATTGTTAACGCATATTCATTTCGATCACGCGGGAGCAGCTTGGAAGTTTGCAGAATTGGGAGCGAAAATTTATGTGCATCCTATCGGCTATCCACATATGCTAAACCCAGAAAAATTGTGGAACTCCGCAAAAATGATTTATGGAGACGATATGGATCGACTTTGGGGTGAGATGAAACCTATTCCAGAAACCCTGCTTGTAAAAGTGGATGATAACGATATCATTAAAATTGGTGAGCATGAGTTTAAAACCATTTATACGCCTGGACACGCTGTTCATCACAATTCTTATAAATTAGGGAATGTAATTTTCACGGGAGATGTTGGTGGTGTTAAAATCGGGAATCACCCTGTTGTTCCGCCTTGTCCGCCGCCAGATATCAATATAGAATTATGGAAATCTTCTTTGGATAAATTGGATGCTGAAAACGCCGAAGCTTTTTATTTGACGCATTTCGGTCGACAAGAAAACGTTAAACAGCTTACACATGAACTTAGATTAATTTTGGAAGATTGGGCAAATTGGATTCAACCTTATTTTGATGAGAATGTTCCAGCTGAGGAAATTGTTCCAAAATTTATGGCTTATACCAAACAACAACTTCAGGAAAAAGGTTTATCTGCCGATGAAATTCAAGTTTATGAATACGCTAATCCTTCTTGGATGTCGGTTTCTGGACTTTTAAGATATTGGAAGCTAAAACAACAAGGAAGAATATAGTTTTTAAAATTAATTATTCTCCAAATAATGATGAATAGAGGGTTTTATAAGTAATTATCTTTTTTCTTTCAAAAAATGCAAAAAACTTATCAAATTATTATTTTGATAAGTTTTTTGTATTTTAAATATTAATATTTTAATCGTATTCTTTTATAAGGAAGAATTCTTTTGTTAAAGGGCTTTTCTTTGCGTTTTTCTCCTTTTATTTATAACTTTTGTTTTTTATAGAATGCTATGAATAGTAAATTTTATTAAAGAAAGTGGTTTTATAACGAAATGTCATAATTATCAATTTATTATTGATTTTAGATTTTGAATATCTATTTTAAAATATTGATATTGTTGAGGTTGAATAAATATTCATATTTTTGCTCCCCGAACAGATGAATGAAACACAAACACAAGAATTGATCTAAAAAAATTTAACATACAATGATGTTAAAGAATTACAAACAAAATTTGTAATATATTTTTTTATGATAAAAATTCATCTGTTGGCATGTTGCTGTCTAGCAAATGTGATGTTTTCGCAATCTGCGAATTATGCCAAAGCACCTAACAGTTATATTTATGATATTAATCTCGCGCATTCCCAAAACTATGGCGGAATAGAGATTCCTGTAAAGAAAGCCTATCAAATGTGGGCCAACTATGAATACTTAAAAACCAATGCTGTACCAACGCCTATTCCTGCGGGAAGTCAGTCTGCAAGTATCTATTGGGAAGATGTTCCCGGACTTATACAACATGTGAGTATTTTGCCTTCTGCCAACGCTGAAGATTCTAAAATAAAAGTAGAAATTAATAATGCAAAGGGAAAAGGAAATGCTGTGGTGGCTTTCAAAGTTAATGGAACCATCTATTGGAGCTGGCATATTTGGGTGACTGATAATCCCGAAAATGGAGTGGTTTATTCTCAAGGTTTTGAAACCGATAGTCAAGGACAGCTTATTGCTATTCAGTACATGGATAGAAATTTGGGAGCCGTAAGCAACAATTTTATTGGAAACGATTGGCAAAAATCTGGTGGTCTTATGTATGAATGGGGAAGAAAAGATCCTTTTCCGCCATTAGTGTACAAAGATTCCTATTTTTATGATATTTCTGGTGAAGTTGGAGTTCTGAAACACAAGAAAGTAGATCCAGTAAATACGATTCCTGTTCTGGAAAGACCTTACAATGAAATTGAAAAAAACATACAGTTTTCCGTTAAGAATCCTCTTACTTATATTTTAAATACAGACGCTTCAGGGAATTGGTTTTCTAGTAGCCGATATAAAGTAGCAGGAACTAGCCCTAATTATGTTACTTGGGATTTATGGTCGGATAATGCGAAAGGAGGAAATAGTAACGGGAATAGTTCTAGTGCAACGCTAAAAGCGGAAAGCCGCTCTTATGAATTAAAATCTGAACTCGATCCTTGTCCGAATGGATGGAGAGTTCCTTCTTATTACGGAAGAGAAACTCAGAATAATAATTTGTCTTTTTTTGGAGGCAGAAACTGGAATAACGATGATACTGACGGCGCTAAAAGACAAGTTTCTCCTAATGTTACCAATCCAAGTTTGGATGGGATAAAAGTATATCCAGGTTTAGGAATGGATTTTTCTCAAGCGTTGAATGGAGAGAGAAATTTAGGAAAGATTGCAGTGTCGGGCGGATATGTTTATTATCCAAATTCCTCAGCTCCTAACGCACCAGTGGGAATGATTTTTCAGGATAATAATGCTAATGGTGGACTGTGGAGCTCTACTTATGGATATGATGGCGGAAGAATTTTTTCTCTAATTTCTGATGCCTACAGAACTAATACTTCGGTGGGTTTACATGCCATCTATAACAATCAAACCAATCCTACAAAAGCTGGAAATGCTGTGAAATGCATGAGAGATCCTAATCTTGCACTCATAGGAAATTTTGATACCCAATATTTTGTGAGTCAAAAAGAGGGTTATACAGTAGGTTTAGATCAGCCCAATTCGTATATCATTGTTAATGAAACTGAACTTCAAATTCCTATTAATAAAGCCTTTTCTGTTTATAATCAGTATTTATCGGATAAAGAATCACTTGCCTCTGACCAACTTTTCACCAAGGTTTTATGGACAACCAATCCTAATTTAATTTCTACTATTCAGCTTCTTCCAAACTCTGGAGATGCTAGAAGTTCAAAAATAAAACTGACTTTTAATCCATTGCAAAAGGGGAATGCTGTGGTTTCTATTCATCAAAATAGTGTGGATGGACCTGTTATTTGGAGTTGGCATATTTGGGCAACGCAAGAAGATCCTACCGTTGCACCTATTACTTATGTTACAGAAAATCCGTTGAATACCAATTCCTATTTCATCAATCCTACCACAAGTAAATTACCTGCTTTAAAAACTGTATTTATGGACAGAAATTTAGGGGCGGTGAGTAAAAATATAGATTCTGGTTTAGCAAATGGCCTTCATTATCAATGGGGTAGAAAAGATCCTCTTCCGAATTTTCCAACGGCTAATCAGCAAACTATTTATGTAAACGGAGTGGGATCTGGTAATGGAACACCTATTTCTTATACTTCAGTTTCTGCAAGTAGTTATCAACAAGCTTATACCCATTCATATTCCACTTATGGATCTCAAAATACTGTAGAACATAAAAAGAATAGAGAAAATATAAAATTTGCCGTAGCTAATCCTCTAATGTTTTTGTATCAACCTAATTTTGGAGAAGTTTACAATGGGGGAAATCATTATGCCAACGATTTAACAAAAGTGAGAGACTGGGTTTCTAATAAAAGAGGAGAATCTGATGATCGTTGGGGACATGGTGGAAAAAAATCACCTTTTGATCCTTGTCCACAAGGATGGAGGGTTCCCGATGTGTCTTTTACTAATCTTTATACGGGTTCTAAAGGAAATTCGCCTTGGTACCGCTCAACTTCTAATGATGTTTACGGAAATCCGGGTGTTATCCAAGACCAATGGCATAATGTTGTTAATTTTTATGGTGGTGTTACTTCTTCTGGAGGATGGAAGTTTACCAATCCTTTATATTTAATTGGAGATTTTCCTAACGATGGAATAAGAGGTGAAATTGGTGAAAAAAATATCGACAATACAAAATCAGGAGTTTGGACGGCTTCTTTAGCAGATTTAGATACTGGATTTGCAATTGCGATGCAGTTTCAAGGGAATAATATACAGACAGGAACTGGAGTTTATCCGCAAGCAGGAATGGGTGTAAGATGCGCAAAAGATCAAAATAGAATTTTAAGTGAGCCTGTAAATCTACAAGGTCCTAGTTTAGGAGTTCAGGATGAGGTTTCTACTTCTGGGGGAATTTCAAGATTAGAGATGTGTCCGAATCCTTTTAAAGATGAATTTTTTATCAAAGATAATAATGCAATAAGTTATGAGGTGTATGATTTTAGTGGTAAACTCGTCAGAAAAGGAAATGTGAATAACGGAAAAGTAAATCTTGCCGATATACAAAAAGGCATTTATTTAGTGAAGATTACAATGAAAGATGGTACCGAAATGAGCGGTAAAATTATTAAAAACTAAACTCCTTTTATTAGGAATTAAAAAGACATAATCTTTTGGTTGTGTCTTTTTTGTTTTTTTATGATTAAAAAAAATATTTTTTGAAAGAAAATAGAGACTTGAATAATGCTAAGAGAAAAATAAAACATTATTTTTGAGAGCTAAAGAGGAAGTTATATGAATTTTGAAGATTTTATTATTGCACCAAAAAGTTTTAGAACAGAAAACTGGCAAATTGGACATCGAATTACAAGTTCCATTAAGGAGGATTCTATTGTTTTGCTTTTTGTTTCAGATTATCGTGGTGCAAGAGGAGAGGCTGAGGTTCAGGACTTCACCAATATTAGAAGAGAATTTTATTCCCTTTCTCAGCTAGATTTTGAGGTTCCTATTGTAGATTTGGGCGATCTTGTCTCTGGAAAAACCGTGGAAGATACCCATTATATTTTGCAGGAAGTTCTTTCTGCTTGTCATTATAAAAGAGCCATTCCTGTGATTGTAGGAGGTTCCAATGATTTGGCTTTTTCTTTGTTTTCAGGCTTGAATTTTCATCAACAAAACATCAATTATACCCAAATTAGCAACGTAATTTCTTTAAAACAAGGTGAAGGAATTAATGAAAACACTTTTTTGAGTAAAATTTTAGGTTCCAAAAATTTCAGTATTAAGAATTATCATCATTTGGGTTATCAAAAACATTTGAATGAAATGGATTCTGTAAAACTTATTAAAGAAGTAGAATTTGACATTATTCGTTTAGCCGAAATGATGAATTCTACAGAGAAAACGGAGCCTTATTTCCGAAGAGCAAATTTGGTGACGGTAAATTGCGATGCTGTTGAAACTTTTATTGAACCTTTCTCTATGAATCCGCAGGTGAATGGACTCAACAAACGAGAGATTTGCGCATATATGAAAGAAATTGGCTTAAGCGAAAACTTAAAATCTGTCGGAATTTTTAATTATAATATTTACTCGGATAGTCAGTTGAATCATCAATTATTAGCGCAAATGCTTTGGTATTTAATTGAAGGAATTAATATCCAAAAATCCCATCCTAAAGAAAGAGAATACGAGACTTATTGGGTGATGGTGGGCGAAGAAAGTTATGCTTTTCAGCGTGATACCTTCAGAAACTTATGGTATTTTGGAGAAAGTGAAGAGGTGGAAAACCTTGTCCCATGCTCACGAGACGATTTTGAATTGGCGAAAAAAGGAAATCTTAATCTTCGTTTTTTAAGATAATCCAAGAATGAAGGTTTCTGTAATAGTTCCCGTTTACAATGTTGAAAATTACCTTAGAAAATGTTTAGATTCTTTGGTGAATCAGACTTTGAAAAATTTAGAAATTATTGTTGTAAACGATGGTTCTAAAGATAATTCCCAACAGATTATTGAGGAGTTTCAGACAAAATATCCTCTTATAATTAAATCTTTCATTAAAGAAAATGGAGGTTTAAGCGATGCCCGAAATTATGGACTCGAACATGTAACAGGCGATTTTATTGGTTTTGTTGATAGTGATGATTACGTTACGCCCGAAATGTTTGAAGAAATGTTGGGTTTAGCACAAAAGCACAATGCCGAAATGGTGATTTGCAACCTTCAAAAGGTGGATGAAAATGGCAATGTCACTCAGGAAATTCCACAAATTCCGAACTTGCCCGAGAAAATTATATTGAAAGAACATTTATCAGTTTTTTCGGATATGGGATGTTTTGCGTGTAATAAATTATTTAAAAAAGAACTTTTCACTGAAAAAAGATTCAAAAAAGGAGTTCATTACGAAGATATACAGTTGATTCCTCAGCTTTTATTAGAAACAAAGGTTTTGGCGCAAACTCAAAGCTATCATTATCAATATTTTGAAAGGAGTAATTCTATTTCAAAAACCCATAATCTGCGAGGTTTAGATATGTTGAAAGCTGTTGAAGATGTGGAAGTTGCTTATTCCAAATCAATCTTCAAAAATGAGAAAAAAGCATTAAAAGATTTTCAAATTTTGCAAGGTGTTTATTCTTTTTTGGCTTATTGGGCTTATGTGAAAAATGGCGGGGATTATGATGCAATGGAAAAAAAATTAACTCAATTTATTAAAGAAAGGAGTATAAGTTTAAGAGAAATTCTTCTATATAGGCGTTTTGGTAAAAATTATCTTTTATCTTTGCCACTGAAAAAAAAGGTTTTCTATGCTCTGTATTTTGCAAATTGCAAATGGTTGTTGAGGAAACTAGTTTAAACACAATAAGTTATGATTAAAAATTTCCCTATCAATTGTAAATTGACTTTATAAGCAGGAAATTTTTGCTTAGATGAGGTATGAAAGTTGAGAAGAGTTTTTTTTTCTCACTAATGCAGAATTATATTGTAACCAAAATAGTATGATTTTGAAACAAAATTTACAATTTATCAATTTTTATTATTTTTTTGTTTTACCATTTTGCATTGTAGGCAATGGGCAGGTTGATTATTGTCAATTTTCAAAAGATATTGTTTTCAATTGTTTTTGTTTCACCAAGAAAATTTTAAAACCTTAAGAACAATATGGCAGTATTTCATCCCATTTTTATTTTTGCGTTTGTTCTTATTATAATTGCGAGTTTCCTTGAACAGAATCAACCCATTAAGAATAAGAAAGGTCTTATTGCATTTATTGCATTCATTCTAATTATTGCTGCAGGAGGAAGAACAAATGTTGGTGCGGATTTCCCTATTTATCGGGAGTTGTATCAAACAGCTTTTCCGTTGTACACCAATTATGGGGATGTGTGGAATAAGATGACATTTCAGCCTAACTCAATGGAGATTGAGTGGTTGTTTGTTTTAGTAAACAAGATTTTGTTCGATTTAGGAATGCCATTTTATTACGTAACTTTTTTTGTAGCGATAGTCTCTATTTCTTTACAATTCGATACTTTTTATAAATATTCTGCACTTCCACTTTTCAGTGTATTGTTTTATTTTATGCCATCATTCTTTTTTTCGGAATCGGGACAAATGAGACAAGGATTGGGGATTGCAGTTTGTATATTTTCTTTGCGGTATATCATTAAAAGGCAGCTTTTTATGTTTTTGTTTTGTATGTTTATCGCTTTAGGGTTTCATAAGTCGGCTATTGTTTTTTTACCTGCTTATTGGATTGTTCTTCTTCCGTTTAATGCATCAAAATGGGCTGGTTTATTAGTAATTTCTGTTTTGCTTTCACCTTTTGAAGTGTATACTCTTTTCGGAAATGTTTTTTCCAGTTTGACGCCTCAAGATGTATCCAACGCATATACGGGTTATTTAAATGATAGATATTACGGTCAAGATATTGAAACCGGAAAAAACGATATTATAAAACTCATAATAGTAATTATCGTTTTGTTATACGATAAAGAAGCTGAGAAAAAAATTCCTTATTATGAGTATTTTAGGAATCTTGCATTTTTTGGTTATTGTTTATTTTATATTCTGAGAGGGAATGCCATTTTTGCAACAAGACTTCCAGGTGTTTATATCGTAATAATGGGGTATTTTGTACTTCCAGGTATTATAGCATCTGTACAAGTGGAAACTCGAAAGCTTTTGCAAGTCGGATTTACGGTTTATTTTATTTTGCTTTCTATTGTATTTTTGGATGTTAACGGTAGAAAAGGTAGGTTTACAAGTGATACTTATGATAATATTCTTTGGTAAGTAGTATGGAGAATTTTGAAATGATTTTAGGGAAATTAGGCTTGAACATTTTTTTATTAAAAATATGTTTAGGATTTTCTATTTCCTTTTTAATTACATTTTTGTCTATTCCAGCTATTATTAGAATTTCAAAGCGTAAGAATTTAATGGATGAGCCTGGAATTAGGAGTTCACATTTAAGGAAGATTCCGAATTTGGGAGGAATTGCTATTTTCTTTTCTATAGGCGTTTGTGCATCTATTTTTGCTTATGAACTTTTTGAAATGTACAAATTTTTGTTTGCGTCTTTAATCATTCTGTTGTACATAGGAGTTATGGATGATATTGTGGTAATGAGGGCGTATAAAAAGTTGGTAGCGCAGATTAGTGTTTCTGTTTTAATGGTTGTTTTTTCCGACGTTCGTATAAGAAGCTTGTTTGGGCTTTTTGGTGTTTATGAACTCAACTATTTTGTAAGTGTAATTTTTACCATTTTTACCTTTATTATACTCATTAATGCTTTTAATTTAATTGATGGTATTGATGGTTTAGCAGGAGGATATAGTATTTTATGTTGTATGTTTTTTGGAGTAAGTTACTTTAGATTAGGAGAATATAATTATCCTTTAGTCATTCTATCTGTAGTTATCATTGGTTCTGTATTGGCGTTTTTATATTACAATCTTTCCAATTTTAGAGCTAAAAAAATATTTATGGGAGATACTGGCTCCATGTTATTGGGCTTTTTATTGGCATTTACTTCCATTTGTTTTATTGATATTTTCATAGATAAGAAAGTTATTAATATCCCAAGATATCACCTACAATCTGCGCCAGTTGTTGCAATAGCAATACTTATGCTTCCAATAATTGATACTTTGAATGTTATAATAATCAGATTAATCAATAAAAAATCGCCATTTGATGCGGATCAAAACCATATACATCACAAGGTGGTTAGGTTAGATTTAACACATAGACGTTCCTCTTTTTATATCCTATGTTATTACTTTATAGTAGTGGGTTTAGTTTATTTTTTAAGGCATTTAGATAACAATTTATTATTGATAATTGTAATATTATTGGGGTTCTTAGGAGCGTATATTCCTAATATTATAATGCTTTTTGAGCCAAAAGAGAAAAATAAAAATTAATTATATATTTTTGCAAACGACAATAAAATTTTTGATGAAAAATTACTTACTCTTATTTTTTACCTCCTTACTTCTTACATCTTGCATCACTACAAAAGATGTAAGATATATGCAACCTAGCGAAAGCTTAGTTATCAACGAAGAGGGACTTGTTCCTTACAATATTCCTGTGTACCGAGTAACTAGGAATGATATTTTAAAACTTGATATTGTTACAACACCCAAAGGTGATGCTGCACAGTTTTATTCCTCTCTAAATACATCTACTTCTTCTACTAATACCAATGCTGCTATTACTGGGTCAGGGAATATGGGAATGTCAGGAGGAAGCGGGGGAAATCTTTACTTTTATTTTAATGGGTTAAAAGTCGATAGCAATGGTGATATCAATGTCTTTGGAATTGGCTTTATAAAAGCTGAAGGACGTACTTTGGCTGATATAACAAAAGATATACAAGAGAAAGTAAATGAAAATTTTGTTGAAGGAAAAACAGAAGTAAGATTAAATACCGATGGTATTACTTATTATATTTTAGGCGATATTGAAACAGTTGGCGTTACTGGTGAGAAAGTAGCTCATAAAAACACACTCAATATTGTTGAGGCTCTTGCAATGAACGGCGGGTTGAATCGTACTGTTGATAGAAAATCAATCGTTTTGCATCGTAAATATCCGGAAGGTATTAAGAAAGTTAAACTAGATTTAACAAGAGAAGATATCATGAATTCTCCTTATTATTACATTCAAAATGGTGACGAAATTATTTTAAATACACGCGCAAAAAGTTTAAATGGCTTTGGGAAAGACCCTCTGCAAACACTTACTACTGGAGTTTCTGTGCTTACAACAGTGATGTCTATTTATCTAATATTAACAAAATTATAGGATGATACCACAAAAAGACAATGCTTTGCAAGCAAAAGAAGAAAAACATGGTTCGTTTGCAATTTTTGATATAGAACATTTCTTAAGACGAGTTATAAGAAACTGGTACTGGTTTCTTATTTTAGGTGTGTTGGGGTATTCTGCTGCATGGTTTTATAATAAATACTATACACAAAATATTTTTTCATCTAATTTGTCATTAAGTATTTCAAATAATACGGCTAGTTATTTTACACCAAGTCAGTCCATTAACTTTATTTGGGGACAAAGTGGTAATCAGGATGGTGTATACTTAAAGAAAATGCTGGTTTCAAGATCTCACAACGAGTATCTTGTAAAAGAATTAGGCTTGTATGCTGATTATTCTACAAAAGGATTTTTAAAGAAAACGTATCTTGATAAATTTGATTCTCCTGTTTTTATAGAAATTGATAAATCTCATTTACAACAAGTAAATTATCCCATTACTTTGATTCCAAAAGGAGGGAATTCATACGAAGTTATTTTGCCAGAAGAAGGGCATTCAACATCACTTTACAATTATGAGACGGAGTCTTTTGAGAATATTCCTGAGTATCCGCTTCCCGCAAAAAAAACAATTAAAATTAATGAATGGTACGTTTCACCCAATTTTAAATTTAAATTGGTTAAAAACCCCAATGAGACTAAAATTAAACTCGATAATATTATTATTAATTTATCCTCAGTAAATCAATCTGTAAATAATATTGTTTCCAATATTGGAGTTGAGTTTGATAAGGAGATCAACACCATTATGATTATTTCTAAGACCGGATATAATCTTAATGAAACTGTTAACTTCTTAAATAAATCAGTTGATGTTTTGCAACAGAAAAGATTGATTGATAAAAATACCGTTGATAAAAATACCGCCAATTACTTACAAGAAAGTTTAGCCCAAGTTCGTAAGAAATTAGACTCTAGTGGTGCTATCCTAAATAATCTTAAAACGACTGAAAAACTTTATGATATAAAAGATAGAGATGAGAAATCCATCAAACTTATCAAAGAAAATGAAGCCAAAAAGGCAGATTTACTTTCTAAACTTAATTCTTTAAATAAAATTAAAGGAAGTTTAAATTCTAGTAATCTAGAAAATATGATAAGCACGAATGCCGCAGGTTTTGATGATGGAATTTTTACTGCGTCGGTATCCGAATTAAAAGCTTTATATATAAAGCGCAGAGAAATGGCCTCCATATATACTCCAAATTCAGAACCTATGCGAGAAATTAATAGGCTCATCAATGAAGCAAGAGCTGGGTCTGCGGGTTCGTTGAATGCTTATTACAAAGGATATGCGGATGAAATTAGTAAAATTGATCAGAAAATAGCGGAAGCAAATGCAGATTTAATCTCATATCCAGAAAAGGAAAGAAGATATTTGGATGCAGAAAGAGGTTATAACATGATTGAAGCAACCTATAATAGTATTCTCTCTCGTCAGAATGATACTCAAATGCGAATGGCTTCTAGCAAATCGGATATTAACGTAATTGACCCTGCGAAAAATGTTGGACAAGGTCCAATTGGTTCTAATGCAGGGAAAAATAAATTTGCTATTGTTGGGGGACTTCTCTTACTTCCTCTTCTTATTATCGCCATTGGGGAAGCATTAGATACAAAAATTAGAAACATTAGAGAGTTGCTTAGGGCAACAAAAATCCCTTTATTGGGTGTTATAGGGAAAAATAATGCTGAAAGCATGTTAACTGTTTTAGAGCAACCGAAATCTTCTGTTTCTGAGGCTTTCAGAGGAATTCGTTCTAATCTGAGGTTTTTAGTGCCCGTAAATAAAAATGAAGAAAAAGGACAAGTTATACTCATTACATCATCTATTGGTGGTGAAGGGAAAACTTATGTTTCTATTAATTTAGCATCTGTTCTAGGTTTAAGTGATAAAAAAACTATTCTCTTAGGAATGGATTTGCGTAAACCGAAGATCTTTGGTGATTTTGAGATTGATAATAAGTTGGGAATTTCTAATTATCTTACAGGTGAGGTAGAACTTTCTCAAATCATTAATAAAACAAAAATTCAAAATCTAGACGTTGTTACTTCTGGACCAATTCCTCCAAACCCTTCGGAGCTATTGATGAGCGAAAAAAACATGAATTTTATTGAAAAGCTTAAAGATCAATATGATTTCATTATTATTGATTCGCCTCCAGTAGGTCTTGTTGCAGATTCTTTTGAATTGATGAAAATTTCTGATGCCAATATTTACGTAGTAAGACATGAGTATACAGAAAAGTACATGTTAAAGATGATTACGGAGAAATATCATAATAAAGAAGTGGAGAACTTAGGTTTGGTTTACAATGATTATATAGAAAAACAAGGTTATGGTTACGGCTACGGCTATGGCTATGGATATGGATATTTTGATGAAGATGTTAACTATAAAGAACCAGCATTAATTAGACTGAGAAATAAATTAAGAAGTATATTTACTAAAAATTAATTCTTAGATATTCATCATTAAATACTAAGGTAACAGAATAAAATAACGACTTTATCGTTTAGATAGATGATAATTATATTTTTTTTGTTTATTTTTAACTAAACATTAAGATTATTATTAATATAAAAATGTTTTATATTTGCAGCAAACAAATTTTAAATAACCATAAATCCATATTCTTCTATGAATAAAAGATTATTACTTAGCTTTTTAATCGCAATAGGAACAGCGACAGGGATAAAAGCACAAAGAAATGAGTTGGGAATCCGCTTAGGAATGAGCAATATAATAGGTGACGTTGGTAGAACCAATTATATTCTTCAAAAACCATTGGATTACGGTAGAGTTTCAGATTATGGAGTCCCATTTTATGGAGGGTTATTGTATAGATTTAATTTTAATCCATATCAAACAATTAGGTTAGATGTGGGCTATAACCAAATTCAGTTTAAAGATAGAGCGGCTAAGGAAGATTATAGATCACTTAGAAATTATATGGGTAAAAATGATGTATTTGAAGCAAGCCTTTTGTTTGAATACAACTTTTTCCCTGTAAATAATGAGCAGCCAAAAGGCATGATAAGTCCATATATCTTCGGTGGTATTGGAGGTATTATGTTTGATGCTCCAAAAGCAGCATTAATGCATGACTTTAGGAGAGACCAAGATGGAGTTGCACAAGCTCCGTTGAATGAGTTAGATTTTACTTCTACACCAGTGTATTCAACTACTAGAAAAACTTCTGTAACGGTACCTTTTGGTGTGGGTTTAAAGTATAAGTTTAATTATAATTGGTCCATTTATTTAGAGGCAATGTTCCGTCCAACCATTACGGATCAACTCGATTATAGTAAGATTTTGGCTAAAGATATTACGTCAACATATAATGCGGAGATACTTTCGCCAGAAACAGGAGGTTCCCTTTTAGAAACAGGGAGCTACTACGCCGTTTCAAAGGAGAGAGAAGTAGAATTTAATAAACAAAGAACAATAGGAGACGGAAGAAGTAAGGATTGGATGAATAGTATTACTATTGGTCTTTCATATTCCTTCGGAAGACCTCCTTGTTATTGTGATTAATATGTCATCTATAAAAGATAAAATAGATCCTAATAATTTGCCAAAACATGTTGCTATCATAATGGATGGCAATGGGAGATGGGCAAAATCGAGGGGAGAAGAAAGAACTTTTGGGCATAAAAATGCCATTCAAGCGGTAAGAAATGTTATTAATGCATGTAATGAAGTTCACATTCCTTACCTTACTCTTTATACCTTTTCGTCTGAAAATTGGAACCGCCCGAAAGATGAAGTAAATACTTTAATGAATTTGCTTTCAGAAACACTATTGCTAGAAGCGGAAGAAATCTTTAGTAAAGGATTAAGAATGCATGTAATTGGCGATTTGGATAGCCTTCCAGAAATTGTGAGAACTCAACTGCTTAATGTGGTTAACCTAACAAAAGACAACACTGGAGGGAATCTAGTTCTTGCTATTAGTTACGGTTCACAAAAAGAAATTGTAAATGCAGTAAAATCTATTTCAAAAGAAGTACAAGAAGGAAATTTGAATATAGATGATATTAATGAAAATGTTTTTGAAAACCATCTCTATACAAAAGATCTTCCACCAGTAGACTTGCTCATAAGAACAAGCGGTGAGATAAGAATCAGTAATTTTCTGCTATGGCAAGTTGCTTATGCAGAATTTCAGTTTTTAGATGTGCTTTGGCCAGACTTTTCAAAGGAAATATTCTTCCAATGTATAGTGGATTACCAAACAAAAGAAAGAAGATACGGAAAAACTAGCGAACAGCTAAATATTCTATAAAATATTAAAAAGATAAGAAAGACTACGATAAAATGAAGTTTAGACTATTACCCATCATAATGTTTGCAGCATCTGCATATTTTTATGGTCAGGAAGTGCCCAAACAGGATACCATTAAGGAAAACACTCCTGTATATGCTGAAAGCCAGCCAGGAACTTATATCCTGAAAGATGTAGTTGTAGATGGGGTAAAAAAATATACACCAGCTCAAATTTTAAGATTTACGGGTCTTTTAAAAGGGGAAAGTGTAGATATTCCAGGGCAAAAAATTAGCAACGGGATCAAAAAACTTTGGGATACACAATCATTCTCAGAAGTTGAAGTTTATGTGCAGAGTATTGAAGGAGAAAATGTTGTATTGAAATTTTATCTTCAAGATCTTAAAGAATTAGGGGAAGTGAAATTTGAAGGAAGAGGAATAGGAAAATCTAAGAATGAAAAATTCATTAAAGACAACAACCTTAAACCTGGAACTAAAATTACCCAAAACTTAATTTCAACATTACAAACAACAATTCCACAAGATTATAAAAAGAAAGGTTTTTCTGATGCTAAGATCTCTATTCAAGATAGAGTGAATGCTAATGATCCTGCATTAGTGGATTGGACGATTAATGTAGATAAAGGCAAAAGAATTAAAATAGACCATATAGAATTTGAAGGTAATAAAGATGTTACTGATAGAATTCTTCGTAAAAAAGGTTTTAAAGAAACAAAACAAAAACGTTTCGGAATTGGTGGAATCTTAAAATCATCTAAGTTTATTCAAGATAAATACGATGAAGACAAAAAAAATCTAATCAGTTATTATAATTCATTAGGTTATAGAGATGCAACCATTGTTTCGGATTCAGTTTGGAGAAATAAGAAAAACAACTACGAAATCAACGTAAAACTTGATGAAGGTAAAAAATATTACATTGGTGATATTTCATTTACTGGTAATACTGTTTATTCTACAGACTATCTTCAAAGACTTTTAGGGTACAAAACAGGAGATATTTACGATGCAGTTGGTTTCAATAAAAAGGTAGGTGAAGACGGTGGTAAAGAGGACGATTCAGATATTAAATCCGTTTACATGAATAATGGATATTTGTTCTCTAACGTTACACCTGTGGAAAAATCCGTAAAAGGAGATTCTATCAACCTAGAAATTAGAATTAACGAAGGGGAACAAGCTTCTTGGGACCGTGTTACATGGGATGGTAACCTTACCACGCATGATCATGTTATCTTAAGATCATTAAGAACAAGACCTGGAGATTTGTTTAGCAAAAGCAATATCAAAAGAACTTATTTTGATTTAGCTTCAATGACGTTCTTCGATCCTCAACAAATAAAATACGACATCCAGCCTAACCAAATAGACAATACTGTAGATGTAAAATGGAGTCTTGTAGAGAAAGGTTCCTCGCAAGTACAATTACAAGCTGGTTACGGTGGAAATTCATTTATTGGAACTTTGGGACTTACTTTCAATAACTTTTCACTAAGAAATTTCTTGAAGTTTAAAGATTTCAAACCTGTTCCACAAGGTGATGGTCAAACATTATCTTTAAGTGCTCAGGCGGGACAATATTTCCAGAATTACTCTATTTCATTTGTAGAACCTTGGTTATTTGGAACCCGTCCTACAGCTTTACAAGTGGGAGTGAATTATTCCATGGTGAATTATAATGACTACTACGGAAACGACCAAAAATTAAATATTTTCTCGGCTTCTTTAGGTCTTAATAGGTTATTAAAATGGCCCGACGATTATTTCTCTTTATATACTGGTCTTCAGTATCAAAGCTATAACTTTAACAATTATCCATTCCAATTTGGTGATACTACAGAGTATAATGGGTCTGCGAAGAATTTTAGTTTGAATTTATCACTTAGTAGAAACTCTGCAGGATTAGATCCAATTTTCCCTACAATGGGTTCTAACCTAGAGGTTTCAGCTAAACTTACTCCACCATATTCATTATTCAGTAATAAAGACTATTCAACAATGTCCCCTACTGATAAATACAAGTGGATGGAATTCTATAAAATTAAGTTCAAAGCGGATATCTATAATGAGATTGCAGGAAAACTTGTCTTAAGATCTTCTGCCGAGATGGGCTTCATGGATGGATATAACAAGGAGTTAGGTGCGCCACCGTTTGAGAGATTCTATGTAGGAGGAACTGGTTTATTTGGAGGAAGATATGATGGTAGAGAGCTCATCCCTTTAAGAGGTTATGAAAATGCTTCCACAGAAGGTGGAACTAGAGATGATATTACTCAAAAAGGAGGAGGTACAATCTATAACAGATTTACTTTAGAGTTGAGATATCCGATTTCAATGTCTCAAACTGCTAAAATTTATGCTTTAACTTTTGTTGAAGGTGGTAACGTTTGGAACTCATGGGGAACTTATAATCCGTTCCAATTGAAAAGATCTGCTGGTGTGGGGGTTAGAGTATATATGGGTGCATTTGGTTTAATTGGTTTTGATTTTGCTTATGGATTTGACAAACCTCTTTATAACAATGAGCCTTCTGGTTGGAAAACACATTTCTTAATGAACCAAAATCTTTAAAATATGAAATTTTTTGCTAAAATATTTTCTATAGTTCTGTTCTGCTCTTTCTTTTTTGCAAGTGCACAGAAAGTAGGTGTTGTTGATACCGAGTATATTTTGAACAAATTGCCAGAATATTTGGATGCAAAAAACAGATTAGATGCCCAAATTGATACTTGGCAGAAAGAATTGCAAAATCTTCAAACTGATTTCGAGAAAAAAAGATCTGCTTTTGAAAATGAAAGAGTTCTTTTAATTGGAGACCAACTAAAGTTAAGAGAAAAAGAAGTTTTAGATTTGGATAAAAATATTAAAACTACAACTAGCTTACGCTTTGGAACCAATGGAGAAATTGCTACTTTAAGAGCTAACTTAGTTCAGCCTTTCCAAGATCAAATTTGGAATGCAATTAAAACGATGTCAGAAAAAAATGGTTTGAGCATAGTTTTTGATAAAGACGATAACAATGTTTTGTTTCTTCAAAAAAGAAGCGACTATACAGATAAAGTGTTGGATATTCTGTTAAAAGGCTCCGACACTAAAGAAAAAGGAAAAAAATCTAGAAAGTAAATTAACCTTTTGCTTTTTATTGAATCTTAACTATAACGAATTAATTATTATTACCTATTTATTATGAAAAAATTAAGTGTATTATTTGCTGCGGTGATGCTGTTTGTTTCATTTGGAGTTGCTAAAGCGCAAAAAACTGCAACTTTAGACGTAATGAGCATTCTTAATGTAATGCCAGAAAAGAAAAAAGCAGATGCTGATTTAAAAACTTTCTTAGATACTAAACAAGCAGAGATTAAAAAGAAAGCAGAAGCTGGACAAACAAAAATGAAGTTGTATTCAGAGGAAGCTCCTAAGAAAACAGCTGCAGAAAATCAAGCAAGAGAGCAAGAGTTAGGAAAAATGCAAGAAGAAATTCAACAAATGCAAGATAAAGCACAGAAAGATTTCATCGCTAAACAAGAAGCTGCTTACACTCCAATTCAGAAAAAAGTGGATGACGCTGTTAACAAAGTAGCTAAAGCAAACGCTATCGATTTTGTTTTAGATGCTAACTCTACAGCTATTATCTACAGAAATGGACCAGACATTACTGCAGATGTTAAAAAAGAATTAGGCCTTAAATAATAAGGAGTACTTAATATAAGTTAAAAACCATCGTATTATGCGGTGGTTTTTTTATTTTTGCGGAATGAGTGAAGAAATTTCAGTAACCACCAAAATACGTTTTAGCGATTGTGACCCATTAGGACACCTAAACAACGTTCGTTATATCGATTATATGCTTAACGCAAGGGAAGACCATGTAGAAAATTTTTATGGTTTTACCTACGAGCAGTATACCAAGAAAACAGGATGCACTTGGGTAACTATTCAAAATGAAATAGCATACCTTAAAGAAGTTCGCTATAATACTATGGTTGTCATCAGCAGCAAGACGATAGAAATTGGTGAACGTACTTCTAAAGTAGAACTTTTAATGAAAAGTGAAGATGAAAAAACCATTTATGCCGTGTTATGGATCACTGTAATTTACTTTAACGTTAAAACAAGAAAATCGGAACGCCAACCCGATGACATAAAAAATTTATTTCAAAAATATTCTGTAGAGCTAGATCAGAAAGATTTTGCGGCAAGAGCCAAGTTTTTAAGAACTCAAAATGCTATTAATTCATGAAACAAAAAATATTAGTTGTAGGAGGTAATGGACAATTAGGAAATTGTTTGAGAAAAATTGAACCTCAATTTGAAAATAAGTTTGAATTCCTCTTCACAGATTCTTCTATGTTAGATATTACTAATGAAGATCAAATTATAGAATGTTTTGAAAACTTTAAACCCAAATATTGCATTAATGCTTCTGCTTACACTGCAGTAGACTTGGCGGAAAAGGAATCTGAAAAAGCTTTTGCTGTAAATGCGTACGGTGTTGCTAACCTTGCTCAAGCTTGTGAAGATTTCGACGCAACTTTTATACATGTTTCTACAGATTATGTTTTCGATGGAGAAACTAATCTTTGCTATTCCGAGGACGATTTTACCAATCCTATTGGAGTTTACGGTGAAACAAAACTTAAAGGTGAAGAATTAGCGTTGGACATTCATGCTAAAACTATTATTTTGAGAACTTCTTGGTTATACTCGGAGTTTAATAAAAACTTTGTTAAAACAATGCTCAATTTATTTTCTCAAAAAGATAAACTAGGAATCGTGAGCGATCAGTTTGGTCAACCAACCAATGCAAATGATTTGGCTGAAGCTATTATGCAAATTATAGAAACTCCTAATAAAAAATTCGGTATTTACCATTTCGCCAACTATCCAGAAACGACTTGGTTTAATTTTGCTCAAAAAATAGCAGATTTTTCTGAATCACACATAAAACTAAATGAATTAACTACTGAAGAGTATCCAACACCAGCTAAAAGACCAAAAAGAAGTACACTGTGTTTGGATAAAATTGAAAAAGATTATCATATTGAACCTAAACATTGGGAAAATAGTCTGGAAGAATGTATTATTACTTTAAAATGCTAAGAAAATGAAAAATTGGCACCTCTTACTTGTATTATTTTTCTCTTTTGCAAATGCGCAGAACATCTTTTTGAACAAGGTGGTAAAAACGCATGAAAATACAGACAAGTTCTTCTATAGAATTAATAATGATTTTTCTCAAAAGGAATATCTTGGTGAAATTGAAGTCCGTGGATTTACCAATAAAGATCAAGATGTGTTTTCATATATTTATAAACAAGCAAAACAAATTGGAGCCAATGCTTATTCTTTAAAACAAATTGAAACTATTGACGGAAATTTTGCCGCTTTCGATCCTTCACATTACCTTCTTAATCTATATTATATAGACGATGAAAAAAATATTCTCAGTACAGGAGATATATTTATAGTATCAGCAAATGATAAAACAAAAAGGATTGATGTAAATGGAAAAACTATAGATTTGCCTTCTCGGTCTTTTGTTAAAATTAAAACCTTGATGGATAAACCCAATGTTATTTCGACTAGAAAACTTTTTGGAAGTAGTATTAAGTTTAATATGAAAGCGTCTGATTCTTCAAAATATTTTGAAATTTTGCCTTTTCAAATGAAAGGCGACGGTTCCTTAAATTTCAAGACTGGCGACATTGTAGGATTAGAAGACTCTTACGGTCATTTTTTGACGATGCTTTACAGAGAAGTTTCATTATAAGGATATAAAATAGCATAAACAGGATAATAATTTCAGTATCATTATTATTAAATTTCGACATGATGATTTTTCATTTATTCTCTCTATCTAGAACATATTAAAAT
>JAEWOR010000045.1 GCA_023399595.1 Bacteroidota bacterium | reverse complement strand
ATCCTCCATTGAACTTTAAAAGTCCTCTTGAATTGTTTGCTGCCATTTTTGTAAATTTTTTAAAAGGTTAATTAATTGGTTTGTGTATTATAATGTTTTTACCATTTCAATAACCCAAAGATAGAACTGCCAATTTTATTTCTTTGTAGTAGTTTTACTACAATTGCAATTTTTTTTGCAATTTAATGTTTAACATGTCTTTAACTTATCTTCAAATATTAAATAATTATATTTGAGTATGATTAAAACTTTTTCAATATTATTTCTATTTTGCTTTATCATAGGGAAATCTCAAGTTCAAAAAGATATTTCTGTAATAAAATATGAAGAATTGGAGAATAAAATTAAAAATGAAAAAGCAGAGTTTGTGGTCGTAAATTTTTGGTCCACTACATGTGCGCCTTGTGTAAAAGAGCTTCCACACTTAATGGAAGTGAACAAAAAATTCAAAGAAAATCCAAATTTTAAGATGCTTTTGGTATCACTGGACAGACTAAATGACAAAGAGAAAGTTCTGAATTTCATTAAAAATAAAAATCTTACACCTGAAGTCATTTTGTTGGATGATATTAAAAGAATGAATACTTGGATTCCTAGGTTTGATGAAAATTGGGATGGCGTAATCCCAGTAACATTGTTTTATAAAAATGGTAAAAAAGTGAGTTTTAATAACGGCGAAATGTCTCAAGATGAACTTTTGAAAACCATTAATACTTACTTTAAAAATTAATCTCATGAAAAATTTAAAATTACTTTTATTGTTATTTGTTGTTGGATGTGCTGGTTTATTTTCTGCTCAGTATAAAATAGGGGATGCTGCTACAGATTTTAAACTGAAAAATATAGATGGTAAAATGGTTTCTCTAAGCAATTATTCATCTGCAAAAGGTTTTATTGTTGTTTTTACTTGCAACCATTGTCCATACGCTAAAAAATATGAGAACAGAATTATAGAATTGGATAAAAAATACAAGGAACAAGGTTATCCTGTAATTGCAATTAACCCTAACAATCCTGCTGCACAACCTGAAGATGGTTTTAAAGAAATGATTGCAAGAGCCAAAGAAAAAGGCTTTACGTTTCCTTATTTGGTAGATGAAGGACAGAAAATTTATCCTCAATATGGAGCTACAAAAACGCCACATGTTTTTCTTCTTCAAAAAGAAGGGAATAAAAATATTGTAAAATATATAGGCGCTATTGATAACAATTATGAAGATCCGAATGATGTTTCCGAATATTATGTTCAAGATGCTGTAAATGCACTATTGGCGGGTGAAAAAATAAAAACCACAAAAACGGTTGCTGTTGGCTGCACTATAAAAGTGAAAAAAATGTAAATTCTTTTTATTTAAAGTTTGAAGAAATTAAAAAACACACCTTTTGCGTGTGTTTTTTTATGAGAAAAGATTTTGAAATTTACTTTGAATTTAAGTCCTGTGCAATCAGCCATGCTTCACTCCAACAAGCTTGAAAGTTAAATCCACCCGTTACTGCATCAATATTCAGAACTTCACCAGCGACATAAAGGTTGGATAAAATTTTACTTTCCATGGTTTTAAAATTAATTTCTTTTAAATCAACTCCTCCTGCGGTTACAAATTCTTCCTTAAATGTAGATTTTCCGTTCACTTGCATTTCGTGTTTGCAAAGACACAGTAAAATGGATAGATATTCTTTTTTAGAAACTTGTGAAATCTGCTTTTCAGGATTAATTTTTGAAAGTTCTAATATTTTATTCCAAAAACGGCTGGTAACATCATAAATTTTTGACTGTCCAATAGTTTTTTTAGGATGTTCTTCTTTATATTGAATAAAGTCTTCTTCAGCAGTTTCTTGGCTCGTGCCAATAAAGTTCACCACTATTTTGAAATGGTATTTCACCTCCGAAAGTTTTCTTGCACCCCAAGCCGACAATTTTAAAACTGCAGGTCCGCTTAATCCCCAATGGGTGATGAGCAATGGTCCGCTTTCTTCTAGCTTGAGCTCTGGAATTCCCACTTCCGCATATAAAAAACTAGTTCCAGGTAAGTCTTTTAACAAAGGATCTTTAATATTAAATGTAAATAATGACGGAACAGCAGAAATAATTGTATGACCTAAATTTTCTATAGTTTTTAAAGATTTGGGAGCGCTTCCCGTTGCGTACACTACAAAATCGGCTTTCAATTCTTCTGCGTTGGTTCTTACTACAAAAGAATCATCATGTTTAATAATTTCCTTTACTACAGATTGTGTTTTAATACTAAATTTCTTAGCTTCAACTTCATGAACAAGAGTATTAATAATGCATTGGGAAGAATTAGATTCAGGGAAAATTCTATTGTCTTTTTCAATTTTTAAGGTAACACCTCGGCTTTCAAACCAATCCATAGTATCACCAGGTTGAAACTTGCTAAAAACACTCAGTAATTCCTTATTCCCACGTGGATAAAACTGTGTAAGCTCCCTCGGATCAAAGCAAGCGTGGGTAACGTTACACCTCCCACCGCCAGAAATTTTTACTTTCTGCAAAACATCGGAATTTTGTTCCAATATCGTTATATAATATTTTTTTTCGTCAATATTTGCAGCACAAAAAAATCCTGCAGCTCCACCACCAATGATGACAATATGTTTTCGCATTCTAGTCTTTATTCAGGGTATAAAATTACGATTTTTTCAACCGATGATTAATCCGTAAATTTGCATAAATTTTTAAAAAATTATTATGTCAACATATTATCATAAAACCGAAGTGAGATGGAGCGATATTGATGCGAACCGTCATTTAGCCAATTCATCTTATGTAGCGTTCTGCGCGCAAGCCAGAATGTCATTTATGGAAAAAAATAAAATGGGTCTTGCCGCCCTAAACCGTTGGGGTATTGGACCAGTTGTTTTGCACGAAAGATTTTCTTTTTTTAAAGAAATTTATTACGGACAAGAAGTTATTGTAAGTGTAGAAATTAATGGTTTTGCTGAAGATGGCAGTATTTATCAGTTTTCGCATAAGTTTTTCCTTCCAGACGGAACACATTGTGCAACAGCTGAAGCAACAGGTGTTTGGATAGATATAATGCTAAGAAAATCAACCACTCCGCCTGATGATATTTTGGAAGTGATGAACGAATACAAAACAGAAAATCATAAAGTGATGACTAGGGAAGATATTAAAGCTTTGCCTTTCCGTAATGAAAATGTAGATCCTAGTATTTTTACAAAATAAGATTATAAATTATGCTTGAAGATAAAAATCCACAACTCACTCCTGTTTCACAATTGGGCGAATTTGGTCTGATAAAACTTTTAACCGAAAACTTTAGTTTAAGCAATCCTTCTTCTGAAGTTTCAGTAGGAGATGATGCCGCAATTATTAATCCTGAAGGCAGAAAAGTGGTTGTTTCCACAGATGTTTTGGCGGAAGGGGTACACTTTAATTTAGGCTATGTTCCTTTGAAACATTTAGGGTATAAAGCGGTTGTAGTTAACTTAAGTGATATTGCTGCAATGAACGCTACCCCTACACAAATCTTAGTATCTGTTGCCGCTTCAAACCGTTTTCCTGTGGAAGCTTTTGAGGAAATTTATGCTGGAATTCAATTGGCATGTGCGCATTATAAAGTAGATTTAGTGGGAGGTGATACTACAAGTTCTAACGCTGGTTTGGTGATGAGCATTACCGCTATTGGTTTAGCAGAGAAGGGAGAAATTGTAAAGAGAAGCGGGGCTCAAAAAGGAGATTTATTAGTAGTTTCGGGTGACTTGGGAGGAGCTTATTTAGGACTTCAGATTTTGGAAAGAGAACATGCGGTTTACCTTGCAAATCCTAATATGCAACCAGAAATGGAAGGGTATGATTATATTTTGCAGCGTCAATTAAAGCCAGAAGCACGTACAGATATTAAAAAAACTTTGAAAGAATTAGACATTCATCCTACTTCTATGATTGATGTTTCGGATGGTCTGGCTTCAGAAATTCTGCATCTTTCCGATCAGAGTAAAGTAGGTTTCCGTTTGTATGAAGATAAAATCCCGATGGACACTTTAATGATTACTACAGCCGATGAATTTAATTTAAATCCAACAATGGCTGCATTAAGCGGAGGAGAAGACTATGAATTGTTATTCACCATTCCTGCGGAGGAATATAATAAAATTAAAAATCATCCAGATTTTACCATTATTGGCCATGTTGTGGAAGAATCTGAAGGGAATTATATGGTAGGAAGAGGAAGTAATGAACTTATTGCACTTACAGCTCAGGGTTGGGATGCTTTTCTGAAAAATAAATAAAAGATTTATTTTTCAATTCGAATAAAAAAGAAAAGGATTAATTAATATTAGTCCTTTTTGTATATCAAATCTATAATTTTCTGAATTTTTATTTCCTCTAAACATGCCCAATCATCTCTATAGCAAGGTTTATCACCAAAAACAGAACAAGGTCTGCAGGTTAAATCACTTACCTGAACAATATCTTTTTCACTTTGTCCGAAACCTAAAAAACCAGCATAAGGATGTGTAGATCCCCAAACAGAAACGCAACGAGTTCCCATAAGACTTGCAAGATGCATATTAGCGGAGTCCATAGAAATCATAGTTTCCAGCTCTCCAATTTTTTCTAATTCCTGTTTTAGAGAAAGTTTACCTGCTAAATTAGTAGAATTAGGAATTTTTTGTTCCCAAACATTAAGAATTTCTACTTCTTCTTTTCCTCCACCAAAGAAATATAAATGATGTTCTTCGGAAAGAATTTTTGCCATTTCAAAAGACTTCTCTAGAGGAAGCATTTTACCTTTATGTTGCGCAAAAGGAGCAATCCCAATCCCTGATTTTTGAGAGTTTTGAGGGCGAAGTTGATGAGACAGTTCAAAGGGGAATCCCATTGCTCTAAAAACATCTGCATACCTTTCAACGGTCCTTTTTAGTGGTTTTTTGTTGAGATTCCAAATATCTGTAAGTTCTTCTTTTTCCTCTTTGCCTTTATTGATTTTAAAAACTTTAAGATGATGCCTTTGGAAAATTTTATCAAGAATTTTAGAGCGAATTACATCGTGTAAATCCGCTACATAGTCTGGTTTAATGTCTTTTAGTAGTTTTTTTCCGAGCTTTCTAATTCCCAGAACCCCTTTGTAATCGTCAAAATTAACGCCTATAAAATGGATTCTTTCAATTCCGTTGAAGAGGTCTTTGAAATTATTTCTAGAAACAAAATGAATTTCCGCAGAGAGATTTTGTTCCAGAAACTCCTTGAAAACGGGAACTAGCATGGCAACATCCCCAAAAGCTGAAAAACGGTATGCTAAAATTTTTTTCACGACTTTAATTGATAGGCAACTGCGTAAAATTTAATTTGTTTAGTCATCGCCATTAATCCATTAGCACGAGAAGGAGAAAGGAATTCTTGTAAGCCAATTTTAGCGATGAAATCAAAGTCTGAATCTAAAATTTCTTGAGTGGAATGTCCGCTGTAAATTCTCATTAGTAAAGCTACAATGCCTTTTGGGAGAATTCCGTCTGAATCGGCATTAAAGATTAATTCACCGTTTTTAAATTCTGCATCAATCCAAACTTTGCTTTGGCAACCTTTAATGAGGTTTTCTTCTATTTTTTTGTCTTCAGGAAGACCTTTTAGTTGTTTTCCTAAATCTATAATGTATTCGTATTTCTGTTCCCAATCGTCAAGGAATTCAAATTCATCAATTATTTCTTGCTGTATTTCTTTGATGGTCATTTCAAAAAATCTTTATGCAAAGATAACCAATTTTCAACGGATGATTATTGAGATGCCTTGGCAAATAATTCTAAAATTTTCTGTTCTTCGTTTTCCCAACAAAGAACTTTGGATGCTTTTTCAAGTTCTGGTAAATAATAAGCTCTTCCATTATTTAAAACCTTGGTAAAGGCTTCGGCAATGGTTTTAGGATCGTGGTTTTTTATAATTTCACCTACTTTGAAATCATTGTAAACTCTCATCATTTCAGGGAAGTTAATCATCACCAAAGGAACTCTCGCTTGAATATAATCCGAAACTTTATTAGGAAGAGAATACAAATAACTTACGCCACCGTTTTCCTCCAAACTCATTCCCATATCAGCAGTTTTGGTAATTTTACGCAGTTCAGTAGGTACTAATTTTCCTAAAAATTGAACTTTATGAGTTAAGTTTTCTTTTTTTACCAAGTTTTCGTAATCTTTTCTTTTAGGACCATCTCCTGCAATAACTAATTTGGCATCAACATTATGCATCGCTACAATGGCTTGCTCTAAACCTCTAAAAGGATTAATTGCCCCTTGATAAAGTATAATTTTAGGATTGTTTTCTGGGAAATCTAGAACTTCTTGAATTTGTCGAGGAATATTCCTTACAACTATTGAGTTTACGCCATAGGCATTTTTAAACCAATCTGCATAGCTTTGGCTTTCCGTCATCATAAACTTCATTTTCGGAAGAAGCCAGCTTTCTAATTTTTGCCAAAGTTTTTGAGAAGTTTTTCCTTGAATTGCGGGCATTTCCGTAAAAATCTCGTGGCTGTCGAATACCAAAGGAATATTTAATTTTTTTGCTATAAGATAATTCGGCAACAAAGCATCAATATCATTGGCATGAAGAATAGTGTTTTTATCCGCTTTCTTTTTTAATTGTTTATAAAGTTTCCAATTGAATTCAAAATAAGCCGTTTTTAAGCTTGTTGAGGAAAGATGAATTTGCGAAAAAGGATATGGTCTTTCCATTTTTCCTGCTCCCCCCCAATCTTGCCCAATCAGTTCGATAGGATAATCGTTATCATAGAGGGTTTTACAAACTTTTTCAATTCGTTGATCGGTATATAGATTGCTAAAGGCGCTTATTAAAATTTTCTTCTTCATTTTTTATCGATCAGTATATAATACAATTGAATAAAACACAAAAATGCATTAGGAATAATAACAGGCCAAAGAGTTGGAGAATTAAAAAATCCGTAAACCACAAAACAAAAACATCCGATGAGGTTTATAATTCTTATTTTTTTTAAATCTTTTAGAATAAAACTTGCCACAATAAAAAAAGAAGCGGCATAGCCTATATAAGTCGCAATTTCAGAATTCATAAGTCTTTAGAAAAGAGAGCAAACTTACTCATTTTCTTTGTAATAAAGAAGTTTTTTTCTGCCATAAAGTCATTAAAAATTTTTTGGTAAAATATTTGCAACTTATCTTTATAATTAAGGATAATGTTTATCTTTATTAAATTATTGAGATATTATTATGGATTATAAATTTTCACAAGGTTTGGATGTAGTATTCAAACAGAGTAAAAGTGAAGCGAGAAGGTTGAAAAGTGAGTTTCTCAATACAGAGCATCTGCTTTTAGGAATTATAAAAACGGAGAACTCTGCAAAAGAAATTTTGCAAAATCTTAATGTTGATCTTACACAAATTAAAAGAAAAATAGAATCTTTAAATACCTCTGCATTAGCTCCTTTTGCAGAAGAAACTGCTAATATTTCTTTCACGAAGATGGCAGATCAAGCAATAAAAAGAGCTGAGTTAGAATGCAGACAATATAAAAGTTCTGAAATAAACACTGTTCATTTGCTATTGGGTATTCTTTATAAATTTGAAGACCCTACAACCACTATTTTAAGCTCTTATGATGTAGATTATGAGAGTGTTGCTAAAGAATATGCAACGCTTCTTAAAAACTCTGGTCAGTTTCCAAAGATGAGTTCTTATGATGACGATGAAGAGAGAGAAGATTTTGGTCAAATGAAAAGACCTTCAGGAAATTTGGGTAATGCGAAAAGCAAAACACCAACTTTAGACAATTTCGGGAGAGATCTTACTACGTTGGCTAGAGAAGGAAAACTAGATCCTGTTATTGGTCGTGAGAAAGAAATTGAAAGAGTTTCTCAAATTCTTTCCAGAAGAAAGAAAAACAATCCGCTACTTATTGGTGAGCCAGGTGTTGGTAAATCTGCTATTGCGGAAGGTTTAGCATTGAGGATTCAACAGAAAAAAGTCTCTAGAGTTTTGTATGGCAAAAGAGTAATCACTTTAGATTTGGCAAGTCTTGTTGCGGGAACTAAATACAGAGGACAATTTGAGGAAAGAATGAAAGCTATAATGACGGAGCTTGAAAAAAACCGAGACGTCATTCTTTTTATTGATGAGTTGCATACCATTGTTGGGGCGGGAAGTTCTACAGGGAGTTTAGACGCTTCCAATATGTTTAAACCTGCATTAGCACGAGGCGAAATCCAATGTATTGGTGCTACAACATTAGACGAGTACAGACAGTATATTGAGAAAGATGGAGCCTTGGAAAGAAGATTCCAAAAAGTAATGGTGGAACCTACTTCGGTTGAAGAAACCATGCTTATTTTGAATCAAATTAAAGATAAATATGAAGATCATCACAATGTTACTTATACACCTGAAGCCATTGCAGCTTGTGTGAATTTAACATCAAGATATATTACAGATCGTTTTTTACCAGATAAAGCTATTGATGCGATGGATGAAGCGGGCTCTCGTGTTTACATTAAAAACATGAAGGTTCCTACTATCATCATTGAGTCTGAAAAGAAAATTGAGGAAGTTAAAGAGCTTAAACAAAAAGCGGTAAAGGCCCAAGATTATTTGGAAGCTAGAAAGCTAAAAGATGAAGAGGAAAGGCTTCAAATGGAGTTAAATGCTGCTCAGGAACAGTGGGATAAAGATGTTAAGGATAAAAAAGAAGTGGTAACAGAAGAAAATGTTGCCGAGGTTGTCTCTATGATGAGTGGAGTTCCTGTAACCAAAGTGGGTAAAAATGAGCTAGATAAATTGGCTCAAATGGACAATAAACTCAATGGTAAAGTTATCGGTCAAGAAGATGCTGTTAAAAAAGTAGTGAAAGCTATTCAAAGAAACAGAGCGGGTCTTAAAGATCCAAACAGACCTATTGGAACCTTTATTTTCCTTGGAACAACAGGGGTTGGCAAAACAGAGTTGGCGAAAGTAATGGCTCGCGAATTATTTGATTCAGATGAAGCTTTAATTAGAATCGATATGAGTGAATATATGGAGAAATTTGCCGTTTCCAGATTAGTGGGAGCGCCTCCAGGATATGTAGGTTATGAAGAAGGAGGTCAGTTAACAGAAGCTGTTAGAAGGAAACCTTATGCAGTGGTGCTTTTAGACGAAATTGAAAAAGCACATCCTGATGTTTTCAATATTTTATTGCAAATTTTAGATGAAGGTCACGTTACCGATTCTTTGGGTAGAAAAATAGATTTTAGAAATACTATTATCATTCTTACTTCCAACATCGGAACAAGAGATCTTAAAGATTTTGGAGATGGAGTAGGATTTGGAACTTCTGCTAAGAAAAGCAGCACTGATTCCAGAGCGAGAGGAACTATTGAAAGTGCTTTGAAGAAAGCATTTTCGCCAGAATTTTTGAATAGAATTGATGATATTGTTATCTTCAACAGCCTTGAGCAAACAGATATTAGAAAAATCATCGATCTTGAATTGGGTAAATTGTATGGAAGATTAGAGAAACTAGGTTACAAAGTAGATCTTACATCTGACGCCAAAGATTTTATCACCGAAAAAGGTTGGGATAAAGATTTTGGAGCAAGACCTCTAAAACGAGCTATCCAGAAATATATTGAAGATTTATTAGCAGAAATGTTGGTGAACAAACAATTAACTGAAGGCGAAAGTGTAATTTTAGATGTTAATGATGCTAAAGATGGCTTAATTAGCAAGAAAGGAAAAGCTTCTAAAAAATCTGAAAAAACAGAAAACGCTTAATATTTTTAATAACAAATAGATAAAAACCATCGAAGAAATTCGGTGGTTTTTTATGTTTTATCCAAAATACTTTTCTAATTTTAATTAAATATAAATTCTACGATGAGAATAGATTACGAAATAAAATTAGGCTTCAAAGATGTAATGTTCAGACCTAAAAGATCTACCCTAAAATCTCGTTCTGAGGTAAAATTAGAAAGAGAATTTACCTTTCTTCATACTCAAAAAAAGTGGAGTGGAGTTCCCATTATTGCAGCCAATATGGATACTGTAGGAACTTTTGAAATGGCTGTAGAACTCGCAAAAGATAAAATAATTACCGCAATTCATAAGCATTATTCTGTAGAAGAATGGAGTGCGTTTTTAAATCAACAAGACGACAGTATTTATCAATATATTGCTTTAAGCACCGGAACAGGTCATAAAGACGAGGGAAAAATTAAAGAAATTCTCACAAACCATCCTAAAATTCAGTTTTTATGTATTGATGTCGCCAATGGATATTCAGAGCATTTTGTTGAGTTTGTAAAAAAAAGCCAGAGAAAACTTCCCCGATAAAGTAATTATGGCGGGAAATGTAGTTACAGGCGAAATGGTGGAAGAGCTCCTTTTAGCGGGAGCTGATATTATAAAAGTTGGAATTGGACCAGGTTCTGTTTGCACTACAAGAGTAAAAACGGGTGTTGGTTATCCTCAACTTTCCGCTATTATTGAATGCGCGGATGCCGCTCATGGTTTGGGTGGACAAATTATTGGCGATGGTGGTTGTAAAGTTCCTGGCGACGTGGCAAAAGCCTTTGGTGGAGGAGCAGATTTTGTGATGTTGGGTGGAATGTTGGCTGGTCATGACGAAAGTGGTGGCGAAATGGTGGAATCTAACGGAAAAAATTTCAAGTTGTTTTATGGAATGAGCTCTCAAACTGCCATGGAAAAACATTCAGGAGGGGTTGCTGAATACAGAGCCTCTGAGGGAAAAACGGTAAAAGTTCCTTACAAAGGAAAAGTTGCAGATACTATAAAAGATATTTTGGGAGGAGTTCGTTCAACTTGTACTTATGTTGGAGCTTCAGAATTGAAAGAGCTTTCCAAAAGAACCACATTTATTAGGGTTCAAGAACAGGAAAATCAAATTTTTAATGATTAAAACATTTTGTGTTTCTTAAATACAAATTTCTAAAATTTATAATACTTCTGATGAGAGTTTTCTTACTTTATAGAAAGTGAAAATCTCATCATTTTTAGTATTTTTGTGAAAGATTTTTATAAAGATGGATATTACGATTTTGGGAACGGGTTTCATGGGCAAAAAACATAAATCCGTATTGGAAGATTTAGATGAGGTGAGCACTATTTATGAAGTAGATAATCATCATCCGTCAGATCAAATCAATTATTATCCGTCTTTAGAAGCTTTTTTAGAAGCCCAGCCCCAATCGGAATTGGTGGTAGTTGCTACGCCTAATCATCTTCACTTTCAACATTCGAAAAAACTGTTGGAAAACGGTTATAATGTCCTCATAGAGAAGCCTTTTTGTTTTCATGCTGAAGAAGCAATTGTATTACAGGAAACCGTAAAAGCAAATAATGCAAAGGTTTTTTTGGTGATGCAAAATCGTTTTTCGCCAGTTTCTAAAATTTTAAAATCTTTAACCGACAAAAGTCTTGGTAAAATATACAATATTCAAATTAATGCGTTTTGGAATCGTGGAAAAGGATATTATAAAGAAGATTCTTGGAAAGGGAAAAAAGAAATGGATGGCGGAATTTTATACACCCAATTTTCACATTTAGTGGATCTTCTCACTTACTTTTTCAATGAAAAACAAGAAGTCATGTTCAAAGATTTATCAAGTTTTAGAAATTATGATATTTCTGAAATTGAGGATACGGCAATTGTTATTTTAAAAAGTGAAAACGGCGCAAAAACCATCTTGAATTTTTCCACTGCTGTTTTCGAAAAAAATCAAGAAACCTCTTTGAATATCATTGCAGAGCACGGAACCATAAAAATTTCGGGACAGTATTTTGATGAAGTGGTGTATCAACATATTTCTGGGCTTCATCAGAATTTTGATATTGAAAAAGGTTCTAATGAAAAAAATCTCACTCTTATGTATGAAGAGATTTTTAAAAGTTTACAACACCAAGAAAATACCGCTATTGTTTTAGAAGACGGCATTTCTTTGGTGAATTTATTAGAAGAAATTTATTCTTAAAGACCTACCGTAAAGCCAACACTTGGTATTAACCCCGTTGAAAATATACTAGAGTTTTCTTTCCAAAGAACATTGTACATTAAACCAATTTGCATATAAGAATTTCCTGCAATTCTTTGCATATAACCTGCACCAAGATATAATGCTGTTTCCTCACCATTAAATTTATAATCATAAATTCTATCCTTATAATTGTAGAAATAATGTTGAAGATTAGCAGAAACATAAAAAGATCTTGCGAAATAATAATTTGCAAAAGGACCAATTCCAAACATGGTAGAGCGGTAGTAATCTGAAGTCAGCCAGGAGACACTTCCTGCAGCGCCCACTTCTAAATCATTGGTTAATTTATAACCCACCCTCGGAGAAACCTGAAAACTAAAAGAACTGTTGCTTCCAAAACCCACTCCCAAACCTCCTCCAAAAGTCCATTTGTTGTTTTCTGCAGGAGCATTTGTACCAATAGAAACTTGAGAAAAAGCACTTAGAGAACTTCCAAAAAGAATAGATAAAAATATTTTTTTCATACTATGGTTTTTATCAATGTTTATGATAACGTGTTTATTTCAAAATACTTTGTTGTAATTTTGCAAACGCTAAGATAAAGATACTTTTTTTTCCTTTATCAAATTGAATTATGAAAATAGTTGTTGGTTTATCAGGAGGTGTAGATTCCAGCGTTGCTGCTTATTTGTTACAGCAACAAGGTCATGAAGTTGTGGCTTTGTTTATGAGGAATTGGAATGATGCTTCTGTAACTTTAGAAGATGAATGTCCTTGGATTGAGGATAGTAATGATGCTTTAATGGTCGCTCAAAAACTGGGAATTCCTTATCAGGTGATCGATATGAGTGAGCTTTACAAAGAACGCATTGTAGATTATATGTTTGCAGAATACGAAAAAGGAAGAACTCCTAATCCTGATGTTTTGTGTAACCGCGAAGTAAAGTTTGATGTTTTTATGAAAACTGCACTTTCTTTAGGCGCCGAAAAAGTAGCAACAGGACATTATGCAAGAGTAACTTCCTCTATCGATGAAAACGGTAAAGAAACCTATCATCTTTTAGCAGGAAAAGACAATAATAAAGATCAGTCGTATTTTCTATGTCAGTTGAGTCAGGATCAGCTTTCAAAAGCTTTGTTCCCAATAGGTGAGCTTACAAAACCAGAAGTAAGAGAAATTGCTAAAGAAATTGGTTTGGTAACGGCGGATAAAAAAGACTCTCAAGGTTTATGTTTTATCGGGAAAGTAAGTTTACCCCAGTTTTTGCAACAACAACTTACCCCAAAAGAAGGAGAAATTGTAGAAATTTTCTCCAATTTTCATGAGTTTTCAAAAGAAAAACCTGTTTTCAGTTCTAAACTAGAAGAACTAGAATATTTATCTCAAAAAATAGCCTATAAAAAAGGAGATGGTAAAGTAATTGGAAAACACCAAGGAGCACAGTTTTTCACCATCGGTCAAAGCAAAGGTTTGGGAATTGGAGGACATAAAGAAAGCTGTTTTATTATTTCCCGAGACATGAAAAACAATATCGTGTTCGTAGGTGAAGGCAAAAATTTCCCGGGATTGTTCAGAAAAGCTTTGAAAATTGAAAATACTGATGTTCATTGGGTTCGTCAAGATTTACAACTGAAAGATGGTGAAAGTATGGAAGCGATGGTGAGAATTAGATACCGACAAACATTAGAGAAAGCAAAACTTTATCAGTTTGAAGAAGGTTTGTTTATAGAATTTGAAAATCCTCAATCTGCTATTGCTGAAGGTCAATTTGCAGCGTGGTATCAAGAAGATGAGCTTTTAGGAAGTGGTGTGATCTCCTGATTTTTATCACTAAAAATATTTTCGGAAGTTTGTAACAAACCGAAATAAATTTCAACCAATTAATAAATTAGAAAAAATGAAAAAAATATTTTCTGTTTTATTAATTGGTTTTTTTGCGTTGTCTTTTTCGCAAGAAACAGCAAACAGGTTTTTTTATCAGCTAACTTTCAAACCTAAGAAGGATTCTACAAAGGTTGATAAGGTGATGACTATTTTGGATATTACTCCTAAAAAATCTATCTATCAGGATTATACCGTTCCTGCACAAGACTCTGTTATAAAGGTTGCAGTAGAAGAAATGGAAAAAACCAAATCTTGGAAAGACATTACTAAAATTATCAGAATGCCTAAGTTTTCATACAAGATTATTAAAATATATCCTGAGATGAATGAACAATATGTGGACAGAATTAGTATGAATCTTTTCTCATATGATGACAATTCAAAATTCAATTGGAATATTTTACCAGAAAAACAAAAAATAGGCAACTACAATACCCAAAAGGCAACTACAGAATTTGGTGGTAGAAAATGGACGGCTTGGTTTACAACAGATCTTCCTTTTCAAGATGGACCATATAAATTCCATGGTTTGCCAGGTTTAATAGTGAAAATTGAAGATGATGCTAAAGATTATTCTTGGGTGTTAAATGGTAATAAAATCATTCCTAATTATGAAGAACTTTCCTACTCAGAGAAAGTTAACGCAAAATATGGAGTATCTAATTCTGTTACACCTACAACCAAAGAGAAATTCTGGAAATCCTTTAATGCTTTTAAAGCTGATCCAATGGGAGAATTTAGAACAAAAATTACCCCAGAAATGATGTCTATGAAAATGCCGGGTTCAGATGTAACGATTGGTGAAATGATGAAAAAACAAGAGAAAATGGCTAAAGATTTCTTTGGAGCTAATGATAATCCAATAGAAATTCCAACTACAGTGAAAACTGCACGATAAGATTCTTATTAACTAAATTATATTTTTTACCCCGAATATTTGAAAAAGTATTCGGGGTAATTTTTTCATGATACAAATCAGATTTTGATGGGTTTATTAATAGAAGGCACTTATTTAGATTAAATTTAAATAGCGTATATTTGCATCAAATAATTTTATCTTGAATCATACTAACAAGCTTTGCTGTTTTCCTAAGAACAAATCCGGAAGAATTTGTGGGTATGACAATGAGCACTTTCAAATGCCCAATAAAATAATAGAAATGGGACTTCTTCCAAATACCATATTTAAAATACTTTTTCAAGCCCCTTTCGAAGGACCTTTGTATATAGAATTTGGAGAAGAAAAATCCAGAATTGCACTTCGTGAAGAAGAAGCAAGATTTATTATTGTAGAACCTATTGTTTAATATTCCCAAACCCCTACAATTAAAAGTAGCGGTTAGAAAATATGACTAAAAATTCATCCTCAAAAAAAATTCTTCTCGTAGGGAATCCCAATGTTGGAAAATCCACCGTATTTAATGTTCTCTGCAACAGAAAACAAAGAACAGGTAATTATGCTGGTGTAACCGTAGCAAGTCATTCTGGTGAGTACATTTACAATGGCGAAAATGTTGAAGTTATAGATTTGCCAGGAGCTTACAGTATTTATCCTGCGTCTGAAGACGAAGCTATTTTCAGTAAATATCTTGTCGGAGAAAAGGAGAATTATGCAGGCGTTGTTTATATTTTAGAAGCTTTAAGTTTAAAGAGAGGTCTTTTGCTTTTTGAGCAAATTCAAGATCTTGGAATTCCTATTTTGTTAGTGGTGAATCAGATGGATTTGGCCACAAAAAAAGGAATTAAAATAGATATCCAAAAACTAGGTGAGTTACTGAACGTAAAAGTAATTGAAACTGAAGCCAAACATCATAAAGGAATTGATGAAATAAGAGAAGCTATTTTTAAAAATGAATTTTCTGTTTCCGATACAATATCCTTCAACATTCCTACTGAACAAAAAGAGATTATTCGTAGAGTTTTAGAATCTTCTACGGAGAAAAATGAATATAAAGTTTGGACTTTACTAGCGTCAGAATCTTCTTTAAATAAATTGTCTTCTATTAAAGATTTACTTTTAGAAAGTGATACTAAGTGCATTGTTCCAAGAAGATTACAAGCGCAGGAAACCGTAAGACGTTATCAAAATATCGATGAAATAATTCCAAAAATTCTCACCAAAACACCTATGTTTAGAGAGCTTGTTACCGACAAAATAGATAAGTTTTTGGTGCATAAAGTTTGGGGATATGTTATTTTTATTTTGGTTTTACTCAGCATTTTCCAATGTGTTTTTTATTTAGCCGAATTTCCAATGACTTGGATTGAAGATTCTTTTGCGTGGCTTTCCAGTATTACTAAAGAACATCTTCCTGAAGGCCCTCTTTCCAGTTTAATTACAGATGGAATTATTCCTGGGGTGGGAGGAATTGCGGTGTTCGCTCCTCAAATTGGTATTTTGATGTATTTCCTTTATCTGTTAGAAGATTCTGGTTATATGGCGAGAGTGATTTTCTTAATGGATAGATTTCTAAAACCTTTTGGGTTAAACGGTAAAAGTATTATTCCATTAGTTTCTGGAACGGCCTGTGCAATTCCTGCAATTATGGCGACAAGAAATATTGAAAATGTAAAAGAAAGATTAATTACCATTTTGGTAACTCCTTTTATGACTTGCTCCGCTAGACTTCCTGTTTATAGCATTATCATAGGATTGGTAATTCCTAATGAGTATTTTTTTGGAATTGGTTACAAAGCATTGGCTTTAACGGCAATGTATCTATTAGGTTTTTTTATGGCCTTATTTGCGTCATTTATTTTGAAAAATATCATTAAAGAAAAAGCAAAATCTTACCTCGTAATGGATTTGCCTAGTTATAAGGTTCCTCTTTTTGGATATGATTTTAAAATGGCATTAAGTAAAGTTTGGGAATTTATTTACCGCGCAGGAAGCGTAATTTTTGTAGTAAGTATTATTATTTGGACATTAAGTTATTTCGGTCCTTCTACATCATCTAACAAAATGGTAGATACAGATGTTAAACTAGAAAATTCTTACTTAGGAAAAGTGGGGCATCAAATAGAGCCTATAATTTCTCCTCTAGGATACGATTGGAAAATGGGAATAGGAATTCTAACCAGTTTTGCCGCTAGAGAAGTTTTCGTTGGGACCATGTCTACTTTATACAGTTTGTCTGATGATGCTGATGAAACTTCAGTAATGGAAAAAATGAGAAATGACGTTAAACCCAACGGGGATAAAGTATTTAGTTTTGCCACAGGGATTTCAGTTTTACTGTTTTATGCGTTTGCTATGCAATGCATTTCTACAATAGCTATTGTTTACAGAGAAACTCAATCCTTAAAATGGACATTGTTTCAGGTTATTGGAATGACGGGCTTGGCAATTTTGGCATCATTTATGGCATATCAATTATTAAGTTAATTTAATAAATCATGGATTCATTAACATTTCAGTATATTGTTCTTGGCGTCTTATTTTTAGGAGTTTGTTATACCATATATAGGTTTATTAAGAAAAATTTTTCACCAAAAAAATTCTCTTCTAAAAGAACACATTGCAATAAAGATTGTGGATGTAGCTAATTTTTTTTAAGTCGTGACATAATATTTTAATACTTTTGGGGTTTAATAACAAAACATTAAAAAATTATCGAAAACATGAAAAAAAGTATTTTGACAGCATTAATGGTCTCGGGATTGGCATTTACTGCTAATGCACAAATTCAACAGCCTATAGCGCCTCCTTCAGGAACGGGTTTCTATGTGGGTGTACATGGAGGGTATAACTTTGGGATCAACTCAAAAGGAAGTCCATATTTAGGGGCTTACGAAACAGTTTATCAATCTGGGCCAGATCCAGATACAGTTGTGCCATTTTCTTTGGGTAAAGGTGCTAATTTTGGATTGAACATTGGTTATATGTTTACATCTAACCTTGGTGCAGAATTAGGTGTTGATTATTTATTAGGAAGTGATAATAAGTTCAATAATAGAGATGCTGATTATCCTGGGTATAGTGAGCAACTTCGTCTTTCTGGTAAAATGATTCAGTTTAAACCAGCAGTGGTTTTTAGAGCTGGAACTGGTAACTTAAAACCTTATGCTAAAGTAGGTGTCGTTGTAGGTGTAGGTTCAAAAATTACTTCAGAGTATGAAGAAAGAGAACCTGAATTTAATTATTCTTATGATTGGTATGAAGAGTATAATGGAGGAACAGCAGTTGGCTTTCATGGTGCTTTAGGTATTGATTATGCATTGAATAATCAAATGTCTCTTTTTGGGGAGGTTTTAGCAACTGGTTTAAATTATTCTCCTGATAAAGGAAAAGTAACCAGATATAATAGAGACGGACAAGATAGATTGTCTACTTTAGATACTGATGAAAGAGAAATTATTTTTGTTGATACTAATGACAATGTAAATACACCTAATACACAACCAAGAAAAGAGCTTAAGTTTTCTGCTCCTTTTTCAAGTGTAGGTTTGAATGTTGGAGTTAAATATCGTTTTTAATATAAAAAAGAAATAATAATTAATTCTTTATACAACAGGCTCGGTTTTTTACCGGGCTTTGTTTTTTAATATATATTTAACTTCTAGTGGATAACTTGAAAGGAATACCAAATTTTTTATTAGTAATTTTGCAACATAATAAAAAATACACATTTTTATATGTCATTAATAAAATCAATTTCTGGAATTCGGGGGACAATTGGAGGAAAAGTAGGAGATAACCTTACACCTCTAGATGTTGTAAAATTCGCTTCCGCTTTCGGAACATGGTTACAGAATTCTAAAAATAAAAAAAATATAAACTTAGTTATTGGTAGAGATGCTCGAATTTCGGGAGAAATGGTTTCTACATTGGTAAGTGCTACACTTCAGGGTTTGGGAATTAATGTGATAGATTTAGGCCTTTCTACAACACCAACTGTAGAAGTAATGGTTCCTGAGTTGAATGCAGATGGAGGAATTATTCTTACCGCATCTCATAATCCAAAACAATGGAATGCCCTAAAACTTCTTAATGAAAAAGGAGAATTTATTACTGGTGAAAACGGAGCTGAGGTTTTAGCATTGGCAGAAAGTGAAGATTTTAATTATGCTGAAGTGGATGATTTAGGGAAATACGAAACCAGAGATGATGCTTTTGATATTCATATTCAAAAGATTTTAGATCTACCAATGGTGGATGCAGAAGCTATAAAAACTAAAAACTTTAAGGTGGTTGTGGATGCTGTAAATTCAACTGGGGGAATTGCAATCCCAATGTTATTAGATAAATTAGGTTGTGAAACCGTAAAGCTATATTGTGAGCCCAACGGACAATTCCCGCACAATCCAGAGCCTCTAAAAGAACATTTGGGAGATATTTGTGAGTTGGTGAAAAAGGAAAAAGCAGATTTCGGAGTTGTGGTGGATCCAGATGTGGATAGATTAGCATTAATTGATGAAAAGGGCGATATGTTTGGTGAAGAGTATACTTTGGTAGCGGTTGCAGATTATTTATTGAAGAATAAAAATGGAGTAGCAGTTTCTAATTTGTCTTCGAGTAGAGCTTTAAGGGATATTGCTCAAAACCATAATTCTGAATATTTTGCAAGTGCAGTAGGAGAGGTGAATGTGGTGACGCTAATGAAAGAAAAAAATGCTGTGATTGGCGGTGAAGGCAATGGTGGAATTATTTATCCAGATTTACATTACGGAAGAGATTCTTTAGTAGGAGTGGCTTTGTTTTTGACGTATTTAGCTAAAGAAAATAAAACAGTTTCCGAATTAAAAGCTTCTTATCCCGCTTATTTTATGGGAAAAAAGAAAATGGAGCTTACTCCAGAAATTAATGTGGATGATCTTTTAACTAATATGGAAAAAGAGTATCAAAATGAAGAGGTTTCTACTGTAGATGGAGTGAAAATAGATTTTGCAGATAATTGGGTTCACCTTAGAAAATCGAATACAGAACCTATTATTAGAATTTATACAGAAGCAAAATCTCAGCAAGAAGCTGATGAATTAGGGGATAGAATCATCGAGAAAATTAAGAGCTTTATTTAATTGATTTTTAATAAATTAATTAAACTTAAATAAAGCATTTTGTACAATTAAAGCTGTTCGATTTGTGGAAGGAATATTTCACAAATTGTGGAGCGCCGAGAAATACTATTGGAAGAATACTTTGATAATGAACTTGTAAAAAAGTTCGAAGAAATGATAGAAAACAATGATGAACTTTACTTCGATACAGGAGATTTAGAAGATATTATTGTTTACTATTTAGAGTTAGGAGACTTTAATTATGCCGATATCGCCGTGAATTATGGTCTGAAAATACATCCTAATTCCTTAGAGATAAAAATTAAAAAACTTGAGGTTTTATTAGAGTTTGAAGATTATATACATGCCAAAGAACTTATTGATGAATTAAAAGCTTCATCAATGGAGAATATAGATTTTATGGTTTGCTATGCTAAATATTATTCCAACTTAGGAAACCCACATCGCTCTATTGAAATTTGCAAAAAAGCATTGTCGTTAGGGGAAGAAATTAACTTCTTGAATAATTTTATTGCTGATGAATATGTGAATTTAGGAGATCCATTCAATGCTCTTAAATTCTATCAAAATGCATTACAAGACGATTCTAATGATGAATATGCATTAGAAAACTGTATGCATTGCTTTAACGAACTCAATAAAAGTGAAGAGGCCATTGTGTTTTTAAATGGATATTTGGATGAGTTTCCTTTTTCGGAAACTGCGTGGTATGAATATGGACAATATTTCTTTGCTAAGAAAAACTATGAAGAAGCCATTAAAGGTTTTGATTATTTATTAGCCATTAATTCTAATTTGGTTGGGGTTCATGCAAATAAATCAACTTGTTATGAAGCTTTAAAACAATTTGATAAAGCTATTGAAGTATATGAAGAAATGCTTGAATTGGAATACACTAAAGCATTTACATTCTATAAAATAGGATTGTGTTATAAGGAGCTTAAGCAACCTTTATTGGCGTTGAATTCTTTTCAGAGATCTTTAAGAGAAGATCCTCAGTTTTATTTAGCAATGATGGAACAATCTCATTTGTATGAAGAAATGGGAAGTTTAGAAGAAGCTTTGTATTTTGGAAGAGAAGCAACTCATCTTAACGAAAGCAATTTAGATTATCAAAAAAGATTGGCCTTTCTCTATGTTTCTGTTGGGAAAATAGAAGAGAGTTTAACATGTCTTAAAAAGTTGGTGACTGCTGAGCCATCTCGTTTTTATAATTGGTATGCTTACGCGGAAGTATTAATGCTCCTAGGAGAACATGAAGATGCCATTACTGTTTTATTAAATGCTGTTAAAATTCACAACAGAGCAGAATTGTATTTTCAGTTGAGTAACTGTTATTTCACCCTTGGAGAAGAAACTAACGCTAAAAAAGCACTTAAAAACGCTATTGAATTAGATGCGTCTTTAGTAGAGGATATGAAAAATAAATATCCATTCATAAAAGACGAGCTTAAAAAAGTGAAAACTAAAAAGAAGTAGAAATCACCTTTATATAAAAATAGAAACCACAAAATTTTGTGGTTTTTTATTTTTTTGACCTTAAGAATATCAAACCACCAATAATTATGGCAGTACCTACAAATTGTAAAACACTGAGTTTTTCGCCATCTAAAAATCCCCAAATAATAGCTACCAAAGGCATGAGCAAAGTAACTGTTGATGCAAAAAGAGGTGTGGAGGTTTTTAATAATCTATAATTAAGCATCATTGCTAATCCAGTTCCGAAAATCGATAATAAACTAACATAGCCTAAACCTTTTAAAATTTCAGGATGGTAAATTTCTTTAGTGAAAAAACCTGTACTGATTAAAGCAATTGAGGAAGGAATTAACAATACAAACGAGAAAACAAATGAAGATAAAATAGTGGAATTCACCTCCATTAATTTTGCTTTTACCGTTGTGGTGCTAATGGCGTACAACAAAGTCGCTAAAAGCAATAAAAATATTGGGAATAATTTAAACTCATTGTTGTGTTTTCCTCCAAATGCCAAAATGCAAACGCCCGTAAAGCTTACTATTACTCCTATAATTTGTGTTTTAGTAACGGTGAATTTCCAAAGTAATGCACCCACAATAATTACAAAAATGGGCATCATGGAGTTTATAATTCCTGCAATACTGCTGCTAATTTCTGTTTCTGCAATCGTAAACAAAAACATGGGTATAAAGTTCCCGCACAATGCCGCAATTACCAACCAGATAATGTGTTTTTTAGGAAAAAGTTTATAATTATAAATAGCGATTGGTAATAAGAGAACTCCTGCAATTAAAACTCTTAAAGCTCCTATTTGATAAGGATTTAAGTAGTCTAAAGACTTTTTAATCAATATAAATGAAGATCCCCAAATAAGGGTGAGTATCACTAAAAGTATCCATTTTTCTTTATTAGGATTCATGTTGTGTATCGTATAAAATTTTTAAAAATCCCTTTTTAGGAATCATTCTAGCCCCTAAACTTTCTAAATGATTGGTGTGGGATTGACAGTCAATAATCGCTAAATCGTTTTTGTATTTTTCAATAAAATAAATAAATCCAGCTTTTGAAGCGTTGCTTACTTTTGCAAACATACTTTCGCCGCAAAAAACTTTTCCTATTTGCATTCCATAAAAACCACCCACTAGCTCGTTGTTTTCCCAAACTTCCACGCTTTTAGCATAACCTAATTGATGCAAATACATAAAAGATTCTTTTAGTTCTTCAGAAAGCCAAGTTCCATTTTGGTCTTTTCTCCCTATTTTCTGACAATTATTAATTACTTCTTCAAAATTTTGATTTTCAGTAAATGTAAATTTTCCAGATTTCAATATCTTTTTCATTGATTTGGAAATTTTCAATTCATTTGGAAAAAGCACGAATCTAGGATCAGGGCACCACCAAAGAATTTCTTCCCCAGGATTAAACCAAGGGAAAAGCCCCAATTGATAGGCAAAAAGCATTCTTTCGACAGATAAATCTCCGCCAACAGCTAAAATGCCCTCATGTCCATCATAAACAGCTGGATCGGGAAAAGAAATTTCATTTTTGTCTAATAAAAACATCGCTAAAAAAATCCCACTTCAAATGAAAGCAGGATTTTATTTTTGTTGTGTTAAACCTTTATCAATATTAGAATGGTAAATCATCATCCTCTTCTTCACCAAAAGGATTCCCATTAGATACTGGAGCTTGTGTAGCTGAAGGTTGGGCTTGTGTAGGTTCAGAACCACCCAAATCAGATACTTTTTCAATTCTCCAACCCGTAATAGAGTTGAAATATTTTACTTCTCCTTGTGGGGAAGTCCATTCTCTACCTCTAATATTAATACCTACTTTTACATTTTCGCCTTCAGAAACTGTATCCAATAAATTTATTTTGTCTTGTAAAAATTCAATACTAATTGGTTGTGGATACTGTTCTTGCGTTAAAAGAATCATTTCTCTTTTCTGAAAACCACTCGCAAATGTTTGAGTATCAAAAACTTTTTTTACCGTTCCTTGTAATTCCATGTCATAAATAATTAGGATGTAAAAGTATGAAATAGAAATGTAATTTGAAATTGAGAATTTAAAAGATTTAAAAAAAATAAAAAATTTAAAATTTTATTTGTGAGAATAGAAATTATCTTCTATATTTGCACTCACAAAAACGAACAGAGATCTTTATTATAACAGCGGATGTGGTGTAATTGGTAGCCACGCCAGACTTAGGATCTGGTGCCGTGAGGCGTGGGGGTTCGAGTCCCTTCATCCGCACAACGTATTGCGAAAATAGCTCAGCTGGTAGAGCACAACCTTGCCAAGGTTGGGGTCGCGGGTTCGAATCCCGTTTTTCGCTCCACACCATGCCCTGGTGGTGGAACTGGTAGACACGCAGGACTTAAAATCCTGTGCCTCTTTTGGCGTACGGGTTCAAGTCCCGTCTGGGGTACTCTAAACCCTCTGAATCATTTGATTTCAGAGGGTTTTTTATTTTATATACGTTTAAGATTCTTACGTTCAATTATAAATTCTATTTTGTTAATTATTCATTATTAATGATTGTTTTCCCCGTAACACTTCATTTTTTCGGTTATAATGTATTGTTGCCTCCCATCCTAGAAAGTCTTGGGATTTTCTTGCGATGCGTTACTATTATTTTCTAAAGCGAAGTTCTTCAGAAAAAATGTTGCTTACAGTTTTAAGATTCGTTTTCTTTTTTTAGTCATCCGTTTAATTTGAAAGAGTTTTGGCCTGGCAATACCATTGTTGGTAATTAGCTTTTGCGCTTATAGGCATTGAACTTGCAAAAAAATGGTAAAACATAAATAAAGTACAAGTGATTTAATTTTAAGAAATTCGGAAAAGCTGTTTTTTGTCTGTATTTTTGTGCTTTTAGTAAGAAATAATGTTAGAAATTAATCAGAAAATATATAAAAATCCACTTTTTATCTTTGCATTAGAAACTGAAGCAGGAGTTGAATTTAAAGATGAAAATAAAGTCTTTATTGGTGTGGGAAAGCTAAATGCAACTTATTATTTAATGAAAGCTTTACACGAGCATCAGCCAGATGTTGTCATCAATTTAGGAACGGCGGGAAGTACGACTTTTAATAGAGGAGAAGTGGTTTGTTGTAACCAATTTATCCAACGAGATATGGAGGTGATGGCTTTAGGATTTCAAAAATTTGAAACGCCTTTTGAGAACTCTTCAATTATTCTTAATCATGGAATTGAATTAGAACATTTGCCTATCGGGATTTGTGGAAGTGGCGATCAATTTGAGATGGAGCATAACAACCATGAATACAACGTTATTGATATGGAAGCTTTTGCTTTGGCGAAAGTTTGTCAGCTAGAACAAATAGATTTTCTGTGTTTAAAATATATTTCTGACGGCGCCGACGGAAATGCAGTTGACGATTGGACTACGGAAGTTAAAAGAGCAGCAAAAGCTTTAAAAGTAGCTTTGGATAAATAAAAAAACCGCTCAAATTTTTGAGCGGGATTTTTCTATTTGTATTGATTGAGCAGCTGAGTGAGTGTATTCACATCATGTACTCCACTTTCTTTCCATAAAAGTTCACCATTTTTAAACACTGCTAAAGTAGGAACGCTTCTTACGCCATATTCTGCAGCGATGGAAGGGTATTGATCGATATCTACTTTTATAATTCTTGCAGCTTCACCTACATTTTCTTTCACAGAATTAAGAACCGAAGATTGCACTTTGCAAGGTTGGCACCAAGTTGCAAAAAAATCTATTAAAACCGGTCTTTCAGAATCTATTATTTCTTTGAATTTCTGAGACATATTAGTCTTTTTTTAGTTTGTTTTGATCTTGTAAAGCTTTTACGTTTTTCCAAGAAGTTCCATCTACAACGTTTTCAACGCCATTTTTCTTTAAAATTTCTATGGCTTTATCAGCCTGAATTCCTCTGTTGCAAAATACTACTACTTTCTTTTGTTTTTTGAAGAAATCTATATTGTTTTCTATTTCCGCTAATGGAACATTGACTGCATTGTTAGCTGTAGCTTCTTTGTATTCTTCAGGAATTCTAACGTCTACTAAAGTGACATCCGCTTCCGAAATTACTTCGGCTAAAGGGGGTTTATTTTCAACAGAAACTTCTTTTTGACTTCCGCAGGATGCTAAAATAAGGGTAAATGCAAAGCCAAATAATACTTTTTTCATTTTTTTAGTTTAAAGTTTTAGATTGACAAACAAAATTTGAAGTTGGTACTTTTTCTGTTTTTTTAATTCCATTAAAACCTCCATCAACTTCAGTGAAGTTTCTAATTCCACGAGCATTTAAAATACTTGCGGCAATCATACTTCTGTAACCTCCTGCGCAATGCAAGAAAAAATGTTCTTTATCATCAATATTTCCTGCCCATTCAGAAATGTAAGCCAAAGGTTTGCTGTAAGCTTCTTCTACGTGTTCTGCTTCGTATTCACCTTCTTTACGAACATCAATCACTTTAGAATCGTTCTTAAATTCAGATGCAAATTGTTCTGCGGATATTCTATTTACTACATCAACTTCTTTTCCTGATGCTTTCCACGCATCAAAACCACCTTCTAGATAGCCTAAAACATTATCAAAACCAACTCTCGAAAGTCTGGTAATTACTTCTTCCTGAGTTCCTTCATCAGAAACCAATAAAAGTGGCTGTTTTACATCAACAATCATGGCTCCTACCCAAGGGGCAAAATCTCCTTTTAAACCAATATTAATTGCATTTGGGACGAAGCCTTTGAAGAAATCTCCCGGACTTCTCGTATCCAAGATTAAGGCTCCCGTTTCTTCTGCAACCGCTTCAAAGTCGTTGGTTAAAATTGGATTTAAACCTTTATTTAAAACACTGTCAAAACTTTCATAACCAGTTTTGTTCATCGCTACATTCATTCCAAAATATTTTGGAGGTGGCGCCAAACCATCCAGAACTTCTTTAACGAAAGTTTCTTTGTTAGGTTGATTAAGAGCGTAATTGGTCTTTTTCTGATTTCCTAATATGTCAACAGTCTCTTTTTGCATGTTTTTTCCACAAGCAGAACCCGCACCGTGAGCTGGATAAACAATTATATCGTCTGCAAGAGGCATTATTTTAGTTTGAAGACTGTCGTACAATAAACCCGCAAGTTCTTCCTGCGTCATATGTGCTGCCTTTTGAGCGAGGTCGGGTCTTCCAACATCACCTAAAAACAAAGTGTCGCCAGAGAAAATAGCGGTTTCTTTTCCGTTTTCATCAATTAACATAAAAGTGGCACTTTCTAATGTGTGACCAGGAGTGTGGAGTACTTTTATTTTAACTTTTCCAATTTCGAAAATTTGGTTGTCTTCTGCTGTAATCGCTTCAAATTCAGGTTGAGCTGTAGGTCCATAAACAATAGGCGCTCCTGTTTTTTTGCTTAAATCCAAATGTCCTGAAACAAAATCTGCGTGGAAATGAGTTTCAAAAATATATTTTAAAGTTACATGGTCTTTAGCAAGACGATCCAGATAAGGTTGTATTTCTCTTAATGGATCAATAATTGCCGCTTCATTTTCAGAAACGATATAGTAAGCACCTTGTGCAAGGCATCCCGTATAAATTTGTTCAACTTTCATTGTTGTAATTATTAAGTCTAAATTCAGTACAAAAATCGTACTTCTTTATGATTTTTCCTATGATATAAAGCAAGTTTTGATAATAGATATAAACTATGCTATGGAAATTATTTTCATTTCTTGTTGATTGAACTCTATGCTATCACCAATGTTTTTCCCTTTAACTTTGCTGTAAACTGGAGCTTCAACAGAGATTGCATAGACAACTTTGTCGTTAATGTTGAATTTTGGGACAGAAATTCCAATAAAAATATAAGCTTTATCTGTTTCGATAAGGGTTCCGTCCTCAATTATTTTATGCTCTTCTTCAGTTTCATTGATGAGATATTCCAGTTCTTTTTTTGCTTTATCTAAAAGTTGCGTAAAACGTAAAAGCATATCACGATACTGTGTTTGTTGTGATAAATCGTCTGGATCAATGGTTCCATCTTCATCCAAATCTGAGGCGTGTTCATAACGCTCTACAGAAACTTCCAAATTGGCAACTATTTTCTTTTGTTCATCAATAATGGTATTGATAATATCCTTTCTTTTCATATTTTAAATTCTTCTATATTGTTTATTGAATAAGAGTTTTGAGGATTTTTTGATAAGCTCAAACGAGTTCTGAATTAATAAAAATACAATTATTTTTTAATATTCTGTAATGGTAATTTAGAAACTTATTTTTTCAAAAAAAACTAATTTATAAGTAAATCTTTGTGATGTGATTTTCTTAAAAATTAATACCTTTATCAATTATTTTGATTTTTAAAAAACATGGCGGATAAAACAAAATTTATAGAAGAACTTAACAAAAAATACAGTCCAAAAGGAGATTATATTGTTTTAGGAAAAGGAATGTTTGATGGTGAAGTAATTCCTGAAGTAAATGTTACTATCCCTTTGAAAACCATTAATAGACATGGTTTAATTGCTGGAGCAACAGGAACGGGGAAAACCAAAACTTTACAGGTTTTTGCAGAGCAACTTTCTCACGCTGGAGTTCCTTCTTTAGTGTTGGATATAAAAGGAGATTTTTCTGGAATTGCAGAAGCAGGAATAGAAAATGAAATCATCAAAGAACGTTATGCAAAAACGCAACTTCCTTATGAGGCTCAAAGTTTTCCTGTAGAATTAATGACGATTTCTAATGAAAAAGGCGTAAAACTCCGTGCTACGGTTACTGAATTTGGTCCTATTTTATTGAGTAAAATTTTAGATTTGAATGATACTCAGCAAAGTATCATGTCCATTGTTTTTAAATATTGCGATGATAAAGGTCTTCCTTTGGTAGATCTGGATGATTTGAAGAAAGTATTGCAATATGTAACCGATAATCCTCAAGGTAAAGCTGAGTTGTCAGCGAATTATGGTTCCATTGCTTCGGCTTCTTTAGGTGCGATTTTACGTTCAATTGTTGCATTAGAACAGCAAGGAGCAGCAACTTTCTTTGGAGAACCGAGTTTTGATGTTCATGATTTATTGCAAACTCGCGATGGAAAAGGTGTTGTGAATATTTTACGCGTAGGTAATATCCAAAGTAAACCACAGTTATTTTCAACTTTTATGCTTTCACTTTTTGCTGAAATTTATATGAGTTTCCCAGAAATTGGAGACGCCGACAAACCAAAATTGGTGCTGTTTATAGATGAAGCGCATCTGATTTTTGATGAAGCTTCAAAAACGTTGCTTTCTCAGATTGAAACAATGGTGAAATTAATCCGTTCTAAAGGTGTTGGTATTTATTTTATTACACAAATTCCGGGTGATGTTCCAGAAAATGTACTTTCGCAATTAGGTTTAAAAGTGCAACATGCTTTAAGAGGTTTCACTGCAAAAGATAAAAAGGAAATTACGAAAGCCGTAGAAAATTACCCAACAACGGTATTTTATGACGCTGCCAATCTTATCCAAAATTTAGGAATTGGCGAGGCTTTTGTTACAGCTTTGAACGAAAAAGGAATTCCAACTCCTTTGGTTCAAACGTTTTTAATTTCTCCTGAATCTAGAATGGATATTCTTACTGAACAGGAAGTTAATGATCTTACTTCAAACTCAGCTTTAGTAGCAAAATATGAAGAAACATTAAATAAAGAGTCTGCTTTTGAAATTTTAAATGCAAGAATGAGTCAGGCTGTAAAAACAGCTACTCCAATGCGAAAAACAAAACATGTAAAAGAAGAACCTGGAATGTTCGAACAGGTTTTAGAAAGTAGAGCTGGAAAAACCTTTACGACAACATTAATGCGTGAAGGGGCAAAAGCTTTATTAGGAATGTTGGGTTTAGGAGGAAGAAGAAGATAAAAAATAAAAAAATTACGTGTACTCAGTTGTAGATATAGAAGGGAATGGTGGCGGTTTTCGTAAAGAAAGCATTATAGAAGTTGCTATTTACAAATATGATGGTCATAAAATTGTTGATCAATTCATCTCTATGGTAAATCCTGAAGGAGAGATAACTCCTTTTGTTCAAAAATTGACTGGAATTACCCCAAATATGGTGAAAACAGCACCGAAATTCCATGAAATTGCCAAAAGAGTTGTAGAAATTACAGAAGGAACCACTTTGGTGGGACATAATATTGATTTTGATTACCGAATGTTGAGGCAATCGTTTAAAAAACTAGGTTATGAATTCAAAATCAATACATTAGATACTATTGAGTTGGCTAAAAAACTCATTCCAAATGAAGCGAGTTATTCTTTAGGAAAACTTACTAAATCTTTAGGAATTCCTTTAGTGAACGCACACAGAGCGAGCGGAGATGCGCTGGCAACGGTAGAACTTCTGCAAATTTTGCTTTCCAAAGATAAAGACAAAGAGATTATTCAAGCTCATCATGAAGAATTGAACGCTAATTCTTACATCAATAAAATTAAAGAACTTACTCAAGATCTTCCTTCGGAAAAAGGAATTATCTATTTTCAGAAAAGAGATGGTAAAATTATTTTCTCTGATTATGTTTTGGATGTTTATAAATCCGCAAAAAAACTCTTTAATTCCAAATCCAAAAAGTGGGAAATCATACAAAAAGAAACCGAAAATATTTCTTTTGAACTTACAGGAACTGATATTATTGCAAAATTGATGTTAAAAAATAAAAACATCCGTAAAAAATATTCTTTGCCTTTTGGTTTGTATTTGAAAAATGATGTTTTGGTGATTGAAAAAGTAAGATTGAATAAAGAAGTCACTCCTATTTTAAAATTCAAAAACTCATCACAAGGAGAAAAAGCTTTACAATTTATTCGTTCAAGTGAAAGTTTATCTGTTTTTGATAATTTATTAAAAGTCATTAATTTAAAAAATAGAAACCAACTTCTCATTTCCAAAGGAAGAAAATTGGGGGAGAAATCTTTTTTACTTTTCGAAAGCGGAAAGCTTACGGGATATGGTTTTTATGAACTTTTTAATCAGATTCAAAACTTTGAGATAATCAAAAAACACAGCATTGATGCTAAAGCCAATCCTGAGATTTTAAACGAAGTAAAGCTTGGTCTTCTGAAAGGAGATTTCGAAATTCACGAAATTCGTAAGCATTAATATCATAATCTATGTGTTTTCTGCAAAACTTTTCTGAAATTTGCACCCTTGAAAAACAAACGTTTTTAAACTTTAAGATAAAATGACAAACAAAGATTTGCTAAAAATCGCAGACCAGTTTGGGACTCCGGTTTATGTGTACGATGTAGAAAGCATCAAAACTCAGTATGAAAAATTAACGTCTTCTTTTTCCAAGAAAACTAAGTTTTTTTACGCAGCAAAAGCACTTACCAACATCAATATCTTAAAGTACGTCAAACGCTTGGGCGCATCCTTGGATTGCGTCTCTATCAACGAAGTGAAATTAGGTCTAAAAGCTGGTTTTACTTCAGAAAATATCCTTTTTACTCCCAATTGTGTGGATCTTGCAGAGATTGAAGAAGCTATGCAATTCAAAGTGCATATTAACATTGATAACATCTCCATTCTTGAGCAGTTCGGGAATAAATATGGAGATTCTTATCCTGTTTTTGTAAGAATTAATCCCCATATTTTTGCGGGAGGAAATTATAAAATTTCAACGGGACATATCGATTCTAAATTTGGTATTTCTATTCACCAACTTCGTCATATTGAGCGTGTTGCAAAAACAACCGGAATTAATATTGAAGGTCTTCACATGCACACGGGAAGTGAGATTAAAGATCCTGATGTGTTTATTCAAGGTCTTGAAATTATGTTGGAATTGGCAGAACATTTCCCAAACATTAAATATTTGGATATGGGAAGTGGATTTAAAGTTCCGTATCAAGAAGGAGATATGGAAACTGACGTTCATGCGTTGGGTAAAAAAGTACAAAAAACGCTTGCGGATTATACCAAAGAAACAGGAAAAAGCTTTGAACTTTGGTTTGAACCAGGGAAATATTTGGTAAGTCACAGTGGTCATCTTTTGGTGAAAGCCAATGTTATTAAACAAACTACAGCAACTGTTTTTGTGGGCGTGAATTCTGGTTTTAACCACTTAATTCGTCCAATGTTTTACGATTCTTACCATATTATCGAAAATATCTCTAAGCCAAGAGGATCAGAAAGAATTTATACGGTGGTAGGAAATATTTGTGAAACCGATACTTTTGCGTGGGACAGAAAAATAAATGAAGTTCATGAAGGTGATATTTTGGTGTTTAGAAATGCTGGAGCTTACGGTTTTGAAATGAGTTCTAATTTCAATTCAAGGTTAAAGCCTGCAGAAATAATGTTCATGGATGGAAAAGCACATTTGATAAGAAAAAGAGATGAATTTGAAGATCTTTTGAAAAATCAAATTGAGGTTTTGTAATCAGTAAATTATAAAATATAAAAAATGTCATTCGAAAGAATGACATTTTTTTTGTTACTCAAAATTTTCGTTATCCGCTGTGGGACCGTAGCTTGAAGGCAATGGAATATCGTTGAGTCTGTAATAAACTCCTAGTTGCGCTCTATGGTGGGTTGCTTGATTTAAAGCGTGACGAATTGCACCGTATTTGCTCCATTCCGCAAGAGTATTCCCGTTCATTTTTATCGCCCAATTGGGCTCTAATTGGTCTTCTGTTGCAGTTTCTAACCTTTCTAAACCTGACCTGTAATCGTCATCTAATTTCTGAAGCAATTCAGCTTTGGTATTAATAACAGTAGGTTGATAACCTTCTTTTCCGAAATCTAATTCTGAAGTCTCTAAAATAAATTTTGGCCAACCAAAAACCTCTGCAATATGGGTTGCTAGAGGCATCATTTTCATGCTTTTTTCGTGTGGAGCATAATCATTTTTGTTGTCTGGAAATCTTTCAAAGAATTGTCTTGTGGTTTCGTACTCGTTTTTTAACTCTGATTTTAATTGTGATAGTGTGTCCATTTTAAATTGATTTAAATGAGTTTGTTAGAGTAAATTTACGAAGTGTAAAATCAAAAATGTGTTAATGCAATATTAAAAAAGCCACCTCGAGGGTGGCTTTTTTTATGATAAGGTTATTGGCCTTAAACTGTTTTGTCAGCTTGAGCAATATTCAAAATAACTTGTGTTGCTTTCATCATGCTTTCCAAAGGAACATATTCGTAAGGTCCATGGAAGTTTAGTCCACCTGCAAAGATATTCGGACAAGGAAGTCCCATATAAGAAAGCTGAGCACCGTCTGTTCCTCCTCTAATCGCTTTAATGTCTGGCGTAATTCCTGCTACTTCCATTGCTTTTGCTGCAATATCTACGATGTGCATTTTACCTTCAAACTGCTGTTTCATGTTGCGGTATTGCTCTTTAATTTCTATTTCAGCAACTCCTTCACCATATTTTGCATTAAATTCAGCTACTTTTTCTTGCATGAATTTTTTTCTAGCTTCAAATTTATCGGCATCATGATCGCGAATAATGTATTGAATTTTTGCTTCAGAAACATCTGAATTGAAATCTGTTAAATGATAAAAACCATCAAAACCTCTTGTTGTAGCAGGAGTTTCGTTAGCTGGTAACATCAAAACAAATTCTGTAGCTAAAAGTGAAGCATTCACCATTTTTCCAAATGCATAACCTGGGTGAACACTCAATCCATGGATTTTTACCACAGCTCCTGCTGCATTGAAGTTTTCGTATTCTAATTCTCCAACTTCACCACCGTCCATTGTATAAGCCCATTCTGCACCAAACTTTTGAACATCGAATTTATGAGCTCCTCTACCAATTTCTTCATCTGGAGTAAAGCCAATTGCAATTCTTCCATGTTTGATTTCTGGGTGCTTGATTAAATATTCTGCTGCTGTTACAATTTCTGCACAACCCGCTTTGTCATCTGCGCCTAAAAGTGTTGTACCGTCAGTAGTTATCAATGTTTGTCCAATGTAATCCTTTAAGGTTTCAAATCTTGATGGAGATAGTGTAAAACCTGTTTCTTTATTCAATAAAAGGTCGTTACCATCGTAGTTTTCCCAAATTTGAGGATTTACATTTTCACCATTGAAATCTGGTGTTGTATCATAATGAGAAATAAAACCTACAGTTGGCTCATTTTTATCGTTGTTAGCTGGAACAAATCCCATGATATAACCGTTTTCATCAATAGAAACGTCTTCTAAGCCAATTGTTTTAAGTTCTTCCGTGATGTAGTTAGCGATATTCCACTGTCTTTCTGTAGAAGGTGTAGTTTCGCTTTCTGGATCACTTGTTGAGTATATTTTTACATAAGCGAGAAATCTGTTCAGTAATTTCTCTTTCCATTCTTGAGTGAATTCAATACTATTCATTATAATATTTTTAAAGGAACAAATTTAAGGATTTTTAAATGGTTACATGCTTCAAAATTGGTTTAAAATAGAGAAAAGACAATTGAATGAGCAATTTTAGGTCATCCTATTTAATTCAAGCCTAAAACAATATTTGACTGAGTTCACAACATGCTATTCATAAAATAATACTTGATTTTTTTCTCTGAATTAGCAATTGATACCTTGAAATTGTAAAATCACAGAGAATTATTATCTTTGAGAAAACTAAAAAAGTATGTTCTTAACAGAATGCCCAAGAGACGCAATGCAGGGATGGAGCGAGTTTATTCCAACCGCTAAGAAGATTGAATACATTAATGCTTTAATGGATGTTGATTTTGATGTGTTAGATTGTGTGAGTTTTGTTTCTCCGAAAGCTATTCCTCAAATGGCAGATTCTGCGGAAGTTGCTGAAAATATTAATAAATCTTCTTCAAAAACTAAAATTTCTGCAATTATTGGAAATTACAGTGGTGCAGAAAGGGCTTTATCTCATTCTACGGTAGATATTTTAGGTTTTCCTTTTTCTATTTCTGAAACATTTCAGCATAGAAATACCAATAAAAGTAGGGAAGAGGCCTATGAAGAAATTATTAAAATAAAAGAACTTACGGATTCTGAAAATAAGGTTCTTAACCTTTATTTTTCTATGGCTTTTGGAAATCCTTACGGTGAAGTGTGGAAATGGGAAGATGTGGAGTATTGGACAAAAAGATTCTCAGAAGTTGGAATAAAAAACATCCTTCTTTCTGATACAACGGGTGTTGCTAATGCGGAAACAATAGGTTTGCTTTTTGAAAAGATACTTCCAAAATACCCTGAAATTAGTTTTGGGGGACATTTTCATAATCGATATGAAGAGTCTTATTCTAAACTAAAAGCAGCTTATGATAATGGTTGTAGAAGATTCGACAGTGCTATAAAAGGAATTGGCGGTTGCCCAATGGCGGAAGATGATTTGGTAGGGAATATGCCTACAGAACAAGTTATTAATTTTATGGCAGCAGAAAAAATTGAGAGTCAACTCAATCTTTTAAACTTCGAAAGTGCTTATAATAAAGCAAAAGATATTTTTCATTTCTGAGAATAACTCAATTTTAAAACAAAAAACAATGACTTCAAAAATTACATACCTTGGTGATTTAAGATGTGAAGCAGAACATCTGCAATCTGGAACAAAGATTTTGAGCGACGCACCAACTGATAATCACGGAAAAGGAGAGAAGTTTTCGCCAACCGATTTGTGCGCAACGTCTCTTGCGGAATGTGCTCTTACAACAATTGCTATTTTAGGAAAAGACCTTAATATCAATATTGATGGTGCTTATTGCAATCTTCAGAAAATAATGTTACCCAATCCAAGAAGAATTGGCGAGATTGTTTGTGAATTTGTTTTTGAGAAATCTTATACCGAACAGGAAAAAGAATTTATTGAAAAAACAGCACACAACTGTCCTGTGGCAAAAAGTTTACACCCAGATTTGGTGCAAAGAATGTCATTTATTTATAAATAATGACATTTGTAGGAACATGCCTCAAGGCATGTTCAAAAAATCTTACAATTTTAAGAATTGCATCAAAATAAATGTAGGAATTCACCTCGAGGCGAATTCGTACAGTATAAATCGTTATTTAAATTTCCTATAAAAATCCTAATTCAAAACGCGCTTCTTCGCTCATCATGTCTTTGTTCCAAGAAGGTTCAAAGGTTAATTCCAAATCAACATCTTTTACATCTTTTACAAGTGCCACTTTATCTTTCACTTCTTGCGGAAGACTTTCAGCAACAGGACAGTTAGGTGTTGTAAGCGTCATTATTACTTTCACTTCGCCTTCATCAGATATTTGCACATCATAAATTAAGCCTAGCTCGTAAATATCAACAGGGATTTCTGGATCATAAATTGTTTTTAATACTCTAATAATATTATCTCCAACATCTGCAATTTGATCGTCTGTTAATTTCATTGTATTCTATGTTTCGCTTCTTTTCAAAATATCTTCTTGTCGCATCTTGCGGAAAATATTGGCCAAAGTTAAGACATCTTTTTCACAATATTGAACGATTCTAAATAAATCTTTTTCTACATAATAGATAGATGAAACCATAGAACCATCTATATCATCTTTTGGAGTGGGGATCCCGAAGACATGAGCCAAAAGTTCTAATGAAACAAAACTTTTATAATCACCAAACTTCCAAAGCTCCATGGTATCGATATGAGGAATTTCCCAAGGTTTTTTTCCAAAAAGTTGAAAAGGAAATGGTGGTTGTATTCCGTTGATGAGAAATCGTCTTGCAATCCAAGGGAAGTCGAATTCTTTCCCGTTGTGAGCGCAAAGAATAACATCTCGTAATTTTGTGCTGTTAAAAATTTCACCAAATTCTTGAAGGAGTTTTTTTTCGTTATCTCCATAGAAACTCTTTATTTTTAAACTGTTGCTATGTTCTAACATTCCGATGCTAATGCAGATTATTTTACCAAATTCTGCCATAATTCCGGCTCTTTCAGGGTAAAAGTCTTCTGCAGAAACCTCGTCTTTTCTTTGAATTTTGGTTTTTTTATCCCATAATTTTTGATCTTCTTCGGAGAGTTCTTCCCAAATTCCTGATTGTGGAACGGTCTCAATATCAAGAAAGAGAACTCTTTCTATTGGTATATTCTGAATCATAATTGTGTTTATTTTAAATATTCTATTTTTGTTATCCTAATTGTAAACCATTTTTAGAAGGAAGTGACGGTGTAACAAGCGTTACTTCCTTTTTGTTTTCACCGTAAACACCCAGAATCAAACATTCGCTAAAGAAATTGGCAATTTGTTTTTTAGGGAAATTTACAACTGCTAAAATTTGCATTCCTAAAAGAGATTCTTTGGAATAAAGTTCTGTAATTTGAGCAGAAGATTTTTTAATTCCTAAATCACCAAAGTCAATTTCTAATTGGTAAGACGGATTTTTGGCTTTCTCAAAGTCTGAAACAGACACAATAGTTCCAGTTCGGATATCGAGTTTATCAAAATCTTGCCAAGTAATTTCTGGTTTCATCATTATTCTTCTGTTTTCTTTTCTCCTCTTAAAATAAGGATTTCCTCATATAGTTTTTCAACTTCCTTTTTTTGGGTGGCATATTTTAATTGTAGCTCACTTCCTTCTCCCATTCTTTTGTAATATTCAAAAGCTTTTTCGGCAAATTGTTTTCTGTTGAAATCTGGAGCGTCAGGGATTTGTGGAAAATTTTTGTGAAAAAGCATTTCGTAATAAGCTTGCCATTCGCGTTCGTTTTTGTCTTCAACTACAGGCTGTAGAGTTTTTTGTCTTACATGAAGCATTTCATGAGCAAGAAGATTGAGAACGATGTTTAAATCAAAATTGAATAAATTCCTTGGAATCATTATTTTTTGTAGTTCATTAAAGTTGCCTTCCGTGGTTACTACAATGGAGTTGGGATGTTCATCATTTCTGAAACCAAAACCTTCAAAATACTCATTGTTTAAGTCAAAAGAACGTAGAATATATTCTGCGGCATCTAAAATTTGGTCGTTTTTTTTATAAGCGTCCAAATGTAAATTAACTTGCTCAAAATTCATGTAATGCTTTTTAGTAAAATTATTAATACTTTTTAAAATATCAACTTTAATAAGGATACTAATTAATTTTTCTTGTAAATTTACTAAAACACAAAACTATGTTAGTGAAAATTTATGGAAGTGCCATTCATGGAGTTTCTGCGCAAACCATTACTATTGAGGTAAATGTAGACAATGGTGGAATTGGCTATCATCTTGTTGGATTGCCCGATAATGCTATTAAAGAAAGCAGCTACAGAATATCTGCGGCTCTTAAAAATGTAGGTTATAAAATTCCTGGGAAGAAAGTAACCATTAATATGGCTCCTGCAGATTTAAGAAAGGAAGGATCTGCTTATGATTTAAGTATTGCTATTGGAATTTTGGCGGCCTCAAATCAAATTTTAGCTGAGGGTATTAGTGAATATATCATTATGGGTGAACTCTCTTTGGATGGAAGTTTACAACCCATTAAAGGAATTTTACCTATTGCAATTAAAGCGGCTGAAGAAGGTTTTAAAGGAATTATTCTTCCCAAACAAAATACAAAAGAAGCTGCCATCGTTAACGATTTGGAAGTTTATGGAATTGAAAATATTAAAGAAGTGATTGATTTTTTTAATGAAGGAAAACCTCTTCATCGTGTTCATTTTGATTTAGAAAAAGAGTTTAAAGATAAAGTAAGCAATTTCCCATTTGATTTTTCTGAAATTAAAGGGCAAGAAACTGCAAAAAGAGCCATGGAAGTTGCGGCTGCAGGTGGGCATAATATTATTTTAATTGGGCCTCCAGGAAGTGGAAAAACCATGTTAGCGAAAAGAGTTCCTTCTATTTTACCACCATTAAATTTAAAAGAAGCTTTAGAAACCACCAAAATACATTCTGTTGCGGGAAAAATAGGTGCAGAAAATTCTTTAATGACAGAAAGACCGTTCAGAAGTCCACATCACACCGTTTCTGATGTCGCATTAGTTGGTGGTGTAATTTTTTGAAGTAAATGCGAATTTGCAAAGTAAATGCGAAAATGCGTAAAGTAAATGCAAATGATTTTAATAGTCAGTGTATAACTTCCTTCCCTCGTCCTCTTTTATGGTAAATTTGATGAAGGTACAGTTCAACTTTTATTAATCTTTAAAATGTTTAATTATGCTAAAATAAGCTGTGAACTTAATTTTCTTTCTGAAAAGTCCAAAAATGAAAAATGAGCAAATAATATTTTGTTATCTGAAAGTTGTTTTTGCTGTTTCTTTATAAAATTAATTAAATTGCCGTTTTTTTTAGTGAAATAAGTGTTTTTTTATGTAATTTTCCTATTTATCCTAATTTATGTACCAATAATTTTCGTAATTTTATCATAAACAGATAAAAAATAAAATAAGTCATATAATTACATGTCCGGTGAATCAATTTACTGAAATGAATTTCTTTAAATATTCTAATAAATCTTTCTTTACAACAAAGTTCGTCGGCATGTGGTATTAATAATTAGAATATTTATGTTACAAAAGTACTTAAACGGAAACTTACTTAATGTCACAGATGATGATGATCACAAAAAATTGTCAAAAGCATCCGACGATTTAACAAAGAAATTAGTCAAAAATAAAGCCAAAATAGCTCTTTTTACACTCATAGCTATTGATCCGGACATTAGTCCAGAAAATCCTGCAGTCATTGAAGTAAGGGAATTAATAATTAAACACTGGACCACATTTAGTGCAAATGCTAAAGATACTGCTCTTGTTTTTATTAGAGCTGTAATCCTTGAATCTTTAAAAAGCCTGCTGGAAACAGATGGATTTGCTGAAATTATCTGGTTTGCAAGTAGAAATATTATAAAATATCGGAAATTAACGGGAAAAGAAAAAGAAGTTATTTTTGAATTTTTAAGTGAGATTGGAAAATCTTTAAACAAAGCAGCAATTGATTCATGGGCGATAGATTCAGAGGTTAGCACGGCGGAACAAATAGAATTAAAAATATTGATAGATACTTGATAAATGATGAGTCCTTAACAAAGTATTTGGAAGATTCGGCGGGACCAACTGGCAAATCGGGAACAGCAAATTTTGCATCACCCAATCCTTATTGGAGTAATCAGCAAACTTCTTGGTCACATGAATTTGCACCAAGGGCGTCAAAAGCAATAAAGAATAGTGTTGATCTTTCATTAAAGGCTATCGGAAATGTAGTCAATGAAAACAATATAATTATTCAATCAGCGCTTAATAATGATAAATTTGTGCAATCTGATAAAAATAAGCAAAGAGTTTTAGCTTTAAGATCACAGTTATTGTGGTGGAAAGAAGCGGCTTTCTCCGATTCTGCTAATCAAGGATACGATGAACTAGAAAAGAAAATCATGGTTTTAATTTTGGCTTATGATTATTCTGGATTCATTCCAACTATCTATCCGAAAAGTGTAGATTATTTCTTAAAGCATACTTATCGTAATATTACTGGGGAAAATAAATCAGAAATTGATCTTCAAGAATTTTTTGATGCTCTTCAAAAAACAGGAACTCAATTAAACAATATATTTTCTGAAACTAATTTGATTGAAGATTTACCGAATTTGTTAAATTTTGCAAGCAAGGTATCAAAAAATCAGGTTAGTATTTCGGCACTAACGGAATTGACGGGTATTCCTGAAGAAACTAAAATGAAGGAAGAAGAATTAGTACAATGGCTATTTCATGATTTTTTATTGTTGAAAGTTTTAAAACAGAAGTAGTATGGAATTAAAATGTTCCAATCCTGATTGTCTTCCGGAGGTAAATTGCCACGAAGGAAAAGAAGATCATAAGCAATGTGAGTTTTGGCAAAAATTAAATTCAAAAGGAGAAAGTAAAGCAACAATTGTTAAAAAAAAGAGTAAAAATTCAACTTTACCTTGGACAGGTAATGCACTAAGTGTTGAAGATTTATCTAAAATTACATATCGAACTACTCCAATTATTTTAGGTGTGGTTGGTAAGGTGGATGCAGGAAAAACAACGTTTTTAGCAATGTTATATACTTTAATGCTAAAAGGTGGAGGCTTTACCAGCTTTAGTTTTTGTGGTACAAAAACAATTCATGCATGGGATAGCCTCTATCAGACATTGCAAATCGAAAAAGATGGAGTAAAGTTTCCCGATCCGACACCCGCCGAATATATTAGGTTCTTGCATTTAGCTTTACGAAATGACCACGGAAATTTAAAAGATGTTTTTATTTCAGATGTAGCTGGTGAGGTATTTTCCGCATGGTCACAGAATAGAAATGACGCAAATGCAGAGAACGCACGTTGGATCTATGAAAATTCTAACGCTTTTATATTGTTTATCGATTGTGAAGACTTGATTAAAAGAAAAGCACAAAGTAGAACAGATGTGCTTGACTTAGCACAAATGTTAAATCATAATCTCTACGATCGGCCTGTTATAGCGGTTTGGTCCAAAAGTGATAAAAAACAAGAAGTACATCCTAAAATTGTAGAAGATATTCAAAGCGAATTGGCCGAAAAATTTGGAAATTATTGTGAAATTGAAATTAGCAATTTTTCATCAGATGATCCCGACGTTTTAGTTCACAAGAATAATCTATCAGTTATTGAATGGTTGTTATCTAAAGTTTTTGTTAATACGAATCTTACTTTAGATAATACTGTTAAGATTAAATCTAAAGATCATTTTCTTAATTTTAAAATAGATTAAATGTCTAAATCAATATTACTTCTTGGAAAGCCTAACGCTTCCAAAACGGTATTTCTTTCTCAACTTTATTCAAAGTTGAGAAAAAATAAAAGTAACCTTAAGTTGTATAAACCTGTTGAGGATCTTTCTCCTATTTCTGAAGCTAGGGATGCTTTAGCGTCAGGAAAAGGTCCTGTTACCACTCCAGCTGAGAAAAGTGTTAAATTTTATTTACCGATTCAGGTTCTTGATGATCAGGTAGACCTAAAATGTCCAGAATATGGCGGTGAGCAGGTGTTGGACATTGTTGAATCAAGGGGATTAAACAAGGAATGGAAAACCTCTATTAAAGAAAGTAATAATTGGATTTTATTCATCAGATTAAATAGTATAGGTAATCGATTAGATATTAGTGAAGTAACTTTCAAAGAGGAGAATAATGTAGAAAGTGGGGAGAATACTGAAGTTTTTGAATATCAAATATCGGATCAAAGTTTTTTAATCGAACTTTTACAGATTATAATGAATGAGAAGGGAACTAACTTTCATTTGCTGAACAAGGATATCAAGCTCACAATTGTTTTAACTTGTTGGGATGAAATGAAAATTATCGGGGATCCCAAACCTTTTTATGTTTTAGAAGAGAAGCTGCCGCTGCTTTTAGATTTTGCTAAATCTAATTGGGATAGATCTTCTTTAAAAATATTAGGATTATCAGCCCAAGAATTTAGTTTAGATACAGAAGAGAATCAGGAAAAATACATGGTTGAAGGTCCTGAAAATTTTGGGTACTTAATTTTAGAAGACGGGACACGATCAGATGACATTACAAAATTAATAGAATTAGCTATACAGTGATCATACATCAGTCGATATATGGTGAAGTAGATCGTGCATGGGCACTGATCCGTACGAGCCAAGCAGATAATACATTTGCAAAAAATATAGCATTAAAGACAGACCTTCAAGAACAAACGATTGGTACTGTTTGGCAGCCATCAATAAGAGGATTCTTAATCGATGATTGTTTTTTAATCCTTAAAACTTTTGAAGATAATACAAAAGGTGTTCGTAGGGGAAGAAAATTCAGCCATGTTTTAATGCTTAACGCAAGCGATATTAGCAAATTAAATAGTATTAAGCCGTTATTTGACTTTTTAACAAAAACTGTGGATAAAGATTTACAGCTTAACCCTATTGATTTTGAAATACCAGAAAGCAAGCAGGATCAACAAAAAATTGTGGATACTCGTTTGCAAAAAATGATTTATGGATATATTCAGATTAAAGAATATAGAAATAAAATTTTATGGATGGGGCAAAATTCATTTGAAACAGCAGTCGATGAATTATGGAAGCTTCTTACTCTTCCTGAGCGAAGGACATTCACGTTTGGTGTCACATTTAACAATGATCCAAAAGATAATCAAGGGATTAACCTATTTGCTGTTCCTGATAGTGTAGCAAATAGATTTATCAAGACAGAAAATTTTGTTGTGAACAAAAATGAGGTTTTTAAACCATTAAGCCTTTTGGAAAAAATTTTGCAAGGGGATGAAGAAGCAATTGTAAGAATACAAAATTTTGAGAAGGTTAGTCAGTGCAATCAGCTTTCAAGAGCTGAAATCAACATTGTAGAAAAAGGTATTGACACCTTTGAACAAGTGGATTCCATTTCAGACCTGAAAAAATTGAATACTTTATCTCATCTGATTGCGAAATATTCTCCGGAAGAATCCAGCGGGGCAGATTTTAAAAAAAAATTATTAAAGAGAATTATAAAACAGCTTGATAACACTACTTATAGAGAATTGAGTATCTTAAGAATTTTCAAAGTTTCAAGTTTTTATAATTCTCAGAAAATGTTGGAAGAATATTTAAGAGGATTTATTCAGAAAAAAATATTTTCTATCAAAGGTACTAAGGCAGATTTAATAGATTTTTTTGAAAAATTAAATACAGAAAGTGATAACTGGTGGGATTTAGTAATGGTTGATGAACTGCAGGCTTTCATAAGTAACATCAATTCAAAAAAAGTTAAAATTATCTTTAAATGGATTATAGAAATACCTAATCTCTTGCAAAGGTTAAGCACATTTTTGGATCCTTCTCATGACGTGGAAGACTTATTTATCAATTGTTTACCGGCTAAAATCAATAAACAATTATGGGATGAAATTTCAAGTTTATGCCTAGAAAAAAGTTGGTTTAAATTTTATGCATTGTTACTAATTAAGAAATATACAATGGAGCAATCTTTAACGGAATTATTAAAGGTTGACGTAGATGAAAATTATTATTTTGGCATTAATGTAATTATTGATAAAAAAACACCGAAGTCCATTGTCGATTATACTGTCGTAAAGGGTGATATAAGGATGGTTAAAATTTGTGGACAGTTATGCCATGAATATCCTACTTTGTTACAAAATCTAGATCCTTTCAATGAAAATTGGCAACAAATTTGGATAGAGGCTATAAATTGTGGCAATTTAGTTATCGAAGGCATTAATAATCCGCAGGATATAGTATTTGCTTTATTAGATGGCTTACTTGAACAGAAACAAATTCCAGAATTTTTAATACTAAAAATATCGGAATCAGAATTTGGTAGCTTAATAAATTATTCAAATTACAATCAACTCTGGAAATTGATTGACGGCCCTATTAAAAAAAATTTTCTTTATAAAACCTCTACAGCTCTTTTGGAAGAACTCAGTAAAAATCCATCTTTTTCTATTCCAAATGACCCTGTTTTAGAAGAATATATAAGTGGTAAAGGAATTTCGGATTATCTGTATTATAACCGTAATAATATTAAATCTGTAATTCCTTTATTTGAACGTTTTACTCACTTGTCTGATCTGAACTTAGAGGATTATTTAAAAAATTATTCAAGTAATATAGATGCAATTAATGCAAAACAATTGGGGCAACTTATTATGAAAAGAAGATTCGATTATTCTGCGTCTGTTATATATAAAAAGACTTCCAGACATAATAATTGGAGATTTGCCTTAGCAGAATGTCATCCTGTATTAGATTTATATACAAGGGGGAAAATCGCTTTTTTCGGGCTTATAGATAAAGTGCATATAACAACAGATGAGTGGTGGGACGCAGTCCATGATGTATTGACAGATTTGTATTCTAATGGAAACAGTTTAAGCACTATATGGAAAAAATCTGGAGGAAAGGAATCGGACCTTTTAATTGTTGGAAGTAGCGCAGATGTTTGGAGTGATATTTTATTGAAGTTAAAATATAAGAAAGTAAAAAATGTAACAATGAATGATTTGCTTACAGAAGTCAACAAACAATATGGTGATAATAAAAATTTCGAAATACTTTATAAGTTAAGATTAACCTATATAAAAGCAAAATAACCATGAGCCTATTTGAACTTCAAAAAGGAGCTAACATTTTAGAATCCTTGGAAAATTATGCTCTAGCTGAACCAGAATTAGCTAGAATAGAAGAATCTGAAGATGACAAGTTTGAATTTTATACTGATGAACACTTTTGGTATAATATTCTTGATAAACCGGAATACTATTGGAACAAGAAAATTTCTCTACAAGATTTTGTTATTTCTGATTGGATAGCAAGGGTACCCGGATTATTTTGGACACCTAATTCAGAGAATTTAAGGTTAGGTGCTGAAGATAATATTTCATTAATTATAAAGGAATATATCGAATTTAACCCAACTGGAAAATCCCAAATGGTTATGGGCGGAATAGGGACGCTTTTGCTCCCACCAACACCCGACGGGAAAATCCTGATGTCCGCTACTTCCTCCTACAATTCGTCATTAGGAATACCACTATTAGTTTTTCCTGAAGTTCTTAATTATATAAAACACGGGACTTTAGTTAGGATTAGAGAAGCCAAATGGCAAGCGATGGAAGAGACTTGGAGTAAAAGGTTTGCATCAACAGATAACATCCCCAGAGGCTATCTAGTAATTGATTCATTAGATAAAATAGAAATAATGAGTAAAGATAAGCTTCCTGTCATTTATCATCCTTTTTCAATTATGGAATACGAGAAAGATGAGGGATTCTTTTATGATTATGTTTATGTAACATCTGATTCAAAATCACTAAATTCAGAAGATAAAATCACGGATTTTTTTAAAATGTACGCGAAAAAAGAAGATAGGTTTGGAGAATATTTGATATCTCCAAATATGGTAACTCCATTGTTTCCATCAAGATATCTATCACCTTCAGATCTAAATAAGGAATCCGAAAGAGCTAATTTAGAACTTTTGGAGCAAAGAATAAGGGGTACATTTTTTAAAGATGTTTCGTTGGAGCAATTGATTACTAAATTACCCTTGCATTATGATTCTTTGCCCTCTTTAAGAACGTTGTCTAGGATGGTTGGAATTAATCCAAGTAAGATAATGGAAGGGTCTGCAGCTGATTATAGTGCACAATTAATTAATCAATGTATAAATAGAGAATTAACTGAAGTCCTTATTGACCGTGTAACAAACGAATACCCAGAAATATTTAAATAAATGGCTTGGACAGTGAAATTAACACAATTAAATGACATTTTAAGTGATTTAATTCCCATTAAGGATAGCATACCCAAATATGTAAGCGATGCTGGATTAAGAATGGGAAATATTGATACAACAGGAAGCGCAATGAATGTATGGCACCATGTGCTAAATGAAGCTAATAAACACCATAAAGTTGATAATATAGTAAATGCAGTTCTAAATGTATATCCTGAAAATCCGTTTTTGAAAGCTGCGCTATCCAAACATGAAATTGACTATACATTGGATAAAGACGTTTCACCCAATTGGCATAAGTTTGAAAATTTGCAATTGGAAAAATTGACGATGGAACAAAGTACTTTACTTCCAATCAATTTTTTAGCAAAAGGTGTTATAAAAAGTAGGGCTGTTGCCAAAGTAGAAATCATTAAGGGAGATAATATGGTTGGAAAAGGAACTGGATTTCTAACTAAGATTAAGGGAATTGATGACCTTTTTTTTATTACAAATTATCATGTTCTTCCAAATAAAAATAGCATTGATAAAATCAGAATCATTTTTGATTTTGAATTGGATATTAACGATGAAAGTATTGCATCAAAAAGTTTTTCCATTGACGAAAATGGACCATGGTATTCCTCGGGAATTCATGAATTGGACACTACAGTGTGTAAACTTAAGGACAATGAAAATTTGTTAAAGAATTATGGATTTTTAGAACTAGATTATACGGAACTTCCTAAAGATAACTTCGTAAATATAATACAGCATCCTGGAGGAGAAATGAAACAAATTTCTTTGTATCATAATATAATAACTTATTCTGATGATAGGGTTGTCCAATATTTAACAGATACATTAAAAGGATCATCAGGTTCGCCCGTATTTAATTCAAGATGGGAAGTCGTAGCTCTCCATCATAGTGGAGGTGAAAAGAGAAATGGGGAGGTTGAACTTCCCAAAGGTTTTAAATCGCGAAACGAAGGAATAGTTGTCAATCAAATTGTAAAATTTATTCAAGAGAGTCATGGCAAAAATAATTAATGAAGTACTTTTTAGGGGCTATCAAACAAAATTTATTTCGGAATATGATATAGCCCTCCCAGAACTTAATAAAAATCAGATTGAAGATCTTGCTGAAGATGTAAATGGAAATACAATAATTAACTATGTTAATTATAGCCTTCAAATTTCCAAAACTCATAAATTCCCCTTCTACACTGCAACAAACGTTGACGGAAAAATGTTTAAGAAAGCGCCTAGAAAAGATTACTGGCGTAAAGACCCAAGATTGGAAAAGGATGCTCAATGGGGGAATGAGCTTTATACAGCAACAAATAGTCTATTTGATAGAGGTCATATGACAAAGCGGGAAGATGTTCAATGGGGTGATACTATAGCTAAGGCTATGTATGCTGCTGATTCAACTTTTTATTTTCCAAATGCTGTTCCTCAACATAAAAGGCTAAATAGAGCTATTTGGCGAAGCCTTGAAGATTATATTTTGCATACTGAATCAAAACAAAATAATTTAAAAGTTTGTGTATGTACAGGACCCGTCCTTTCGGACGATAATCCGTTCTTTGTAACCAGCGTTGATAACAATGAAGTAAGAATTCCTATACTTTTTTGGAAAGTCGTTTTTTTTCAAAAAAATGACGGTAAACTTTATAGAGTAGGGTTCATGATGAATCAAAATAAATTGTTACTGGAAGATAATATAATAATGGATGTCGAAAGTGAAAGTGATTTATTTATGAAGTTTAAAGATTCTGAAACATACCAAGTAAGAGTTCCTTTAATTGAAGAATTAAGTGGAATAAACTTTTACCCAGCTATTGATGTCTATAATGATGAGCGATGTTTAGAACTGATATTAAAGGAAATTGAGATTGACCCAGATTTAGAAAGTGATGAATTAGAAGCGGTAGATTTTCTAGGTTTTGCAATTCAAAATATCATACTTTAAAAATCAATAAAAAGTCATTATGTTAGAGTATATAATGACTTTTTATTTGTGCAAGAATTGAAAAGGAATTTTGATTATTGACCATCATCTTCCAGTTGAAATTTATACCTATTATGTGTTTATATCCCAATTTCAGAATTGAAAAATTTGTAAACAGCTAATTTCAGCAATCTGTGAACATTGCTTTGCCTAGCTGAATCCTAATTTATTTGGAAGAAAATCGGGTTTGTAAATAGCTTTAAATACGGTATGTTCTAAAAAATCAAATTAATCAAGATTCCAAAATAAGAAGGCATGGTAAATTTTTACTAAATATCCAGCTTTTTAGGCTTTAAGATATAGTTACCATCTTTTTGTGAAAAACGTTCTATGATATATTTGTTGAATGAAGCTGGGAATTTTCCATAACCCGTGGTTAGGATTACTTGAAAATCTTTGGTAGTAACATCTTCCTGATTTCCAAGTTCTATCGCGTCCAAAAGAAGTTCCAGGTTTTGGTTCAAATGCTCGGTATCAATTCCCGAGTCTTCCGGTGTATCGATAAGTAAGAATCTAGGATGTTTTACCGATGGCAATTTAAGAGCTAGCGAAAGAATCGTGAAGTAATACATCAATCTTTTTGGTACATCGCTGCTATTGGCTTTATACTCACGATTATCGATGAAAGGCATGTAGTCTTCGTCAATATGTGCCTCAGTACTTTTATAGGACGATTTCGCTAATAATTTACTGTAGGTTTTGTTGAACAACTTGATTGTATCTGCGTTGTTCTTGTCATAGGCTTTTTTAGCTGCTGTATAATTGGACTGTGCGGTACCAAGTGCTTCAATTTTAATTTTCAGGTCGTCTTCAAGTCTTTTGAGTTCAGTACTTGTCCTGAGCGCAAAATCAATATTTAGTAACTGCTCCTTGGACTTGAGGATGCGGTCATTGAAATCATCGACAATAGTGGTATTACCGGCAAATTCTGCGGTCTCAATGACAACTTTAAGTTTTGCGGTATATTCGTTTATTAGTTCAGTGTTCTTCGCTATTTCTTGATTTAAATCATGCAAGTCTTTTGTGTAGGTATCTTTTGCAAAGGTAATTGCGGTAATGCTTTTCTTTTTCTGTGATAAGATGTCCTCATATTCGCTTGAATTGTAGACAAATTTTTCATAATCATCGTCATTGAATTTGGAGCCGCATACGCAAACACCCTTGACTACATCTTTTTTATTCATACAGAAGGGGCATACTTCCATGGAAAACAGATCGAGCTTATCGTGTGTGAAAATAATTTTGCGAATTTGTTGGATCTCTTCTTCCAGTTCACGGTGTAACTGCTGTACTTTCATCTGTTCATTCTGAAGCGTGCTCAAAGTCACTCTTTTCTGCGATGTCTGCAGCTCAAGATTTATGAGTGCAGATTGTATTTTAGCCAATTCACCAATTTTGTCGTCAACAGTAGTTTCTTTGGAAAGATATGTTGCACGCTGCTCTTCTAGAATTTCAAGTTGTTCAACCGTTTCCGATTTACGCTTAATCAAAGATTCGCTGTCTTCTGAAATTTCGTGCGTCGAGCTATAATTTTGAAAAAGAGCTTTTGCTACATCTCTTTTTTTGGTTGCGTTTTTTAAGATATCCAGTTTTTTGAAATAATCTGCGGAGGAGAGTCCCAGAAGAATCTCAAATATTGATTTTCGGATCGTTATTGAGTCCGCAACAAAATTCTCTGCTACAGGGGATTTGTATATTTTCCTAGGTTCGGTATTTTGATCATAGTTGAGCAGACGGAACAGATCATTAAAATTAAAGTACCAGTGTGTTGCACCGATATATAGTTCAAAAACAGGGATTTTTAACTGCTGTAATATCCAATCTGAGAAAATAAACTGGGATTGCTTACTTCGGTTCAGCGGGTAGCTTTCTACTATTGTTCCATTATCAACAAAAATTTCTTTACCATTGATAAATCTTTTCAGTGAATAGGAAATCTTATCAATTAAAATATCAATCTGTACATAATTGTTGCTGTCTTCTACAATCAGCGAATACCGCGAGACATCATGATCATCCTCGAATGGCTTGATCTTACCGCCAAGACCATACTCAATAAAGTAACTGAACGTACTTTTCCCCGAGTTGTTGTCACCAAGAATAATATTAATCCCTGAACTTAAAGCAGGAGATTCATAATAATAATTCTCTCCTGAATATTTTACTTTTTTTACAATTAAACTCCCCACGTAAGTATGTTATTATCGTTGAATACCCGTTCCACTAAAGTTTTTATGGTCATGCTCCTAACCTTCGTTGTCAGTGTTTTTTTCAATTCCAAGACATTGTTTATTTCGCTCTGAAACATATTTAAATCAAAAAAGCCGTTAGGTACAACTTTAGGATTTAGCCATAGATCAATTGTCTGCGTAGACTGGTTTACGGAAACATTGATGAGACTCCTATTTTTGAGAACTATGAGCAGATGGTGCATAAGTTTTTTCTTGATTTGAGCATTTGCGTAAATATCAGCCAATCTCTGCTGTTCAAACTCACTGGGCACACCGCCCTCATTTACAAAATCAACCAGGTAAGCAATTTTTCTGAAATCCCTGAATCTTTTTGTCTCATCTGTGCAGTCCAGTGATTTCAATAGTATAATTGTACTATATGCCAGGAAATTGTAGTCTTCCTTCTGGATGAACATCAATCTTTTTTTTGCTGAATTTCTATCCTGTTGCATAAACTCCTTCTTTATCAAATGATAGGTAACATTCATTGATCAGGTCGAGAATGATCTTACCCATTAAATCTCTGTCGAGTATTGGATAGGTAAACATTTTGGATTTTTCCTGAATTATTTCAAGCCCTCTTTCGGTAAATTTCTCGATCAGATCCTCAATCTGTTCTGTGGTTAAAACTGTGCCAACATTCTCTTCAACAAAATTTTCCAGTATCTCTCTGCATTTGTCAAATATTCGAAATTTGATCGCGCTCATATCCCTTGGCAATATTCCTAACATTTCGGATTTTCCCAGAGCGAGGTTGCGCACCATTCTTTTCATTCTTAGTTCCGGAAAATTTGAGTTGACAGCCATAATCTTCTCCATTAATCCCCTTTTATCCATAACCACTAACTCCTCAAATCTGTCACTTCCCCAATTATCTCCATTTGAAGGGGTTTCCACATCACAGAATTCAAGCCCTATAACGGCCCCGACTTTCTCTATGGAACAGCATACAATATCATTATTCAATGCTTCATCGCCCTTAACCTTCTTGAGCAGGCCTATCAGAATCAGATCATTACCGCGAATTAAAAAAGCCCCGCTTCCAGAAAGACCTACTGCGTGATCACGGCCAGCTTTGAAAACATCCTTATCTGCTAGCGTTATGCGAAATTCACCATGAGATGTTCCATCCATAATTCTGCTTTTAAAGGATCTATATTCATCTTTGTTAGCATATTGAAAACCTGTGAAAACTACTTCGTCATCCACCTTGATGCCCAGAGAGGCCTTTATTGGAGGATGGAGTCCTGCGGTATCTTCATAACGTACCTTGATAACAGCCCAGTCATCCTCTAAGCTGGAGGCAAAGATTGCATCAACCGGTATTGATTGAAAAGAAGCATTAAAAGCAGGCTGCTTTTCGATTATTATCTGGTGAATCTGAATATCATGGAACACGTTTTTGTCACCATATATACAATGGTGTGCAGTTATGACATAAAACCCATCCACGCCTTTCAGCAGTGTTCCCGTTCCATGGCTGACATCTTTCCCGTCTTTTCTAAGGGTTATCCGTACACAGGGTCTGTTTTTAGCATCATCATTCATTTTCTAAAAGGCATGTTTTTTCAATTATTTCCCAATTACCTACTAGCATATCAGCATCATCAACAAATTCTCCGGCTTTTGATGCTATACTGGCCTTTGTATAATTGAGGTAGATTTTCCGTCTTTTTTTATATCCGGACGATACTCTTTCGGGATGGTGAATTATCCTTGCTATTGTTTCCCTGTCCGGATGTGTATCTTTTGAGCTACCTCCATTTGTCGATATAATGAACCTATCGCAATCCAGCATATCCAGCAGCTTGTTTGTCGTGTTATTCTTACTGCCATGATGAGAAACTTTTACATAGTCAACAGGTAGTTTATTCTCTTTCGAATATCCTTTAGCGGCTAAAGCCTGCTCAATAAAATGTGGATGGGCATCGCCGAGAAATAAAACCGATATATCGAAAGTACGGAAAATAAAAGCTATGGAAGAACTATTAAAAATATCAGCTGAAATACTTTTACCTGGACTGTCATCTGCCAAGGCAAGTTCGGTTAATATTCCGCGTTCCAATTGAGATTGTTTTACAGCTGAAATTGCGATGTCTTCGAGCTTTTTATTGTATTCATCAGAAAGATCGGGCCATTTTTCGTATAGTTCATCAAGTATTTCCTTGGAAGGCGAGATGATTTCTATACTTATCCCATCGGGAAGAGGGAGTGCTGTGTCTACGATAATATCTTCGGACCACTTATCTTTGATATTTCCTTTTTCAATCAACAATTGTTCAAGTGTCTTAGCTTGTCCTGTGCTGATGTTTTCTCCGGTTCGAGTAAATTTTATATTTTTAGAATTGAACCAGTAGCGTGCTACCTGGTCGGGATCAAACAGGGCATTGTTTACAAATTTTATTAACCCACCTATATGGTCAGAGTCGATATGGGTCAAGATCATGAGATTGATCAAGGAAATCTTTTTAAGTTCCTTTCTCAGGACTTCCTCAAAAGTAGCTGCAGTTCCTCCGTCAATCAGAATATTGAATTGCTGCCCGGTACTATCAAATGTTTTTACAATAATGGAATCCCCATTATTAGCGGGTAAAATTAATACCTGTGTACTGAGATTTTCATTTAAAGGATGCTTCACTTTAAAACAGAGTTAGTATGGTTATATTTTGATTGAAAAGTAATAATTAAATTCTGTTTATACAACCATAGAGTAATAATATTTGTATGAGAAATAGAAATAATATCCTAAAAAATATCTAATCGAATCCTTCAGAAAAGAAATCTTTCATACTAATACCAAGAGCATTTATGATTTTTGCTAGCGTACTAAATCGTAAATCTTCTCCTTTTTCATATCTGCCGTATTGTGCTCTAGAGATATTATGGTCGTAAGCAAAATACTCATAACTAGAATATCCCTTAGCAATTCTAAGCTCCTTAATTCTTTTAGCTAACTTTTGAAGGACTTCTTCTTTTGAAAATTCACTTTCTTCCATGTTGTCTTATATAAGACTACAAATCTTAACAATAAGCCCCGAATATGTTACCACTAAAAAAGTGTATCTTATTAGTGGCTTTTTTGGTTTTAATTTTTATATTTGAAAAAAATTAAACTAATGTCACTTTAAAAAGTGATAAGTATTATAATTAATTATTTTATATGTTACTATTACTTTCAAATGCAGCAACAAAAAGTGATGGATCTCTTTTTTTTAAAATTATTTTATTTATCTACTTCTTGCCAACCATTATAGGTGCTTTAAGAATACCTATTATAAAGTATAAATTTATAACTGTACTTTTAATAAATACATTTTTAGGATTTACTGTTATTGGTTGGTGGTTGTCATTTATAAAAGCCGTGTCAAGCCATAAAGCTTAATCATGTGTCTTAAAATTTAATTAGTAGTTGAGAAATAATTTAAGGGGTTGCACGAATATGCTAAAAGTGGTTTTAAAAATACAAGAAAGCGAAATTAATTATCTATTAAGTAAGTTTGCAAAGCTTGGGATTAAAAATATAAAAATTACAAAGAAGGAAAAAGAATTAAATCTTTTTCGGTATAAAAATATGTTGAATAATAATAGGGATGAGTTAATAAAGAAAGAAGATAAATAATGTTGTAATTCATTTTAGAAAAAAGATTTCCAATTTTTTTAAAATGTTTTGATAGCATAAATCTGCCTCACTAAAAATATTTTGTGAGCCAGTTATTGATTGGATGTTTTCCATAGCCCGATTGCCTTCAATATTATAATTTGTGGATATGCCAATTTTTATTGTAGTTTGATCTATTTTTATACCATCTGACTTTTTAGCATCACTTTTCAATTTCCCCCAGTTATAGTTGTTGTCAACAACTAATTTAACCAAATTCTCAATTTCGATGTTATTAAAGTTTGTTAAATTGACTTTATGTAGAATTTGGATACGTTTATGTAATATATCATCTACTAGTAATACATTGCACCCATCTTTGCTCACATTAAAAATTATAAAATCATCATTATCAATCATTAATTCTTCAGTACGATATCCACTCTGAAGTTTTTTAATAATCTCTCTCAGCAATAAAAAAAGTTCTGCTTTTTTATTTGAATTTTTATCTTCGTTATCACCATTTTTCTTTGACCCTATTAATTCTGATGAATTTGATAAAGAGTCTGGGATCTTGATTTTGAATGTTCCAAATTCTGAAGTCGGTTTTACTACAGTTTCACTATTCTTAGAACGTGAAGAAGCTTTGTAATCAATTGATAATTTTACAATTTGTGAAAGCAAATCGACACCCGACGCAACAAAATTTTTTGCTAAGTTTGGATTTTTGCCTTCATTTGTAGCTGTTGTATTTTTGTTTTTCCTGATATTCTGAATTCTCTTTCTATTGCTGTTCACATCTTCTATATTTGTAGCTTCTTTTACATAGTCGTAAAATCTTATTTCATCCACAGTATATAAATCGCTAAAGTCATTTTTAGGATCTAGCCCTATGATTTCTTCAGCAATGAAATATGTTTGATCGTCCCTATTGAAATATCTTCCAGAAATATCAATTATTAATTCTTGCTTAAGTGGAATTGTAAAATTATAGCCAATTTTGTCAGGACTTCTAAGGAATTGAAGATAAAGATCGCTCTGAGTTTTTTTTAAATTTTTTTTCAAATAGTTATCTTTTGAAAATAAAAAAAATGACATGGATTTAATCATAGCTTTGACAGCTTCATCAACCGGTTTTTTTAAAGAAATATTCCCTATGATTTTTTCATTTTCTACTGTCTCATTAAGATTAATGAGTTCATTCAATTCATAAAAGTTGTTTCTGAATAAATTTCTTATCAGCAGCGAATTGTTTAACCAGAATGCCTGACCAATTACAATAGAAGGAAGAATGATTTTTATGGGTTTTCTGTCTCCATATTGGCGTTTGAATAAATAGAATTTGAAACCATCTGATCTTTCAGAAATATTAAATCCATGGGTTATGTGGTGATAACTTTCTAATTCAATATTTTCATAATTCGGTATCTTAATTTTTAATGACTTGGAATTTTTTTTTAGCTTTTGGGATTTGTCATTAAATTTATCTCCGATTTTTAAGAAAATCAAACATTCAATATTAAATTGTCTATAGTGATACGACTGTATTTTCTCAGTTTTAAAGTTTCCTTCATCTACTTTAATAATATGAGCAAACTCTATAGCTGTATTTATTTCTGCTTCATGACTTTTTAATGCTTGAGGGAAGCACATAATTTTATAATAGCCTTCAGTTATCTCGGGAAAATCAAAATCAAAATTCATCATATTTGTAATAAAGTTAGTGTTATTTTAATTTATTTGTCTTCTTATAGTTTGTAATTCGTTGTTTCCATACGGAATATCGAATATACTTCTCTTTTGGAAGGCGATTTTTATCAAGCCAATGCCAATGCCCCCATAAACACATATTTCTCGAGCCATTATATTTGTAGAGACAAATTGAATAATTTTTTTGAAGTTTAGATAAAGCTACTGATATTGTTCTTGAATTTATTTCAAAATCAAATTCTTCATTTATCCGATTGGTGGTTATTATATTTAATATATCACGATTTGAAAGAAAATAATTTTCATCTTCAAGAATATTTAATATTAAGTCATGTAGATTTTTTGTTTCAGAAGAATTTTCAGAATTAAGCCATTCTACTGCTAACGGCGTACTATTTAATATTAAAATAGTATCAAGAGAATCAATAAGTTTTTCAGTATGTTTCTTTAATGCAATTAAATTCTTTTTTTCTTGAAGAATAGTTTTCAAAAAGCTCATATAATATTTTTTATTGTTTAATTATTAATTATATTTGCTATAACAAAATAAGAGAGTGGGACAAAAGAATTTTTTCCTTTATCAATTATTTTTACCAATTTAAGATCCGTTATGTATTTCCCGTACGACGGATTTTTTTATTTGATTTTCCTATCCAAATAAAATTACGATCAGTATTTCTTTATATACATATTTTGTTAAGCTAATGCGAAGGTAATTTTTTAGATTGAAATAAGCAACTTGAAATTAGGGATAATGTAAATTTTTGAATCTATAATTGTTATTTACTTTGTGCATTTAATGTTTTTTATGGGTTTAATATAATTATTTTAAATAATTGATAAATATATAATATACATAATATACCCAATATATAATATGTTTATACTTTTAAATATCTAGCGTATAATGAATTGATTTATAGATGGAAATTTTTTGTAGAAGCGTTTATTAACTAAAATTTTTTAAAAATCTTTTCAAAAGAATACGGAAGCATGTGATCTCTATTAAACTCGCTTAGTCTTAAATTATATTTTCCAATTATGAATTGGAAATATGAATAATCATTTGCTAATTTACATGAGATGTTAAAAAGAGGACGTCTTTTTTCAATAGGCCAAGAGAAAAAGCTGCCTTTTTCTTCAGGTAAAATTCCAAACTCAGTTTCGCAAGCTTTTCTTAATCTTCCCCAGATTGCATGATTTCGGGATATTAGATTTGATAATATTTGAAGCAAATAAAAATAGGAAAAGCTGTAAGGAATATTGTTAGCATATCCACTATCGAGTATTTTATAAATTTGAATTTGATTTTTGATTTGCTCTGTCGTGGAGTGTTCAAAATTTTTTGTTAGATCATTATTACAAAATGAACAGTGGACTAACGAATCTATTTCTATTTTTTGTTTTTTACCTTGTTCAAGTCTATGAAAGGTTATAGGTTGTTGGCAATTATAGCAACAGTCTCTCAGAAAAATACCGCACTCAATACATACGTAGGATATTAATAATCTCCATTGTTTTTTAAAAAATGCTTTTTTTCCAAGGCAAAGTGGGCAATAGAGAAGACCATTGTGTTTTCTTTTCCTGTGATGAATGCCTAAGGGTAAAATTCCTGTCGTTATACCAGCGGGATTATGATTTTCAAATAGTTTTGATTCATAACTGGTTAAAAAAAGGTTTTCAATTGCGGAAAATTCTAAAGGAGTATTTTCAAATATTATCCTTTTCAAGTAGCCCGTTGGCATATTATCTACATCTCTATTCCAAAATTGCTGTTTAGCGAAATAATATTTTCCAAAAGAATGGCTCTTAACAATATGCTCTTGCGCAATTCTAAAAAACCAACTTGTAAAAAGCTCATCAGGAAATGGAGGAATATAACATGCCCAGATATTTTTGTTTAAAGATGAAATAAATGGCATTACAAATTAGTTCTTCTCAATATTTTTTTCCTGTCATCTGGTGAAACATATTCTATATTGTCTAATATCTTGTGATCAATTTTATTAATTCCACTTTTTAAAGCTAGTTCAGCAGCTTTGATAAGAATGGTATTTATTTCGCCTATTAACCCATCTGACATTGCAAGGATTTTGGAAGCCATTGAATTTTCAGCTAAATAAGATGGATTTTCAAGTGGCAACAGAGCTTCATAGTTGACTAAGAATTGCAAAAAGACCTCATTGTTTTTCCATTTTTCTAAAATTCTGGTTTCAAACCGATTTGCTAGTTGTGGATCTGATTGAATCACATTGAAAGCATCTCTAATACCAACACATACTATAGAAATTTTCAGCTCATTACTCAAATATTTTAGTACATTAAGAAAAACTCTTTGCTTATTAGGGCTTCCAGCAAGAACGTGATGTATTTCATCAATAATCAACAATTTAATTTCTAACTTTTTGAAGAGTGAAATAATTCTACGTTGTTTAATATCTGAATTTTCACTTTTGATTATTGGAGCATTTAGAATTTCTAATATTTTGTTATAAAAGCTTTTTTCATCAGGTTCGGCAGGAGCTTGCAACAATAAAACAGGTGCTATAACAATATCATATTCTCCTTCACGGATATATGGATTATTTTTTTTGAAAAACCTATTGATTAATGCTGATTTACCATTGTTTGTTTCGCCTACTATTAATAAGTTAGGCATTCGGTCGACAGTAGGATAGTCTTTAAGATCATCAAGTTTATCCATAATTTTTTCTGCTAAAGGATATGGAATCCACTTTTGTTTTCTCAAATGAATAATTTTTTCTTCTAATGAACTATTAAGTACGAATTCTTTTGTTTTAGCTGTCAAATGCTTCATCATCAAGATTTTCAAAAGGTTTTAAATTTAATTTATCAGTATGTGTCATTTTATCTTCTGCTTCCTTTTTAAAGCTAAAATCAGCATAATTTAACTCTAAATCCGTATTCACTTCAGTAATACTTTGTAATAGATTTTCTTTAGTTGTAAATTCTTTAGTAATTATTCTTCTGGAATTTTTAGATAATTTTTTAGTGGCTTTTATAGCTTTTAATTCGATTTCCTCTAATTTTTTGTATGTTTCAAATATATGTTCCTCATTAATCAATCCGGAATTATCTTCTTTCCATTTTTTAACCGCTGCTCTATATTCCCAAACTGACATAGGTGGATATCTGGTATCTCTGTAGGGAATTTCAAAGTACTCACTTGTTTCTGGGTCAAAAAAATATATAACACTAATATCCTTGGGATTTCGTCTGAAAGAATATTTTTTTTGTTTCTGTTTTTTATTCTCAACATTAATATACTTTCTTAACACTTCATCATAGTAATGAATATGGTCAATGACAACTCCAGAGACCTGAATGGATCGCTCAATATAAGGCATGAAATCCAATCTTACTTTACGTTCATTATGGAATCTTGGGGGAAGTCCAATACCTTTAAGATCTTTGTTGCCGAAAATTCCATCAATATATTTTTCTTCTGGTGTCATGCCAATTCCGGAATGTACGGTTTTATGGTAGACATTAATAATATATGTAACCATCCATTTTTCAAACTCAGCCAACGTAAATGAAGCATGTTTTTCGGATTTATAAGTAGATCTTTCTTTTGTATTTGAAAAGGTTGTACCAGGTAAATCATGTACAGCTTTTGAAAATGATCCAAGAAACCTTTCAATATGTCCTCCGTAATGAGGTGTCGCAACAGGGCGAAACTCAAGATTTATTCCGTAATTCTCACACGCCTTTTTCAGCATAATTCCTCGGAATTCTTTGGCATTGTCAACATGTATTGTTTCCATAACTCCCCAACATGCCCAAGAACCATCAATACCAAGTTTACTGAGATAAGTTTCTTTATCAAGTATAGCATTAGAAATACATAAACCTGTACCCATTGCTCCGGGAGGATCAAACGAAATATTAATTCCCAAAATCATTCTACTAAAGACATCAATTGCTACTGTAAGATAAGGTCTGTTAAAAGGCTGACGAAAAACTTCATCAACTAAGATTATATCGACAGGAGTGTGGTCAATTTGTACTACAGATAAAGGATGGTTAGCGTGTGGAAATTTCCCTCTGATAGGCTTAAACTTATTGTCAGATATTTTTTTACCATATCGCTGTTTAACTTTTTCTTCTTCTGATATTTCAGTAATCCTTCTTCTAATGGTTGTTGAGTGTGGTATTTTAATTCCCACTTTATCACATTCAAAGGTTATAGCTCTGATTAAGAAATTGATGGACTTCCGAAAGGATGTTAAGTAAACTTCATCAATACATTTTTGAATTATTTGTTCTAATTCTTCAGGAAGTCTCGATTTACCTCTACCACCATTCTTTTTTTCACCTAATATAGAAGCAATACTCCCAGTGTTTTCGTACCGACTGATCCATCTATAGATAGTTGCTTTATTAACATTGGCTTCCTCAGCGGCTTTTTTAACAAACTTAAAATCACCACGATTTTCAATAACAGGTCTAATAATACGAAATCTTTTCTGAGCAACTTCCCACTCTTTATCGGTAAGCTCAAGCATATCTCGGTTAATTATCTCTTTGTCAGAAGTAGCAGGTGAAACTTCTCCAATATTCACAGTATGAATAATTCCACTATTGATCTCTTCAATACTAATTCTTCGTACATCTACATTTCGTATAATTCTGCACGAAACATCTTTGTATGTTACTTCTTGACCTACGTTCAAATAAAAAATTTCTTGTTTCATTTTGGATAAGAGTTTTCATAAAGTTCATCAAGCCATATAGAAGAGTCCATAGTGAGAGAATATTCCCAGAGACATCTAATCATATTTTTAGAAACCATATACCACATATAATGTATGAGTTCCATTTGTTTAAATTTATCTCTGGCACTAATTTGAATTAGTTCTCGTGGAGTTGTACAAACTAAATCACACATATTCTTTAATAGTAGCTGGATATCAGGATGATTATGATCGAAAATGTTTTTTTTATATCTGTAAAGAAATTTGCAATTTTCTAAATACTCGGTTCTAATATCTTTTTCAGTAAGCACTTTAAATTCATAACCATTTACTTCACAAAATTCTTCTGCGGCATTAAATTTTGGTTGATACTCTAATGATTTTTTTTCTAAATCCTTTTCGTATTTAATTTCGACTAGTACGGGTTTTGATCCTTGAGAAGAAAAGCGGTAATGCCAGTAAAAAAGAAAATCTGGAGTATAAGTGCGTTGCTTATTTTCGGAATCAGTAAAATATATAGTTACGGGCTGTTCATAATAAGAATCTATAATCCAGTCCATTTCGAGCAGATATATGAAATCTCTTTCCAAAGAGGATTCGAACTGAACTTCTTTATTATTTTTAGCACTAAAAAAGCTACCAGAAAGCGAGTTATATTTTAAGCCAATTTTTCTCACCTTATTTTGTATGATTTGTTTCATCTAAGGTAAGAATTTAAATTGGTCGCACTTACTTTGTGAGTTTATTTGCAAAACAAGTGCGAATGTGAGCAATTTTGCCATTTCATTTTGCATTTACTTTGCAAATATACAGGTGGTGGGAGTTACCCTCAACCCGGAGAAATTTCTTTGGCGCATAACGGCGTTTTATTTTTGGATGAAATGCCCGAATTTAAAAGAACCGTTTTGGAGGTGATGAGACAGCCTTTAGAAGATAGGGAAGTTACCATTTCTAGAGCTCGATTTACTATCAATTATCCTGCGAGTTTTATGTTGGTGGCTTCCATGAATCCTACGCCAAGTGGTTTTTTTCCTGATGATCCTAATAATACTTCCTCGGTTTACGAAATGCAAAGGTATATGAGTAAGCTTTCTGGTCCATTGTTAGATAGGATTGATATTCATATTGAAGTCCAAAAAGTGGAGTTTGAGCAACTGACAGAAAAGCGCAAAGGAGAAAAAAGTGAAGAGATAAGAAAAAGAGTTTTAAATGCTCGTGATCAACAAAATGAACGGTATAAAGATTTAAAGATTAGTTATAACGCTCAAATGAGTTCCAAAGAAATAGAGAAATATTGTAATTTGAATGAAGCTTCACAAAATCTTATAAAAATTGCAATGGATAAACTAAATCTTTCGGCGAGAGCTTATGATAGGATTTTAAAAGTCTCTAGAACGATTGCTGACTTAGAAAATTCTGAGGATATTGAATCTCATCATGTTTCTGAAGCGATACAATACAGAAGCTTAGATAGGGAATTTTGGAATGTTTAATTTTCGTAATAAAGAAGTTCTTCAGGATCGTTGGGTAAAGTCACCCTTTTCTTGAAGTTTAATCCCAATTTTTGGATGAGTTTTTGAGAGGAAATATTTTCTTTGGTTGTAATTGCGGAAAGTTTGTGAATTCCCCATTTTTCGGCAGCAAATTCTTTCCATTTATTAGCTGATTCAAATGCATAGCCTTTTCCTTCAAATTCTGGGAGGAAAGAAAATCCAATATCTACAATTTCTAAACCTTCTCTTTCGAAAATGCCTACAGAACCTATCTTTTGATGAGTTTCTTTTAAGACGACCACATTGTTTCCGAATCCTAGTTTATCTATTTGAGGTCTGAATTTTTGAATGATATAGTTTTCTGCATCTTCCAAACTGTGGATGTTTCTATCGCTAATAAAGTCTAAGAATTTAGGTATATTGTATAATTCGAGTAAAAATTCAGCATCTTCAATGGTGAATTATTTGATGTAAAGTCTTTCGGTTTCGTGGGGTTTCTTATTAAATATGTTTTTTATCAAATTTTTTCTCAGTTGAAAAAGGGAATTCTATATAAGCAGTGTTCATATTAGCATTTTGAATGATAATTGCTCTGAATTTTAAGGGAGAAGTGTTTGTATTCATTGTATAAAAATAAAAAAACCTCAGGAATTTCCTGAGGTTTAAATTTATTCAAATTTCTAAGAATTATTTTCTTTTTTTAGAGGCTGGTCTTGGCATTTTAGTTTTAGTATCAGCAGGAGTATTTTCATCTCTTACTAATTTTAACTCGTCCACAATTCTTCTAGCCCCAGCAAATTTATCAATTGTCCAAAGAACAAAACGAATATCTACGTTGATGGTTTTTTGCCATTCTTTTTCGAAAACAATGTCACCACTTAAAGCTTCGCTGTTACCATCGAATGCGATACCAATAAGGTTGCCTTCGCCATCAATTACTGGTGAACCCGAGTTACCACCTGTAATATCGTTATTAGAAAGGAAGTTTACAGGCATATAACCTCTGTGATCTGCGTATTGACCGTAGTCTTTTGCATCAACAAGGTCAAATACTCTTTTTGGTAAATCAAATTCTTCATCACCTTTTTTGTATTTACCTACTAAACCTTCAATAGTTGTGTAATAATTATCTTCTACACCAAAATAATTTCTATCTTCTCTTACAGGAAGTGTGTCTACAGATCCGTAAGTTAATCTCATTGTCGAGTTAGCATCTGGATAGAATTTCTTTTCTGGCATCGCTTTTATTAAGCCAGCTAAGAAAAGTCTGTTGTTTTTAGTGAAGTTGTCCTCCACTTTAGAGAATCTTTCAGTTAATAATTTTTGGTCTGTAACAACTCCGTTTGCAAATCTCCACATTTGATCTGCATCAATTTTCAAACGATCTGGCTTCATTAAGAAATCAATTGCAGAAGCTTTACTTGCGAAGATTGAAGAAAATGCAACATTAGACAGTGTGGCAGCATTTGCAGCCATTAAAGTAGGAGATGCAACATCTTTGTTTACTTTAGTTTGGTATAAATTTACCATTGAGTTTAACATTTCACCCTCTAATTTAGAGTTGAATTTGTCATACATTTCATCAATTTGCTTTTCTAATTTAGGTCTCATTGCAATTCTACCTTCCAAATCTTGGTCGGCAAAAGTTTTCAATAAAGTTCCTAATTGATAAGAAAGAGAGATATATTTTGTATTTCTTGTTAAGATAGAAGAGTAGTTTCTTTCCACATTTCTGTTAGAAACTTGCTTGTAATAAGCATCAATACTTTCTAAAACTCCATCATACTGCTCATTTCCTTTTTGAACCGACCATTGTCTGTATCTGTCTTCAATTTTAACTTTATCAGAAATAGTTCCATTTTTTTCAACAGCGTCTATTGTTCCTTGTCTGTTTTTCCAATAGTTAGCAACAGAAGCATATTGAGAAGCATAGTTCAGTTGAGTCGCTTTATCCTGATCCATGTGTTTTTTCATCACCTTCATGGCAAGATTAGAAGCTTCTACCCAAGCTGGATAATCTTTACTAACCAACTGCTGAATACCAAATGAGGTTAAATAACGGTTTGTTCTTCCAGGATATCCTAAAATCATTGCAAAATCTCCAGGCTTATAACCTTTAAGAGATACTGGCAAAGAATGCTTAGGTTTTAAAGGAACGTTTTTAGGAGAATATTCTGCAGGATTTCCAGCTGCATCTGCGTAGATTCTGAAAACTGCAAAGTCAGCGGTATGTCTTGGCCACTCCCAGTTATCTGTGTCACCACCAAATTTACCTAATGATGAAGGTGGAGCACCTACTAATCTAATATCTTTATAATCTTGGTAAACAAAATAATAAAATTCGTTTCCGTTAAAGAAATCTCTTACTACAACGGTATATTTTCCATTTTCAGAATTTTCTGCTTGGATAGCTTTATATTCAGCATCAATTACTTTTTTTCTGTCTGCTTCAGACATGTTTGGCGTTAGCTTCGAATTAATTCTTTGTGTAGCATCATCCATTCTTACTAAAAATCTTACAAAAAGATCTTTAGAATTGAACTCTTCAGATTGCTTCATCGCCCAGAAGCCATTCTTTAAATAATCTTTTTCAGGAGTTGAAGCCGCAGCAATAGCTCCATAACCACAGTGGTGGTTTGTGAAAATTAATCCCTTATCAGAAACCACTTCTGCGGTACAATAACCACCGAAACTTACGATAGCATCTTTAAGGCTAGAGTTGTTTACGGAATAAATTTCTTCAGGTGTTAATTGCAAACCTTCTTTTTGCATATCAACGCCATTCAGTCTTTTAATCAGCATTAAAAGCCACATTCCTTCATCAGCACGCATTTGAGCAAAACTCAATAAAAACGTGAGTAGTAAAAATATTCTTTTCATTATAGTAAAAAATTATAAGGCGCTAATTTACTAAAAATTACAAGAATACACCGTTAATGGTACGAAAATGGAATCCAAGTTTTTAATTAAAAATTATTTCCATGAAAAAATTAGTAAACACGTATTTATTTAGTGCTTTTTTGTTATTATTAATGATGAACTGTACATCTCAAAAATCTATGGATACAAAACCTTTACAAAGACAATGGATGATGGTGAAATTTGAAGAATATTCTAAGCAAGATTTAATGGCGAAAAAAGCCGAGCTAAATCTTACACAACTTGAAACGGGAGATAAAAGCAATATGAATGCTTCTGCTTTTATGGGCTGTAATAGAATTAATGGATCGCTAACAGTGAAGTCCAATAATCAATTGAAATTTAATGAGATGATGATGACACAAATGGCTTGCGTAAATATGAGGCTTGAAGATTCTTTTGCAAAAAAATTGACTTTGGTAACCCATATAAAATTGAAGGACATTTCCTAACTTTATACAATAAAGATAATGAAGAACTGATGAAGTTTGTTGCTTCAGATTGGGATTAATCACATTAAATATTTTTATTGAGAAAAGACTTGCTACAGTCGTTTGAAAAGATGGAATTAAAGAAGGAGGTGGAATTTTAGTTTTGAAAAATCTTAATTTCTTCCACTCATCTTTAAATTTGAAATATGAAACCAAAGTAATCCTTTGGTTTTTTTATTGAAAAATATTACCTTGCTAAAACTCAAAATTTATAGAAGAATTACATGCTAGAAAAAAAAGAACACAATTACGAGAAAGCTGTATTGGTAGGTCTTATAACAAAAGATCAGGATGAGGATAAGCTTCAAGAATATATGGATGAGTTGGAGTTTTTAGCGTATACTGCTGGAGCTAGTGTTGAAAAAAGATTTACACAAAAAATGTCTATGCCCGACTCCAAAACTTTTGTAGGTAAGGGAAAAATGGAAGAAATACGCGATTTCGTGAAAGAAAACGAAATTGGAACTGTGATTTTTGATGATGAACTTTCTCCTTCCCAGTTGAAGAATTTGGAGAAAGAAATGGAAGTGAAAATATTGGACAGGACGAATTTAATTCTCGATATTTTTGCACAAAGAGCTCAGACTTCCTATGCGAGAACTCAGGTGGAATTAGCGCAATATCAATATCTTTTACCGAGGTTAACCAGAATGTGGACTCACCTTGAAAGACAAAAAGGAGGTATTGGGATGAGAGGCCCTGGTGAAACGGAAATTGAGACCGATAGAAGGATTATCCGTGACAGAATTACTTTATTAAAAGACAAGCTAAAAACCATAGACAAGCAAATGGCTACCCAAAGGAATAACCGTGGGAAAGTTGTGCGTGCGGCTTTGGTGGGATATACCAACGTTGGGAAATCTACTTTAATGAACGCTTTATCTAAATCTGATGTTTTTGCTGAAAATAAGCTGTTTGCAACTTTGGATACTACCGTGAGAAAAGTGGTGATTGGTAATTTGCCTTTTCTTTTAACGGATACAGTGGGTTTCATTAGAAAACTTCCAACACAATTGGTGGAATCTTTTAAATCTACTTTGGATGAGGTGAGAGAAGCAGATTTGCTAATTCATGTAGTGGATATTTCGCATGAGAGTTTTGAAGATCATATAGAATCTGTTAATCATATTTTACAGGAGATTGATGCTCACAAAAAACCAATGGTGATGGTTTTTAATAAAATTGATGATTTTTCTTACGAGAAAAAAGAGGAAGACGATCTTACGCCAAGTACCAGAAAGAATATTTCTTTAGAAGAATGGAAAAAAACATGGATGGCAAAATCTAAATATCCTACAGTTTTTATTTCGGCACTTACCAAACAGAATTTCCCTGAAATGAAGAAAGTTATTTATGATGAAGTTCTGAAAATACATATTTCAAGATTCCCTTATAACGATTTCTTGTTTGAATATTATGATAATGAAGACGATGTAGAAGATGAAAAATAAACTCTTTTTTTTCTTTTTACTATTTTCTTTTTTGGGATTTTCCCAATACATAAAGCTTGATCTTAAAACTCTAGAGAAAAACCTGAAAGATCCAAAATCAAATTATCATTATGATAAAGTGCTTTTTAAGTATTTAGGACATCCTCAATCTATGGATAGTATAGATATTCAGTATTTGTACTATGGTAGAAATTTTAGAGAGGATAAAGTTTCTTTAGTGGATGAAGATTTTAAAAAGCTTGCAGAATATTATCGAGATCAAAAATTTACAGAAGCTATACAATTAGGGAATCAACTTTTCAAGAAGGATCCTAGTAATATGGACATACTTCTTATTCTTTTACAAGGTTTGAAAAAAAATGGTAACGATAAAGATTTTGTTTTTAGGTTGCGTCAATTTCGAGCTCTAATAACCGCTATAAACAATTCTGGCGATGGAAAATCGGAGAAAACACCTTTTATTGTAAATGGAGTTGGTGATGAATACATCTTCCTGAATACACAAAATATTAAACTAGATGGTTTTAACCGGACTTCCAAAGCGCTTAAAGACGGTATGATGGATGTTTGGACAAAAGACAATGAATCTATTTACGTTAAAATACTATATCTACAATATTAAATAAATACCGTTTGAATTCATAAAATGGAATTATACTATTCTTTTTCTTATCTGATAGTATTGGCTGCTGTTTTTGCCTATGTTAATCACCGATTTCTAAAATTACCAGGATCTATAGGAATTATGGTAATTGCTATTGTTGTTTCTATATTTCTAATTTTCTTTGGAGAAAGTGTTTTACCTAAAACTTACGGAAGACTTAATAAATTAATGTCTAGTATTAATTTTACTGAAGTTTTAATGGGCGCCATGCTTAATTTTTTACTTTTTGCAGGAGCTATTCATGTTAATATTAAAGATTTAAAAGAACAATTTCGGCCTGTTGTTATTTTTTCCACGGTGGGAGTTTTAATTTCTACTTTCGTAGTGGGAATTGCTATGTTTTATATTTTGCCTTTGGTGGGAGTGAAGCTTTCCTTTTTGTATTGTTTGGTCTTTGGAGCATTAATTTCGCCTACGGATCCGGTGGCTGTTTTAAGCATTTTAAAGAAAGCCAATGTTTCAAAAGAACTGGAAACAAAAGTAGCTGGTGAATCTCTTTTTAATGACGGTATGGCGGTTGTTGTTTTCGCTGTCGTTTTACAATTAGCAACAGGCAAAGATGTGGATCTTACGGGCGAAAATATTATTTCTATGTTGTTGCATGAAGCGGGAGGAGGTTTAGCGCTCGGAATTTTATTGGGATATACGTCTTCTAGAATGATGCGTCATGTGGATGATTATATTATTTCGGTTTTAGTAACGCTTTCGGTAGTAATGGGTGGTTATCTCATTGCGAGACAGTTTCATATTTCAGGTCCTTTAACTATGGTTGCTGCTGGTTTGTTTATGGGGAACTTCAACAGAAACTTTAATATGAAATCTGAAACCCAAGATTATCTCATTAAATTTTGGGAACTTATTGACGAAATTTTAAACTCTGTTCTTTTCTTGTTCATAGGTTTTGAACTTTTAATGATTAAAAATCTTAATAAATTTACTGTTCCAGGTTTAATTGCTATAGCTGTAGTTCTTTTGGCGAGATTTCTCTCTATTTGGGTGCCTACAAAATTCATGTCCTTTAGAAACCGATTTAGTCCACAAACATTGAAAGTTTTGGTTTGGGGAGGGATTCGTGGTGGTGTTTCCATTGCGTTGGCGATGTCTATTCCTAAAGGTGAAAATTCCAATATTATTTTAAGTATTACTTATTTTGTGGTGGTTTTTTCTATTGTTGTTCAGGGACTTACCATTGGTAAAGTAGCGAATCCTAAGAAAATAGCTAGCGAAGAAAACGAAAGAGAACAACAATTGGCTTAATAGATTGTGAAATGAATGGAGTTACTCAAATTCAAGAGGCGCTTCGAGTGTTGGCTTTGGATGAAAAAGCTCAATTTCTGCCCAAATTCTTCAAAACAGGAAAAGGTGAATATGGTGAAGGTGACTTGTTTTTGGGTGTGAAAGTTCCTGATCAACGTGCTGTGGCTAAAGAATTTTTCAACAAAATTTCTTTAAAGGAGCTTCATAAACTTTTTTCATCGCCCTATCATGAAGAAAGGTTAACGGCAATTTTTATGTTGATTTCTAAGTTTGAGAAATCGAAATCAGCAGATGAAAAGCAAAATATTGTAGATTTTTACTTAAACAATTTAGAGTTTGTTAATAATTGGGATTTGGTGGATAGTTCTTGCTACAAAATTTTGGGAAGATTCACTTTTGAAAATGAAAAAGATGATTTGTTAAGAAATTTGTCAAACTCAGATGTAATGTGGCATAAAAGAATTGCAGTAGTGGGGACCATGCATTACATTAAAAAAGGAAAATTCGAGCTTACAAAAGAATTAGTGCTGAATAATTTAGAACACCTACACGATTTAATGCACAAAGCTAATGGTTGGTTGCTGCGAGAAATGGGTGGTAAAAATGAAACAGAATTGCTTAATTTTTTAAACGAACATTATACAAAAATGCCCAGAACAACCTTGAGATATGCCATTGAGAAATTAGATGAAAACCTGAGACAAGATTATTTAAAAGGAAGAATTTAATGGATTTTATTTCTTGGAAAACTTTTGTTCATTATTTCCTACACTTCGGATTTCCTTTTGTGGTGGCTTATATTTTTTTTAAAAAAGACTGGAAAAAAGTTTCTATTGTGCTCTTGTTGACCATGTTGGTGGATTTAGATCATCTTTTTGCAACTCCTATTTTCGAACCCAATAGAAATAGTATTGGTTTTCATTTTTTACATTCTTACCCTGCAATTGCGGTTTATGTTTTGTTTCTTTTCTTCAAAAAAACTAGAATTACAGGCATCGGTTTGCTCCTTCACATGCTTACTGATCTGCAAGATTTTCATCTTTGGGATTATTAGCATTTCAAATCAAATTTTAATTTTTGATTGATTTTTTGTATTTTTGTAAAATCACGAAAAACTAAATTTATTTTGTTATTTTAAACTTAATGAATGGTTTTGTGATTTCTGTTGAATAATTCTTAACTTTTTACAAAAAAAACGATGAAACTAAAATTCCTGCTCCATTGGACCATTATTTTTCCAGTTATTTCTGCATTGTTCTATTTTTCAGGGATGATAGATGATACGGTTTTAACAAAGATTATTGGTGGAATTTTATTAATAACAAGTGTTCTTTCTGCTGTTCATCACGCAGAAGTCGTGGCGCATAGAGTGGGAGAACCCTTTGGAACTATTATTCTTGCCATTTGTATTACAATTTTAGAGGTATCTTTAATTGTTTCCCTAATGATTGCAGGAGGAGAGAATGCAATGACGTATGCTAGAGATACCGTTTTTGCAGCTATTATTCTTATTATTAATGGAATTTTGGGGGTTTGTATTCTAGTGGGAGGGGTAAAATTTCACGAACAATTTTTTGCAAAAAGTTCTGCTACAACCTCATTAGTAAGTTTAGTGGCAATTTTAGTGCTTACCTTAATCCTTCCTAATTTCACTACTTCCAAATCGGGTCCATTTTATTCTCATGCGCAGCTAATCTTCGTTTCTATTGCTTGTTTGGTTATATATGCATCGTTCTTAATGGTACAAACGGTTAGGCATAGAAATTATTTTATTACCAAGCATGATGACGAAAACCATGGTGCAGAACCACCATCAAATCTAGTAACATTTTTTAGTCTCGTACTTTTAATTATTTGCTTAGCAGTTGTAGTATTTATGGCGAAAGCCTTATCTCCGGCTATTGAAGATATGGTGCAAAGTTTTGGAGCTCCACAAGCATTGGTGGGAGTAATTATTGCGGCTGTAGTTCTGCTCCCAGAAGGTATTGCGGCTATTAGAGCAGCAAGAAATAATCAAATTCAAACTTCTTTAAACTTGGCTTTGGGATCTGCTTTGGCAAGTATCGGATTAACGATTCCAGCAGTATCCATTGTTTGCATTTATTTTGATATCCCTTTGGTATTGGGATTGGATAATAAATCTATTATTATTCTTGCTTTATCGGTGTTTACCGTTATGCTTTCTTTAAGCCGGGGAAAAACCAATATCCTTTACGGAATGGTTCTTTTGGTAAATCTTGCGGCGTATATTTTTACGGTTATTTTTCCTTAAGTTTTGTAGCTATATCCATTTTATAACTCATAAGGTTGGCTATGTTGCTGGCTTTATAAAGGGCTAATTCGGTATTTTTACCTTCAAATAATTCTGTAAGAGTTTGTTTCCAAAGGAATAGCCAATGTTCAAAATGTTGCTTTTCTAAAGGGATAATATCGTTTACAGGGAAATGTTTTTGCATTGGATTTCCTTTATATGCAGCGCTGCCAAATAAAATACTTTCCCAAAAATCATACATATTAGGAAGGTGCTTGCTCCAATCTACTTTTGCCACATCGTTGAAGAAAAAACCAATGGTTTCGTCTTTTTGAACTTTTTTGTAGAAAGTATTGACAAGCAATTCTATATCTTCCCTTGTTTTTAAATCTTTCATATTACAAAATTAAGATAATCAATTGGTTTTACATGTTTTTACTAATGATTTGTGGTATTTTTGCAAAAGTATTATTGAGGACAATGGATTTATCGCAGTATCAAAAACTTGCAGAACAAAAACACGGTGAACATAAAAAGTTTTTAGAGGGTTTAAAGAAGAAAACTCCTAAACAATTAGATTATGTGGTGCAAAATACACACGATGAAGTTTTTGAGAAAATTGATTGCTTACAATGTGCTAACTGCTGCAAAACAACAGGTCCGCTTTATACAGAAAAAGACATAGAAAGAATTTCCAAACATTTAAGAATGAAAGCTTCAGATTTTGAAGCCAAATTTTTGCGTGTAGATGAAGATAATGATAAAGTTCTGCAAAATCTCCCTTGTTTTTTTCTGAATCAAGATAATACTTGTTCCATCTACGAGGTGCGTCCAAAGGCCTGCAGAGAATTTCCGCATACAGACCGAAAAAAGATTTATCAAATTAATAATCTTACCCTTAAAAACACAGTCATCTGTCCTGCTGCCTACGAATTCGTGGAACTTCTTAAGAAAAATTTAGGAAAATAATCTTATAGTTTTAAATATTATTAAATTTTTATAATTATGGTTAAACAATCATGGTTAGGACAATTATTTTTTTTTGTTGGCGTTTCTGTTATAGAAATCAATTAATCAAAACCCTAACTATTACATTATGAAAAAATTATTTTTGACAGCATCTTTTTTAGGATTAGGAATTGTTGCAATAAACGCACAACAAACACCCAACCAGTCAACAGAGGTAAAACCTGCTGAACAAAAAGCAGCCTCTACAGAAGCTATAAAAGTAGATCAGGCTCAATTAGAAGTTGCAGAAGCGCAAACGGAAGTTAAAGCTGCAGATGCAGAAGTAGAAAAGGCAAAAACAGACTTGGAAGCTACTGAAAAAGAAGCGACAACAAACAATAAAAAGAAGAAAAAGAAATAAAAAGTAGAGTAGTAAATTATGTGTCGAGAAAGCCCCTTCAGATTTTATTTGAAAGGGCTTTTATTTTTATTCAATTGCTTTCTTTATTTTTGTATTCTAGTAATTATTATGTCAGATATTATTCAGCTTTTACCAGATCATGTAGCCAACCAAATTGCAGCGGGAGAGGTCGTACAAAGACCTGCCTCTATTGTTAAAGAACTGCTGGAAAACGCTATAGATGCGGGTTCTTCCAAAGTAGAACTTATTATAAGAGATGCTGGGAAAAATCTTATCCAAGTTGTGGATGATGGTGTAGGAATGTCCGAAACAGACGCAAGAATGGCGTTTGAAAGGCATGCTACCTCCAAAATTCGGGATACAGATGATATTTTTAAAATTTCAACTAAAGGTTTTAGAGGAGAGGCTTTGGCTTCCATTGCAGCGGTTGCTCAAGTGGAATTAAAAACCAAAAAAGAGGATGCGCCTATTGGAACCAATATTTACATTGAAGGAGGAAATTTGCAGTTTCAGGAGCCTATTCAGACGACGGTAGGTTCTAATTTCTCAGTGAAAAATCTATTTTTTAATGTTCCGGCACGAAGAAAATTTTTAAAAAATAATAATATTGAATTTCGACATATTATTGATGAGTTCCAAAGAGTTGCTTTAGCTCATGAAGGCGTAGAATTTTCTTTATTTCATGATGATGAACCAATTTTCAGACTGAGAAAAGGTTCTCAAATGCAGCGTGTTGTAGATATTTTTGGAAGAAAACTTCAGCCGTTGCTCATTCCTATTAAGGAAGATGATATGTGGGTGAAACTCAACGGTTTTGTAGCAAAACCAGAAGGTGCCAAGAAAACCAGAGGCGAGCAATTTCTTTTCGTTAATGGCAGGTATTTTAAAAGTCCATATTTCAATAAAGCAGTACAGGAGGCTTTTGAGGGCTTGTTACTTCCTGGATATTTGCCGAGTTTCTTTCTTTTCTTAGAATTGGATCCAGAGAAAATAGATGTGAATATTCATCCTCAAAAAACAGAGGTTAAATTTGAAGATGAACATATTATTTTTGCTTTATTACGTTCTACCATCAAGAAATCTTTGGGAATTTACAATGTGGCTCCAAGTTTAGATTTTGATAGAGATCCGAGTTTTGATGCCATGATGCAGAAAAAACCCTCGTCAGCTTCGAGTTTTACAATGCCTGAAATTATTGTTGATAAAGACTATAATCCGTTTTTGGATGAAAAAGGAACTCCCACAAAATCTGAAATTCAGAATTTGTCGGAAATATATCATCAAAGTATTGAAGCTGCACCTTCCAAGATTAATTTATTTGAAGATGAAGATTTTGATGAAGATTTAATGCGACTTCCTAATGGTTATTGGCTGTTTAATAGAGGAGATAAAACTTTGATGCTAGATTTGGGAAGAATGCACAGATTGTTAATTTCTGAAAATAATAAAAAAGGAAACAAAGGGAATGCTAGTCATACACTTTTATTCTCGTTGGAATATCACATGAACGAAATAGAGAAGGCTAAGTATAAATCTATAAAAAAATACCTTCCAGAACTAGGTTTTGATATGAAAATAGCTCATGAAAATGTGTTGAGAATTGATGCCGTTCCAGAAGGTTTAAAGGAAACCAAAGTGATGAAATTCTTAGAGGATTTATTTGAAATTTTAGACTATAAATCTGAGGAAGAGTTTTTGCATTTTTACCAAAATAAATGGGATAAGATACAATCTAAATCTAGGTTTGATTTTATCTACAAACACGATGCAGAACAATTGATAAAAGATTATACACAACTGGGTTTTCCAGAGTTTTTACCCGATGGTAAAAGATGCTTTTATGAAATCCCTTTTAACGACTACTTAACTAAATTTTAAAACTATGTTTCAAAATATTCCTCCTATTACAAAGAATATTATCATCATCAATATTGTAGTGTATTTGGTAACTAACCTTATTAACACACAATATTTGTATGACATACTTTCAGCATATTATCCATTATCACCAGATTTTCATTCATGGCAAATTATTACGCATATGTTTATGCACGCTTCATGGCATGAACAAGGTATAGGAATTACCCATATTCTTTTCAATATGCTTACGCTTTGGAGTTTTGGACCCGCTTTGGAGCAAACTCTTGGTGAAAAAAAATACATTATCCTATATTTTCTGAGTGGAATTGGCTCGTTTTTGCTTTTTAACCTTTGGAATTTTATTGAAGCTCAACAATTAATTTCTCAATTGGAATCTTCTGGAACAGATATAAAAACTTTGCTTTTAAGTTTTATGAATAGTCCTCAAAGTATATCGTTTCATAATCAAGAAGAAGTAGATTTATATAGAATTTATTACGGTCAAATGTTAGGGGCATCAGGAGCTGTTTTTGGTGTGGTGGCAGGTTTTGCTACGCTATATCCCAATGCTAAACTTGTTTTTATGTTTATTCCTTTTCCTATAAAAGCAAAAATACTTCTTCCAATCATTATTGTGGCTTCCGTTTTCTTAGGTTTAGGTGGGAATGTTGGTGGAATTGCTCATTTTGCACACGTTGGAGGAGCTTTGATGGGCTTTATTTTAGCGAGCATCTGGAAAAAACATTTGTATAGATTGAATTAAATGAAAATCTTGAGATTTGCTTTAGTTATCCTACATTCGAGTATAGTTTTTCTATTATTAGGAACACTTTTAAACGCTTATATTCCACCCAAAATTTTTCCTTGGTTTAATTTGCTGTCTTTAAGCTTTCCATTATTGCTTATTACACATTTAATACTCATTGTTTTTTGGATTATTTGCTGGCGAAAAAGAGCTTTTGTATTTCTTTTCATGACGCTTTTTCTTATTAATCCTATTAAAAGATGGGTGAATTTTTTTTCTGATGTTAAAGAAACTCCCAATCTAAAGATTGTTTCCCTCAATACAAAAGCAGGAAAATTGGGCATTTCTGAACTTAAAAATTATATAAATAGCGAGAATGCGGATATTTATTTTTTGCAAGAAAATCCCACGGAAGACAATTTTCTAGAAAAAGAAGGTTTGCATTTTTATAGAGTTTCTCCTATTATCAGTATGTATTCAAAATATAAAATAATTGATAAAAAACAGCTGATCTCTAGTGATTTAGATCTTAATTCTTATGCTGATTATTTTGATATGGAGATACATGGAAAAGTCTATAGATTTATAAATATTTACTTACAGCCATTTCAGTTCAAGAAATCAATGGTAAAACTTGATGGGAATTCTGAAGAAAATGAAGTGAAAGTAAAGAACGTTATTAAAAGATTAATTCCTACTTTTAAAGAGCATGAAAATCAAGTAAAAATGATAAGAAAAGGAATTGATGAATCTCCTTATCCCGTTTTTGTAATGGGAGATTTTAATGCAGTGCCCAATTCTTACGAGTATTATTATTTGCAAAAAGGTTTAAAAGATGCTTTCGTAGAAGTGGGTAAAGGAAGTGGAACAAGCTTCCACGACTATAAATTTCCATTGAGGATAGATTATGTTTTTACTTCAAAGGAAATTATTCCAGTAACCTATACTATAGATAGAAATGTTCATATCTCTGATCATTTTCCTATAATCACCGAATTCAAACTTGAAAAATGAGAAATTTAATATTCATCAGTACTATGGTTGGCGTAACATTTATTTCATGTTCTAAAGAGGAGCAAAATGCTAAACTTCAATCTCCCGAAGTGCAAGTTCATGCTCCTTACGATACTACAGCTATTGATTCCTTCTCTAATGGAGCTATTTCTGTAGATGTTGCAGAGCGAATTAGAATGTCTTCAAAGAAATATCAAGATTCATTACAACAAATAGCAAAGCAGTTGGAAGATGAAAAAAAACTTAAAGAAGAGGTGGATAAGGAGAAGAAAAAATTAGCGGATGAAGAGAGGAAAAAAGCTGATGCAGAAAAAAAAGCGTCCAATAAATCTACAACTGAAAACACCACCCACCAATAAAACTGCATAGATTTTGATGCACTTTGAATTTAACCCGAAAATTATAAATGAAAATTATGAAAAAGATTATTGTAACCACAACATTATTATCGCTTTTAGTGATTTCTTGTTCTAAAACATCCACTAAAACAGAAAGTATAGAAAGTCCCGATGGAACTATTTCTACCACTACAACCGAAACTACTACAAGTTCAGGAGTAGATACCACTAAACTTAAGAACGCTGCAAATGACGTGAAACAAGGGGTGAATGAAGCAGGAAAGGATATTAAAAACGAAGCCAATAAAGTTGGTGGTAAAATAGAAAATGCAGCTCAAGATGCTAAGGAAGGCATTAATAAAGCAGGAAAAGACATTAAAGAAGGTGCTAAGGATGTTAAAAATGATGTGAAAGATGCTGCGGCAAAAGGAGCTAGCAAAGTGGAAGAAGGAGCAAAAAAATTGAAGGAGGATTTAAAAAAGTAAGATTCAGTTAGTTATCTTCAGCTAAAATAATAAATAGAACTTCTCTCATGATTTGAGGGGAGTTTTTTTATGTTAAAATTTCTAAAAAATACAATTTGTAGTAATTCTACTACAAGAAAAGTGGAAACTGTATTTTATCTTTGAAAGATAAATAACATTAATATCAATTATTTTTACAAATATGGCAGCTAACAATTCGAGAGCACTATTAAAATTCAATGGAGGTTCAGATCAAAAAGTTTTAAAATTGAATTATGAAGTTTCTAGAACAACGGACGTTTCAGGGAGAGTTGCTTCAGATCCTTCAAATGCATTAATTAAAGTAACTATTGAGGCTACAGAAAGTTCTGCAATCTTAGAGAGTTTACTGAATGGCAAATATAAACCAACGGTTGGTGAAATTACTTTCAATAAGGCTCACGAAGAAGGAGAACTCATCAAACTAAAATGGGAAAACGGTTATGTTATTCAGCATGAATTAGATTTTGATGCATTGAATAACAATAATATGCTAATTACATTTGTTGTAAGTGCAGAAACCATTGAATATGGAGGTTCTCAGTATTTTGGGTTTTGGCCAGGAGCTTAGATTGGTAAAATACACACCATCATATTAATATATAAAAACCTGATGTTGGTATTGCAAAATTCCCGACATCAGGAATTTGATTTTAATAGAATAAGGTTAAAAATTTAGAAATATTATTTTTTCGAAATTAATTATTTCATATCCTCTATCAATATTAATAAAAAACCACAATAGATATGTTTCAAGATGATAATATAAATAATAATTCTTTTCCTAATAATGGAATGGAATCTTCGGTTTCTAACACCAATACAAAAGGAATTGCAGGATCTTCAACTGTTGTGGAGGATGGCTTATGGAGAAATCAACCCACTTCCAAAATATTCAACGCAGCCAATATTGCGGCTCAACAAATCTTAGGAATTAACCGTGTTGTAAAATTACGACTTATCGTTGAAGGTCAATCTATCCAGCATTTTAAACATTTCAAATTAGTTCAAAGCGCCAAAAAGCACCATGAATTTAGTGTGGAGCTTGCCCATGATGTAATGGGTTCTGCAGAAAATCACCGTTTAGAAAGTGCTCAAGACTTTTTAGGAAAACGCCTTACAGCTATTTTCAATTATAAAGACGTAGAAGAAAGTCCAGAGCGTGTATTTGTTGGTGTAATTACGGAAGTAGGTTTTTCTCAAGACCAAGGAAGCTTAGGAAATATTATTTTGAAAGGTTATAGTCCAACAATTTTGTTAGATGCAGCACCTCATACGCAGAGTTTTGGCGGCGAACAAGCCATAAGTTTGAACAGTATTGCAGATAATGTAATTAAGCAAGGTCTTGATAAAAGCAAATACGATTACAGAATTGCTGCACAATACGGAAATATTACTTATAGTTCTCAATACGAAGAAACCCATTATAATTATTTAGCCAGAATGGCGGAAGCTTATGGTGAGCAATTTTATTATGATGGAGAAGTTTTGCATTTTGGAGAATTGCCACCTCAAGAAAAACCTTTGGAATTGAAGTATGGTAGTAATGTTCATGATGTTAAAGTTTTCATGAAAGCTCAGCATATTAATCCATCATTTTATGGATATAACAGTAGTAAAGATGAAAAATTAACGACTGGTGAATCTTCCATTCAGCACAAATCTGATATTGCTAACAGAGCTTATGGAATTTCGCAAAAGACTTTTAAAACACCTTCGTTAAGAGTTGCACCAATAAAATCTTCCACTTCTATGGATATTAGTGCTTCTCAAAAGGGAACTGCAGGAAGTAAGGCAGTAGATGTTTTTGTAACAAGTGGAACTACATCAGTCCAGTTTTTGTATCCAGGTTGTCCTGCAAATATAGAAATGCGTCAACAAGATTCTAATAAAACCTCATATTTCACCAAGTTGATGATTACAGATGTTGTTCATGAAGTGGATGCAAGAGGATATTATAACGGATATTTTGAAGCTATTGCAGCGGATACAGGTTTTATGCCTCGTCCAGAATTTGAATTTCCTAAAGCGCAACCACAAGTTGCAAAAGTAATTTCCAATACAGATCCTTTAAACCAAGGAAGGGTACAAGTTCAGTTTGATTGGCAAATAGGAGGTGATAAATCTGAATTTGTACGTGTAATGACACCTGATGCGGGAGGAAGTGATAAAGTGAGTACCAACAGAGGTTTTATGGCTATTCCAGAAGTTGGAGATCAGGTGATGATAGGTTTTCAACACAACCATCCAGACAGGCCGTTTGTTTTTGGAGGGATGTTCCATGGGAAAGTAGGTGCAGGAGGAGGTTCTGGAAATAATGTTAAAAGTTTCAGTTCTAAAAGTGGTCATAATTTGAGATTTGATGATGGAGGAAATTTATCATTAACAGACAAGTCTAAATTACAGCATATAACAATGGACGGTGAAAATAAAATGACCATCGAAGCGGGAGAACAAATTACAATAAAATCGGGCGCGAGTAAAATAATCTTAAATTCTGATGGTAGAATAGATATTGTGGGAACAGATATTAATATTATTGGAAGTAATAATATTAACGCCAATGCAGATTGTACAGGTGGTGGAAAAGATTCGGAAAATCCTGAAGCTGGAGCTAATGTTAATATTGGTAAAACAGGAAAGACAGCAATAAAAACAGAAGTAACAACTTCTAAATTAATTGCCGATAATGATATTAATATTGCTAGTAATAATACAAGTATTATTATTGAAGGAAATCAAAATATTAATATAAGTGGAAAGTCTCAAGTACAAGTAAATGGTGGTAAAACCGGAAAAATTATTGTTCATAATCAAGTTGATATTAATTAAGAATGGAGATTATAGAGTATAAAATTAAGAAAGGAGATACATTAGAATCCATTGCAAGAGAACATCACGTAAGTATTGATGAGCTAGTAAATTTTCATAACAAACGCTGTAGCATAACTCAACAGATTATTGGGAATTATTTACCCTTTCATCTTGAATATTTTATCTTGAGTATTGATTCTATTAAAAACTCAGTGGTTGAAAAGATTGAAAAAGGTAACAATATACTAAATCAAAAGATTAGATATCGTTGTGAGCAAAATAATTTGATTTTAATTGATGGTAAACCATCTTTTTCTGCACAAACTAAAACTCAATATCTGCTTTCTAATAAAAAAGATTTAGGATATTCCTTATTAAATGTTGTATTAGAAGACTATGTAACATCAATACAACCGCAAAATATGGAAAGTGCTTTTGAATTAATTAAACAAATTGAATTAATTCGAGACAATATTACATTTAAACATTCTAAAGGTAAAATTGAAAAAATTATTAATATTAATGAGTTACATAATAAATGGGATAAATTTATTAAAGAAACTTCAAAAACAATCCCTTTTTATAACGATTTACAAAATAAATCACCAGAAGTTATAAATGATTTTATAGAAAATGGAAGAAAAGAGTTCTCTGATGAAAATATTTTTTGTGAAGTAATAAGTAAAAATTTATTTTATCATTTATTGATAAATGTCTATAATGATGATAAGAATATGGAATATTCTTTTAATCAAATGTCCCAAATTTTTCCAGAAATTCCATTGAAGATAAACGTATTGAGATCAATAGTTTCTGATAATGAGAATTCTCAAACTTTTAGAATTGTTGGAAACTTAGATATAAATAGTGTTAATTTGAATTCAATTAGAAATCTATATGAGAAATTATATCAACCAATCATAAAGTTTTCTTTTACAGAGTTTGACTTTGTATATCGTATAACTTATGAAATTGAAAAAGAAACTAATATTCTAATAAATGCTTCTGTTTCAATTAAGGAATCTGTGAAAAATAATTATGATGTTATTACCAAATATGAACTTAGAAAAGTAGAATTGTAAAATGAATATTCAGAAACAAAATATGGGAAAAGCATATTATCATCAGCAAATGATTAAAATGGCTTATGCCTATCTACCAATTTTTTCAATAATTGTTTTAGTATGTTCCGCTTTTGAAAAGTTAAGGTTCTTCTTATATCTTACGGTTGTAGGAGCAAGTTATGGATACATTCTCAATCAAATGAAAAAAAAACATATCATAATTGAGATTGGAACAAATGATATTATATTAGATCAAACTAGGTATAATTTTAAAGATATCGATAGTTATTATCTTTCTTTACCATTGAATGAATTATTGATGTTGAGAATAAGGACAAAGGATCAAAAAGATTTGGCAGTTTACGTTGATAAAGATTTAAGGGAAACTATTGAAAGTTTTTTTAATAATCATTCTATCAAATCACAAAAAATAAGTTATGATAATTATTTAAAATATGGACATCTTATATTACCTATAATTAGTATTATTTTATGTGGATTGATGTATGGGTTATATAATTTTATTTATTATAAAATATTAAATTAATAAAATGAGCAAAGCATATATACCTCAAAATACATGGGTAGTTTGCACAATGCAACAAAACCCCACACCAGGTAAATTAATTGCAACAAAATTTTCTGGGGAAAGAAAGCAATTTTCGGTTTTATTTAAAGGGGATAAAGAACGTATTTTTCTTACGGTCGGAGATAGAAATACAGCTGAAAAGTTTGTGTGTAAAAAACCTATGAATATGTGGTTGGCAATAGGAGGTCTTGTAGTAGGTTTGATTTTAGCATCAAATCCTATAGGTTGGGTTGTTATTGGAGTTTGTGCTGCTGTATTAGTTGCTTCTGTAACAATTGCAGTAGTAACACATGATTGTTCAGAACCATTAAAATTAGGAAAATGGGTGGATGTAAAAGATGATGTTCATTTTGACAAACAAATTGCCATTATAGAAACTTCTCTTTTAACCTGTGATAAAGGCGGTGTTTTAAAACCAATAATTGATGAAGCTACTGCTTTTTCTGCTGCCAGAGCTATAGCGTTTGAAAATCTCAAAGAATCTGTTGTCACAACTGTTGCAGCAATTGTCACGGGATTTCTTATGGGTAAAGGAGGAGGTTTTATTAAATCAATAAGTGGTGTTTTTTCGAAATCGGGTGCTTTATTAACAATTGGAGGAGTTGCAACAACATACGCACTTACTACTTGGCAAAGTAATACAATGAGAGGAAGCGATGATTATGCAGACAATGATCTTTATCAAAGAATGAATAAAGCTGAAGCAAAAGATTGGAGTAGTATAGAAACGTATGGAAAAGAATCGTGGGAAACAGTTTCTAATGCTGCGTTATCAGGAGCTCCACCTAATCTTGCTGACTTTGTTGAGTTATACAAAACAGGAGGTGTTGTTATTAGTGATGTAGCCTTAAAACAAAGGGTTGAGCAACTATCAACATTAAGTCGTCAACAACTTCTTAGAAACCCAGCTGCACAAAGTATATGGAATGATATTAGAACAAATCCACGCTATGCTAGCGTATATAATTCAATTAGAAGACCTAGCATAAATAATCAAGCAAGATTTACTCCTTCGATGAGAAATGGTGCTACAAATACACTCAACAATAATATCAGGAATAATACTTTGTCATTATCTAATTCAAATTCTTTATTGCAAAAAGGAACTTCATCATTACTTTTTTTTGTACCATTAATTGGAGGTTATTTTTCAGAAAATGCAAGAAGAAAACTTGCTGAAATTGCTACTAATGATAATTCCAAAAATATAGATGTGAGAGCATCTCTTTAAAGTGAATTTTTCTTATAAGATTTATAAGTTGCTTATAAATAACTGAAATTAATATTAACTATACCCGTAGTGCATTTGTAAGAGTAATATAAAAAGGTTGTTCCAAAATAGAATATTTTGTATATTTAATTAATTACCAGTTAGTTAAATAATATGAACAACCTGAAAGCAAGTTACAATAAAATT
>JAEWOR010000039.1 GCA_023399595.1 Bacteroidota bacterium | reverse complement strand
TATCAAAAATAGGATAACTGTAAATATGAGGCAAATTACATAAACCACGACAAGTCTAATATCTAAGACTATAAATATTGTTGTTTTTCTAATCCCGTAAGATTTAAAAATAAATAATAAAGATAAATAAACCAGGAACAAAATAAAATGAGTTTAAAATATACTTCTCAACTCATTTATTTAAAAACAAAATTAATAATGAGAAGACAAAAATAAACATGAGAAATATATTAAAACTATTTAGTGTGCTGATGGTCATAATTGGAAGTTTTGCTTTTGGACAAACATCTAATGAAACATTGAATCAATTTCTAAAATCAAGTCATTATGAACAGCTAAAAAAGACTTTTGAATTAACTGATGAAAATTTCGATTTGAAAACTTATGATAGGCAAGAACTGGCAGATGGAAAAGTAGAATACTTTAAAATTCAAGTTAATTCAAGGGCAAAAATAAATTTTGCAACATTTTATAAATTAAAAGAATCTGAAAATTTTGAGGTTGTGTATGAGAAAAATAATTTAAATGAAAGAAACGAAGACGGGTTTTTTGAACACTATGATGAAAATGGAAACTTTTATGCAGATTTTATTGTAAAAATAGCAAAAGGTAGTACTTATTCTTTCAAAATAAATGATGTTGGTTCTAGTGAAAGATTGGGGATCTCTGGAACTACAACGGAAAAAAGGGCACCTTGTCTAACCAAAACTTACAATTTTATTAAATCCACTTGTGAAGCAGACTTAACTTGTGATTTCATGTGTGACCTTGTTCCTTCTTGTCATACTCAAATGATGATTGTTGCTGCCGCTCACTGTATTGCAAATTAACAAATATTATATCATGAATAATCTATTAGGCATATTAATTATTTTACTTTCATTTTCTCTTTATTTATGGGCAATACTTAGTATTGATAAAAAAAATCCAAACAGACTACTTTGGTATATAATATTATTTTTTGCTCCAATTTTAGGTCCTTTACTATTTCTACTTTTTTATAATAAAAAAGATGAAAATAATAATAATGATTAACAAATAAAGTTAAAATGTGTGTGACTATAGAATTAATTATTTACACTATTTTCTTAAAATTTTAAAACAAAAAATATAAAAACGTTATTAACATTTAAAAAAAATTAACATGAAAAAACTATTAAATTTTACATTTATACTAATTTTATTAGTAAGCACAATGTCTTATGCACAAAAGAAACCAGGTTGGGCAATTGCAACTGTTGATGCGGGTGGTGCATTAGCTGCAGGGTTAGGAGTTCTTCAAGTGACAGGCGGTGTAGCCGCGACAAATCCTTGGGGGTGGGCTGCTGTTGGTGTTGGATCAGTAATTGGAGGAGCTGCGTCTAGTGTTGGATTTGCATATAGTAAGTCAACTAACAATTCAACTAGTGATAATTTAAAAAATGATTTAAATATGGTTGGAGTTAAGCATAATGAGATTGTAAGAGACTACTTTGAATATATTAAGGATGATAATATTAGTATGGAAAGTTATTTAAATTATATTGAGGTAAAATATCCAAAGGTCTATATAGATGTTAAAGAAGTAATTAATATAAATTACTTAAACCAGCAAAAAGAGGAGATAGAAAATCTTAATGAAGATGAAGATTTTATTAACTGGACTATAAATAAGTTGCCTAAAGATGTTAATAAAGATGATTTTAAAGAATTCTTTGTGGAGTATACGAAAATTACTTCAAAAGAGGAAGCATTAAATTTCATTATGAATTACGAAAATAAATTAATCGAATCTGATTTGAGTAGAGAAAGTATTGAACTAATGAAATATTATTTTGCGACTTTAAGAAATTCTACAGTATTATGGTAAAAACAATTAAAATAGTAAGTATAATATCTATTATAATATTTGTTAGTTATGCATTATTTTATATTCCAAAATTTCAAATCTTGTATGTTTTATTGTATATCCCATTTTTTATATATATGACTAACATTTTATTAAAAATAATTAAAGATTAGAATATGACAATTAATTTTAAAAACCTAGTAATAGCTTTAGTTGTAAATATCTTAATAGCAACTTTTATTATTAAAGTTTGGGATGTTAATTTATTTGTACCGTTAATCGCTGGAGCAGTTGTAATATCATTTTTAAATAAAAAGAAAATATAAAATAATCAAAACTAATCAACATGAAAAACATTTTTAAACTATTAACCTTAATGCTTGTTCTTATCAGTGCATTAGGCTTTTCACAAACGGATTGCATAAAAGATCTTCCTATAAAAATTGGAACACCTATTAGGACAGATCAATTTGATTGGAATCCTGCTCGAGATATGAATGAAGAACGAATGATTTCTTACTTAGTTGCATTCAACAATTCATTTGAAAGACATGTATCTGGAGAAAAAGTTCCTAGCTCATATGTGGAAACTCTAAATGCAATTGATTCTAAGTATTACACTTTAACAAATGAATTAGTATCAAAATCAAGTGATTTTACAAGTTTTAGGGAGAATATACTAAATAAACTTCTGATTATCCGTTTAATCACCTAATCCTGTAATATTAGCAACAATAAGCTTTTCAAAAAGTCTGTCGCCAAAATATCTACGGTTTAGCTTATAAACAAACTCATTGAGGTATAATTGGAGATATTTCCTTTTAATTTTATGATAGTTTCCCAATAAATTCCTTTTAGCATTGCTAAT
>JAEWOR010000055.1 GCA_023399595.1 Bacteroidota bacterium | reverse complement strand
AAGGATTTAAAACAAGAATATTAGCTAAAATAACCGCTCTAACTGTGATACAACTCATTAATAAACAAAACAACAGAAATATTAACAATTTAAAAATTAGTATTGCCTAAATGCACTACGGGTTAAACTATTTTTTTTATATTCGTAAGACACAAAAACACAAAATAATGTCTAATTCCAAACATAATGATAAGCATTTCGTTATTCAAAAAGGAAAAGCGATGTGTGATAAGGGAACTAGTTTTCCAAATTTTAAAGTTACAAGTCACCAAAAACATTATTGGAACGATGCTGATGGACAAGATGATTATCTTGCTGTAACAGAAGATGATGTAATGTTCAATCCTCCTGCTATGCCATTTGGAAATTGTTCTGTAAAAAATGGAAATCCTTGTGCTTTTGCTCCATCTGGAAAGTGGACTAAAACTTATGAAAAAGTGAAAGTAATGGACAAAAGATGTCTTACAGAAATCTCAGAACTCATGTGTGCAACTGGAGGAAAAATTACTGTAATGAAGCATGGACAAACTGCAGAAATATCCAAGACAAATGTGAGAAATGCTGACTCTCGTTTAATGAATATGATTAATCCTTTTATGGATTTTGAAAAATTCAAGAGCGATATCGAAAAACAAGATTTAGGCGATTTTAAATAAAAAGATTATGGCAAAGAAAGGTATCGCACAAATCAAAGGCTCAAAAGTTCTAAAACTTGGAGAAGTTGGACACTATCACATTTCAAAAACATATAGGCCAGCAGATAAAGCCAATATTTCTCTTGCAAAATGGAAGTTGTATGTAAAAGAAAATAACAATTGGAGAGAACTGAAACCAGTTGCAGGAACACCACCCAAAATAGGTAGTGAAACAACCATTACAATAACCAATCAAAAACTACTAGGAAAAGAACTTCTTTTGGAAGCCTATTTATACGAACCTGAAAAATCCTCTCCACCCGGAATAGTCATTAAAATTGAAGAAGGAAAGAAAAAAATTGAAAGAGTTGATTTATTTCGCACAGATGACACTCCTATTTCAAATGGTGATGTTCTGAAATATGGACAAAGCATTATCGTGAAGGTAATCACAGTCAACATGCCCAATGAAAAAGTAGAAATTACATTGTATGAAGATGATGAAAACGGAGAAGGACATAACGCTAATAATGAGAAAAACAAGGTAGATTCTGTTGAAAAACGTTTGGATCATGATGGTTTTGCCATGCACACCTTCAAACTTCCAATAGATTTTCAGAGAATTGCAAATGCATACATGGATGGTTCACAAGACAAATTTCATGAATACTACATCAATGTAAAATCTGCAACGGATAGCAAAGCAAGTAGCAATGTTAATCTCCCCAATCCTGACTACACCTATCCTGAACAAGAAATTGAGGAAGTAGTAATTGCTGTAAAAGCCAAAGAAATAGGTGTAGACCCACTACCTGAAACAGGAAGAAGTGAAAGTGTTGTAAAAGAAGTAAAAATTGAAGGCTTGCTAGACGCCTATTTTGCTAAAAAAGAATACACCAAACAAACTGGTGAAGAAGCAGGAACAATTGAATACACATTCGGAGGAAATGGAAATAAAACATCAACAGATGCTGAAAAAGAAAAAATCGCCAAAATTATTGTAGGAAAATCACAAATTACTTCTTTAAAAAATAAAAAAGAATACACAACAGTTGAAGCCATTAAAACAGCTTTAACTGCAACTGTGTATAATAAAGACCAAAAGATTACAATTAAAACCTTTAAATTGGGTGAAGACTTCAAAAGAGTAAATAGTGCTCCTTTGGAAGAAAAATTGTATTTGGTAGCCACTACTTCTATGTTAGATGGCAAAGAAGCAACCATAATTATTAAAGAAAAAGATGGTATTATAAAAGGTGGTGCGGGGGCTGTTCTTCCTGTACTAGAGATTACGGAAAAACAAATGGAGCAGAAAACCAATGTGGGAGAATTACAGGGAACTGAAAAAACAGAATTTAAAGGGACTGTAAAAGATGGTATGGTAAAAATCCCTATACAACTGCGTCCAAAATCTGATGACGAACTGAAACAATGGAAAGATAAACTTGCAAAAGGCAAAGAAGACGGAAATTACACTTACACCTTTAAAAACCAAACAGCATTACCCAATGGCAGTGGTGACGAGAAAAAAAGAATTGCACAAGCTATTTTAGGCAATGCTATAGGTGGTAAAATGAACAATCCTAAAATTGAAACAGGAAAAACCGCCTTTGCAGATGATATTGAGAAAGCGTTGGTAAAAGAAGTTTATTTGGCTGGACAAACCATAACCTTCCCACTCTATAAAAAAGAAACAGAACTTCTTTACCTCGAAGCAAAAGCCCAAGGAGAAAAACAGCACGACAAAGAATTCTTAAAACAAGACGGTGCGTATTTTCAGATAGGTGGAGGGAAATGTCCAAGGTGTGAAGCGGAAATTACAGCACAAGAATTCAAAACAATGTTCCCCGAGGCAACTCAATTATTCTATAAAGGAATAAATAGCTTAGGAAATCCAAGTATTGAAACCTTTTTAGAATCTTTGAACAAGACGTTAAAAGAATTTGAAATAAACACATGTATAAAAAAGGCTTTCTTCCTTACTCAAATTACTAAGGAAACAGGATATTTTTCAAGAATTGATGAAAATTTATATTATACAACTGAAGCCGCTCTCCATAATTTTTGGTCACGCGAAAATCACCCAAGGTTATATACAAATCCAAGTGAATTCTTTAGAAGTCCTGAAAAATTAGGAAATTATGTATATCGAAATGTTGCTGAAAATGGTAATGAATCAAGTGGAGACGGATATAAATATAGAGGTAGAGGGTTAATTCAAATCACAAGAAAAAAAGGATATAGAAGATTTGGAGAGTATTCTGGACAAGATTTAGTAGCAAATCCTGATATTTTATTACAAAATATTGATCTTATGACTAGGTCAGCAGGTTGGTACTGGAAACATGGAGTTCTTTTAAGAAATGGGAGTGAAAAAGATTTAAACACAGTTGCTGCAATTGGTGATTTTAAAGAAACTACAAGGCTCGTTCATGGTTCAACTGAAGATGTAACAGCTAGAGAATCGATATTGTCAAAAATTAAAAATGTTTTGAAAACTGATGAATGTCAGAAATCAGAAATAACTTCAGAAGCTGATATTGAATTTCATATTCAAAATTCAGGCGAAATACATTACAAAATTCCAAACGAGAAGAGAGAATATGCAGCTTATTTTTATCATGACATAAATGGAAATATTCATAATTTAGGTAAATATAAGTTAAATAAAGTAAAAGAAAATTATGGAGGATTATATAAAGATAAACTCGGAAAGGATACAAATAATATTTACTTAATTGACATTAGGACAGTTAAACAAAGTTATAAAAGTAACAATTTAGGCTATTCATTAAGTATTAATACAAAAAGATATTATATGAATGATGTGAGTTTTGCATCATTATTAGGTGCAATGATAGAGTCTAATTATGATGATTTAACTTTTAATGGATTCAGTAATGAAAGAGGTGAATCTGTAGGTGGTAGTAAATCTCATAAAAATGGTATGAATGGAGACTTAAGATATTTAAGAAAAGATAAAAGAGGTGGAAAAACTGATTTATTTAATAATGGAGAGGACTTAGGTTGGAAAGGATTAGATGAAGATAGACAAAACAACTTTAATGATTTATTGTATAAATTTGGTTGGAAAAGTATGCTTTCGCAGTATTATGGTGAAAGAAAAAATAAGATTTTACGCAGATGTAATAATGATTCAGATAATAACCACAACGACCATTTACATATACAAGGATATCAACCCACTTTAAAAGAATTATAATGAGATATATATTATGTTTATTACTTTTATTACAATTTAAAAATTGTAAATCTGAACCTCTACCTTTAGAAAAAACTTCTAAGGGAAATGATACATCTATTAAGCAACAGACCATCATCCAAGATAATTATACAATAAATTCTATAGACGAAAATACTATTGGACAAAAAATTGATGACAAGAGTAAAGTAGAATTTTTAAAGAGAAAATTATCACAATCATTTGATAGAGATATAGAAAAACCATACATGTGGGATATTTTCACTTCATCAAATGATACTTTATTACAATTTTATTCATACAAAAACTTTACAATTAATGGTTTTTTATTTGAATCATATTATATTAATATCAATTATGAAGACGCTCGTTACGAAGCCATTTTGTTGATAAATGAATCAGAAGATAACATATACAACAATATGATTGTCTACGAAAATTTAGCATCTGAAGAAAATTATCAAAGAATAACAAAAGTTGAAGGAGATAAATTAGAAATCCAATGTAAGAAAGATCAGTCTACCAAAAAATTGAATTTTATAGTTAAAAATGGTTTGTTTTTAAATTATTTTCAAGAACAAAACGTTGACAAAAAATGGGGCAATAAGGAAAAAAGACACTCAGATATTGTTTATGAATATGAACTAAAAGGACAAACTGTTAATCATCTAAAAAATGGATATTGGATTGAAAAAAAATACTCAATTGAATATGGAAAAATAATCATCGAAGACGGAAATTATATAAATGGAATAAAAAACGGAGAATGGAATTATTCTCCTGATGGTCCAGTCGATAAAATTGAAGTGTTTAAAAATGGGTCTATTACAAGTACTCTTCATCCATAATGAACAAAAACTAGAATTTGTAGGAGAAGACTTTTATTAATATGTGAAAACAGAGGAAAACTACCTCTTATTCTCGAAAAATGTGAGTAAATTCTATTTACTATATACTCATTTGAATTGGATAAAAATGGTAATTGGATAAAAAAATAGATTATACAAGCGGAATTATTGATTCAGTTATTGAAAGAAAAATTGAATATTATTAATGAATTTTTCAATCTTCTTTACACAAATTATTAGTTATATTCCCACCGCAACGGTAAAAGCACATTTGCAGACCGCTTTATCCACACCAAAACCCGTGTCTGCAAAAGAGCTTTTCTCTGCCTTTTTTTGCCAATGTTAAAAAAGAATAAATTCCCCTCACCTACTACAAACAGACTGAATAAAAAGCACTGCATATAATATAGATACTCCTCTTTCTAATTGTGAGCCTCCTTTTGCCAGAAGACGCGATTTAATTGAACCTTTAGATATTTTACAAGAAGGATATAGAAAAACTTTTGAAAACAATAATAATACAAGGGAACGAGTTAATCCTCAAACACTAAACTTTTCACAAAATGGATTAGACTTTCTTAAAGGATATGAAACAGAAATCAAAAAAAATGGAAAACATGTTGCATTCGATGATGGATATGGTTATTGTACAATTGGTTATGGACATTTAATTAATGGAAAAAGAAGTTGCAGTAGTTTTATACTTCCTATAAAATTTGCCAATGGACTGACAGATAAAGAAGCAAATGATTTATTATTCCAAGATGTACAAAGAATATCTAATTTAGTAAAATCAAAAGTAACTGTTAACCTATATCAATATGAATTTGATGCATTAGTAAGTCTTGCTTTTAATGTTGAAGCAGCTGTCGGTTCAGATTCAACATTATTAAGAAAATTAAACTCTCAAGATTATGAAGGTGCAGCTGATGAATTTAAGAATTGGAGAATTGCAGGAGGTGTAGTATCTCCTGGAATAGTAAAAAGAAGAGCACAAGAAACAGATATTTTTAAAAATAACATTTATGATTCAACACATTAAGTTTTCAATAATTATAGTATTATTTTTCTTTTCATGTAAAGAAAATAAAGCCACACCTATAGAAACAAATATTTTTAAAAATAAAAATATTGAAAGTACTAATATATTTTTTAGTGACTATGTTTTCTATAAAGCTTTTGCCGATTGTAACAGTGATGTTGGATATTTCACAAATGAAGAAGCACAAAAAATTTATGCTGAAAAAGAAATTAGCATAGACATAAAACAGGCGATTAAAGAAAGTAAAAAAGATATTTTCTCTGATAAAAAACTAAAATGTTTAGAAAATAATCTTGATATAAAAATCTATAACGAAGTATTAAGGTTCAATACAAAACAAACTTTTCCATTTGATAGTTTATTATTAATTAATAATGAATATATCATAGTTTCCAGAGATGCATATTACTTTATTTTCAAAAGAAAAGATGTACAAAGTGATAAAAAAGCAAATGAGATTTCACATCAACAAAAGAATTTTGAAACATTACTAAATAAAAATATTATAGGGTTATCAATTATTAATGCAAAAGAACAATCTTTATATAAAAAATACGGTATAGATTTTTCAACTAGCTGTGTTTGTGACTCTCCATCTCTATATATAGATACAAAGTTAAATGAACTAATAATTTTTAATTATTGTGATGCTTCTAATACACCAGCTAAAGAAATCGAACATAAGCATGTTTATAATATTTTAAAAATCACAAATGAAAATCAACTCACAATTACAACAGAAAAAAATTTAACAATAATTTTCAACAAATTAAAAGATTTACCGTTGTATGAAATTACTATAAAAGGAGATTTTCCAACAAAATTTACGGGTAGTAATTTGAAAAAAATATATACAACGGAATCTGAAAAGTATGTTGAAGAAGATTGTGGAGACTATGAAGGATAATCCATTAATAAATGATTTATTATGAAAATCAATCATTTTGTCTTAGTTATTTTTACACTTTTTTATTTTACAATTAGTTGTAAAGACCATTCCCAACAAAATAAAACTGAAATTTCTAATCATGAAGCTACTAATATTAAAGATGATAATAGACGAAAAGATAGTCTAAGCATCAATTTTCTGGATAAAAAATATCAAAAAAATGGTTATTTTATTCCAGATTATAGTCCTTCTTTTCCATCATATACTTATTCAGATAATGAATTAGGTGTTTTTAGTGTTAATTATATTGGGAAAAAAAATCAAAGTCAGCAATATTGGGATATAAATAACAAAAAAGGTTACTTTTCAAAATATCAAAATGTAGAAAAAGCAGCTGAACTATCTGATGATATAAAAAAACTTATTAATATAGATAATTATTATGTTATAGCATCATATATTCCAAAAAAATTCATTTCTTATATAGACGATACTCATGATGAATTTGAGTTAAATCCAAATGCTATCACCTACTTTTATTTGTATATAAATAATACGTGGAAATTAATTTATGAAATAAATTCAGATAAAATCCCTATTGAAAATATTTTAAAATTTCAAACAAATATTATTCAAAAAGAAATTTTTAAAAATAGTAGTAAATTAAGCGATAAATATAATGGTGTCCATAAAGTCACTGTTGAAACGAGTATACCATCTGCTGAAATAGCTAGAAGTAAATACAGTTTCACAATTAACCAGCATAATGTCAATTTATCTCTTGTAACATACTTAGAACCACCCATATGTGATGGGAAATATTTTGCTAATGAAGTAAATAATATATTAGAAATGTATTATGTAGGCGATGAGTTATCTTGTGTTTCTGTAAGTCCAAAATTTATTATTAAGAAAGAAAATAATCTTTTCTATTTAAAAATTCTAGAAAGCAGAGAAGGTATTAAAGATTGGTTATTAATGAATTAATAAAATACTATTTAAAAATGACAAGTATATGATATGCTTAATAAAACTATTTATATTACGATTTTAAACTTATTTCTTTTCTGTTTTTATAACTGCAAAGAAAACTCCATTCAGAATAAAACAGTTGAAAATAAGATAATTGAAGATTCTATTCCAAACTCAAATGGTGGAAAAGAAGACTCATTTTTTACTTTTAAAAATTGGAATTCAATAGATAAATCAAAAGCTATTTATCAATTCCCTGAATTTTCAGTAAAACTAAATAATTATTTAGATGAAGAAAAAAATGTTGGAGGAAAAAAAGTTTATATAAACAATAAAGAAATTGATTTTATTATAACGGATGCTTATGTTTTAACCCCTTTTCTATTTATTGCTGGCAATGAAAAAATACTCCTTATTCAAGAAGAAGATGAAGGAGGCATATATGGTTATATTGTATACTATTTTGAAAATGAAAAATATATAAAGAGAGATTACTTAAATATTTCACCTGTTGAAGAAAATCTAGAAATAGATAAATTTATAAGATTTAGTAATGATTCCCAAGTAATCAAACCATTAATATTAACTCATAAATATTATGATACAAATACAGATGAAATTAAATCATCAAATCAATACACATTTATAATTAATAAAACAATTGAAAAAAACATAAATAATTCGGTTAAACATAATGATATTAATGTAAAACAATATAGTTTTTATGGTCTATTCAAAACAGATTGCAATCTAAAAGGTAATGTAAGTAATATTTCTTTTAATAATGAGAAAGAAGGTTATTTATACCTTTATGATAATTCTAAGCTTGTTGCAAAAATGATGATTGAACTTTCTGATGATAAAAAATCACTTCAATATATTGGTGTAAATATTATAGGGGAAAGATTCGACACAAGCAAATTAGCGAGTCTAAAAAAAAGAGAAACAATTGCAACATTTGAAATTATAAATAATAATCTTCAAATTTTTTGGATAGGGTTTTCGCAAGAAAAGTTTTAATGAATATCCGTAAGATTGCCTAATAATTTGTATATTTGTGTAATTCAAATTATTACAGATGAATATTTTCAGTTTTACGGCGAATTTTGGAACCGAAGAAGATTGTAGAAAACACTTTAAG
>JAEWOR010000030.1 GCA_023399595.1 Bacteroidota bacterium | reverse complement strand
TTTTGAGGGAAAATCATTAAACTTCCACCACTAATTGCAAATAGTTTAATTTTTAGATTAGCAGTACCATTTACGAATGAAGTAACTCTATATTTTGTAGTTAAATCTCCATCGACTGGTCCAAAAGATTCATTTACATTTGCAGAAGTTAAACCAGAGAGATCAGTGAAAAAATGTGACTTTGGGCTATATTGTTTCATATTTGAATAATGGTTTTGTGTTTGTATTTCTTATTTTGTTTTAAATAATTCATTGTTAACCCCTCAATTTTATGACTATTAATATTAAAAAATTTAATCAAAACATGTTATATCAAATATAATAAATATTTAAATTTCAAATGAAATAACCATCAAAAAATCATTTTTATTAATAATATCAATATTAAATCATGTTAAAATTACAGATTACAATTCTAATATAATTTCAGTTTCATTATCATTTACCTTAATTCCATTCTTGGCCAGAAATATAATTGTTTGTTCTTCAGAAATAGTCCTATCAATGAAAATCATTTTTCTTATTATTTTTTCAGTCACTCTTTTTGAAAATACTTGATTTCAGAGAAGCGACATTATTTTTAAGTGAAGCAATTATTTCCAATAAAAAGAACAGACATATTAGTTTGTTCTTTCTATTAAATTATTTTTAAATAATACTAAACCCGTTGTGCATTATGAATTAAAGAAGAGAAAAGTTGTTCATTTGATTGAAAACTAGTAAACTAAATAAACAACAAAACACTCACAATGAACAACTTATATGCAAATTATAAAATCCATAATAATTATTTTAGATTCTTATAATTCGTTCTTGCCTCGACTTCTATTTCTTGCAAAGTTTTTTTCTTTCCTTTAGAAATCCATTCCAAAAGTTCATCCTCAAAAAAGTAGAGTTTCTTTCCGTTTTTGTAGCAAGGAATTTTTCTTTCCCGAACAAGCGTATAAATAGTCGGTTTTGCTTTTCCAATAATTTTACAGGCTTCTGAAATATCTATCGGAATTTTCTTGGTAGGAATTGCAGGAACCTGTTTGTTCTCCACAATAGATTTGATTTCGGCAATTTCATTCGCTAAATATGCCACTGCTTTTGGCAGGTTTTCAAAGTTGATTTCGAGTGCATCCATAAGTATCGTTTATGATTGTTATGGTGCAATATTATAAAGTGATTCCTCTGTGTTTACGATAAACACGCAATCACAGAGGAATCACTCAAAAAACACTATGTTTTGTAATTTTTGTTAATTGAAATCGGAAAGGTTATCTGTAATTTTTATTATTCCTTTTCGTTCATCGTCTTTTAAATGACGTTTGATGCTTTCAACTTCGACACCGTTTAATGTCTCGGTAAAAACTATTTTTAGAAAATGAGCAATTTTCTCTTGTTTCGTTACCTTAAAATAATTCCAAATATTCCAGCCAAAATGATAAATATCTAGGCTTGATAAGCTATTCACTTTTATAGATTTTACATTTTCAAAATCCTGATTTTTCAAATATAGAATTACGTTTTCACATAACAATTTCAAATCATCATCTGAAGTATATAACGCAAATTGTTGCTTCGTATAATGAATTGCTGTTTCAATTTTGGCTTGATGTATATCAGAAATGATAGCTTGCTGTTCTTCTCTAATTTTTTCAAAATTTTGAGCTGAAGTTTGCTTGTCTGACAAATTAGTTTTTACATTTTTAACAAAACTCTTTAACATCCTATCAATCAGTTCATTAAAAATCAAACCAAAAATAGCATAAATTGAAATGCCTAATCCAATGAAAATGATAAAAACAACATTAACTGTAAATTCATCCGCTCCTTTTGCAATAAAATGTAATCTTCCTAAAACACCTATCAAAAGACAAACGATCAAAACTGGTAAATATTTGACAATATTTTCAAAGTGTTTTATTTTCATTCCGACTTGGTTTTTAGTGATTTTAATTGGATAGCTTCTGCCGCTTTATTTTTCTTTTCATCAATCACTTTGGCGTAAACTTGAGTTGTTTTCACATTCGTGTGACCAAGCATTTTGCTTACAGTATAAATGTCCGTTCCATTGGATAATTGCAAAGTAGCAAAGGTGTGGCGAAAACAATGGAATGTAATATTTTTCTGAATTCCTGCTTTTGTTACCCAACTTTTTAATGGACGATTGATCCAAGACGGATTCGTTAAATTCTCAAAAACTAAATCATTGGTTGATTTTGGTTCTCCACATAGTTCCAAAGCCTGTTGAGAAATCGGCATATATTCCACACCTTTTGTCTTTTTCTGAGTGAAATTAATTCTTGGTTGATTGTTATCAACACTTATTTCATTCCACCTTAATTTTTGAATATCGGAATGTCGTAAACCCGTTAATGCAGAAAAAAGAGCGGCACGTTTCAAAACATCATTTTCACAAGGTGTTTCCACTAAAGTATTCAATTCTTCAATGGTTAGGTATTCTCTTCTGGTTTCCTGAGAAGGAATGCTTTTTATTTTTGCAGAAATATCTGTGGAAAAATAGCCGTCAATAAAAGCCTGTTTCAATGCCGCTTTGAAAACCGAAAAGTACGTAGAAGCTGTATTTTGAGAAAGTGTTCCTTCTTTGTTTCCTCCTTTTTGAGCAGTAAGTAAAAACGATTTAAAATCCTCACAAAACTTAAAATTAATCTGTGAAAATTCTATTCTTTCACCAGCAAACTTTTTCAAAAACTCGATAGATCTTTCCCAATTTATAATAATTGATTCCGAACTATTTTTGTGTCGCTTTCTAAGTAAAGTTTCAAAATATTTAACAAAATTTTCTTGAGACTTTTCTTTTTGTTCCGCTTGAATATTATCTAATTCGCTGTAGAGATCAATATTATCATATTCTTTTTGCCTTAATTTCCGAACAGAGTCCGCATACAACATTGTTTCCCTGTCGTTGTTACTTTTGCAAACAATTATTCCATTGTCATCCCTTTTGGGTTTGTAAGAAACTGAAGTTTCGGTAGTTCTTGCTGCTCTTTTCTTATCAAAATCAACGGTGGTTACGCTTCGGTTAAGATATTCTCTAATTCTTTGAGGCGATTTCTTTCCGATAACCTGAACAGGATAACTTTCCAAATAAATGTACCATTCCTTTCTATCCTCCGCTTTTCGAAGCCGAACTGTGACTTTTGTCTTAGTTAATTCTTTCATCTGTTTGCGAATATTTTATCGATTTCAACTTTTGGAACATAAACAAAACTACCTACCTTTTTTGTCGGAATTTTGTTTCTTTTTATAATGTTATAGACGGTACTTGGATCTGCATTGAACTTGTCACTGATTTCAGTAATTGTATAGCAGTTACCAACTTCAAAATTAGGCTTTGGTTTTTCTTCCTTTTTTGAAGGAATTTCTACGGAAGTAAATAAGGTTTCCAAATCTAACCGCTTAACTCGGGTCAATCTAACACCCAAATTAACACTGGTTATCATTCCTCTTTTTATCAATCTGTGTAATGTATCTTTTGAAATTCCGAACATTACTTTAGCTTCAGCCACAGAAATAAATTCTCTCGTTTGAACTTCAGCAATTTTATTAGAATACTTATTTAAGAGTGTTTTCTTCTCTTTTTGTTCTTTCTCCAATTTTTTGCGCTCTTTTCCAGCTTTATTAGCACAAGAAATACTGCAAAAACGAGTTATAACTGTCTTTGCTTCAAATGGTTTAGAGCAATGCTCGCAAACTCTTGGTATTTTCAATTTACTAAATCCCATTCTAAAATAACATCGGGTACATTGTCTGTTTTTATACTTCCAAAATAAAATAAGGCGCATAAGACGCACATTATATCCAAATAACGCTCGGTACAAATATGATACAAAAATATACTAAAAAACGATAAAAAACAATTAAAATCAAAAATTGTAAAAATAAAAAAATCGCTGTAAATGTTATATTTACAGCGATTTATCTATTTTTATTGATCGTTTATAATCAGTACTTACTTGACTTCTTCAAAGTCTGCATCTTGTACATCATCTGCACCAGTGTTTGCATGATTTTGTTGTTGTCCAGCGTTTGGATCAGCTTGTTGACCTTGAGCGTACATTTCTTCTGAAGCAGCCATCCATGCAGCATCTAAAGCTTCAGTTTTTGTTTTTGTAGCTTCTAAATCTTTAGCATCAAAAGCTGTTTTCAATTCAGCTGCTGCAGATTCTACTGCTGCTTTTTTGTCCGCGGAAAGTTTATCTCCAAATTCTTTCAATTGTTTTTCAGTTTGGAAAATCAATCCATCTGCTTTGTTGAAAACTTCAACTTCTTCTTTTTTCTTAGCATCGGCAGAAGCATTTTCTTCAGCTTCACGCTTCATTCTTTCGATTTCGTCTTCAGAAAGTCCAGAAGATGCTTGAATTTTGATAGATTGTTCTTTTCCTGTTCCTTTATCTTTTGCAGAAACACTCAAAATACCGTTTGCATCGATATCGAAAGTTACTTCAATTTGAGGAACGCCTCTTGGTGCTGGTGGAATATCTGTAAGATCGAATTTACCGATTTCTTTGTTATCGTTGAACATTGGTCTTTCACCTTGTCCTACTCTGATGCTTACTGCAGGCTGATTGTCAGACGCTGTAGAGAAAACTTCAGATTTTTTAGTTGGGATGGTAGTATTCGCATCAATTAATTTTGTGAATACAGAACCCATGGTTTCGATACCTAAAGAAAGTGGCGTTACGTCTAATAACAATACATCTTTAACATCACCTGTTAAAACTCCACCTTGGATCGCAGCACCAATAGCTACCACTTCGTCCGGATTCACCCCTTTTGAAGGCTTTTTACCGAAGAATTTCTCAACTTCTTCTTGGATGATTGGGATACGTGTAGAACCACCCACCAAGATAACCTCATCGATATCAGAGGCAGAAAGACCTGCATCAGATAACGCTTTTTTACAAGGCTCCATAGATCTTCTTACCAAATCAGCAGCTAATTGCTCGAACTTCGCTTTTGTTAAGGTTTTCACCAAGTGTTTTGGTCCTGTTGCTGTTGCTGTAATATAAGGTAAGTTGATTTCTGTTTGTGAAGTCGCAGATAATTCGATTTTTGCTTTTTCCGCAGCTTCTTTTAGTCTTTGTAGTGCGATTGGATCCGCTTTTAAATCAACACCTTCTTCAGTTTTGAACTCGTCTGCTAACCAATTGATGATTACGTCATCAAAATCATCACCACCTAAGTGTGTGTCACCGTTTGTTGATAATACTTCGAAAACACCATCTCCTAAATCTAGGATTGAGATATCGAAAGTACCACCACCAAGGTCATACACTGCGATTTTTTGATCTTTATGTGCTTTATCAAGACCATAAGCTAGCGCTGCAGCTGTAGGTTCGTTGATAATTCTTTCTACTTTAAGACCTGCAATTTCTCCAGCTTCTTTCGTCGCTTGTCTTTGTGCATCGTTGAAGTATGCAGGAACTGTAATTACCGCTCTGGTTACTTCTTGACCCAAATAATCCTCAGCAGTTTTCTTCATTTTCTGAAGAATCATTGCAGAAATTTCTTGCGGCGTGTATTCTCTATCGTCGATTTTTACTTTTACAGTATCATTTGGTCCAGATACTACTTTATAAGGTACTCTAGTGATTTCCGAAGCGTCATCTTTAAAGTGCGTTCCGATAAATCTTTTGATGGAGTAAACTGTTTTTGTAGGGTTGGTTACTGCTTGTCTTTTTGCAGGATCACCAACTTTTCTTTCACCATCTTCTGTAAAAGCTACGATAGATGGAGTTGTTCTTTTCCCTTCTGCGTTAGGGATAACTACAGGATCTTTTCCTTCCATTACTGAAACGCAAGAGTTGGTTGTTCCTAAGTCAATTCCGATTATTTTGCTCATATTTTTATTTTTTAAATTTTAAATTATTGTTATTTCCCTGCTAAATCTCAATTTATATACCAAGACTAGATGAGTGACAAATTGACACAAAAAAACCTCTCAAAAATGAGAGGTTATTATTTTCATGTCACAAAATTATTTTTTAATAAATTTTAATGACTTTATAAATTCGCTTTTGTCATAAACCCTAACGTAATAAGTTCCTGAAGAGAATGAAGATATATCAATTTTATCCGTTTCATTTTTAATATTCACTCTTTTCACCAAACGTCCATCAGCACTAAATATTTCCACCTCATTAATCTTTTGAACAGGAGAAGCTATAGAAACAAAATCTGTAGCAATACTTGGAAAAATATTAATTGCTCCTCTTTTCTCCACATCGTCAACAGATAAAAGAGAACATGCATTAGAATTTAATAATCCAGCTCTTTGATTAGAAAGGGCATTTTGAGCAATTGTTTTTTGATCAGCAGTAAACATGGCCAATGTAACATCATCACAATAATCCATATAATTCATAAACATAGCTCCATTCGGTGTAGTTGTACATGTATTAAGATTATTTGGATAAATAGGAACACCAAAATAAGGCTTATTTGTAGCAGGAGTATCTGCAGCTCCATCATTATTAGCAGCTGTTCCACAAACTGTTGCATTATTAGAACTCCCCCAAATATGATTCAATCCAAAATAATGACCAATTTCATGCGTACCTGTTCTTCCCTTCGTGTAAGGCCAATTTGGCCCAAAAGGAGTATTGAAAACTGTACCAGTATCTCCAAATGCATAAAGAGTAATACATAAACCATCATTTCCATATCCCGCAGCAGCTGGAGGATAAGCCCATCCTAAAAGATCCTGATTTGTAAATGCACCTACCCAAATATTTAGATATTTAGTAGTGTCCCAAGCATTATCCCCTCCTTGTGCTGAATTAAAATAATTATTATCAAAATTAAAATTAGACGCAACAGATTTTCTTACCACTCCAGTTGTAGTTGCACCAGATGGATCTTTAGTAGCTAAACAAAATGCAATTTCCATATCTGCAGCAAAAGGTTTAAATGCAGCAGGAACAACAGAGTTAAAATCTGCATTTAATTTTCTAAAATCTTCATTTAGAATTCTTAATTGCGATTGTATTTGCGCATCAGTAATATTTTGAGATGGATTTTTATACAATACATGCACCACAACAGGAATAGTTACAACTGCTTTCTTAACTAAAGGCGAAATGTTATTAGGATTTTTATTATGCTCCAACATTTGCTCGTGTTTTACTTTTGCTTCAGGATGCTGAGTAGTAAATTCTTTCCATTTTTCATCGTAGTTGCAACGAATTGTTGGTCCTGTTTGAGCAGAAGTCAAACCTAACATACCTAAAGAAAGTAAAAATATCAGTTTTTTCATTGTTAATAACTTTTATAATTTTTTAAAATTTTCACTGCAAAAGTATGTTATTTTTATGATTTTACTATATATATCTACATAAATTCAACACTAATTTTAAAAAAATTAATATTGAAAGCCGCAGTTTATTTATTATTTTTGAGAAAACGAAAAAGACGTAATGGCGCAAATATTCAATCCTAGAGATATTACATGGTTAGCATTTAATGAAAGAGTTTTACAAGAGGCGATGGACAAAAGTGTTCCTCTTCCCTTAAGAATACGTTTTTTAGGAATTTTCTCTAATAATTTAGATGAGTTTTTCAGAGTTCGAGTAGCTGGGCTTAAAAGAGCTACAGAATTTAAAGACAAATTATTGTCTGAATCTTTTTTTCAGCCCCCTGCGAAAATTTTAGCTAAAATAAATGATATTGTCATTAATCAGCAACATGATTTTGATAAAACATGGAAGAAGATACAGCTAGAAATGGCGGAACAAAACGTTTTTATAAAAATTCCTAAAAACCTTACGGAAAATCAAAAAGAATTTGTGAAAAATTATTTCGATAATGTAGTAGAATCCAATGTCATCCCTATTCTTCTCCACGAAAACAAACCAATGCCCTATTTAAGAGATAAAAGTTTGTATTTAGGAATTGCCATGCGAAAAAACGATTGGAAATATGGCAGCAATTACGCAATTATTGAGGTTCCTTCACGTTTTATTGGTAGATTTATTTTACTTCCTACTGAAGATAAAAATAAAATCGATGTAATGCTTTTGGAAGATGTAATCACTTTTATGCTTCCTCACATTTTTTCCTATTTTGATTATGATAATTTCTTCGCTAATGCTTTTAAAGTAACCAAAGATGCCGAATTTGATTTGGATAATGACATCCGAACCAATTTAGCAGAAAAAATAGAAAAAGGTATCAAAAGCCGTAGAAAAGGTAAGCCAACACGTTTTGTTTTCGATAAAGACATGGATAAAGGATTGCTGGAATTTCTCATAAAAAAATTAAACCTCTCCAAAAGAGACAGCATTATTCCTGGTGGAAAAATTCATAATTTCAGACACTTTATGGATTTTCCAGATGTTTTTGAAGGTTATAAAAAACCAATAGAAAGAACTTCTTTTACACATCCTGCCTTTCAAAATGGAGAAAGAGTTACTAATGTTATTATGAAAAAAGACGTTCTCCTCACCTTTCCTTATCATACTTACACCCCCGTTATAGACTTGTTAAGAGAAGCTGCCATGGATCCAGATGTGAAAACCATACAAATAACAGCTTATCGTTTAGCGAGTAGTTCAAAAATCATTAATGCTCTTATTAACGCTGCAAGAAACGGAAAAGAAGTAACGGTAATGTTAGAATTAAGAGCTCGATTTGATGAAGAAAGCAACCTGCTTTGGAAGGAAATATTGGAACCAGAAGGCGTAAAAGTTTTAGAGGGAATTCCTCATAAAAAAATACATGCAAAACTATGCATTATTAAAAAAAGAGTTCATAATAAAACCCTTCAATACGGTTTTGTGAGCACAGGAAATTTTAATGAAAAAACAGCCAAAGTATACGGAGATCATTTGGTAATGACTTCAGACAGAAACGTGATGGCAGATATTAATAAAATATTCAATGCCATAAGAAAACCTAAGGAAGATCCTGTTCCACAGCTAAAAAATTGTAAAAAACTTCTAGTTTGTCCCCACTACATGCGTGAAAAAATAATTCATCATATTGATAGAGAAATGGAAGAAGCAAAAGCTGGACGAAAAGCAGAAGTGATTATTAAAGTAAACTCTTTAAGTGACAGAGATCTTATTAAAAAACTTTACGATGCTGCAAATTCTGGCGTTACCATAAAACTTATTGTAAGAGGAATTTATTGCGCCGTGAACCAAAAAAGTTTTAAGAAAAAAATTGAAGCCATAAGTATTGTTGATGAATATTTGGAACACGCAAGAGTGATGTATTTCTACAATAAAGGAAGCGAGGACATCTATATATCATCCGCAGACTGGATGACTAGAAACCTAGATTATAGAATAGAAGCTGCCATTAAAGTAACAGATAAATCCTTAAAAAAAGAACTTAAAGATATTTTAGAAATTCAGTTGAGCGACAATGTAAAAGCAAGAATTTTGGATAAAAATCTCAGAAACGAATATGTAAAACAAGATAAAAAACACGAAATTCGCTCCCAGATAGAAACATATAAATATTTAAAAAGCAAAACCAAAGAACAATAAATGATTATCGCTGCAATAGACATAGGTAGTAATGCCGCTAGATTATTAATAAATGAAGTCAAGAATACCCAATCTGGAAATCCTGAGTTTGTAAAACTTAACCTTTTGAGAATTCCATTGCGTTTAGGAATGGATGTTTTTACGAAAGGTGAAATTGGTGAGGAACGTACCAAAATGATCCTCGATTCCATGAAGGTATTTAGCGACCTTATGAAAATTTATAAAGTTGAACATTACAGAGCTTGTGCTACAAGTGCCATGCGCGACGCCAAAAACGGACGACAAATTATAAATGAAGTAAAAAAGATTTCGGACATACAAATCGAGATTATTTCTGGTGATGAGGAAGCCAATTTAGTCTATGAAAACCATATCGAGCGTAATTTAGATAAAAACAATTCCTATTTGTATATTGATGTGGGTGGAGGTTCCACAGAACTTACTTTCTACGAAAACGAAAAGAAAAAATTCGAGAAATCTTTCAACATAGGAACCATCCGACTTCTTAATAATTTGGTGACTGAGGAAATGTGGCTAGATATGAAGCAGGAAATCATCAAAAACATTCATTCTAAAAAAGATATTGTTGCCATTGGCTCGGGTGGAAACATCAATAAATTATTCTCTTTAAGCAAAACCAAAGACGGAAAACCCATGTCTCATGCCTATTTGAAGAAATTTCAAAAAGAAATCTCTCTTTTGAGTGTTGAAGAAAGAATGTCTGCATTTAATATTAGAGAAGACCGCGCAGACGTTTTGGAACCTGCCCTAAAAATCTTTAATAATGTTCTCACTTGGGGGAAAATTGATAAAATTTTCGTTCCCAAAATTTCTGTTGCGGATGGTCTTATCCATAATATTTATGAAAATTTACATATTAAAAAATAATTTTTCTCCTAAACTAACTTAATTTTGCATGATAGTTTCTAATGAAGAGATTATCATTTTTTTTAACAAAAAAAAACACTTTTTATATGCAAGTAGAAATCAGAAAACTATCATTAGACGATTATGATGAACTCGTAGAATCTATGCAGGAAGCCTACCCAGATATTGAAGATAATACTTGGGCAAAAAGGAATATTCAAAAACTTACTTCTATCTTCCCAGAAGGTCAATTGTGTATTATTGTTGATGGAAAATTAGCAGCTGCTGCACTTTCCATAATTGTACAATATGAATTGTATGGAGATCAACATACCTATGATGAAATTACAGGTCAAGAAACCTTCAACACCCATTCTAATATAGGGAATGTTCTCTATGGAATTGAAGTTTTTGTGCACCCAGAATACCGTTCTTTACGTTTAGGAAGAAGATTGTATGATGCCAGAAAGGAACTTTGCGAAATTAAAAATCTTAAATCCATCATCGTTGGTGGACGAATTCCTAATTATCATTTACATTCTGACAAATTATCTCCAAGACAATACATTCAAAAGGTTAGAAAAAAAGAAATCTACGATCCCGTTTTATCATTTCAGCTTTCCAATAACTTTTCACCTATAAAAATTTTAAAAGGATATTTGAAAGGTGATGTAGAATCTGAAGAATACGCAGTTTTATTGCAATGGAATAACATTTATTACACCCACAAGAAAAATACAATGCAAGACAGCGTTATACGTTTAGGTCTTGTACAATGGCAAATGCGACAGTTTAAGGATATTGATGCATTTTTTCAACAAGTAGAATTTTTCGTAGATGTTATCAGCGATTATGAATCTGATTTCTGTGTGTTCCCAGAACTGTTCAACACTCCTCTCCTAGCGGCTTTCAATCATTTACACGAAAGAGAAGCCATGCAGGAGCTTTCTAAAATAACGGAACAAATTCTAGATAAAATTGCTGAATATGCCGTAAGTTACAACGTGAACATTGTTGCGGGAAGTATGCCTATTGTGGAAAATGGCAATATGTACAACACAAGTTACTTGCTTCATAGAGACGGAAAACGCGATGAATACAGGAAAATACATATCACACCGAACGAAAAAAAACACTACGGAATGCAAGGCGGAAACGAAGTTAAAGTTTTCGATACCGATTGCGGAAAAGTAGGAATTTTAATCTGCTACGATGTAGAATTCCCAGAATTGCCTCGAATTTTATCCGATCAGGGTATGAAAATTCTTTTAGTTCCTTATTTAACAGACACTCAAAATGCTTATACAAGAGTTCGAACTTGTGCAGCTGCCAGAGCCATAGAAAATGAATGTTATGTGGCCATTGCAGGTTGTGTAGGAAACCTTCCAGGGGTAAGCAATATGGATATTCAATTTGGTCAAGCTGCCGTATTTACTCCTTCAGATTTTGCGTTTCCTTCAAATGCAATTAAAGGAGAAGCTACGCCAAATACAGAAATGACGCTTATTGTAGATGTTGATTTGAATTTATTGAAAGAATTGCATTATAACGGTTCAGTCCAAATTCTTAATGACAGAAGAACAGATTTATACGAAATCAACCTTAAAAGTAAATCTTAATTTATCTCAAAACTTAAGCATTAGCTAAAAAATATCATTAATTTTATACAGTCGTCTACTTTAAGATGGCTGTATTCATGTTTATTTAAATTCAATTTTCTATGACTTCTCATTTATCATACGTTCACGGAGCTTCAGATATTCCTTTGTTAGGACAAACCATAGGTGAAAATCTTAAAGATATTTCCTCTAAATTTCCACAGAATGACGCTTTAATTTCTTCGCATCAAAACTACAGAGCAACCTATAAAGAATTTCACGAGCAAGTAAATCAAGTTGCCAAAGCGCTTATCCATTTAGGAGCAAAACAAGGAGACAGAATTGGAATTTGGTCACCCAACTGCTACCAATGGGTGTTATTACAATACGCCACCGCAAAAATTGGACTAATTTTAGTCAATATCAATCCAGCATACAGAACCAGTGAGTTAATTTTCGTTCTTAATCAATCAGAAATCACCTTTATATTTTCGGCATTATCGTTTAAATCCAGTAATTATAAAAAAATGATAAACGATGCTTATGAGTTTACCACCAGTTTAGAAAAAGATATTTATTGGGATGAAACTTGGGATCATTTTTTAGAAGGAGCAAATACTATTTCTGATCAGGAATTAGAAAAATGGGAAGAAAAAGTTCAGTTTGACGATCCCGTGAATATTCAATACACATCAGGAACAACAGGTTTTCCGAAAGGAGTTACTCTCTCTCATCACAATATTTTGAACAATGGTTATTTTATAGGTAACCGACTGAATTATACAGAAAAAGACAGAGTTTGTATTCCCGTTCCTTTTTTTCACTGCTTTGGAATGGTGATTGGGAATTTAGCTTGTACCACTCATGGCGCCACAATCGTAATTCCTAATGATAGTTTTGAAGCTCTAAAAACCTTAGAAACGGTAGAAAAAGAACAGTGCACTTCGCTCTATGGAGTTCCTACCATGTTTATCGCCATGCTTAATGAACTTAATTTTAGAGAATTTAATTTAAAATCTTTAAGAACAGGAGTTATGGCAGGTTCCGTTTGTCCACCTGAAGTAATGCGAAAAGTGGAAAATTTAATGAATATGAAGGAAGTATCTATTTGTTACGGAATGACGGAAACTTCGCCCGTTTCTACACAAACCAAAATAGGAACTCCTTTCGAGAAACAAATTAATTCTGTAGGAACGGTTCAAGATCATTTGGAAATAAAAATTGTAAACCCCGAAAACGGAGAAATTGTAAAACGTGGTGAACATGGTGAACTTTGCACAAGAGGATATTCTGTAATGCTAAAATATTGGAATAACCAGGAAGCCACACAACAAGTTATGGATGAACAAAGATGGATGCATACGGGAGATCTTGCGACAATGGATGAAGAAGGCTATATATCCATCTCGGGAAGAATAAAAGATTTGATTATTAGAGGTGGCGAAAATATTTCACCCAAAGAAATTGAAGATTTCCTCTATCAATATCCTAATATTTTAGATGCTCAAGTTATCGGAATTCCAAGTGAAAAATTCGGTGAAGAAGTAATGGCTTGGATAAAAGTGCGCGAAGGTTTCACTATTACGGAGGAAGAATTATTGGCATTTTGTAAAGAACGAATTGCTCATTATAAAATTCCAAAATATTGGAAGTTTGTAGAAGAATTCCCAATGACCCTCTCTGGAAAAATAAGAAAAGTAGAAATGCGCGAAATTTCTATTAGAGAACTTGGTTTAGAAAAATAAGAGCACTAATATTGCAAACTTCTTATTCAAAAAAAACATTCATGAAACTTATTACATACAACGTCAACGGCATTAGAGCTGCTTTTACAAAAGATTTTTTGGGTTGGCTACAAATTGCCGATCCGGATATTATCTGCATTCAGGAAAGTAAAGCTGGAAACGACCAAATAGATATTGAAAGTCTTGAAAAAGCTGGCTATCACAGTTATTGGCATTCAGCGTTGCGAAAAGGTTACAGCGGCGTTGGAATAGCATCAAAAAAGCAACCCAAAAACGTTATTTACGGCTGCGGAATAGAAAGTTACGACAATGAAGGACGTGTAATAAGAGCTGATTTCGAAGAATATTCTGTGATTTCCGTGTATGTTCCTTCGGCTTCTAATATTGAAAGATTAGAGTTTAAAATGCAATTTTGTTATGATTTCTTGAAATATATTAAGGAACTTAAAAAGACCATTCCTCATTTATTGATTTGTGGCGATTTTAATATTTGTCATGAAGCAATAGATATTCACGATCCTGTTCGTTTAAAAAATGTTTCCGGTTTCCTTCCTATGGAATGTGAATGGATGACCAATTTTATGAACGAATGCGAACTGATAGATACCTTCAGATTTTTTAATGATCAACCCGACAATTATACTTGGTGGAGTTATCGACAAAACTCTAGAACAAAAAATAAAGGTTGGCGGTTAGATTATAATTTCGCGACCTATTCGCTTAGAGAAAAGCTTTCCAGAGCGGTTATTTTAAAAGAGGCTGTACATTCGGATCATTGTCCGATGCTGACGGAACTTTCTTTATAAAAAATTTTCTAAAAAATAAAAAACTGCTTCCTTTTTTGGAAACAGTTTTTTTATGTATCAAATGATAATCTTAAATATGAATCACTTCACCGTAAGCAGCCGCTACAGCTTCCATAATAGCTTCAGAAACCGTTGGATGTGGGTGGATAGATTTAATAATTTCATAACCTGTAGTTTCTAGTTTTCTAGCAACCACAGCTTCAGCAACCATATCAGTTACACCTTCACCAATCATGTGGCAACCTAACCATTCACCATATTTAGCATCAAAAATTACTTTAATGAAACCGTCAGTATTTCCATTTGCAGTAGCTTTTCCACTTGCAGAAAGAGGAAATTTACCAACTTTTATTTCGTAACCTTTTTCTTTAGCTTGCTTTTCGGTAAGACCCACAGAAGCAATTTCTGGGTGGCAATACGTACAACCAGGAATATTTCCATAGTCTATTTTATCTGTATGAGCTCCTTTTATTTTTTCTACACAAGTAATTCCTTCTGCAGAAGCAACGTGAGCCAAAGCTTGAGTTGGGATAATATCTCCAATAGCGTAATATCCTGGAACAGAAGTTTCATACCATTCGTTCACCAAAACTCTTCCTTTATCTGTTTGAATTCCTACTTCCTCAAGACCAATATTCTCAATATTGGCAGCAATACCAACCGCAGAAAGAAGAACATCCGCTTCTAAAGTAATATTTCCTTTAGCTGTTTTTACATTTGCTTTTACACCTTCTCCGCTTGTATCCACAGACTCCACAGAAGCGTTGGTCATAATTTCAATTCCAGATTTCTTCAAAGATTTTTCTAAGTGTTTAGAAATTTCTTCATCCTCTACAGGAACAATATTTGGCATAAATTCTACGATGGTTACTTTAGTTCCCATTGTATTATAGAAATCTGCAAACTCAACTCCAATAGCACCAGAACCAACTACAATCATAGATTTTGGTTGTTCAGGCATGCTTAAAGCTTGTCTGTATCCAATTACTTTTTTACCATCTTGTGGAAGGTTTGGCAATTCTCTAGAACGTGCTCCTGTAGCCAAAATAATATGACTTCCAGAATATTCTGTTGTTTTACCATCTTTATCGGTAACCGCTACTTTTTTATCTTTCAAAACTTTAGCAGTACCCAAGATAACATCAATCTTGTTCTTTTTCATCAAGAATTCGATACCTTTGCTCATTTTAGAAGCAACACCACGGCTTCTTTGGATAACATTTGGAAACTCAAAACTAGCTTCCACTTTGTTTAATCCATATTCCTCAGCATGATTGATATAGTTGAAAACTTGTGCAGATTTTAATAATGCTTTTGTTGGAATACATCCCCAGTTCAAGCAAATACCACCTAAGTTTTCTTTCTCTATAATGGCTGTTTTAAAACCTAATTGAGAGGCTCTGATAGCCGTTACGTAACCACCTGGTCCGCTTCCAATAACAATAATATCGTAGTTCATTGAATTTTTAATTTATGCGAATTTACATTTTTTTTTTGAGAATTCAATAATGAGAATTTGAGTTTTATCAGCCTACAAACATTTCCTATTAACCACCAATACTAAGTTTATGTTTAATCAATTCTTAAATTTTTAAGTTTTTGTCTATACACTTCCAAAATCATGGTTTTAGTAATATAACCATCAAATTTCCCATTCTTTTCTATAAAAACATAATCTGTTTTATTTTTCTCCATTAAATCTAAAATATTCCCAGCGTTTTCGTCTTTAGAAACTGAAGGAACTGAAGTTATATATTCTTCAACACCTGAGTGTATAAAATGATTTTCGAACATTATTTTCCGTAAGTTATCCAAACGAATGACTCCGTTCACCACCCTACGTTCATTGATTACAGGGACAAAATCCTGAGATGTCGTTTTTATAATCGCTCTCACCTCATCCAATGAAGAATTAGGAGAAACCGTTTTTATAACACTATTATAAATAAGACTTACCTCTATCCTATTGAGAATATTTTGATCTTTATCCTCTGTAAAAACAATTCCCTTATCTGCAATAGCATAAATATCCATTGAATATTTACCATATCTTTTTGCAATAGCAAAACTAATAGATGAAACCAACATTAGCGGAACAATTAAGCCATAACCTCCCGTTAATTCAGCAATAAGAAAAATAGCAGTTAAAGGTGCATGAAACAACCCACTTAAAACCGCTGCCATTCCCACGACTGTGAAATTTTCTATTGGTAAATTTTTAATTCCTAATAAAGAAACCAGTTTAGAGAAAACATATCCCAAATAAGATCCCACAAAAAGCGAAGGTGCAAAGTTCCCACCATTTCCACCACTTCCCAAAGTAAGACCTGTTGCAATGGATTTCATCATCATTGTAAAAAAAACAAAAATCAAAACCATCCATTCATTCCCTTTCAACGTTTGAAAAACAGAATTGGTTAAAATATCTTTTGCATTATTATTAGCTAAAAAGCCTATTGTTTCATAGCCTTCACCAAATAATGCAGGAAAAAGGAAGATTAATAATCCCAAAAGTCCGGCTCCAACCAATGCTCTTTTGTAAATATTTTTACCATAAGCACCTATTGAATGTTCCACTTTTCTAAATAATTTAGCATGAAAAATCGATATAAAACCTGCTATTACTCCTAAAATAACATAGTAAATGGTATTATGATAATCAAAATCCAAATGTTTTTTAAACGCTAATAAAATTCCACCTTTCAAAGTAAGGTTTGCCATAATAGCCCCCGTTGCAGAAGAAATCATGATGGGAATAAATGCTGTAATACTCAAGTCCGCCAAAATTACTTCTATTGCAAACAAAACCCCTGCAATAGGCGCATTGAAAGCCGTTGCAATCCCTGCAGCTACTCCACAAGCTAAAAGTAAAGTCCTTTCTTTATAATTTAATCGGAATCTTTGTGCGTAATTGGATCCAAAAGCGGCTCCTGTAATTGTAATTGGCGATTCTAATCCCGCAGATCCACCCATACCAACCGTAAGTGAACTGGTAATAATTTGGGCATACATTTGTTTTCTTGGCATAAAACCAGAGCGTTTGGCTACTGCAATCATAATTTGCGCCGTTCCTTTTTCAATGCTTCCATCCAAGAACTTTTTAACCACAAATACAGTCAACAAAATCCCAATAACAGGCAAAACTGAATTAATATAAGGTAATTTTAAAAGTCCATTTACATATACAGTGAACTGAAAAACACTGTGAGCAAATGTTTTAAGAACCGTTACCGCCAAAGCAGATGAAATACCCACCAAAACGCAAGACAAATACAAAAACTGCCTGTCCGACATGAATAATTTCAGCAAACCAATGGTGCTGTGAAAATAATGATCCGCCTTCCTAAAAAAGCGTTGAAAACCATTCCTATTTTTCTTATTCATTCTCCAAAAATAGGCTTTTTTTCTTTTTTAATCCTAGATTATCAATTCTTGTTTCTTGCTTCTTGGGTCTTGTTTCTTGGTTCTTGCTTCTTGATTCTTGATTCTTGGTTCTTGGTTCTTGGTTCTTGATTCTTTATTCTTAGTTCTTGGTTCTTGATTCTTGATTCTTGATTCTTAGTTCTTGGTTCTTGCTTCTTGCTTCTTGATTCTTGATTCTTGGTTCTTGATTCTAAAATTAAAAACAGATTAAATCGCTTCATTCTTAATTAAGTTTTTGTATTAAAAAAATATTACGGAAATTTGCTGTTCGCTTAAAAAATGAAGCTGCACAAATGAAACTATGTATTGCCGAAAAACCAAGTGTTGCCAGAGATATTGCTAAAGTTCTCGGCGCAGATATGCCTAAACAAGGCTATTTTGAAGGCAATGGCTATTGCGTAACTTGGACTTTTGGGCACCTTTGCACCCTTAAAGAACCTCAAGATTACAGTCCACATTATAAATCTTGGGACCTTATTTTACTCCCTATTATTCCACAAAATTTTGGTATTAAACTCATTGACAATAATGGCGTTGAGAAACAATTTAGAACCATTGAAAAATTAGTTGAAGAGTGCGATGAAGTGATTAATTGTGGGGATGCTGGACAAGAAGGAGAGCTCATCCAACGTTGGGTTTTGCAGAAAGCGAAATGCAAAAAACCCATGAAGCGTTTATGGATTTCTTCCCTTACAGAAGAGGCTATTAAAGATGGTTTTGCCAACTTAAAACCTGCTGAAGATTATCAAAATCTATATCTAGCAGGAAATGCACGTGCCATTGGAGATTGGCTTTTGGGGATTAATGCAACTCGACTTTTTACCAGAAAATTTGGAGGTAATAAAGCAGTTTTATCTATTGGAAGGGTTCAAACGCCTACTTTAGCGATGTTGGTGCAGCGTCAAAAGGAAATTGATGCTTTTACCACCGAAGAATATTGGGAACTAAAAACCAAATACAGAGATGTGGTTTTTAATGCTGCGATAGATAGATTGAAAACCAAAGAAAAAGCTGAAAAAGGTTTAGAATACCTCAAGCAACATCTTTTTGAAATTATTTCTTTTGAAATTAAAGAAGGTCGCGAAAAAAATCCTCGTCTATTCGATTTGACAGCTTTGCAGGTGGAAGCCAATAAAAAATATGGTTTTTCTGCAGAAAACACTTTAAAATATATTCAAAGTTTATACGAGAAAAAACACACCACTTATCCTCGTGTAGATACCACTTACCTTTCTGAGAATTTGCATTCTAAAATTGCTGGAATACTTGCTTCCATGCACTTTTATAAAGAGTTTATAGCTCCTTTATTAGAGAAACCTATCCCTAAATCTAAAGCGGTTTTTGATGACTCTAAAGTAACGGATCACCATGCGATTATTCCAACAGAAATACCGCCATCTTCTAATTTAAGTAAGGAAGAAAAACTGATTTACGATTTGGTTGCAAAGCGTTTTATTGCCGTTTTTTATCCAGAATGTAAAATTTCCAATACTTTGGTGGAAGGACAAGTAGGAACAATTCCTTTCAAAGCCAATGGAAAACAAATTTTAGAATTAGGTTGGAGAGAAGTTTATGTAAAAGATAAAAAAGACGATACTGAAAAGAAAGATAAAGACGAAGAACAAGAAATTCCAGAATTTATAGTGGGTGAAAAAGGCGAACACGCACCTTTAATTCATCAAGGGAAAACATCGCCGCCAAAACCTTACACAGAGGCAACTTTGCTCCGAGCTATGGAAACAGCAGGAAAGCAAGTGGAGGACGAAGAACTTCGTGAAATGATGAAGAACAACGGTATTGGAAGACCTTCTACTCGTGCAAATATTATTGAAACGCTTTTCAAAAGAAAATATATTGAAAAGAAAAAGAAAAACCTCATCGCTACATCCACAGGAATTGAACTCATTGACACCATTGAAGATGAACTTTTAAAAAGTCCAGAATTAACGGGTGAATGGGAATTTAAGCTTAGAAAAATTGAAAAAGGCGAATACGAAGCCAATCAATTTAAGGATGAATTGATACAAATGGTGACTGAACTGACGAAAAAAGTCATCAACGAAAAGCCGAAAATTATTGCGTTGCACCAAGAAAAAGCCGAGCCCGTAAAAAAAGAACGTGCTCCCAAAAAGTCTACTGCCATTGTTTGGGAAGAAACTACATGTCCAAAATGTAAAAAAAGCAACCTTATAAAAGGAAAAACAGCCATAGGCTGTTCTAGTTTTAAGGATTGTGGATTTAAAATACCCTTTATTATTTTCGGTAAAAAACTTTCCGAAAAACAAATTCAAGATCTTGTTATAAAAGGAAAAACTTCTAAGCTAAAAGGTTTCACAGAACATCCAAATATGATAGAAGAAGGCAGTTTGAGCTTTAATGATCGTTTTGAATTAATCCTATAAATAATGAAAACTCCATTTTTATCAATGAAAAAAAATATTTTTCTTCAATTAAGTTTAATGTTCTATGGTGTAAGCTTAGTTTTACCCGTTTTTATTAAACCTAACGAAAGTTTTTGGAATATAGAAGGTTATGGCTTTATTTTTCTATTTTGTGGGTGGATGACTTATGGAGAAAGTTGGGTAGATTTCCTGTGTTGGTTTTCGAATATTTTCATTTTTTTATCTTGGATATTTTACAGAAAAAAATGGAGAATTTATCTTTCTTGGTTGGGAATTCTCCCCATGTTCTTGTATGGGATAGATTACTTTATTCAATTGCAACTATTTGAAATTATGTATTACAAAGCTATTCTTGTAGGATATTTCTTTTGGCTTGGATCAGCTATTTTTTTGCTTTTCCCTTTTTCAAAGGGAATTGAAAATTAATCAATCTTTACAAAGTTTCTATTTTCATCAAAAAGCAAATTTATTTTATTGAAGATCTCCACTTTCAAATCATTTTTATCCATATCTACTTTAATCACTTTAGCGTCAGGATAATTTTTATCTTTATACAACCTAATATTTTCCAGTAATAAATCTTCTTTTACACTATTTCCAATTCATTTCTATATTTCGGGAAAAAAATTTCCGAAAACAAATTCAAGATTTTGTGATAAAAGGAAAAACTTCTAAGCTAAAAGGTTTCACAGAACATCACAATCATTTGGAAGAAGGTGTATTAAATTTAGACGTAGGTTTTAGTCTTTTTTTAAGTTGAGACTGATCCCATTTTTCGTACGCAAAAAACAAAGACAAATCCTTTTGGGTTTTTAAATCGTGAAAAGTAATGGACTCCAAATTTTTATCTCTATTGGTTTTGTAGAGTACTCTTCCCATTTCCCTTGCAAACAAACGTTCATCTAATAATTCTATAGTATTGGCATCTATTCTATCCAATTTTATTTTCACATTTCTAAGCTGACCTGTTGCAGGAAAAAAATCTGTTTTACTGTTCAGTTTCAAGAAATAACTATTCTTTTGGTTAAAATCTTGGTATTTCAAAACACTTCCTTCCAATTTAAGTTCAGAAACATGTTCCGTAAATAAATCGTCGTTAAAAAAGCTTGTTTTGGAACATAAAAAATTATCTTTAGCGTAATATTCCGTTACAGAAGATTTATCTACAGTGTACATTTTATCTCCTTTATACTTATATTCTTTAATTTTTCTAAATTTATCTGCAGATTCATCTGTTTTCATTTCTATTTCTTTTAGCAAACCTTTATCATAACAAAAATAAAATTCACTTTTATACGGATTTTTATCATTAGTATGAATAAGAAGCTTATTAGGTAATCCATTTGAATCCAACCAAAGTTCAGCATACGGATTTTTATAACCAGGAATATTAGAGGTAAGCGTTAGTTTTTTTAAGCCATTAAAATCCATAGGAAATAATGCTGAAAATTGATCATCTTTTAACAAGAGGTTTTTAATAAATTCTTTTGTTACTAAATTTGATATTTCTTGGGATTTTGAATTTATCTCTTCTTTAAAATGATTGGCGAATTCCTTTTTAATATCTTGGTATTCCTGCACATAAGCAGATTCTTGTTCTTTCCCTAATTTAGACGAGAAAGCTTCAGAACTTTTTACAATTTTATTGTGTTGTATAGGTACAGATTTATTTTTTCCATCCCAAAATAAAACCATTTGATAATCTTCATTTACTTTATTGAATTTCATTTTGGTTTTGGCTTTATTCTCAAAGTTAAACATTGTATATTGCTCTACCAAAAGGACTTCTGGTTTAATTGATCCAAAGTTTTTCTTCAATTCTTCAACTTCTCTTTTCGCAATTATTGATAAATTTGGGTTAGAAGTTTGGATATTTAAAACAATAAAAACAGGTTTCCCTTCCTTAAATGTTCTGCTTTGAACATTGGTATAATACTCTATATTATTATCCGAGACCAAGTTTACAATACTTGTTTGCGCAGCGCAAAGAAATGGTAACATTACCATAAAAGTTACTAGTTTTTTCATGTTAATGGGTTTTGGTGTTATTAGTTTATTTATAAAATTTAGTTTTTATCTAATAAAATTTCCATCAGCATCAAAAAGCAAGTCAAGCCCTGAAGAAAGCTCAACTTTTATTTCTTTTTTATCCGTTTCTATTTTGGTAACTTTCGTTTCAGCATTGTTTTTCTCTACATAAATGAACACATTTTCTGGAAGTAAACTCTTATCTACCCCCAAAGAGTCTTTAATTTCTTTCCAGTTTCCTTTTTCATCAAAATCTATCTCCACACCATTTTTCAGTTCCACCTCAAATGTTTTTCCAAATGATAAAACATCTTTCACTTCATATTTTTTCACGGGAATATCCGGATAGTAATTATTAATAAAAGACATTGCAATGCTTGGTAAATCTTCTTTAGCAATATTTCCCGAAGGAGTCTCTTTATTTACAGAAACTTCTTTTTTACAATCAACAAGAAAAAACATCAATAAAAAAACGGGGATAAAGGTGAAATATTTTCTCAAGAGCATAGTGTTTTAATGAATATTCAATAAGCAATAATCACAAATTTAATGAAAAGTATTCAGTTAAAAACTCATTATTTTCCATGATTTTTCTTTACAGACTAAAATTAAAGTTATAATTTTGAAGGTTCAAAAAAATTGAATCAGGTGTAAATCCTGAACTGTTGCGCAACTGTAAAGATTTTATCTAAGTCAGATCATTTTTTTGAATTTCAATTTTAACGCTTCGCATTTAAGCCAAACTTTACATTATGAACAATTCTGAAGAAACCCAACAAGAAATTAGCAAATACGATTTATTTGTACAAAAAAGAATTCAAGAATCTCAGACCACGGTTTTTAAAGCTGTTTTCCCAGGAGATACCAATCATCACAACACCATGTTTGGAGGAACGGTAATGAGTTATCTGGATGAAGTAGCCTTTCTTACTGCGACAAGATTTAGCAGAAAACCAATTGTTACAGTTTCTAGTGATAAAATTAGCTTTCAACACCCTATTCCACACGGAACCATCATTAAAATTGTAGGAACCGTTTCGAGAGTAGGAAGAACAAGTTTGGATGTTTCTATTGATGTTTTTGTAGAATCTATGTACAGAGATGGGTCAGAAAGAGCAATAAATGGCACTTTTACATTAGTAGCTATTAATGAAAACAAAAGACCAGTTCCACTTTTGGATTATAATATTGATTAAAAAATGACAGAAGAAAAAAAGAAACTTATTACAGATAGTTTTCAGCGTTCAGAAGCCCTGAAATTCTTCAATGCGACTTTAGAAAACGTAGAAACAGATTTTATCTCCATTCAAATTCCAAAACAAGAACATATGACCAGAAAAGCAGGAATGTTTAATGGTGCAATGATGGCTTCTTTGGTGGATATTTCTTCGGGATACGCTGCAGTAAGCCATTACGAAGAAGATTGTTATGTGGTAACTGTAGAACTTAAAGTGAATTATTTAAGACCTGCAATAGGTGATTTTCTTCTTTCAAAATCTTATGTAATAAAAGGAGGTTCCAAAATAAGTACCATAAGAACAGAAATTTACGTGAGGAACGATGATAGCGATTATGAAAGTCATGTTGCTACCTCTTTGGTAACGATGATGAGAATAAAATAGGAATTCTTTTTTTTGCTATATTTGAAATTATATTTCTAAACATGTTGAAATTCAATCAAACTATTATAAAAGGATTTATTGGTGGAAGTTTTTTATTGGTATTTTCTGCAGCTTTTAATGCACAGAAAACTCTTCCCTATGCAGTTGTAGATAAAAAAATGGTGTATGCCAATGCCAGAACTGTTGATAAAAAAGTAATAGAAAGGATGGTAAAAGGCGATTTGTTGCTTATTGGCGACGAATCTAAAGAAAATCCAGGTTGGATGGAAATGAAATACATCACCAAATCTGATAATGCTAAACCTTTTGAAAGATACATTGGTTTAGACAATATTGGAATTGTAAATAAAGAGAGAGTGGTTTATTTGGATAATTTACCAAAATACACAGCAACCCAACAAAGAAATTCTATTGTTTTTACAGATCCTAGAGCTTCTAAGCTCTCTTCTAATAAAAGAAACAGGGTAACTGTAGACATCGCCAACTACGATCCTACTTACAGAAAAATGGAGAAAGATTCTTTGGGAAATATTACCATGTTAGACAAAGATATTCCTTGGGGAATTAATGGAAATCTTCCAGAGAAAATGACTCAACTAAAGTCTGTAAGAATAAATATGGCGGAAATTGGTTCTATTTTCCCTCGCGAAGCTGTAAAAAATATGTTTCAGCCTACAACAGATTTCGAAAATAAAATGGGCGTTTATGAGCTAGATCCTAAAACCCTTTTCTTCTACATGAAAAACGGTGAAGGAGATGCTGCTTACACCAGTATTTGGACCATAAAAGAAGGGAAAGTGGTGAGCCAAATTATAACCAAGCCTTAAAAAATTTGAATATATATAAAAAAAAATAAGCTGTTAAAATTTAACAGCTTATTTTGTATTTAGATTTATCACTAGAATTTAATGATTTCTTTCATTTTTTCGGTTTCCTCATTTACCAATTCATCATCCACCAAAATTTTTCCTGAATGCTCATCGATAATAATTTTCTTTCTTTGAGCAATTTCCATTTGTTTTTGTGGAGGAACTGTAAAGAAAGATCCTTTTGGAGCACCTCTTTCAAGACCTACAACAGCTAAACCGTTAATAGAATTTGTTCTGATTCTTGTGTAAGATGACAACAATCTGTCATCAATTTTAGAAGCGAACTCTTCAGATTTTCCTATAAGATATTCTTCTTCTTTTTGAGTTTCAGAGATTAAACCATCTAATTCTTCTTTTTTGAATTTAAGGTGATTTTTAAGATCTTCTATTTTTTTTGTAAGCTCAGTTAGAGTTTCGTTTTTATGCTCAATTTTAGCACCATATTCTTTAATTCTTTTTTCAGCTAATTGAATTTCAAGATCTTGATATTCAATCTCTTTAGCCAAAGCTTCGAATTCTTTATTATTTCTTACGTTATCTTGCTGAGATTTATATTTCTCCATTAAAGTTTTAGAATGGCTGATCACTTCATTCTTCGTTTTGATCTGCTCATTTTGTTCTTTGATATCAGCGTGATATTTTTCTGCTCTCTTTTCAAGACCTTCAATTTCTATTTCCAAATCTTCAACTTCAATAGGCAGCTCACCTCTAGTATTACGAATTTCGTCTAATCTAGAATCTATGATTTGTAAATCGTACAGAGCTCTTAGCTTTTCTTCAACTGAAATTTCAATATTTTTTTTAGCCATATCTATAAGAAATAATTTACTGGGTTTGTTTTTTTGTTCGATTTCAAGACTGCAAATGTACTAAATTTTTGCGACAATATTTCAAATAATTGCTCTACAACAAATTGTTCAGATTCGTAATGCCCAATGTCACATAAAAGCATCTTGTTTTCAGCAAGAAAATAATCATGGTACTTTAAATCTCCTGTAAGATAGGCATCGCAGTTCTGAGATAAAGCCGCTTTAATTCCACTAGCTCCAGAGCCTCCCAAAACCCCTACTTTTTTTATTTTTTTATCGGTAAAATTGGAATGTTTAATAATATCTAAATGGAATGTTTCCTTAACCAGTTTCAAGAAATTCATCTCCTCTATTTCCTCCTTAAATTCACCCAACATTCCTAAACCAGAGTTTTGATTTTCATTTTCTAAACTAATAACTTGGTAGGCTACCTCTTCATACGGATGAGCTGATTTCATCGCACTAATCACCTGATTTTTTTTGTAAGATTCAAAAATTACAGAAATCATTTCTTCATCTGCATTTTCTCTCACATAGAGTTCTCCAGTAAACGGATCTGAACCTTCAAGAGGTCTAAAAGTTCCTTTCCCAGAAAGGCTAAAACTGCATTCGTCATAAAAACCAATATTTCCCGCTCCAGCTTTCCACATGGCTTCTTTTACTTGTTCGGAATATTCTTGTGGAACATAAATTGCGAGCTGCAATAGGTTATTTTTTTTAGGCATCAGAATTTTTAAATTTTCTAAACCCAAAGCATTGCAAATACCATAATTCACGCCATTTAAATCATTATCAAATGCAGTATGTATTGCATAAATGGCAATTTTATTCTCAATAGCTTTCAAGACTGCTCTTTCAACATAATTTTTCCCTGTTAAAGATTTTAAGCCCGAAAAAATAATGGGATGAAAACACACAATAAGATTTGAATTGGCATCCAAAGCTTCCTCAACCACCGTTTCCAAAGCATCATGACAAACCAAAATCCCCGTCACTTCCCTTTCTGGAAAACCACATAAAAGTCCCACATTATCAAAATCTTCAGCTTGTTGAAGAGGTATGTTTTTCTCGATTTCGAAAATTACTTCTCGTATTGTCATTTTATTCTGTATGTTTGCTACGAAATTACTAATATTTAAGGAAATTTAAAGATGCATTTTCCACATTTAGAAAAAGAACACAATCTTGTTCCAGAAAGAACTCCCTGGAAAAAAAATTTATATTACATTATTTACCGTTCTGATACTAAACTAGGAAAATTATTTGATATCATTCTATTAGGTTGTATTTTCTTAAGTACCTTAATTATTCTGTTAGAAAGCATTCCGGCTTATGATAAAAAATTCCATCTTTTATTTGTAATTTTTGAATGGATAATTTCCATAGGTTTTACTATTGAATATATTTTAAGAGTTTCCGTTGTAAGGAATAAAAAGAAGTATATTTTTAGTTTTTTTGGCATCATTGATTTTCTTTCTTTAGTTCCATTTTATTTAAGTTTATTCTTCCCTGTAACTAAGTATTTCCTTATCTTCAGAATGCTAAGAATGTTGAGAATTTTTAGAATTTTTAACTTAATGGATTTCATGAATGATGGCTATTTCATTGTAAGAGCATTAAAAAACAGTTCCAGAAAAATCTATATTTTCTTACTTTTTCTGGTTATATTTTCAGTAATTGTAGGCTCTTTAATGTTTATGGTGGAGGGCGGCAGAGAAGGCTTTGAAACTATTCCACAATGTATTTATTGGGCAGTGGTAACTGTAACTACCGTTGGATACGGGGATGTTTCTCCTATAACTCCTTTGGGGAAATTTTTTGCTACCATATTAATGCTTGCTGGTTATTCCATCATTGCTGTTCCTACTGGTATTGTAACTGCAGAAATGCGAAATAAAAGACAAAATCTTGAAAAAGTTTGCCATAGATGTGGAAACGAAGATATTGATGACGACGCAAGATATTGCAAAAAATGCGGTGAAAAACTAAATTCAGTGTAAGGAGTTTTTAATTGTAATACTAATCTTTAATGCAAAGTCTGGCTAAGTTTTTGAAAATAAACAGCTTTTAAATTTACTAAGACGTGTACTCTTCAAAAATCGAAAATATTTTTCAATTGTTATAGATAATAGAGATTCATTATTTTTTTTCTTTTCGGCGGCTTCGCCGCCGAAAAGAAAAAAAAAATCTTCCTTATAAAAAATCATTATTAAGAAAAATTGTTACAATAAAAAAAGAGACTCATTTACATGAGCCACTTTCGTTTTAATATTTAAAAGTTATTTTTTAATAATTTTTATACTTTGTTTAGTTCCATCATTCATTTGAAGAATAACCATATACATACCTGAAGATAAATCAGACATATTAAGTCTAGCTTCTGGTTTAGCAAAACTTTTAACCAACTTACCAGAAACATCTACTACAGAAATAGACTTCACTTTTTCACCGTTCATAATATTTACATAATCAGTAAATGGATTAGGGTAAACATTAAGATTTTTCTTAACATTAACCTCCGTTGTACTCATTATAGCTTTAGGCTCAACCACAAAATTCTCAACAAAGAAATCATAATCTTCAATATCATCAGTAGTTCCATCGGTTCCATAAAATGCAAAAACAGTATTATCACCTGTATATGAAGCCAAATCATAAACAAACTGATTATTAGTATTAGATGGAGCATTAGCAAATGTCCACTCTTTTAAAACATCCCAAGTAGTTCCACCGTCAGAAGACACTAAAAACTGTATAAGGTCATCCTATCCCATAGCAGAAGGATCTTCATTAGCATAATCTGTTAATCCATAATCAAATTTAACTTGATAATTTCCAGCAAAAAGATTTACGGGAACTGTTTTCAACCATCCTGCTCTTTGTTCGTAATATAAATTAATTCTCATAGAAGGAGAGCCTCCTACAGAGTTAAGGAAACTATCTTCCATCCACAATTGGTCTGTACCAGTTGGCGGTGTAGAAGCAGACCCACCAGAAACTAGAGACCAACAAACAGAAAGTCCAGTATCAAAATTTTCAGTATAAGTAGGTACTACATTCGCACAAAGCGTAGTGAAATTTAGTCTTGCAGACCAAACACTTTTGTCTGTTGCTGAACAAACTGAACGAACCCAAAAATAATAGTGCGTATTATCTAAAAGACTGCTCAATGGAACCGATAATGTTGTATTAGATACATTCCCTGTTGGAGTTGCATTAGCAGCAGGTTGTACTGGACTGGTAGAAAGAATATATTCATAATTTACACCTACAGTACTTGTAGGAGCAGCCCAAGAGACATTTGCCCCATTCGCCGTAATATTATTTGAAGATACGTTTGTAGGAGGGAGACACGTTGGAGTTTCAATAACCGCCAAGGTATAATCTTCAGCTTCTCCATAGCCATCTGCATTGCAAGGTATTGGATTTTCATCATACTTTGTTGCAACCCTTAATCTATAATTCCCTAAAGGTGTTGTAGCTGGTAAAAAAATAGTTCCTGTGGTAAAAGGCGAAAAAGTATTAGGATCATACTGACTTATCTCTTCAGATAATAACTCAGGAGCCGCATCTGTAAATACTCCATCATTGTTTAAATCCACCCAAATTTTCACATACTGATTTCCAAAATCATGTGTAACCGTATATACATTACCTAAACCTCTACTCATAGTAATAACTGTAGAGGAATTATCTTCATAGGAATTCGCAGAACAACCTGAATTACTATGATAGAAACTAGCCATTGGAATTTCAAATGAATCAATCACATCGCCGTCGTCACAACCATCAGGAAACGCTGTAGTACAGTAAGTTTATGCAGAAATAAGTTGCAAACCTGCAACACATAAAATTGATAATAGAACTCTTTTCATAAAATAAATTTTGATTTTTTTGGTTTTGAAATATATTAAAAATAATCCAAAGAAAAACACAATTGTATTTTATTTAAACAAAAAAAATGGGGAATACATACAATATTCCCCATAGTTTCAAAAATAATCTATAATAATATCAATTATCTCTTAATTACCTTAATTGTCTGTTTAGAATTATCTTTCATGTTTAAAATTAATAGATACATTCCAGAATTAAGATTAGATAAATTTAACTTAGAATCTGGTTTAGCAAAAGTTTTCACCAATTTTCCAGACATATCCAATACAGAAATGGACTTCACTTTTTCAAAATCTGCAACATTCACATAATCAGTAAATGGATTAGGGTAAACTTTAATTGATTTCTCTTTTGTCGTCACTTCGGAAGTACCCAATAAAGATGAATCATAAGCTGAAATTAGGAAGGTACCATCATCTCCTCCTCCACTAGATGAATAACGAGCAACACTTGCATAAATGGTTGAACCAGGGGTTAATCCCGTTAATTCAGTTTTAGAAAAATTACCATTTCCGTCATCATCATTACAAGCAATTGAAGTAGTACTTGTACAACTATCAAAAATTGTTAAAACAGAATCTGTCATTGATGATGTTGGAGCAACATCAGTTTCAACAGTTACATTCCCAGAAGCAGGAACCACAATTTTATACCAAACATTTCCACCAATATCAGTAGCGTTATATAAACAATCAGCAGTTAGAGATGTTGAATTCGTTGATCCAGAAGTATCTCCTGTAACCTGATTTTGCGCAAAAGTACCACCTACCGTTAATGACACAGCATTAGAGCACTCATCATTTACAGGAGGAGATGGAGGCACGTTTTCTGAAACACAGATGTTAAAATTACCTTCAGCGCCTGACGTAGAAGTATAAGTCCATACTCTAACATAATATACAGTACCTACAGTAAGACCCGTAACGGTCATAGTATTAGGATCACTGCATAAAATTTGTTGAAGACCACCACAAGTTCCACTATAAACAGCCATAGCCATATCATAATTAGTTCCTAACAACTTAACAACATGCTCAGTATTTGTTGCAGTAAATTTATACCAAACATCGTCATCTGTTCCCGAAGCACCACAAGATGGGGCTGTTTCATTAGAAGCGGTTGCACTTGTAGTAGTACCATATACAGATGTTGCACATAATGTATTAGGATTTATCGTTAAATTAATAGCTCCACTACAATCATCATTTACAGGAGGAGAAGGAGGAGTACCTACACAAATATTAAAACTCGCAGTGGTAGTTACTGTACTAGACCAAGTCCAAACTCTAATATAATACTGAGTCCCTACCGTTAATCCAGTTGCAACAAAACTTTCAGGATCGTGACAGCTTATTTGTTGTAAACTTCCACAGTTACCACTATAAATTGACATTGCCATATCTGTAGTAGAACCCGTTATGTTTGTAAGACTAATTTTATGTGATGTATTAGTTGCCGTAAATTTATACCATACATCATCATTCGTCCCTGAACTACCACATGATGGAGCCGTTTCATTAGAAGCGGTTGCAGAAACCGTAGTTCCTGATGTAACAGTAGCACATGATAAATCTGGATTTACAGTTAAAGCAATAGCGCCATCACAGTCATCATTTGCAGGAGGTGGCGGTGGCGGAGGGGTTGTAAATGACCATACCGTTGAGTTGCAACCTAATGCATCACTTCCTGCATTAGTAGGCACAACATACCAATAATACGTGGTATTAAATTGTAAGTTAGAATTTGCATAAGTTGTAACTGGAGCATTTACCGTGGTTAATAAACTTGTGGGTGGGTTTGTTGTTCCTCTATAAATTTTATATCCTGTTGGAGCCACTCCAGTGGTTGGAGCCGTCCATGTCATCGTAGGATTAACCGATGAAACTGTTGCCCCGTTATTTGGAGTTGTTAAAGTAGAACAATTAGGTGCAGGTGGAGCAATTGTAATATCCAAAGTAAACTCACCACAATTTGGAGATGGCCAAGTATCAATAATAACGTAATAAGTTCCATTAGTTGGAAAACTAATTATACCTGAACCAGAATTTCCCGTAGTTGTAACTGAACCAATAGAATTGGCAATCAATGGAGGGCAAGCAGAATGAACTGAGGCAACTTTCCAAGTAGCTGCACCTCCTAAAGCAAATTTGAGATTTACTGGAGCATTAGTTATGTTTAATGAATAAACATAGTCTTCTCCCCCTCCATAGTTGTCAACAAAAGTGTCAGCACCATAATCATTTCCTGTTCCACAGGTTGTTTGTGTACCACTCGAAAAAGGAATACTTGTAATGGGCATTGCGGTTGCACAATTAGCCTGTGCATATATTCCCGTTGAAGGAAACAATAGCGCAATACAAAAAATTAATAGTTTTTTCATATAATAAATTTTTAAGGTGTAAACAAAAATATTAATATTTTTTTAACAAAATATAACAAATACAATAAACTATATCTATCAAAAGCAAGCAAAACAATATATTAAAAACATAATACAAAGAATTATGAATATTAAATATTAATAGGACATATATTTTTCAATTTTATAAAATATTTTTTTGAATCAATCATCAATATAAATACAACACAAACCACTATCTAAAACTAAAATCAATAAAAAAAAAACAAATACAACTTGAAATAACAACACAAAAAAAGGCGATCAAAATTTTGATCGCCTTAATACTTATTAATTAAAAATTTACTTCTTAATTACTTTTATTGTTTGTTTAGATCCATCTTTCATATCTAAAATCAATAAATACATTCCTGAGCTTAAGCCTGATAAATTCAGTTTCGAATCTGGTTTAGTAAAGTTCTTCACTATTTTCCCAGATAAATCTACTACAGAAACCGATTTAACATCTTTTACATCAGAAATATTAACAATATCAGCAAATGGATTTGGATAAACTTTAATTCCTTTATTCACTTTTGTAACATCAGAAGTACCTAACGTTGCTGATGTTGTAACCGAAATACTGAACGGACCTTCAGGGTTATCTGTCGATCCATTATAATGTCCAACATTAATATAATACACGGTACCAGATGTAGTTGGGAAAGTTACCGTATCAGAGCTTCCAGAACCTCCAACATCTACGCTAGCAACACAAGTAAAGTTACCACATGTTCCACTATAAACGCCAATTTCAGGATCCCATCCCGTTGGTGAAACCACCACAGTGTGATCAAATCCATCTCCTGTTACCATATACCAAACACCATCATTCATTCCGCTATTAGAAGTACAAGCAGAAACAAATCCTCCATTATTAGTTGCAGCTGATGCATCTTGAGTATTAGTGTATGGAACTCCTGGCGCAGGCGTAGCATTAATTGCATTTCCACAATCATCATTTGCAGGTGGTGGTGGCGGCGTTCCTACACAAATATCAAAACTAGCACTTGTAGTAGCCGTTGCAGCATATGTCCAAACCCTTACTTTATACTCAGTACCTACTGTTAAACCAGTAAGATTCATTGTATTTGGATCACTACATTGCACTTGAACCAAAGCTCCACAAGCACCGCTGTACACTGCCATTGCCATATCTGTAGAACCAGAAACATTAGACAACTCTACTCTATGAGCTGTATTAGTAGCAGTAAATTTAAACCAAACATCATCATTTACACCAGTAGCCCCGCAAGTAGGTGCAGTCTCTATAGATGCTGTTGCTCCATATGTATGAGCAGCAGTTTTAGTACCACAACTAAAATCTGGATTCACTGTTAACGATATTGCAGTTGCACAATCATCGTTTGCTGGTGGAGGTGGCAATGTTCCTACACAAATATCAAAACTTGCACTTGTAGTGGCCGTTGAAGTAAACGTCCACACTCTTACTTTATATTCTTCTCCTACAGTTAAACCTGTAAGCTCCAATGTATTAGGATCACTACATTGTACTTGAACCAAACTACCACAAGCTCCACTATACACTGCCATCGCCATATCTGTAGAACCAGAGATATTAGATAAGGTAACTCTATGAGCTGCATTAGTAGCCGTAAATTTAAACCAAACATCATCATTTACACCAGAAGCTCCACAACTAGGTGCTGTTTCAGTAGATGCAGTTGCCCACGCAGTAGTAGCAGAAGTAATAGTTCCACAACTATAATCAGGATTTACCGTTAAAGCTATTGCACCAGCACAATCATCATTTGCAGGAGGTGGAGGTGGCGTTCCCACACACACATTAAATGTACTGGCATAAAGACTAGAACCGTTTGATTCCGAATTATAAAATCTCACCAAATATGTTTGTCCAGGAATTAAACCACCTATTATAGAATAATTAGTATTTGAAGTAATACACGCAATAGAGGTTAAAGTACCACACGTTCCACTAAATACTTGTCCATATAAAGATGTTGACACAGAAGTCCCAGCTGTCACAACATTTTTCGCCCAAAGTGTATGAGTTGATGCTGTCGCTACAAAAGAATACCAAACATCATCATCTGGTGTACCACTACATGTACCTACTGGAACATTAGAATTAGTTGCACCTAAAGTAGTTCCAGAAGTCATAACCCCACAACTCATATCAGGATTAACTGTTAAAGCCGTTGGAGTTGCACAATTATCATTTACTGGCGCTAAAGGAACAGATTTCACACAAATATTAAAACTTGCATTTGCATTTGCTGTTGAAGAATAAGTATAAACTCTAACATAATACGTTTCTCCAGGTACCAACCCTGAGACTGTATTATCATTAGGATCAGAACACAATAAACTAGTTAAAGTACCACCACAAACGCCAGAAAGAACTTGGAAATACATATCTGAAGTACCCGTTGCAGTACCCGTTGAAACTATACTTGACAAGGAAATTATATGAGTAGAACTAGTTGCTACAAACTTAAACCAAACATCATCATCGGGTGTACCAAAACATGGCGTAGCCGCAAGAGACATAGATGCTCCTAAAGTATTTCCCGCCGTAACCGATGTACAAGTTAAAGAAGGATTCACTGTTAATATAATCGCTCCCGAACATTCATCATTAGAAGGAGGAACAATACCTACCGTAGTGAAATTTCTCTCCGAACATCCCGTTGAAACAATAGAACCATTATAAGATGTTACTACATAATAATACTGAGTACTTATATTTAATTGCTGAGCAGCTGTAAGAGTGTAATTTAAAACATTTCCTACATCAAAATTATCAAGCACATTATAAACACCTGGCGATGTACCAATACTTATTCTGTATCCCAAGGCGGAATTTCCAGCCGACCATGTAAAAGTTGGCCTAGTAGACACTCCTAGCATAGACGCTCCAGGTGAAGAAACACTTGGACATCCTGGTGTTAAAATGGTTGTAAAAGATCTTTCAGCACAAGCCGCAGATTCTCCTATACTATTTACTGCATAAACAGTATAATAATAGGTTGTATTTAAGTTTAATGGAGTCGTAAAAGTATATGAATTAACATTTCCAACATCTACTTTATTCATAATATCTACTCCTCCAGCTGTAGTTCCAACACTTATTTTATAAGAAGAAGAATTTGCTGATACCGCCCATGTAATAGTAGGTAAAACAGCTACTCCCGTTGCTGCTGCACTAGGTGCTGATACAACTGGACAAACAGGGGCAGATGCAGGAGTCAACCCCATTAATGACATTACAGACTTGTTCCCCACTCTACTCCCTGCTGGTGGTGATGCTGGATTAGGAATAACTGAATCACTCCTGAAGTAAATTGTAGAATTACCCACCCCTGTATAAGTATAAAACCTATTAGTTGAAGAATCATAATCAGGTGTATTTTCAAAAGCCGCAATTACAAGATTATCAGTATTGTTATACGCAAAAGGAGCCGTAAAATCAATAGTAACTACCCCTGCATTATTAACCACAGAACCTGAAAAAACCTGTGTTAAATTAGCTACAGGAATCCAATCCGTAGTGCTTGTAAAAGTTGTTTTATTGGTATGTCCTACATACACCACCCAATTTGAAGAGTTTGTAAGTACCGCATTTGTAGGTAAATAAAATTTAACACCTGAAATATTACCAGCAGCAGCTGCATTAATTTCATTTTTTGTGAAAATTTGTTGAGTATAATTATACCCATAATTTACATCAACAGGCACATACCCCGATTGTGCCGTTCCTGAGCCCAAAAAAACTTGAGCATTTAGAAAGGTGGCTATCAAAAAGAATAGACACGAAAATAGCATTTTCTTCATACATATATTTTTTAATTATTAAGCCGCTAAGTTAAAAATATATTAAACATTATCAAATTTTTATTACAATAAACCAAAATATTAACCATTTTTTAGAAAATATCACTAAAACAACCTTAAACTAAGTACTTTATAGAACACAAGTAAAGAGCGATAGGTAATTTTCACTTTCCCACTCCGTAATTTTCCCGTATAAAAATTACCTACAACTACCGAATTATCAATTTCAATATTTATAGGGATTCAACATATTAGTACAGTATCTACCTTTGACTCACTAACCAAATAAAATTTTTAATCATGAAAAAATTAATTACAGGTGCAGTTGCACTAATGGCGTTTACATTCTCTTATGCACAAATGGGGCATAATAAAGATGTAACTACTCAAACTGGTGATTTCAACAAAGCTAAAATCACTCAGAAAGGCTACAAAAACAACAATAATACCACACAAGATGGTAACAAAAACAAAGCAACCATAGAACAATGGAACGAAAAAAACAAAAACGTTGCTTTAAGTGATGGAAATGAAAACGAAATCAAGGTTCTACAAGTAGGTAAAGAAAATGATAACTCCACAAAACAGTACGGTAATAAAAACAAAGCCAAAACAGAACAATGGGGAAAAAATAATAAAGTAACCCAACTACAAGATGGAAATAGAAACTCTGTATATGCACTACAGTGTGGTAAATCTAATAAAGCAGAGCAAAAACAGTATGGTGATAGAAATGAAGCTTCATCTACACAATATGGTGACTACAACGATGTAAAACAACACCAACACGGCGATAAAAACAAAGCTACTGCTTGGCAAAATGGTATGAGAAACGAAATTAATCAACACCAAACAGGTGACGAAAACATAGCTGATGCTAAACAAACTGGTTACGACAATAAAATTAACCAAGACCAATTAGGTGACAACAACTTCGCTAAAGCTACTCAATTAGGAGACCGTAACAAAATTTCTCAAACACAAAGAGGAGACGGTAACTCTTCTATAGACAAACAAACGGGTTGCGACAATGAGATTATCGTATTCCAAGGTCCTGGTCATAAAGATGTTGACTGCTGTGGTCCACAATTACCTGACCCAAGATGCCCTCATGGAACACCTGGATGTTAATAAGATGTATATAAAACCAAAATCATTTATCTAATAAATGAGACCAGGAGAAGCCTACGGGCTTCTCCATTTTAACCATAATCCCTATACCATGAAAACTTTAGTATTATTTCTACTTCTGTATATTGGTTTTGCAAATGCCCAAAACATCACATTAGACGATATAAATAGTAAGAATATTCAAGAATTACTAAAAGGTAAAAACACCACATATAATTCTACTATTGAATCTACACAAATAGGCAATGCCAATAAGATTGAAGTATACAACAAAAGTGGGAAGAGCAATATTGAACTCTCACAAATCGGAAATTACAATACTACATTCTTTGTAAATCCAGACGTCAAAGCTAAACCACAAACAAAAGTAAACGTTAATGGATTTAACAATTATATAGATATTACAGGATCCAATAGTATTTCGGAAAAATTAATTATCAATCTGAAATCAGATAATAAAACGGTTTTCATGAGAAATTATTAACATAAAAAACATGAAAATCTACCTACCAATATTAACAGTAGTTTTTATACTTGTATTTTCCACAAATATGAAATCACAATTCAAAAAGGATATTCAAGCTAAAATAGAAGTCAAAGATATAGAAGGAGTAACTCACATAAAAGCCTTAGCAAATAATAACACTACCATTTTCAGAGCGTTAAGCTATCAAATATTAGCAGTAAAAGAAGGCTCATCTGGAAATCTTACTTCCTCTGAGCAATCTGGAAGGTTTACGTTACAACCCAACGAAACTAAAGAATTATCTGAAATGAATATCAATATAGACAAGAATGATGCATTGAAGGTTTTTTTATTTTTTAGAGACGAAAAAAACAATACAATTAGTAAGGACAGCCTTATATACAATGGAAATAAAAAAATAGCCGTCAAAGAAGAAAAAAAAAAGCTCCAAGAAGAAGACATTCATATATTCGGTCTCACCATTAACGAAACAAAAACCAAGGTTGGTGGAGAATTTTACGATAAACTGTACAATTACATGACACTGAATGATTTAAAACCCACCTTCATTTTGAAAGTAACAGAAATTCCCACAAGAGCAAACAGTACTCAAATACAAATTTTCGCAGACGACTCCAATATCTATTCTTTTATTGCAAGACCAGATGATGACTATTTAGATTCAGAAGTACAAAATACAGTAGCAAGCATAGAAGAATACTTTGAACAAAAAAATGCAAAAGACGAAGGATTTATTTACTAACCTAAAAAAAAAAAGAAACCATGAAAAAGCAAATACTTTTATACATTGGGCTATTATCTAGCGGTTTCCTATACTCTCAACAATTTTCCTACAAACCCATCAATCCAGCTTTTGGAGGAGACACCTTTAACTATCAATGGTTACTGAGTTCAGCTGCCTCACAAAACCCATACAAAGGCTCATCAGGCTCTAGCCTTTTTGATGAGTTAAATTCTTTAGGAAGCTTTACTGAAAGTATGAACAGACAGCTACTCAGCCAACTCTCTTCAAAACTTTTTGGAGATCAATTCGAAGATGGTATAAAACCAGGAACTTATATGTTTGGAAGCCTTTACCTTAAAGTAACTAAAGGAGACAAAGGACTTGTAATAAACATACTAGACACTAACACAGGTCAACAATCTGAAATTATTATTCCACAATAAAAAAACACAGCTATGAAAAGGTCTCAATTAAATAAAACGATTTTGGTAATCACATTCCTTTCACTATTCAGCTGTTCTGGACTCCTTAACATCCCTGTAGAAAGTGAAAAATCGACCCCTGGAGAATTAACTCCAATAACAAAAAATCTACTTAAACTGCCTCCACCACGCGAGAAAATTATAATTGGTGTTTACAAATTTAAAGACCAAACAGGCCAATATAAAATGCAGGAAAACGGAACCAGTTGGAGCACCGCAATTCCACAAGGAACAACGGCAATATTACTAAAAGCTCTAGAAGATTCAAGATGGTTTCGCCCCATAGAAAGAGAAAATATAGGTGATCTTTTAAATGAAAGACAAATTATTAGATCTACCAGAAAAGAATATAAAGTATCAGAAGACGGAACAACCAATATTGACGACCAACTTCCACCTCTTCTTTACGCAGGAATCCTTTTAGAAGGAGGTATAATCTCTTACGACACCAATGTTGTTACAGGAGGTATTGGCGCTCGATACTTCGGTTTAGGAGCCAATACACAATACAGACAAGATCGAGTTACAGTATATTTACGTTTAGTTTCTAGTATGACTGGAGAAATATACAAAACAGTCTATACCTCCAAAAACATACTCTCCACTACTGCTAGTGCAGGATTTTTCCGATATGTAGATACAGACCGTATTTTGGAAGCAGAATTAGGTGTTGCACAAAACGAACCTGTATCATTAGCCGTTACCCAAGCTATAGAAAAAGCTGTTCACTCCTTAATTATAGAGGGAGTGAAAGATGGCATTTGGGATGCTGATGAAAACTACAATGCACAATTCAATAAAATTATTAATACAAACGAACAAGAAAAAGCAATTAATTATAACAGAGAAATTAACGATAGATTCCCTCAAACTTACCGTTCAGGAATTTCAATTTTCGGATTGGTAAACGCAGACAGAATAAAAGGAGATTACACCAACTCAGCCACAAATATAGGAGGCAAATTTGGAGTAAAATACTTCTTCAACGAATATATAAATGCAGAAATCAACGCAAATATTATGTCGCTTGAAAATGAAGAAATTTTCAAAAGAAGATTTGTAAGTACCGAAGTAAATTTAGAAGCATTTCTATTACCTAGATATAAACTCTCTCCATACATATATGGAGGTATTGGAATGATGTATTCAGACAGAAATTCCGCACTTTACAAAAGTCAGTTCGGTGGCGGTATAGAATACATGATCACCCCAAAAATTGGATTAAGAGCCAATGCCCAATATGATGTTGGATTTACAGATGATTGGGACGATTTCAAATACGGAAAACGTAAAGATCACGCCATTAGAGTTGGAGCAGGAATTAATTTTTATCTAGGAAAAACAATAAAATCAAAAAAATAAGTCACCATGAAAACTTTTATTATATACTTTAGTATCTGTCTTGCATTTTTATTTCAATCTTGTGCTGAAGACACCTTAGAATACACACAAAAAGGATCCATTAAAGGAAAAGTAATTAAAAAAGGGAGCAATACACCAATTGCCAACGCTAAAATTACCACTTCCCCATCTACAGAAACTGTATTAAGTGGAGCCGATGGAAGTTTCCTTATCGAAAACGTACCATTAGGTGATTATTCTGTAAAAGTAGAATTCACAGGTTACCTATCTACATTTGAAGGAGTTAGTATTAAAAACAAAGACCAAAGCGTGAGTGTAATTTTTGAATTATCGGATGACAATTCTTTAAACTCACCACCAACAGCTCCTGTATTAATTTCCCCAATAGACAATGCTGTAGAACAACCCACATCTGTTAACCTTACCTGGAACGCTACAGACCCAGACACTACTGATAGCTTGAAATACAGACTAACTGTTAAAAACAGTATCAATTCAAATGTCATAGAGTTTAATAATCTCACAGCAAAAAATCAAACCTTAGATAATTTAGCTTTTGGTGTAAGTTATTACTGGCAAGTTGGAGTTACAGATGGTATTAACCCAGAAGTTTTAAGTCCAATTTTCACTTTTAAAGTATCTACGAATCCTAATAATAGATATCATTTTGTAAAAAAACTTAATGGGAATTATTACATAGTTTCTAGTAATGAAACCAATCAAAATTTCCAATTCACCCCCTCCAATCTAAACTCATTTAGGCCAAAACTTAATAATGATGCCAACCTCATTGCTTTTTTAAGAACAGTAAACGGAAATAATCAAATATTTACTGCTGATAGAGATGGTTCCAATGTTTTACAAGTAACAACAGTCCCTGTTTCTGGATTTAATAATCGTGAAGTTGATTTTTCTTGGAGCAGAACAGGAAGCCAGTTTCTATACCCTAGTTTCGACAAACTTTACAAAATAAATAAAGATGGAACAGGTCTTACATTAGTATATCAAACTCCTGATGGCAGCTTTATAACAGAATGTGATTGGAGTTATGACGACAGTAAAATCGCTATTAAAACCAATAATATAAATGGATATGGAGTTAAAATACTAATAATAGATACCATTGGAAACGTTCTCAAAACTGTACTTACGGGAGTTACTGGCGGAGCTGGAGGATTAAATTTCTCAACCGATGGAAATTTATTACTCTACACAAGAGATGCATCTGGATTTGAGGATTCCACTTACAGACAATTGGATTCTAGAATATATATCATGAATTTAACCACAAATGTTATTCAGGACATTTCAACTCTCACTCAGAAATTAGCAGGAACAAATGATCTTGACCCAAGATTCTCTCCTAATGACGCCGAAATAATTTTTGTAAATACTTCCAATGATAACATATCAGTTCGCACTATAATGAAAGCGAATGTATCACCTACTACCACAACAGATGTACGAACTGTATTATTTGATGATGCAGAAATGCCAGATTGGGAATAGAACATCAACAATCTTTATAAAAAAATAGAAATTGAATTATCAATTTCTATTTTTTTATGTGTTTTTTTTATTAAAGAAAAAAAATAATTAAGCAACAATATTATTATCAATAGCAAATTTTACAAGCCGAGTAGAATTATGAACATTTAATTTCATCATAATACTTCTTTTATGACTTTCCACGGTGCTAAGACTAATAAACATTTGAGAAGCTATTTCCTTTCCTGTTAAACCATCACAAAGTAATTTTAGAAGCTGAGATTCTCTTTTAGTAAGATCCTCCAAAAGTTTATTATTAGAATTTATTGTTTCATTTTCTAAACTAAAAGCAGATTCAAAAATGATTTTTTTAACATTTTCACTTACAAATACTTTTTTATCTATAATTTTATTAATTGCAATTATCAATTCATTAATAGTAGAGACCTCATCAATATAGCCTTTAATTCCTTTTTTATACAATTTTTTTATAAAATCAGAATTTTTGCTCTTGCCAATTATAAGAACATCAACATTGGGGAAAATTTTCCAAATTTCATCAAGCAAAGTAAAACATTGAAGTGAATTGTAATGAGAAGCATCTACAATAAATAATAATTCCTCACCTAAATTCTTGAATTCTTTACAAATATTTACACAATGTACAGTAAAAATATTTTCGCAATCAAAATTTTGTAAAAGTACTGAACGGATGCAGTCCAAATGAAGTCCATGCTCATTATAGACAATAAATTGAGTTTTCATAATTTTGGTTAGTTTTATATCAAATTTAAGAAAAATAATTATAAACCTATCCGTAAAAACCCGTATATATTTAAATAATTAACATTTTTTACAATAAATAATTCATTTTAATTCAAATAAAACTCATATTTATTCAATAATGCTATTTCATTCAAGAATCCTTCACTTAAGTCTACGCTAAACCTTGAAGATTGAACTTCTATCTCAGAATGATCTTCTTCGTTCCTAATAAAAAATCTCAATTTTTGAGTTCCTGTGCTATGCGCTAAAACATTTTGAAAGAAATCTAAATCTTCTTTTCTAAAATCCATAACATCCATCACCAAAGAAACAGATTTTGCAAATTTATCAAACGCTTCCTGCAGCTCTATAACATCATTTACATTCACGAAAACACGTCCATCTTTTACTTGTGCAAATCGTATTTTAAGAATAACAAACCTTTGAACTTCCAATTTTTCCTTCAACTTCATATAATCTCTATCTCCTAATCTGAAAGAATAAGATCCCGAGTAATCTTCCAAGGTTACAAAAGCTACTTTTTCACCACTTTTAAAACCATCTTGCACACGATATTCTGTAATTAATCCCGCAACGGTGTACTCTTTAGCGTTTTCTTTGTCTTTCATTTTTTGTTTCCAGTCTTTTTTCTCTTCAAAAAGTTCAAGCTGATTAGGTGGAAATGCGGTTTCTTTATAAGCATCCACCTCATCTAAATTCAAGAAATTGAAACTGCCTTTTGCTTCTACTTTTTTGGGGGGTTCTTCAATAATTTCATTCTCAGCATCAAGCATTTCATCACTTATTATTTCAGTGATATCATCCGGTTCTTCTTCGATAACATTTTGTACAGAAGCATTTTCTTCCATGCTTAATTCTTCCTCCCTACCCTTTTCTAATATCGCTTTTTTGGAAAGAACACCCTGTAAAAACTGAAACTGATATTTATATTCATCCAAAGGATGCGAAGAAAGATAGAAGCCAATACTTTCTTTTTCTTTGTTGAGTTTGTACATGTTTGGCCACTCTGGACAAGGAGCCAATTTCGGTTGCTCAATCTGTATTTCTTCAGCAAAATCGGCAAAAAGTGAATTTTCTACTTCGTTTTTACTTTCCTGAAAACTTTGTCCGTAACGTAAAAGTCTTTCCAGATTGGTTTTTCCGGCAGAATCCAAATCAAAATACTGTCCTCTGTGATAAGAACCCAATTCATCAAAAGCGCCAGCTATCACCAAACTCTCCGCCACCCTTTTATTCATTTGTGAAGAAGGAATTCGTTCGAAAAATTCATAAACATTTTTAAATCTTCCTTCTTGTCTCGTAAGCGTAATAGCTTCACTTGGACCTTCACCAATTCCTTTAATTGCCCCTAAACCAAAGCGAATTTGACCTTTTTCGTTTACCGAAAATTTATATTGAGATTCATTAACATCCGGACCTAAAACATCTACACCCATCGCTTTACAATCCTCCATAAACATGGTAATTTGAGGAGTATTGTTAATGTTATTACTCATAACACTCGCCATATATTCCGCAGGATAATTGGCTTTTAAAAATGCAGTTTGATATGCAATTAAAGCATAACAAGTGGAGTGAGATTTGTTGAAAGCATATTCAGCAAAGGCTTTCCAGTCATTCCAAATTTTTTCTAGCCGCGTTTCGTCCAAGTTATTTTTACGACCACCTTCAATAAACTTAGGGTACATTTTGTTCAAAACATCAATTTGTTTTTTACCCATCGCCTTTCTCAAAGTATCTGCTTCACCTTTGGTAAAATTGGCTAACTTCTGAGAAAGCAACATTACCTGCTCTTGATAAACGGTAATTCCGTAAGTTTCCTTTAAATATTCTTCAGTTTCAGGAAGGTCATAAACAATCTCCTCAATTCCATGTTTTCTGTTGATGAAATTTGGAATATATTTTATAGGCCCAGGTCTATACAAAGCATTCATGGCAATAAGATCAGCAAAAACTGTAGGTTTCAATTCTCTCATATACTTTTGCATTCCAGGACTTTCATACTGGAAAATTCCCACCGTTCTTCCCTCTTGAAATAACTGATATGTTTTTACGTCTGTTAAAGGAATTTCGTCTGGATTAATATCCACATTATGTCTTTCTTTAACCAGTTTCAAGGCATCTTTAATAATGGTAAGCGTCCTTAAACCTAAGAAGTCCATTTTCAAAAGACCTGCGCTTTCCGCCACAGAGTTATCAAATTGTGAAACCAAAATATCGGCATCTTTTGCAGCGATGGTTACAGGAACTAAATTACTCACTTCTTCGGGTGTAATAATAACTCCACAAGCGTGAATTCCCGTATTTCGGATGCAGCCTTCCATTTTTTTAGCACTTTCCAAAACATCGTGACGAGGGTCTTCAGGGTTATTTAAAACCGATTTCATTTCATCCACCAACATTTGCTCTTCAGGCTTCAATTTATCATACTTAGAAAGAGCTTTTGCAATGTTCATCCCTGGAGTTGCCGGAATTAACTTTGCAATATTATTGGTTTCTGGAATCGAAACATCGAGTACACGACCAGCATCTTTAATGGCAGATTTACCCCCCAAAACAGAATAGGTGATAATTTGTGCTACTTGGTCTTTACCGTATTTTTCAACTACCCATTTGATGATTTTATCTCGACCCTCATCATCGAAGTCGATATCAATATCGGGCATGGAAATCCTTTCTGGATTTAAGAATCTCTCAAAAAGAAGGTCGTATTTAATAGGATCCACATTGGTAATTCCAATACAATATGCAACCGCAGAACCCGCTGCAGAACCCCTTCCCGGTCCTACCCAAACTCCCATTTTACGAGCCTCATTACAGAAATCCTGCACAATAAGGAAATACCCAGGATAACCTGTGTTGGCGATAACATCTAATTCAAAATCTAGTCTTTCTTTGATATCGTCGGTTATACCTGTTTCTTCATATCTTTTTCTAGCTCCCTCATAAGTGAGATGCGTTAAATAAGCCATTTCACCACGTTTTCCACCATCCAAGTCGTCTTCAGCGTGAATAAACTCTTCAGGAATATCGAATTTTGGAAGTAAAACGTCTCTTTTTAAAGTGTAAGGTGAAAATTTCGCTAAAAACTCTTCGTAAGCTTCAAATGCATCTGGATAAGCTAAAAAAGTTTCCTTTATTTCTTCCGTATCTTTAATATAATACTCGGTTGACGTTAATCCTTTTCTCTTTCCAAAGCCTTTACCAATAGGTGTTGACAATTTTTCACCATCTTTAATACAGCTTACAATATCTTGAATATTAGAGTCGCTTTTATGGGTGTAAAAGGTTTCATTTTGAGCCAAAATTTTCACGTTGTATTTATCGGCTAAATACAATAAAACTTCATTCAAATGTTCTTCTTCAGGAAGATTATGATTTTGAATTTGAACGTAAAAGTCATCTCCAAAAGTATCTTTCCACCATTTGAATTTTTCTTCCCCTTTTTGTTCACCACTATTTAAAATAGCTTCGGGAATATCTCCATTAATTCCTGAATTTAAAGCAATGACACCTTCCTTATATTCCGCAATTAATTCTCTACTCACCCTTGGAACCCCAAAATAAAAACCTTTTATAAAGCCAATACTAGAAAGTTTAGCCAAGTTTTTATAGCCCGTAAAATCTTTAGCCAACAAAATAACCTGCGTTCGTTTATCGGGATCATCTTTGGTAAATTGTTTTTGTTCGTACCTGTCGGAAATATAAAATTCGCATCCTACAATAGGAATTAAAGGTTTTGAAGATGGTTCAACCTCATTAAAATTCTCGCCTTTTTCTTCGGCTTCCTGTTTTTTATTTAAATATTCTTGGTGTTTTTTCTTTCTATCAGAATTGGTACCTTCCACAGCAGAAACAAACTTGAATGCTCCCATCATATTTCCCAAATCTACCATTCCAACGGCCTCGAAATTATTATCTGTAGCTTTTTTTATTAAATCTGAAATACTGGAAGTCGCCGACAAAGTTGAAAACACGCTATGATTATCAAAATTGAAATATTTTCCTAAATCTATTTCGTCAACGCTTCCAAAATCGGATTGTTTTTTCTTTTTATTAAAATCTGCAACTTGCCTTCTAATAATTATCCCAAAAGGCTGAATGGGATTAGGATGAGCATTTCGATAATTCTTTAATTGCTCTTCAGAAGTTTTTAAAACATCCGCTGGAATTACACCAATACGCATCATTTCAAAGAAAACCTGTGCTGTAGCATTTACGTCAGCTGCGGCATTGTGAGCCTCATCAAACTTATGACCGTAAAGCTTTTCGTACAATTCTTCAAGTTTTGGAGATTTAAATTTTCCGCCACGTCCTCCGGGAAGCTGACAATAATCTGTCCCCAAAATCATGGTGTCGGCTTTGGGTATTTCTTGAAGGTTATCTTGTAAATTTTTACGGTAAAATTCCGCGCCTACAATATTATAATCGAATTCAACATTGTGTCCGGAAACTACTCTTACTTTTTCTAAAACCTTTGAAAATTCTTCTAAAATTTCTTGTAAATCTCTACCTTCTTCATTGGCTATTTTCGTTGTAATACCGTGAATTCTTGCAGCATTAAAAGGAATATCATAACCTTCAGGCTTAATAATATAATCCTGATTTTCAATTAAGTTTCCATCGTCATCATGCAACTGCCAAGCAATTTGCACCATTCTAGGCCAATTCTCTGAATCTGAAAGGGGTGCGTTAAAATTCTTGGGTAAACCTGTGGTTTCAGTATCGAAAACTAAATACATTAAGCGTAATTTTTTGTAAAAATACGTAATTTTAACACCATTAAAAAGCCTTATCGATTTCGATATTCTAAAAATTTTCGATATTCAAAAGATAAATAGTACTTTTGTAATTAATATTTAAATAATTAAATTTTATAATGAAAAAATCTCTATTGTTAGTTGGCACATTAGGAATAATTCTAATCAATGCACAAAATAACGATGCACTAAATCGTGAATTCGAACGTCAAAATACCGAAAATAGTAAGAAATTTGAAAATTACGTTTCTAAAAAATACGGAAACAATAAAAACAGTGATGTAATTAATCAAATTGAAAAAGAAAGAGCTACATTAGGTGGTTTTGATCCAAGTGGAAATCCATTTTTCTTGAGTTCAGTAGATTTAGATCAGATTAAAAATTCAAACTCTGACTTTATTCAAAATGGTAGCATAGCTGGTCTTACGGGTTCTTTTAATGGTGAAAATATTAAATATACCGTTTTTGATGGTGGTAGAGCTTTTGCAGGACATGTATTATTTGATAATATCCCTAACAGAATCACTAATAAAGAAGCTTCTACAATGGCATATAGCGCTCATGCTACTGCTGTTTCAAGTTTCATTGGATCTAAAAATTTCCCATATACTTTTCAATTACAAGGTGGAGGTACACATACAGTAAACTTTAAAGGTATTGCTCCAAACTCAACCTTTGATAATTATGCATTTGCTACTACTACTTTACCTGGTGAGAGTACACCAAAGAATGTATTTCAGAAAATAATACTTGCACAACCCAAAATTTCTAACCACTCCTATGGAGTTAATTCGGGATGGACAGAAACCGCTTATAATCCAAATACTGGTGCTGTAACTGCTTACAGATGGAATGGTTATTTTAGCAACAACACCTCAATGGATTTACAAGGTACATATTTTAGTAATGACCAGAATTATGATAATATTGTATATACTAACCCTTCATACATAATAGTTAAATCTTCTGGTAACTATTTTAATATGGGTCCTACCAGCACTTCCACAGCGACAAAAACCTATATTGACCCAAGTACAAATGCAGTAACTCCTTTTCCAGCAAATGCAACTTTACCTTCTATAAACTGTACAGGTGGATTTGATTGTATAGGTTCGGGTTCTTTAGCTAAAAACATAATTGTTGTAGCAGCTACAGATATCATTACTACCAATGGTGGAAGATATGTAACTTCTTCTGATGTAATACATTCAGAATACAGCAGTGCTGGACCTAGAGATGATGGGGGAATTAAACCCGATATTTCAACTGTTGGAACTAATGTTGCAAGCGCATCAACAACACAAGATACAACTGGTACTTCTAACGTAACAATTGGAAGTGGAACATCTTATTCTGCACCTGTTGTTACAGGAATTATTGGATTATGGACTCAAATTTATAAATCTCTTTTCAATAATACTGAAATGAACGCTGCAGCAGCGAAAGCTCTAATGATACATTCAGCATCTGAAGCAGGTAATATAGGACCTGATCCACATTTTGGCTGGGGATTCATTAACGCTAAGAAGGGAGCAGAAATACTTGTAGGAAAATCTAATAATACTATAATTTTCAAAGATGAAGTTAAAAACAATGGTACAACAAATACAATTTCTGTTAAAGCAACAGGAACTGAGCCATTAAAGGTTACAATCACTTGGATTGATCCAGAATATAAACTTCCTGCAAGTTTAACATGGGCAGAAGCCTATAACAACAGATCATCAAGATTAGTTAATGATTTAGATTTGAGAATTACAGATACAACAGATAACTCACAAACTCTTCCATGGAAATTGAATGCTACAAATCCAATGACACCAGCTACTAAGGGAGATAATACAGTAGACAATGTTGAGCAAGTAGTAATAGAAAACCCTATCGCTGGTAGAACATATAAAATTGAAGTTACCAATAAAGGTACTTTAGTAAATAATGCTATGACTCCTGCACCTACACCACAAAATTATTCCATAGTTGTAACTGGTTATTCAGAACTTTTAGGTACAAACGATATCAAAAAAGATAGTGAAATAATCATCTCACCTACTCTTACAAAAGATTTTGTAAAAGTAATTAAAGCACCAAAGAACTCAACATTTAAAATTGTTGACTTAAGCGGTAAATTACTAAACAGAGGAGAAATTAAAGGAAATGAACATTCTTTAGATTTATCTTCTTATACAAATGGAATTTACATCATTGAAATAAATACAGGTAAAGAGAAAATCTCTAAAAAAGTTATTAAGGAATAATTTTAATAATTCACATGTACAAAAAAAGACTGTCCTAAAAACAGTCTCTTTTTTTGTTAAACTATATCTATTTTTATCGTAATAACTAACAAATGTTAGCTTCTTCGACTGAAGAATATTTTTTATCTTTGTTTCCTATGGAAAATACAGTTCACGAAAAAGTATCTCAAGAAATCTTATTAAAAGCATACAATCATATGATGTTGGCAAAAGCAATGGCCGATATTTATGAAGAAAATAGAAATATTACTAAATATGTTCATAGTACTTCAAGAGGTCATGAAGCTATACAATTAGCTACAGCTTACCAATTAACTAAAGAAGATTGGGTTTCACCATATTATCGTGACGAAAGTATTTTGCTTGGTATTGGTTTTGAACCTTACGAATTGATGTTACAACTTCTTGCCAAAGAAAATGATCCTTTTTCTGGAGGAAGATCTTATTATTCACACCCTTCTAGCAGAGATGAAAATAAACCTAAAATTGTTCATCAAAGTTCCGCAACGGGAATGCAAACCATTCCAACAACGGGAGTTGCGCAGGGAATTAAATATATTCAAGATTTTGAATTGCAAAATTTCGAACAAAACCCTGTTGTTATCTGTAGTTTGGGTGATAATTCCGTAACCGAAGGCGAAGTAAGTGAAGCGATGCAGTTTGCAGCTTTACATCAACTTCCAATTATATTTTTGGTTCAAGACAACGAATGGGGAATTTCTGTAACCAGTGAAGAAGCTAGAACTTCGGATGCTTATGATTTTGCTGCAGGCTTTGTTGGTTTAAATAGAATGAGAATTGATGGAACCGATTTTTCTGAAAGTTTCATTAAAATGAAAGAAGCGGTTGATTTTGTAAGAACAGAAAGAAAACCACTTTTAGTTTGCGCAAAAACGGTTTTAATAGGTCACCACACTTCTGGAGTAAGACGTGAATTTTATCGTGACGAAGAAGATTTAGCAAAACATAGAGCTAAAGATCCAGGTGAAATATTAAGACAACAATTGCTTAATGAAGGCGTTGATGAAGAATTATTAAAACAAATCACCAAAAAAACCAGATTAGAAGCTGAAGAAGCGTTCGAGAAAGCTAAAAATGCTCCCGAACCAAAAGCATCTTCTGTAATGGATCATGTTTTTGCTCCAACACCAATTACTGAAGAAGTAGGAACACGCGAACCAGAAAATGGGGAAAAAATTGTAATGGTAGATGCGGCTATTCACGCTATTCAAGAATTAATGTGGAAACATCCTGAAGCTTTACTTTACGGACAAGATGTTGGTGAAAGAATTGGAGGTGTTTTCCGTGAAACAGTAACTTTAGGAAAAAAATTCGGCAAAAAGAGAGTTTTCAACACGGCAATTCAAGAGGCGTATATTATTGGTTCAACTGCAGGAATGAGTGCTGTTGGCTTGAAGCCGATTGTTGAAGTTCAGTTTGCAGATTATATTTATCCAGGAATTAATCAGTTGATTACTGAAATTTCAAAATCTTGTTATTTAAGCAACGGAAAATATCCTGTAAGCAATATTATTAGAGTTCCAATTGGAGCTTACGGCGGTGGTGGACCTTACCACAGCGGAAGTGTAGAAAGTATTTTAGCGAATATTAAAGGGATTAAAATAGCTTATCCAAGTAACGCGGCAGATTTTAAAGGTTTATTAAAAGCAGCTTATTACGATCCAAATCCTGTAATTATGTTGGAGCATAAAGGTTTGTATTGGAGCAAAGTTCCAGGAACTGAAGATGCTAAAACTATTGAACCTGCTGAAGATTACATCTTACCTTTCGGAAAAGGAAAAGTAATTATTGAAGCCGACAAATATGAAACTGAAAAAGGAAGAACTTTAGTGATTGTTACTTATGGAATGGGCGTTTATTGGGCTAAAGAAGCCGTTAAACAATTCTCAGGAAAAGTGGAAGTTATTGATTTAAGAACAATTCTTCCTTTGGATGAAGAATTGGTATTTGAAAGAGTAAAAGCACACGGGAAATGTATTGTTTTAACGGAAGAACAAATCAATAATTCCTTTGCAGAAGCCTTTGCACATAGAATTACTAAGAACTGTTTTAAATATTTGGATGCGCCAGTAGAAACTTTGGGTGCTTTAAATACGCCTGCTGTTCCTATTAATTTGATTTTGGAAAAAGAAATGCTTCCAAATCCAGAAAAATTAACTCAAAAAATTGAAGAACTTTTGAAATTCTAAATTTCAAGCTAGATAAACAAAAAAGGCTGTTTTCACAAGATGAAAACAGCCTTTTTAATATTTTATAATCTATTAATTTCTATAAAAATGATTTGGAAAAGCTTCCTCTGGATCTAATTTGAAAACATTGAGCATAATCCAAGATTTTAAAAATCCATAACCATAAGAAAACATTTGTATATAAGTAGAAATTACCGCCATTCCTGCAATGCTGATATTTTTAGTTTTCCATAATGCATGAAAAAATACTAGCCAAGTGTACAAGCCGTACATAGCCATCACAAAGCCTTTTCTTAAAAACAAATACTCCACAAAGCCTAATGCAAAACCTAGTAAAAACAAAGTAGGAAATGCAAAAGAAATCTTTACATATTTAGGATGTCTTTGGTTGAGAATGGGTCTTGCACAACCGAACTGATAAACTTGTTGAGAAAACTTACCAAAATCCACTCTCCTTTTGTGGTAAACGCCAATATTATCAAAAAAAGCCGTTGTAAAACCATTTTCCCAAAGCGTCATCGATAAATCTGGATCTTCACCAATTCTCATTTCAGAGAAGCCACCCACTTTTTCAAAAGCTTCCTTGCGAACGCCCATATTAAAACTTCGGGGTTGAAATTTAGAAACTGATTTTTTATTTCCTCTAATCCCACCGGTTGTAAAAACCGAAGTCATGGAATAAGAAATAGCTTTTTGCATCAAATTAAAACCTCTATGCGCTTTATCCGCACCTCCAAAAGCATCACAAGGTGTTTCCTGAATATCTTTTTTAATATTTTCGATATAGTTGGTTTCTACAATCACATCGCTGTCCACAAACACCAACCAGTCATTTTTTGCTCTTTTTGCTCCATAATTTCTACTCAAACCTGGACCAGAATTCTTTTTTCTAAAATATTGAATTGTCAACATTTCTTCAAACTGATGAATGGTGGGATTCAAATCTATTCTAGAACCATCATCCACAATAATGACTTCAAAATCTTTATCCGTTTGATGACTCAAAGAATTGAGCAACTCGAAAAGTTCATCCTTTCGATTAAAAATAGCAACAATTATGGAAATACTCGGATTCAAATTTTAGATTTTTAAATGATGAACAAATAACGTTATTTTAAATCAATTATTCTTCGCCTTCTTACTTCCTTCATACATTTCGTATTGCAGAAAACGGGTTTCTAGCTTACCGTTGAAGAGTTTAATTTTTCTAGAGGGTCGAAGTCCAATTTTCTTTACAGCCTCTAAATCCGAAGAAATTAACCATGCTAAAGTATTGGGATAACCACTTTTAAAAGTATCACCAATTTTCTTGTAGAAATTGTCATCATTAATGCTAATTCTCTCATCATAAGGTGGATTAAACACCATTAACAACGGGAAAAGTTCCTTTTTAGAGTCGAAGAAGTTTTGTTTTCTTACTTCAATTACGTCTTCCATTTCTGCAGATTCAATATTCGTTCTTGCGGCATTTAGCATTCTTGCATCAATATCGTAACCTACAATTTTCCCTGTGAATTCTTTCACTCTATTAATTCTAAACTCTTTTATTTTCTTGAAAAGTTCTTCATCGTAATTTTTCCAATTTTGGAAAGCAAAATCTTTTCTGAAAATCTGCGCTGGTAAATCCATTGCAATCATGGCTGCTTCAATAAGAAGCGTCCCCGAACCACACATTGGATCTAGGAAATTGCCTTTTCCGTCCCAACCTGCCAATTGCAACATTCCGCTTGCCAAAACCTCATTAATAGGAGCTTGACCTTGCTCTTTTCTGTAACCACGCTTAAACAAAGGATCTCCTGAAGAATCCAAAGAAATTCTCACCAATTCTCTGTCGATATGCAAATGGAATTTTATATCTGGATTTTTAGTTTCTATGCTTGGTCTTTTCCCAAATTTTTCTTTAAAATAATCCACAACAGCATCTTTCATTTTCAAAGTTGCATATTGAGAATGTTTGAAAGTCTCAGAATTTACAGTGGAATCAATAGAAAAAGTTTGGTCGACATCTAAAAAATCTTCCCAATTAAATTTTGCTAATTTGCTGTATAATTGATGATCATTAAAAGCTTTAAATTCAAAAACAGGAACCAAAACCTTCAATGCTGTTCTTGCAGAATAATTGATTTTGTAGAGAAAACCTAAATCGCCTTCACAATTAACGGCTCTGTTTTTAATTTCAACATTTCTTCCTCCTAGCTTCTTAATTTCTTCCGCTAAAATCTCTTCTAAACCAAAGAAGGTCTTTATTTGTATTTTAAGATTTTCTATATCCATATTTTAAATTTAAAGATTAAAGCACTTAAATATTTGATAATTAAAATATTGCAATTAAAAATTACTTATTAATTGAATTCCACAACACTTCAATGATTAAAATACTTTGCCTTAAACCTCGCAAATTTACTTATTTTTGTATTATGGAATGGTTTGAATCTTGGTTTGATACCCCTTATTATCATATTTTATACAAAAATCACGATTATCAGGAAGCTGAATCTTTTATCAGCAAACTGGTAACAGAATTAGGAACTCCTCGTGGAGCTAAAATAATTGATCTTGCTTGCGGAAAAGGCAGACATTCAGTTTATCTTAATAATTTAGGTTTTAACGTACTCGGATTAGATTTATCTAAAAAAAGTATTGATTTCAATAAGCAATTTGAAGATGTAGATTTACATTTTGAAGTTCACGATATGCGAGATCCCATACAATCTGAAAAAGTGGATGCTGTTTTTAATTTATTCACAAGCTTTGGATATTTCGATAGTGAAGAAGATGATAAAAAAGTTTTCCAATCTGTTGCTGAAGTTTTGCCAGAAAATGGGGTTTTTGTTTTGGATTATTTAAATGAAAATTATGTTCGTGAAAACCTTGTACCCGAAGAAACCGTAACGAGAGGAGATATTCAGTTTTTTATTCATAAAAAAATTGAAAACAACTTTATTGTTAAAGATATTCAGTTTGAAGCTAACGGACAAAAACATCATTATTTTGAAAGGGTAAAACTTCATACGCCAGAGCAAATAAACGCTTATGCTGAAGAATTTGGTTTTGAAAGAATAAAAGTTTGGGGAGATTATCAATTAGGTGATTTTATTCCATCTGAATCACCAAGATGCATCAATTGGTTTAGAAAAAGACATTAATGATAGTTCTTTTATTAATACTCAGCGTTGTTATTGGTGTTTTCTTAGGGAAATTCTTTGGACAACAGGAAAAACTGGCTAAAAACCTTTTGGTTTTGAGTGCTGGTTTTCTAATTACCATTTGCGTGAATGAGGTTTTTCCCATGGTGTACAGTTCCGAAGATCACAACATCGGAATCTACGTAATTGGAGGAGTTTTATTGCAAATGCTTTTGGAAAATCTCACCAAAGGTTTTGAACATGGGCACTTTCATCACCATAGTGAAAGTCATACTATTTTACCCGTTGCTTTGATGATTGGAATGTTTATTCATGCATTTATTGAAGGTATTCCTTTGGCTAACGAAACCAAAATTTTCAGTCCATATTTACTAGGGATATTATTCCACAACATTCCTATTTCATTTATTTTAGGAGCATTTTTGTTTGCGCATCATAAACATAAAGTTTTTTTTCCTTCAATTTTAATTGTATCATTATTTGCGTTGGCTTCACCAATGGGAATGTTTTTAGGGAAATATTTTAATCCTAATTGGCAACCTTATTTCTTAGCGGTTGTAGGTGGAATTTTCTTGCATATTTCTTCTGTTATCATTTTTGAAAGCAATAAAAACCATAATGTAGATTGGAAAAAAATAAGTTTAGTAATCTCTGGAATTATTTTAGCACTTGTTTTTCATGGTTTTCATCATCATGGACATTAGTTGATGAGTAATGAGTGAAAGTAATTGGTAATTATTGTGAGATTCGGGTTTCGAGATACCGGATGCTGGATGCAATAAATTCTTATGATTAGAAAATAAAAAAACCTCAGATTTTTCTGAGGTTTTCTATTGTAATAAGATTTCTAAAACTTCCACCCAAAAGTAAGGAAGAAGTTATTTTTATTGTTTTTAACTTCTGAAACTACAGCATTATCACTGGTTACATCATAATCTCCTGAATGATATCCCGTAGAAAAATAAGCATAATCAGGGTTTGGAGTAACATATCCTGTTAGGAAAGGATTGTTGTATTTAGAGTTAACATTTTGATAAGAAGCATCAATAAAGAAAGAGCTAAAGTTGTATCCAACACCAATACCAATGGTATTTCTTGAGCCTAAAATTAGATTATCATAAGAAGTATTGGCAACTGATCCAGAATTAGTAAATGCAGAAATATTTGTAGAATCAAACGGGCTTGAAGTAAATGCATAACCACCTCTTAATCTGAACGCTTTAATTCTATATTCAGCACCAATTCTTACTTCTGAAGTATTTTTATAATTGTCTGTGAAATAGTTATTCAATTCAGTTTCAGCTGGACCATCTACAGAATACTTAGGTTTTGTAAGTCCTAAAGTATAATCAACATTTAAAGAAAAATTCTTATTCGGAACAAAAGCACCACTTATAGTAGCTCTCATTGGAGTTCTTAAATTTCTTTCCTCTTGAAAATCTGAATAATAAATTCCATCTGTCTGCTCATAATATTCACTATAAACTCTGTCTAATTGCCACCAAGTGGGAGTTTCTAAAGCAAAACCTAATCTCAATTGATTATTCACTTTACCAATAACACCTAAAGACGCTGAAAAACCATTTGACTGCTCCTGAAATGGCGTATATTGTTTTGAAAAATTATTTATAGAGTTGTCTGCATCTAATAAAAAAGCGGCTGTATCAAAATTGGTTACATCCGAATTATGAAAATTTAATCCAGCTCCAAAATACAAAGTATTGTTATAGTTAGCACCAACACCAAAATTCAATACAGATTGATAACCCGTTCTATCATAAGCATGTCCCATATAGGTTAAGTTACCCACTAATGGATTTCCTAATGGATCAACTAAATTCTTTTGAATAATTACATTAGTATTACCAGGAGTTTCCACATAATTTTCTATAGAACGATTACTAAAATTAACACCAATATTTACAAACTTCCACGGCGTTTCAGTCATTAACGGAATACTAATAATTCCACTTGCATTAGAAATATCAGCTTTATTAATATTATAATCGAATGAAGATCCGTTTATTGTACTGGTATTTTTATTACTAGTAATCCCTAAAGTAACGGATGCATCTCCCGAAATAGCAACTCCTAAACCAGCAGGGTTTGTTAATAAGGAAGTTGCGTCACCTCCTAAAGCTCCATTGGAACCAGCCATTGAATTAAACTTTGCAGATCCTATTTTTTGAGTGTTTGAATAAATATCTACTGTATTTTGCAACGTAGAAACATCTTGAGCTTTTAAAAGGAAAGCCGCTCCTACACTCATTAAAACTAAAGTTTTTTTCATTATTTTTTAATAATTTTCTATTATTTGTTAATTATCTTCCTCCTGTTCTAAAACCACCTCCTGATGATCTTGTTGATCCACCGCTTGATGATCCGCCAGATCTAAAACCTCCAGAATTGCTACCTCCAGAACGGAAGCCTCCGTCATTTCTTGGTGTGCTATAGTTCGGTTGCTGTTGTTGTGGTGGTCTTGGTGAGGAATTAGGATTTCTAAAACCACCTGGTCTTGTCCCGTTATTATTAGGATTTGAATTTGGATTTCTAAATCCTCCAGGTCTTGTTCCGTTAGAATTTTGATTCATATTCGGATTTCTAAATCCACTATTGTTTTGTCTTATAACATTATTTCTAAAATCAGCATTGGCATTATTTCTAAATCCAGAACTGTTTGAAACTTTATTACCATTTGCAGGTCCATAACTTCTTTGTGAAACTACACCACTTCTTTTATAAGGAATTGAGTTGTAATATCCGTACCCATAATAAGGGTAATAGCCTCCGTAGTAACCTCCACCCCAGAAAGGATCATAATATCCCCAATAAGGATTATAACCATACCATCCTCCCCAAGGATTTCCCCAATAACTTCCCCATCCCCATGAGAAACCTAAACTCCATCCTCCTCTCCATCCATATGGATACCCATAACCATACCATCCCCAAGGTGAACCCCATGAATTATCGTAATAGTTTATAGTTGATCCACTAAAACTTCCCCAATCGGAATCACTTACATTTAAATTATTCCAATCGTCATATCTATTTTGCTGTTCATATTGGTTGGCATTTGCATTTTTAATGATATCAGACGAATCTTGATAATTATAATATTCCCCTACTCTATTACCATCATTTCCCACAATAGTTCCTTGTGGTAAGGTATCTTTAGCGGGATCATAATAAACACCGTCGGTTTCAGAATAACCTCCCATTTGGGTACCGCAAGAAACCAATAGAACGCTACTTGCTACTACTAAAAACCCTTTATTTTTTAGCATTCCAAGTAAATTTTTATGTATATTTTTTTTCATGATAATACTAGAAATTTTAAATTCAGTTATATTTGCAAAAGATACCAAAAATAAAACAATTTTATGTTTCAACATGGTATCAAAATTTCGATTTTTATTATTGGATAAAAATAATCATTAAAAGTTAAATTAAATTAAAAATAATGGCAAAACTAACTTCAAGAAGTGAAGATTACAGCAAATGGTATAATGAATTAGTTGTAAAAGCTGATTTGGCGGAGAATTCCGGCGTTCGTGGATGCATGGTAATTAAGCCTTATGGTTATGCAATTTGGGAAAAAATGCGTGACGAAATGGATAAAAAATTCAAAGAAACTGGTCACGTAAACGCTTATTTCCCACTTTTTGTACCCAAAAGCCTTTTTGAAGCCGAAGAAAAAAATGCAGAAGGTTTTGCTAAAGAATGTGCTGTAGTTACTCACTACAGATTAAAAACAGACCCTAACAATCCACATAAATTAATTGTAGATCCAGAAGCAAAATTAGAAGAGGAACTTATTGTCCGTCCAACTTCGGAAGCAATTATTTGGAGTACTTATAAAAACTGGATTCAATCTTATAGAGATTTACCAATTCTTATTAACCAATGGGCAAATGTTGTACGTTGGGAAATGAGAACCCGTTTATTCCTAAGAACTGCGGAGTTTTTATGGCAAGAAGGACATACCGCTCACGCTACAAAAGATGAAGCTATTGAAGAAACAGAAAAAATGATTAATGTTTATGCAGATTTTGCAGAAAACTTCATGGCAATACCAGTTGTTAAAGGTTTAAAAACTCCATCTGAAAGATTTGCAGGTGCCGATGAAACTTATTGTATTGAAGCATTAATGCAAGACGGAAAAGCTTTACAAGCAGGAACATCACACTTTTTAGGTCAGAATTTTGCGAAAGCTTTTGATGTCAAATTCACGAATAAAGAAGGAAAACAAGAATACGCTTGGGCAACTTCTTGGGGAACTTCAACAAGGTTAATGGGTGCTTTAATCATGACTCACTCAGATGATTTAGGATTGGTGCTTCCTCCAAGTTTAGCTCCAATTCAAGTGGTTATTGTTCCTATTTTTAAAGGGGATGAGCAGTTAGCACAAATTAGTGAGGTGGCATTGGACATTCAAGCTAAATTAAAAGCAAAAGGTATTTCTGTAAAATTTGACAATGATACTCAAAATAAGCCAGGTTGGAAATTTGCAGAATACGAACTGAAAGGAGTTCCTATAAGAATTGCAATGGGTGCAAGAGATTTGGAAAACAAAACAGTAGAAATTGCAAGAAGAGATAATCTTACCAAAGAAATTCAACCATTAGAAGGTTTAGAAAACTATATCGAAGAATTATTAAATACAATTCAGCATGATGTTTTCAACAAAGCTTTAAAATATAGAGATGAGCATATCACCAAAGTAGATTCTTACGAAGAATTTAAAAAAGTTCTGGAAGAAAAAGGAGGATTTATCTCTGCACATTGGGACGGAACTGAAGAAGAGGAAGAGCAAATAAAAGAAGAAACCAAAGCTATTATTAGATGTATTCCTTTAGATGATGATATTGATGAAGGCATTTCTTTAATTAGCAAAAAACCATCTAAAAGAAGAGTTTTATTTGCAAAATCTTATTAACGATTTCTTAACATTAGCGTTAAATTCAATAGTTTTTTATATTTTTCTTGTCATTTTAATACATATTTTACATATATTTGAATTAATTAACATTAAAAATAAACTATTATGTCTTTAAACATCATTGATCTCATTAAAGGGCAATTGGGTCCTGCACTTGTATCACAAGCAGCTTCAAGCCTTGGTGAAAGTGAATCTGGAGTTTCCAAAGCGATTAGCGGATTATTGCCAGCTGTTGTTGGAGGAATGGCTAACAATGCAGACAATTCTAGTGTTCTAGATGCTATTTCAGGAGCCTCTTCAAGTGGAATCTTAGGAAATTTATGGGGTGGATCACAAAATAATTCAATTATTACAACATTACTATCTTCTATTTTTGGAGATAAAGTGAGTGGTCTAATTAACGCAATCGCTTCTTTTTCTGGAGTAAGCAACAATTCAGCTGGAAGTCTTCTTAATTTAGTTACTGGAGCTACTTTAGGTTCTGTTGGTAAATATGCAACTGACAATCATCTAGGAACTAGTGGAATTTCTAAATTACTAGGAGAACAAAAAAGCGTTCTTTCCACTTTGCTTCCTGCAGGATTATCATTGGCTTCTTTAGGTTTGGATACTGAAAAATGGTTTGGTAAAACAAAAGAAACGGTTGCATCAGTTACTTCAACAGCAAAAGATAATTTCTCTGAAGATTTAGCAAGAACTAGAGAAAAAGTGGATGACGTAAGAGACGACTTCAGAAATGATAACAATGGAGGCGGATCCATTTGGAAATGGTTATTGCCATTATTATTGCTATGTTTAATAGGTTGGTTCCTATGGAAACAATGTGAAAAAAAGAAAACTGATACTGTTGCAACAGGCGCAGACTCAACCGCTATTGTTAACGATTCTGCAAGTGTAAATTCTACAGATACAGCAACTAGTGCTGTAAAAGTAGATGAAGATATAGACTTGAACGGGGTAAAACTAAAAGGTTACAAAGGAGGATTAGAAGACAGAATGATTACTTTCTTAAAATCCGATGGTTATAAAAATGCAGCAAATGATGATGCTTTAAAAACGGTTTGGTATGATTTCGATAAAGTAAACTTTAAAATGGGTAGTGCTAAAGAATTAGAACCTGGTTCTCAAGCGCAATTAGACAATTTAGTTACTATTTTGAAAGCATTCCCAGATGCAAAAATTAAAGTAGGTGGCTACACAGATAAAACAGGTAACGAAGAAGTAAACAAAAAACTTTCTGGCGAAAGAGCAATATTTATAAAAGATTATCTTGCTAAAGCAGGTGTAGGTAGTCAAGTTACGGGGGCTGATGGTTATGGTAGCGAATTCGCAACTCAACCAGCTGAAGCTTCTGACGCTGAAAGAGCTGTTGATAGAAAAATGGCTGTGAGATTTGCTAAATAATAAACTATTATCTTAATTATTATTAAATCCCGAATTTTTTTTCGGGATTTTTTGTGCAAAATATTTCCAAATTAAAATAATTGAGTATTTTTGTTAGATCAATCTAACATTTATGAATTTCAATAAAGCATGGCGAAAAAATAAAGAATACCATTCCTTATCGGAAGTATATGCCTCTATCAAAGTTCCTAAAACAAAAAGCTTCTGGAGGAAATATTTAGCTTTTGCCGGTCCAGGGTTAATGGTAGCGGTAGGCTATATGGATCCTGGAAACTGGGCGACAGATATTGCTGGTGGTTCACAATTCGGTTATACTTTATTATCTGTAATTCTTATTTCCAATATTTTCGCAATGATTCTGCAACACTTGTCCATTAAACTTGGAGTGGTGGGAGAAAGAGATTTAGCTCAAGCTTGTAGAGATCATTATTCACCTACAACCAACTTTATTTTATGGATTCTATGCGAAATTGCCATTGCAGCCTGTGATCTCGCCGAAGTAATAGGTTCTGCCATAGCCTTGAATTTATTATTCAACATTCCACTTACTTGGGGAATTATTATTACCACTGCAGATGTTTTATTAATACTCATGCTACAAGCTAAAGGTTTTAGATGGTTAGAAAGTATTGTAGCTGGACTCATTTTTATCATTTTAGGCTGCTTTGTGTATGAATTGATAATTTCAAAGCCCTCTCTTAGCGGAATTTTCGCAGGTTTAGTCCCTCAAAAAGAAGTTATTCAAAATCCTGCGATGCTATATATAGCTATTGGTATCTTAGGAGCTACCGTAATGCCACATAATTTATATCTGCATAGTAGTATTGTACAAACAAGAGATTACGATAGAACTACAGAAGGAAAACGAGAAGCCATAAAGTTCGCCACTATAGATAGTACTTTTTCGCTCATGTTGGCATTTTTCATTAATGCGGCAATACTTATTTTAGCAGCAGCAACATTTCATGTGAGCGGAAATACCGATGTAGCAGACATTCACGATGCGTATAAAATGCTAGCTCCCATATTAGGAACTTCTTTAGCCAGTATATTTTTTGGAATTGCATTACTAGCTTCTGGTCAAAACGCAACCTTAACAGGAACTTTAGCTGGACAAATTGTAATGGAAGGCTTTTTAAATATTAAACTCAAACCATGGTTAAGAAGGTTAATTACTCGACTTATTGCTGTAATTCCTGCATTATTGGTAACAATTATTTATGGTGAAAAAGGAACTATGGATTTGCTAGTTCTCAGTCAAGTTATCCTTTCCATGCAACTTAGTTTTGCAGTTATTCCGTTGGTCATGTTCACCAATGAGAAAGCAAAAATGGGTGAATTTGCCAATAAACCTATTTTAAAATGTGCTGTTTGGATTATTTCAATTGTCATTCTTTCTTTAAACCTTTATTTATTGTATCAAACATTTTTTAATTAATTTTTGGATTTTTAAAACTCATCAATTTAATAACTGATTATCCGTTTAATCACCTAATCCTGTAATATTAGCAACAATAAGCTTTTCAAAAAGTCTGTCGCCAAAATATCTACGGTTTAGCTTATAAACAAACTCATTGAGGTATAATTGGAGATAT
>JAEWOR010000023.1 GCA_023399595.1 Bacteroidota bacterium | reverse complement strand
TTTTGAGGGAAAATCATTAAACTTCCACCACTAATTGCAAATAGTTTAATTTTTAGATTAGCAGTACCATTTACGAATGAAGTAACTCTATATTTTGTAGTTAAATCTCCATCGACTGGTCCAAAAGCATCAATAACACTAGCATCTGTTAAATTTGTGTGATCGGTAAAAAAATATGATTGCGGACTATATTGTTTCATATATTTTTAAAAGTGCTTTAGTTTTATAAAATTCAATTTTATTTAATCTCTGACTCTTAACAACATTTGTATAAAAAAGCATAATTTGTATTAAAAATATTTTTAGGAAAAAAAACGTACTTGACATTATAAATTACACTTAATCAAATGTAATAAAAAAATAAATACACAATTAAAAACTCAATAAAAAACACAATTTATTAATAATTTAATATTAAATTAATTCAAAGAATGTATTTTTGTTTAATCATTAATCATTAGTATCTAATAAACTTTTTTTCAAAAGAAAAAGATCAAAATCACCTCTGTTCTTAGCAACAATACTAACACAATGAAAAGCACTTTCTCCCAGAGAACTTATGCTTACCTAATAATCTTTATAATAAATTTTGTTTAAAAACAGTCTCTAAATTTTAGTTTTTATATAAGATAAAAATCTGGTAAATCATCTGGCTTTATTATATCTGTTACAGAGGGATAATATATTAAATTTTGTGGAGGCATATTTTGGTTAGGTATTATATAAATTATACATTTTCATTGAAGTTTTTTTATCAAAAATTTTAATTAATACTATGGAATGTTATCATTTTCAAAAAAGAAATAAATTATTTCAGTATTAACAAATATGATTTGGAGTACATACGTAGATACTTTTTCTGCGATTTATTGTAAATTGTATCAAAATCCAATGATGCTAATTTGGCAATATTCCATAACTGCCATTTTCTATACCTAAAAGTTTTCCTGTTTTTCCATCTATGCGGAATGTTTTTCTTGTATTCACACCTTCATCCATCAAATAACCTATGACCCACCATTCACAATGCGAGTTTGATTTATTATCCCACAGTTGTGGATGTATTTCCCAGCCGTCAATATTATATAAATCAAGACCATAATCTTTTTTCATTTTCTCTGCTACCTGTTCTACCGTAAAAGGAAATTCGAGACGGGTAAAATCTCTTTCTCTAATAATTTTACCTTCTTCATTATAACTTATAACTTTACCCGTAAGTAGTCCTAAAAAATAGGTCGCTTCACCAATCAAATTTCCATTATTATTATAAGTATATAATTTCTTAAAATTCTTTTTTTGAATACTAAATTTATATTCTCGAAAATAATCTTCTTTAGATTGTATTATTATTGTGTCACCTTCTTTATAAGAATATTTATTATTAACACTTTTCTTTTTTTCAAAATTTACTATGTCGAAAGTTTTCATTTTTTTTATATTTGATGAGTTGGTATTATTTTTCTGTGCTGTACAATTTATAACACAACTTATTAATGCAACTATTTTTATTATTTTTTCAAATACTTGTAGATAATTTTTTTATGCCATTGCCATGTAGTGAATTTATTTGCGTTATAGCTCATGATGTTATCAGTTGCCTTCTCTTGATCGATAGATGAATCAGAATATTTAGGATAATAATATTTTTTTTCAGGTCGTTTGTAATCCTCAGTTTCATCAAAATGAGTATGATATAGCATCAATTCACATAAAAGTTCATGATTTACTCCTTTAATATTGACAGATGTCAATTTGTATCAAAATGTTTAATTCCATATTTTTCTTTATTCAATTCTTTTTGAATAATTTTTCCAGTATTTCCATCTAACTGATAAAAATCAATCTTACTAGTTTCTGGGTTAAAATAGTCAATATTCCAGACTTTTCTTCCATCTTTTAAAGTAATTTTTTTGAGCTTATTCATTTTATTAAACTGAAGTTCAATATTATTAGCATTACAGAATTTTAAAACTTCTTCATAATTAAAAAGATAATCTTGATCATTATTTACAACTTCAACTAAATTACCTTCTCTATTATATTTATAACTCTCATCTATAGAAAATCCTAACCACGATGAAATACCTTTGAATTTAATATTTCCATTTAAATAATAAACTTCATTATAATAAAATAATTCATCAATTTTTTCTTTATAATAAATATCCCCATTAAGATTCACTTGAAAATCCACTTCCATAGTATTGTCGTTCTTATCATATTGTCTGAAATAATAGGAATCTTTTCCCATTCTATGAATTATAAAATTATTCTTTTTAAATGGAAAGGTTAATTGCTTTGGTAGAGCTCCTTCCTTTTGTTTTGATAATGATGATAACTGAGTTAAAACTGATGTGTCCAGTTTCTCAAAATTTGAATTATAATCTTTCATATAGGTATTTATTTTATCTAAGTCATAAATATTATTCTGTGCAAAACAAGAAGTTAAACCCATTAATATTAAAAAAAACAATACTTTATTCATTTTTAATATTTTTACGGTTCAAAATCAAACTTTAATTTTGCTATTTCGCTTTGCCAGTTATATAATGAAATAGTAGGAATTGGTGGTGAGGCTCCAAAATCAGAATAATCCATTATGCAGTCAGTAGACAAGGGTTCATATGTGAATTTTGCAAAACTTGATCCTTCATAATTTGCAAATGTATGTTGTACATTTGCAGTGTGTAGAAATTCATGTGTTGTAGTAGAGGGCAAATTATTTGTAAAATCTGCTAATAAATTTAATGTTGGTAAAGAAAATCCAAATCTTCCTGGAATACCATTATCGTTAAAAAAAAATACTTTAAAATAATCAGCATAAATTGTTAACCCAATTGGAGAGGGGCCAGTAGTTGTCAAATAATCATATAAATATTTTATTATAAACTTACCAGTTGTGTTTTGATCTTTCAAATATTTATTACCAGTAGTACTTGTCCCAATAAATTCGCTAGCAAAAATGGAATCTGGATTTGCAACTAAATCAATAGTTACAGCTTCCATGATTGGGGTACATAGGGTTTGTCTTACAAATTTCTTAAGAAATTTTGCCTGTTGTTCTATATTAAAAATCAACGATGGGGGCGAACCTATTCCATCTATATCTGTATGTACATTGACTAACAATATTTTTTTTGAAAATCTCATTGATTTAGAATTAGGTTTTACACGCATCATGCCAACAATTGAACCTTTGGAAGCCCCCATATTGTAGATTGCTCTTACTAAAATTAGTTGTTCATTTGAAAACTCTTTAATACATTTTACCGAAATATTTAATATATGATTACCAACTGTTTTTGGAATATTAATGGGAGAAATATCGAATTTTGTTTTATCATAATCTAACTCAATCCGTATAGGCTGGGAAGTTATTTTAATTTTTAATGTCAATTTTGCTAACCTATTTAAACTATCATCATATGGGGGGGAAAAAACATTTTGTCGATCCAAATCAGGCATTGATGATGTCGGATTGTAAGGGGGATACAGTGTTAAAATTGGGATATAGTACTTTTCTATAATATTATTTGAGTCAACTTGCATATTAAAAAATTGGTATGTAGATTCTAATTTTTTAAACATTTTCCCATTTTTGAGAAAGCTTCCTGTATATTTATTTGTATCCATCTCAATATTGGTGTGCGAAACATCACTATAAAGTTTACCTACATGATCTTTGTATTGTGTATCACCTAGTGCTCCGGAATCTGCAATTCTCATCCAATCAAATCCAAATTCTCCAGTATAAGGCAATTCTACTCTGAAATCTACTTTAGCTTTTGGGTGTTCTTGAAAATGGTTTTGATATAATGAAAATTCTTTAGAGAAGAAAAATAAATCGTCTATTGTGTATACATAAACTTCGTTAGTAGTACTTGGAAATAATATATTAGAATTAATAGACCCTGTATTATCTTCATACCTAATTCCCACCTTAAATTTTCTTACATTTTCACTTGTAATAGTGAATACTTCTTCTAAATGTATAAATAAATTATCCGCTCCATTAGGCAAATGAGTATTGGTTGGAACTATAGTTACATTATTAAAAATAAGTTTGTTGTATTCCTCCTCTGTGATTCCTAATAACAAATACGAATTTCTCTTTAAGAGTGAGTTATCGTGATATATACATAACGAATTCACAACAGCTGTTGATCCAGACCCAAGAGATGTATCCATAAAACTACCTTTGTAAATAGAATAATCTTTATCTCTTTTAAAAAGATTAAGAAAATAATCTTGCTTATTAGCATTTTTTTTAACGAAGATTGAATGTGGAGTATCAATATTTAACGATTCATATTCCACTTCTTTATTTGAATTATTTTTGATAACTG
>JAEWOR010000021.1 GCA_023399595.1 Bacteroidota bacterium | reverse complement strand
CCGTAAAATATATTATGGGGTATTAATCTTCCTTTCGAAAGGCTATCCCCCTGATAAAGGCAGGTTGCACACGTGTTCCGCACCCGTACGCCGCTCTCAAGGATAGCAAGCTATCCTCTACCGCTCGGCTTGCATGTGTTAGGCCTCCCGCTAGCGTTCATCCTGAGCCAGGATCAAACTCTCCATTGTATGTTTGTTTGATTTATGCTCGAAGTCCTTTTATACGCTTTAGTTTTTCCTTACTTGGTTGTTATATCTTATATCAATGATCTCTTCTCTTTTCGCGCCTCAAAACTTTTTCTACTGTCGTTTCTTGTTCCGATTTGCGAGTGCAAAAGTAAAACTTTATTTTGACCTGGCCAAATTATTTTTAAAAAAATTTAAAAGTTTTTTTTCAATAACTTAATTACTTCAAATCTATTCCCAATCTCCTGCGCTCTCTTTATTTGAGGTTGCAAAGATAAAAACTTTATCCGTTATAATCCAAATCTTTTTTTAAGTTTATTTTTTTAAAGTTTTTAGCCTGTTTTAATGATATACTCTTATCTCTAAGCCTATATAATAAAACTCTTTTTAAATATTTTCTTCTGCGCTGCTACCTTTTGAAGTAGACTGCAAATATAGGCTGAATAACCAATACGAAACAAATAGGAAACAACAGCAAAGTGAAAAAGTGGATATCTTGTCTCATCAAACTATTTGTTAATAATGATTTACATGGATTTAAATAGTTATCCACAATGTGACATTTGAATAAAAAACTTGAAATTTAGAGCTAAAAAAGGGATAAAACTACTTCCATGTTATATAAAATAGACTAAAAATTCGTCTAAAAACTAGAGATTGAAGTAAGTTTTGGTTTTTTTGAACAAAAAGAAACCAAGTGCACAGCCTAAAGCGTCTGCAATAATATCTAAATTTTCCATGGATCTACCCAAATGCATTTCTTCTTGTAAGATTTCGGTAAGAAAAGCATAAATGAGCATCATATAGGAGAATATAAGAAATTTGGTTCTGGGGAAGGCTGCCATGAAAGCAAATCCTAAAAAAGTAAATATAGAAAGATGTAATAATTTATCAATTCCACTAAACATGAACCAATATTCGTGGTTTTCTGTTCCTGGTTTAAGGAGCATATAAGTAAGAAATGCCCAATAAATGGGCAAAATCTTACTAAATATTTTTGAAATCTTATCCAATTAAGGCTTGGTAATCTTCAGCCGTTAATAATTCTGACAGGTCTGCTCCATCAGCAATTTCAACTTTAATAATCCATCCTTTCCCATATGGATCTGAATTTAACAATTCTGGTTCATCTTCTAATGACTCATTGAATTCAGCTACTTTTCCTGAAATTGGTAAAAATAAATCTGAAACTGTCTTTACAGCTTCAACACTTCCGAAAACATCTCCTGCTGCTAAATCATCGTCAACAGAATCAACATCAACAAAAACGATGTCTCCTAATTCTCCTTGAGCGAAATCTGTAATACCAATAGTTGCAATGTTTCCTTCAATTTTTACCCATTCATGTTCTTTGGTGTACTTTAATTCTGATGGTGTGTTCATTTTTTTATTTTTATATAAGTACAAATGTATTAAAATTCTATATCGGTTCAAAAAAACTCAACATGATTTATAAAAAAGGTCTCACTTTATTGTAGTGAGACCTTTTATAATTAAAAACCTGAGTTACCAAAGGTGAAGCTTGCGGTAATTCCTGCTCGGATTGTTGATAATGGAAATGCCGTTGAAATTTTATATTTAGAAGTCATCTGATTATAGAATATTCTTAAATTAAGACTTTCCGATACATTATAATCCGCAGATACATCAATATTCATCAACTTTTGACCTCCTGTAATCTGAGAATCCTGCAATAGAATATTTGTAATGCTAGTTTTGCTATCTCTTAGAGAGAAATTAGCTCGGATATTAAGATCACTTCCTTTATTAGATCCTCTTCGGTTACCTCCGCTGTTACCAAGTCTAAAGTTTCTGATGATGTATCCTAATTTCACGACATATTCTTTATTAGAATCTTCAGTAAGTGTGTGGTTTACTAATCCTAAGATTAGAGAGCGATTCAGATTATATTGTAATCCAAACTGCATATTGTTTCTCATGGTAACATCCACTCCAATTAAAGGTGAATAAGACTCATTGTAAGCGATCTGAGCAAATGTAAATGGATTAATATAATCTCCGTTAACATCTTTACTTCCAGCTTTTCCGTAATAATCTATACTTGACTGTACTCCAGAATACACCATATTGGCAGTATAACCGTGTAGAATATCAAATTTTGAAAATTGACCATTAATAACTGGGAAGTTTTTAAGTCCAGAATATACTAGTCTCCAATTGGGAAGTGGCATACCCGATTTCTTTGCATCGCCCATTGGTTTCACGCCTTTACCTTCAACAGCGGCTTTAAATGCTGGAATTAAAATATATGCATTTGCAATGCTATAACCTTCTGTAAAGCCATCCGTTCCGGGTACCGTACCCAACTGTTGTGATAGTTCAACCGCATTCTCTCTCATAGCTTGATAAATAGCAGCTCCATCTTTAAATGAAGTATTGACTAGAATTGCAGAATTTGAATAGGTAATAAAATCATTTGCAAAAGCATCAATATTTTTATTAAACCCTACTTGAGAGAAGTTTCTGTTATAATTATGAATAACATTAAAATCAATTCTAAAATCATTTATTGGCGAAACCTGTAAGTTAGCTTTGAAATCCTTATTCATATTATATATATAAGGATCTAACAAATATTCAGAATTGCTTACCCAACCTTTCTCCATCACCTCTCTTCTAATGTCGGCTTGAGATCCTAATAAGAAACCATATGTTGGTCCACCAAGGGTTTGTCCATAACCATACCAATTAGGTGCAGACAATAAACCTGGAAGAACGGTTCCTTCATTTTGTGTATAAGTAACATCTAACTGTTTCACCGCAGTTAACAGATATGCTGCACTTTGAAGAGGTGTTAGTTTGTTCTTAAATTTATATCTCTTAAATCTAAATTTATTTTTCTCCCAAGCTATATTATTGGCGTTATTAATAGAATCTAATTCCATTTTACGTTTTTGAAGCTTGGTATTAATGTCTTTAAAATACTTAAAGCTATTAAATAAAGTTGGGAAATCCGCCTTACCATTCACTTGAATAACCTTTGCGTTCTGACCAATAGATCCTAAACTTCCTCCAATTGGAGAATTAAGAAGAGCTGTTGATCTTGCATTCCAATTGTAAGTAACTCCATAACCTACTTCTGCATCCATAAAATTCATGTATGGAATAAGCTGGAATGGCAATTTATAATTCAATTGAATTTTATGATTGTAAAGCACAGGACGGCCCGCTCTAAAAGCATTTTGGAAAATAGAATTGGTATCCATTGTATTTACATCTACATTGTCATTTAAAGTTCTCGTTGCCGAGTTAATCTCTAGTTTCAATGATTTTGTAAACGCAAACCCAAGTCCATATTGCCATCCAAAATAGAAGTTTCTATTTTTAATAGCATCAAAATCGCTGCCTTGATTTCCACTTAAGATGGCTTCGATATTCCTAAATTCCATCTCGTTGTAATTTCTATCGATTTCAGTACGGAATGAAAATCTTGTAGGAACAGGATTTAAATTAAAGTCTTTAACCCATCTCAAATATTTTGTTGATTTAGCGGTATCACTAATAATTTTATTGAAAGGTTTAATCACCCAAGGTTTAAAGGTGTAGTTATAATCTATATAACCTCTCAAATACTGACGAAGATTTTTCTTTGTATAAATATCTCTGTAGTAATCGTCATTAAACATTGCGGTTACCGAAAGGTTTTCAACATCATAAAACTTAGTTGGCTTATTGGTGTTTACTCTTTCTTTATGCATATTCACCACCCCTATGCTTCTTTGCTGGGTGTAAGTTCTTGCAATTTTCTTTAATTCCTCTTTATTCCCAGCTTTACTGAATTCAACATCAGTATCCAAAGGATTGTATTTTGGATCTTCAATGGTTTGAGAATAAGAGTAATTAACTGGAATCTTCATACCTGTTTTTTCAGGTAAAAATTTATCTACATTTACTGTAGTATTAATATTGAAGGCAGATTGTGTAGATTGTGTTCTTTCTGCAGGACGGGAATTAATATCACCAAAGCCAACAGAAGTATAAGAAGCACTTGTATTAACGGTCGCAAAATCTCCAAGGTTGAAGTTTAAGCTAGCATTACCTGCATAACCTCCTTTATTATCAATATCTGAAAGTCGAATTTCATTCACCCACATAATTACCTCATCTGGTCCCGCAACATTACCACGATCACTAGTGTTTCTTACTCCCACCATTATGGTAGAGATATTTCCTAATGAGGGACGTCCTTTTATATATGTTTTTTTATCTGCAGCAGGGTCTGAATCTGTAAACCTTCCTGTAATAACATTGCCACTTTCTTTATCTCTCTTAATTTTTAGATCGACAAAATTTTGAATATCAAAATCCACTTCGTTTTCAATTGGCCAAATTTCTAAAGGTGTAGTTGCCAATTTATCTGTGAATTTCACGGAAGATTCATATTCATAATAGTTATCTGTAGCATCCGAACCAAAACGAATAAAGAATTTAGTATTAGGATCTACTATCCCACTTCCTGTATTTCTTTGGTTAGGATCTTCAGCATGAACAAAAAGTTTCAACTTTTTGTATCTTCTCATATCGAGTGTGGTGTCTTTGAAAACTCCAGCAGCTTTGCTTCTAAGATTTTTTGCTCTTAAATAAAGTGATGCTTCATTTTGTCTTTGCGCTCCCGCATTTCCACTAAGAACCTGTCTATCAATCCCTGGAGGAAGTACATAAGGAGGCTGATTCATTCCATTCTCCTCTAAGTTTACACTTCCTACTTCCAAATCCACATCATTATCTCCAAAACCTTCCTGATTAACAGGAACATCTGGACTGGCAATTTTGCTGGTATAAGTTCTCCAATCTGATCTTACCAAATCCATGGTTGCAAATCTCAAAGTGGAAGTATTATCAAAACCTTTTAATAATAACCTTGCAAATCGAACATTATTCAGTACTTGTTCTCCATCTCCTCCGTTACCAATACCTGCAACATAATCTTTAACTGGAATTCTAAATAAATACCATTTTACATTAGAAGATAATCCATTTTGGAATTGTGCACTTACTGTTTTTTCATCAACAATAAAATTACTTCCTAATGTAAGGTTGGTTTTATCTAAGCTGACTTCGTATTGATTATAATTTTCTGTTTGATCTAAATTGTAATCTTTATTTACATCTTCAGAATCTGGCGTTTGAGAAGCAACTTCAAGAGAGTTACTTTGCGAGTTATTTTCAGGACCTCTAAAATATTTGTATCGTTGAACAAGTGAACCTGCTGAATTTCCTGTAAATTTACTTGAAAGATAGAATAAGAAATCATCCGAAGCTGGATCCATCTCGTTGGTAACTGGATTCACAAAGCTGGTTCCAAATTTCAGTTCTTCCTGAGTGTTGTCCAATCCATCATATCCTAAATCTTGTTTTCTTCTTTCGTCTCCTTCACTAGAAAACGCATACAAAATAGGGGGTTGTTTAGGTTGTATTCCCCAATTGGATGTAGACGTCGTTGCAGGTGTTCCAGGTGTTGGCAGTCCGTTCTCATATTGCATAAGTCCGTCCTTCAAAACATCTTCCGAAACATTACCTAATTGTAATAATATTTTTGGATCAGCTCCTAAAGTAGTCCCGTCTGCATAAGGATCCATCATCCAAAATTCAACATACTCAATATTAGAATTAACAAAATTAGTAACGCTTATAGGTCTCATAATTCCACCCCATCTTTGTTGCGTAGCTTCAACATTTGGGTTTACGTTATAAGGTCCTCTTTCTTGAGGATAATAAGAAATATCGAAAGTATTTGTAAATGTCTGTTCACCAGCGACAAAATCTCTGCTATTGTAAATTTCAGACAACTGAACACGTCTTGAGGCGTGATTAGAAACGGCATCAGGAGTAATTCCTGCAGGAGGATTCCCTCCAATACCCCAAAATCTTGGATCAATACTGTACCAAGACATTAATCCTCTTCCGTAGCCGCTTGTAAGGTTATCATTTGCTCCGGCTCCCGCAAATACAGGATCTCCAGTATTTTTCTCAGGTTTGGAGGCTAAACTCCAAGCAGCTGGCTCTTTAAGAGATATTTTGGAAGTAGTTTGTTCAAAATCATCAATATAAGATTGATTATTAGTAGCTTTATTTAAACCAGGCATTAAATAAGCAGCTTCCATCTGAAAATTCAAATTAGAAGGCGCCTCGGTATTAATTAAAGGAATTTTATCTGTTAGTCTTGTCAGAAACGGTAATTGTTTATTATACAACAGGTTAACACCTGCTATTGTATTATTAACCGCTTCTTGACCGTAATTTACTTTTTGAGTTAATGGGGATTCAGAATAGTTGACTACCGTTCCTCCAATAATGAAATTATCACTAAACCTTCTTTCTAAATTTAATCCTAAAAATCTTTTTCTTTGGGTATTAAAAGTAAGATTGTTTTCTAGTGATATGTTAATGGCTTGACCGGATTGTTTTACAGTTTCATTGATAATTGTAACTGTTCCTGTCATATAATCAACCGTAAAATCTACCCCTTCTGTCAGCTGAACTCCGTTGGCTGTAACTTTTACTGATCCTTGTGGAACATTAACTGCTCCCAAACTAATCCCTTGTCCTTGAGCTCCTTTGTAGCGCCCTTCCATGGTGTATCGTTTGGATAAGTTACTCTGTTTTGCAACCTGTTTTTGTTGGGTATAAAGATCATTATAAACATATTGAGGATCATTACTTCCTAAAGCGTTTGCAATATTACTTCCAAAAGGTTGGGTTTTTGTAAAGATTAATTTTCCATCTTCTGGACGAATGGTAATTCCTGGAGTAAAATCGAAAACACCATCTCCCGTTGTACCATCAGCATTAGACTGTAAGTCTCCATTTATATTTAATCGATCCCAATTCATTAATTTTAATAAAGTGGTATTCTGAACTGGAGTATTGGGAAGATAATTTACCTTACCACCGGTTTGTGCATCTCGATAATAAACATTTAAAATAAATTGATCTCCACTCACTTGTCCCGCATCCATGGAATAGATGTTCTTCATCATCAAATTCCACATGGGAGAACTTGTTTTCACGGAGCTGTTTGGTTTCAATAATTTGGAAACCAAAACATTACTTTCTTCAGAAAATTCCCCTACTTTATATACGGTATTGCTTCCATTTACGGTATATGAATAAGAAACCGCTAAAAGCTGATCTTCATTAAGTCTTTGATTTAAGGAAATATACCCTAATTGTGGATGGAAAGTAAATTCATTAGCTTCTAACCTTCTGGCTTTTCTGTTAAATATAAAGTTCTCGCCGTCTTGGTATGCTTCTAAACCACCAGTTGAATTGGGTAAAGATTGATTATTTATCGCATTATACGTTGTATTGGCATCACGAAGGCCTGGCTGAGAAGTTACAGCTTGATAAACTCCACTTTGAGTATTATCAGGATAGCCAGAAGCTCCTTCACCAATATCTCTTACCCCAACAATACTTTTTTGATAGGCAAGGTTGGAATTTCCTTTATCCAAAACCCAAACCTCCATTCTTGTAATATTGATGAGGGAATTAATTTGAGGATAATTAAGTAAGGAGTTGTCATAATTGTTCAAGAAATACTGACCTACAAAATAATGCTGATTATCTTCGTAATCTATTGCATTAACTTTGAATGTACTTACTGCACCTCCGCCTTGTACTACAATATTTCGAGCTTCCCCTTGTTGTTGAGATAAAACTAATGTTCCGTAGGTTTTTCCTAATTGGAATTCTGTTTTCACCCCAAATAAAGATTCGGAACCTCTTATTAAACTGGTTGATAACGGCATATTAACGTTACCAAACTCAATTCTTTTAATTTTTTTATCTTCTCCACCCGTGGTTGGATCATTCAAACCTTTAGATTGTAAATCCTTCCAAGTTCCTTTTGCTTGCCAAACCAAATTCATTTTATTTTCGAAAGCGAAACCAGATTGGGTATCATAATTGGCTTTTAGTTGTAAGTTTTCACCTACTTTCCCTAATAAACCTAATTGTATTTTTTGTTTAATATCGAAAGTGAAGCTGGTTCTGTTTTGAGGAAGAACCATCGGATTGTCTATTTTTTGATATAGACCAGCAAAATCAAAAGAAGCGTATCCTGAAGGAATAATTTCTATTTTATTGCTTCCAAAAATATTTTCAAAAAGTCTGTTTCTTATGTAAAGAGATGGAATTAAACCTTGCTTTTCCGCTTCGGTTTTATCCTTACGAAACATTAAACTGTATTTATTGGACTTGTCTTTATAATAAGCTTTTGCTTGTTGCGCCATTATAAAGTCTTGATAATCCTCTGGCGACATTACAGTAGGTGCGCCGGTAACAATCCCTCCAATTTTTGGATACACATAATACATGCTGGTTTTAATATCATAAAAGGCTTCATATTGTGTAGGATCTGGAAGCTCGTAGTCTTTTTTCACTACATATCCCTCATCTGGTTTTGTTTGGGCTTCAAAAAAATGTGCTGAAACACAAAAAAAAGATAAGATGATATATATGCCGGGTTTTCTTGCTTTGTTCACCAAATGTTAAATATTTTTTAAAATTTGTTTTACTAATTCTTCTACAGATACCTCAGGGTTCTGCTTCAAAATACGATCTGCAATTTTCTCGCTCATCTTTTTAGCAATTCCTAAAACTTCTAATGCAGATAACGCTTCTTCTTTTGTTTTATTATTTACAAATGTAGAAATATTTTCGTCTGAAACGTTGAATTTTTGGACTTTGTCTTTCAAATCTACAATTATTCTTTCTGCCGTCTTTACTCCTATTCCTTTTACTTTTTGTAGGACAACACTGTTGCCAGAAACTATTGCTGAAGCAATTTCTTGAAGACTTAATGACGAAAGTAAAATAAGACCAGAAACCGCTCCTACTCCATTAACACTAATTAACAGATTGAACATTTCTTTTTCTAAACGAGTACTAAATCCGAAAAGCAAATGAGCGTCTTCACGGATAATTTGTTGAATAAAAAGGAAGGCTTCTTTATTAAGACTTAAGTTTTCTGAGGTTTGAAGACTAATTCCCACATAATAGCCTACTCCATTTACATTAATAACGGCATAAGCAGGCGTGAGTTCTTGTACAACTCCTTGCAGAGAAAATATCATGATCGTTTTTTTTTCAAATATAAAGATTTAAAGAATACAAAAAGCCCAACCGAAGTGGTTAGGCTTTAATTATATTAATAATTTTGTATTTATGATTTGTTTTTCAACTCCCTTCTTTGAGCATCTAAAACCGCAACTGTTGCTAAGTTGACAATTTCATCAACGCTAGAACGCATTTGCAACACGTGTACAGGCTGATTAAGTCCCATTAAGATTGGCCCGATTACTTGCGCTACCTTCATTCCTCTAATAATTTTGTAAGAAAGGTTTGCACTTACGAGGTTAGGGAAAATAAATGTATTGGCAGGTGTTGTTCCTAATTTTGAAAAAGGATAATCACTTAAATGATCCGCATTCATCGCAAAATCTGGTTGAATTTCTCCATCTACAACCATTTGTGGGTATTTTTCATGAAGAATATTTACGGCTTTTGCTACTTTTTTCGAAGTATCAGAAATTGCAGCAAAGTTTTCATAAGATAACATTGCAATTCGAGGTTCTATAGCAAACGACTTAACAGTATATTCTGCCATTTTCGCAATATTCACCAAGTCTTCAGAACTTGGATTATCGTTGATAGACGTATCTGCAAAGAACATTGGCTTTTTATCTGAAAGAATCATCATCATCGCCGCCACTTTATCTACTCCTTTATCTTTCCCGATAATTTCCAATAAAGGTCTTAAAACTGAGGTGTAATTTTTAGAAAAACCTACAATTAAAGCATCTGTATCGCCATGTTTCAGCATTAAAGGACCAAAATAATCTCTCTGACGAACATATCTTTTAGCTTTATATTCGTTCATTCCTTTGCGTTGACGAAGACTCCAAAGCGTTTCTCTGTATTTTTTTCTGTTCTCTTCTTGGTCGTCATCCATTGGATCGATAATAGGAACATCTAAATTAATTCCGTATCTCTCCATTTGTTCTTTCACAAATTTTTTCTCGCCCAACAAAATTGGTTTAGCAATTCCTTCTTCATAAAGAATTTGAGCCGCTTTCAAAACATTGTATTCTTCAGCATTTCCTAACGTTACTCGTTTAGGATTAGATTTCGCTCTGTTCTGCATCATTCTTACCAACTTGTCATCTTTGCTCATTCTGTCAACAAGTTGATTTTCGTATTCTTGAAAATCTTCAATATTTTTTCTTGCAATTCCGCTTTCCATAGCTGCTTTTGCAACCGCACTAGAAACCTTTGAAATTAAGCGATTATCAAAAGGTTTTGGAATAAAATATTCTCTTCCGAACCTTAAGTTTTGAACATTGTAAGCTAAGATTACCGCTTCTGGAACTGGTTCTTTTGCTAAATCAGCAATAGCTTTTACGGCTGCCAATTTCATCTCCTCGTTAATTCCTTTAGCTTGAACATCCAATGCTCCTCTAAAAATATATGGGAAACCTAAAACGTTGTTCACTTGGTTAGGATAATCACTTCTTCCGGTTGCCATAATAACATCATTTCGAGTTTCTACAGCAAGTTCATATTTAATTTCAGGATCTGGATTGGCCAATGCAAAAACAATAGGATTTTCTTTCATGGAAAGAAGCATTTCTGAAGTCATTACATTTCCTTTAGACAATCCCACAAAAACGTCCGCTCCTATTAAAGCATCTTCTAATGTTTCTATATCCGTTTGGGTAACAAAATCTAATTTTTCTGGTGTTAATCCTTCTCTTTTATGATTAATAACTCCTTTACTGTCGCACATCAACACGTTTTCTTTCTTTAAACCTAAAGAAATATAAAGTTTAGTACAAGCAACGGCTGCAGCTCCTGCACCATTCACCACCATTTTCACCTCTTCAATATTTTTACCAGCAATTTGTAGTGAGTTAAGAAGTGCAGCAGCAGAAATAATAGCAGTTCCGTGTTGATCATCGTGCATTAAAGGAATATCTAATTCTTCTTTTAATCTTTGTTCTATATAAAAGGCTTCCGGAGCTTTAATATCTTCTAAATTAATCCCTCCAAAAGTGGGCGCAATACCTTTTACAATTTCAATAAATTTATCGGGGTCTTTTTCATCAATTTCAATATCAAAAACATTGATGTCTGCAAAGATTTTAAAAAGCAATCCTTTCCCTTCCATTACGGGTTTTGAAGCTTCAGCTCCAATATCTCCCAAACCTAAAACAGCTGTACCATTAGAGATAACGGCAACCAAATTACCTTTTCCTGTGTACTCGTAAACTGTTTCTGGTTTTTCGTGAATTTCCATGCAAGGAATAGCCACTCCTGGTGAATACGCCAAAGATAAATCTCTTTGTGAAGAGTGAGGTTTTGAAGGAATTACTTCAATTTTACCTTTGGGTTCTAATTTATGATAATCTAACGCAGCTTGATTAAAGTTTTTCTCGTCGCGGTTCGTGTTATTCGTCATGAAATATTTTTTTTACAATATATATTTAATATGATAATTTACTAGGCTTTCTATAGGTTTCTGGACTACGGTTCCCATTTTCAAATTGAGTTCTGCAGCTGCTGCACGTAAAATATTTTCGTAGAAGTATGCGATAGATCCTATAAAATTAATCTCTGCATCTTTCGCTTCTTGATAAGGAAGAACTTGGTAATCAAAAAAATTCTTCATCTCATCGAAAACCATATTCTGAAAATAAGGATGAGCTTTATGTTCTACAACAAATTTATTAAAATCTGCTAAGTAAGCATTCGCTCTTGGATTATGATACATATTTTTTAAAGCCCCATCTATAGTAAGATGATACTTCTCTTCAAACGCATGTCTAAGATCATCTGGAAGCTTCTTCATAAAATATCTTCTCACCAATTGTTTACCTATTGAGCTTCCACTTCCTTCGTCTCCTAATAAAAATCCTAAAGAAGGAAGTTCTACTTTTATATGTTTACCATCAAAGTAGCAAGAATTGGAACCTGTACCCAAAATGCAAACAATGGCAGGTTTTCCGTTATAGGCAGCATAAGCCGCCGCAGTAAGATCTTCCTTTACTACGATATCTGCTTCGGTAAAAAATTTTTTCAGCTCTTTTTCTACAACAGCTCTATTTTCAGGAACTCCGCAGCCTGAACCATAGAAAAAAACCTTTTTAATAGAGTTTTTAGTAGTCGTTAAGCTGACATTTTTCTGAATTTCGGGAACTATAAGTTCGGGATTAATAATATTGGGATTAAAACCTGTAGTTTCTGTTTTTAGAAACACTTTTTTGAAGTCGTCTAAAATTACCCAATCGCATTTTGTAGATCCACCGTCAACAATTGCAACCATAGAAAAAAATTTAAGAATGCTAAAATAGGAATTTCTTTGTAAAGAAACTGCTAATAGATAATTTTAGCAATCTTCTTCAAGGGAAGGATTTTCTTTATAATGGCTCAGCCAATTTTCAATTTCATCTTCTAAGTAATTAGTTTGCAATTCTATAGCGTTTAAAAAATCATCGGGAATGGAATCTGTATTAGTGTTTTCTAGATTCCAAAGCTCATCAGACATTAATTCATATTCTGAATAAATTCTTTTAAAACGATCACTCTCTTTTTCAAGTTTTTGGATTTTGTTCTGTTGAAACTGAAATTTTCTGTATTTGTTTTGACGATTCATAGTATTAGTCAATTATTATTTTTACTTGTTGATGTATTTACCCAAAAAAAACTCTTTCAAAAAGTGTGTTTATAATTCATTCATTATCAAATAAGACCCTGTGTTAACTTTAAATAAATTTATAAAAAAAAGAGATTCAAAAAAATAAATTAACATCTTTTTTTAAGGTTTAACATATAGTTATAAATTTGCATGTTAGAAAAATTTTATGAAGAAACATATACTGCGACACAAACAGGTTTTATTTTTCATTATCGCAGGAGGCTTAAGTGCAATTGTAGAGATAGGAAGTTTTAAAATATTCAGCATGAGTCTTCCAAAGTTTTCTGCATCGGAGTATAATTTTCATGGTATAAACTTCCCTTTGAGTAATATATTTTCTACTTTTTGTGGAATTTTAACAAACTATTTTCTGAGTATTTGGTTTGTTTTTGAACGTGGCAAACATTCTAAGCGCAGAGAATTTGCTTATTTTATGGGAGTTTCTTTTATGTCTACTTTGTTAAGCTTAATTTTCTTTCAGGTTTTCTATAATTTTGTGTTTAAAGACAATTTCAATATAGGTTTCTTTACATTAAGTTCTGAAATGATTAGTAAAATCTCAGCTATTATTTTGGTTTCAGTCTTGAATTATAGTATAAAAAAGAGGTTTATATTTAACGGATAACACATGTCTAAAGTTTTAAATTATATCTGGAGGGTTTGGCTCATTATCTTGGCAACTGTATTTACCATTCTATTTGGGATTCCAGTTTACCTTCTTTCTTACAACAAAAAACATTATAAATATGCTTACAAATTCATAAGATATTGGGCGTATTGCTTATTTTATGGAATGGGTTTCCGGTATGAACTCCACAATCTTTCTGGGAAAAAAACAGAAAAAAACCAACAATATGTTTTCATTTCCAATCACACTTCAATAATGGATATTATGTTGATGTGTATATTGGTTCCAGAACATCCTTTGTGTTTTGTAGGTAAAAAAGAACTGGTGAAAATTCCCATTTTTGGAACTATTTACAAAAGAGTTTGCGTAATGGTGGACAGAAGCAACCCAAGAAGTCGCGCCAATGTATATAGAAGATGTGCTGAAAAAATGCAGGAAGGTAACAGTATTGTTATTTTCCCTGAGGGAGGCGTTCCAGATGACACTTCTGTGGTATTAGACCATTTCAAAGATGGCGCTTTTATTCTGTCAACAAAGCATCATTTCCCGATAGCTGTTTATACGATTTCGGGTTTAAAAGAATTGTTCCCTTTTGATAACAGCAAAGGACGTCCTGGGAAAGTAAAAGTCTATTTCAATGGAATTCTTGAGCCCGGAGTTTCTTTAATTGAAATGAAGCAAAAAGCTCACAAGGAAATCCTGCATACGCTGGAAAACCCTTTAAAATAAAAGTATTCCTTTGTAGAGTTGATTTTTTATTTATTTTTGTTTAAATATAAATCAACTCAATGTCTACAAATCAAAAACCGACCAACTATCCCGCACTTTACACACTAGTTTTAGTCTTCTTTTTTTGGGGATTTATTGCTGCAGGTAATAGTATTTTTATTCCTTTTTGTAAAAGTTATTTTTCATTAGATCAATTTCAATCACAGTTAATAGATTTTGCATTTTACACTGCTTATTTCATAGGTGCTTTAATTCTTTTCATTATTAGCACCATTAAACGAGTTGATCTCATTGGCAAATGGGGGTTCAAAAACAGTATTGTTTACGGACTTCTCCTCTCCGCGGTAGGTGCAGGCTTAATGATACTAGCTGTAAAAAGTAATGTTTACTATGGAATGCTAGCTGGTTTATTTGTAGTAGCATTAGGATTTTCTATTCAACAAACTGCGGCAAATCCATTAGCTGTACTACTAGGAGATCCTAAAACAGGAGCGAGTAGAATTAATTTAACTGGAGGTGTAAACTCGTTCGGGACATCCATAGGACCTATTATTGTAGGTTTTGCTTTGTTTGGAACTACAGCAACTGTAGGCGATGAAGAAATAAAACATTTAGCTTTGGATAAAGTAATTTTGCTTTATTCAGCTGTGGGTGCTTTATTTATTATTGCGGCTGGAATCTTCTATTTTTCAAAGAAAATCCCTAATGGAAAAAACATTGAAACCATGGAAAAAGCAGTTAAAGCCAGAAACATACTTGTTGTGATGACCGTTTTTGTGATTGGTTTATTCATCCCTGTTTTCAATAGTTACAATTCACCTGAAGCATTAAAAATTGAATCTTTAGAAAAGCAAATTGGAGATATTAATAACAAGATAGAAACCGAAACCAATACTATTAATATCGCAGAATACAAATCCGTAATTTCTGCAAAAAACCTGGAAATTGAAACTATAAAACATCCTTTAGAGAAAACAAGAATGATTTATTTATCGGCTGTTTTGGTGGTTGTTTTAGGTTGTTTGATATATGCCAATCAGAGTGCAAAAAAGAAGCCCGATGGATGGGGAGCTATGAAATACCCACAATTGGTACTGGGAATGATTGCTATTTTGGCTTATGTAGGTGTAGAAGTTGCAATTGGAAGTAATTTAGGAGAACTTTTAAAACTCCCTGAGTTTGGAAACCATCAATCTTCAGAACTTGCTCCCTATATTTCTATGTATTGGGGAAGTTTAATGATTGGTAGATGGACTGGAGCCGTGAGTGTTTTCAATTTAAGTAAGAGAAACCATCTTATTGCTATTATTGTTGTTCCTTTTATTGCATTTTTAGTGATTTTAGGAGTAAATACTATTGCACAAAAAGATATGTCGCATTTATACTATTACGCTATTTGTGTTGCTTTACAAGTGATTGTATTTTTATTAAGTGGAGACAAACCAGCAAAAACCTTAGTATACTTCGGAATATTTGGAGTTCTAGCGATGGTTATAGGTTTATTAACCCAAGGAAATATCGCTATTTATTCTTTCCTTGCAGGAGGTTTGGCATGTAGCATTATGTGGCCGTCTATCTTCTCATTAGCAATAACTGGCTTAGGAAAATATACTGCACAAGGTTCAGCATTCTTGGTAATGATGATTCTTGGGGGTGGAATTATTCCTCCTCTTCAAGGTAAATTAGCTGACATTATCGGGATTCATAACTCTTATATTATTCCGGTATTATGCTTTATTTATATTGCTGTTTTTGCTTATCTTGCTAAGCAATCGCTCAAAAAGCAAAATATTGACATTGATTATTTAGAATCTGCAGAAGGTGCACATTAATAAAAAAACTTTCAATAAGAAATCATTTTGGGCAACTATATTAGTTGTCCAATTTGTTTTGTTCTATCTACTTTCAAAATGGGAAATAGCCATTTCTATATTTGATAACTTCTTTGAACTTCAGAAAAACTTCCATCAGCAACTCTTCTCTTGGTTTCCGTTTTCCTTGGGAGACATCGCTTATATCTTTTTAGGAGTTTGTATATTAATTTTAATTGTAAGATTGTTTTATAAAAAAAGAAGATCTAAAGCCTTGTTACATCTCTTCATTACCTTCAATATTTTTTATTTTTTGTATCAAATATTTTGGGGAATGCTTTACTTCCAAGAACCTCTAATTAATAAACTTCCGAAAGAGGAACCCCGCTTACAAGAAGTGAAAATATTAGCTTTACAATATTTAGAAAAATGTAAAAATACGCGAGAATTCACCCATCAGGATGAGAATGGTATTTTCAAGGTGGAAAATTGGGATATTATAAAGAAAGACATTATATCTCAACAACAATTACTTCCTTCGTTTTTAAACGCTAAAAAGCCTTCTAAAAGCATTTCTGTAAAACCCAGCTTTTATGGATATTTAATGAATTATTCTGGCATTCTAGGCTATTACAATCCATTCACAGCAGAAGCCCAATACAACAAACATTTACCAGACACATTTATCCCTTTTACAATAGCACATGAAAGCTCTCACCAAATTGGTTATGCAAGAGAGCAGGAAGCGAACTTTATAGGGTATTTAATGGGTATTAATTCTAATAATATTGAATTGAGATATAGCACTGAATATTATACACTAAGAAGCCTTTTGAATTATATTCAATATGAAGATCCTAGCTTCGTCAAACAAATTCTTTTAAAGTATTCCCCAAAAATGAAACAGGATCGAGAGTTTGAAAAAGATTTTGTTGAAAAACATCAAGGATTAATGGATGATTTTTTTGCCTTCACAAATGATATTTTCCTGCAGTCTAATCAGCAAGAAGGAAGTGTTACTTACTCCTATTTTATTGATTTGCTCGTACGATATGAGCGCATAAAAAAAGAATCGTATCATTGATACGATTCTAAAAACACAAATGATGAAAAAAAATTTATTACCTTGAGATGCTCTCTCATTCAAGGCGATGTAAAGGTATAAATTCTTTTGAAAAAAACAAAACATAAAACGGAAAATCATGAACTTTATGAAAACTTTATGATTTATGATGGTGAAAACAAAAAAGACTCTATATTGAATATAAGAGTCTTTTAATTTGTAGCGAAGACGGGAATTGAACCCGTGACCTCAGGGTTATGAATCCTGCGCTCTAACCATCTGAGCTACCTCGCCTTTAGAGTGGTGCAAATATAAAAACATTTTAGGATTCCACCAAATTATTTTAACTTAAAATACGTTAAAACATCTCCCACACGATCTGGTTTGTTGATTATCTTATTGTTAGCATCTAATATAAAATAAGTAGGTGTAGCTAATAAATTGTAAGTATTTACAATATCACTGTTCCATCCTTTAAGTTCAGTATCATTAATCCATGGAAAAACACCCGCTTTTGTTAAAAATGCATCTTTAGAAGTATCTAATGAAAAGCCTACAATTTCAACATTTTTGCTTTTTAATTCATTGTAAACTTTTAATAATTGTGGAAGTTCAGATTCACAGTGAGAACATGTGGAAGACCAAAAGACAACTATTTTATTATTTGCCTTCACATCATATAAAGACTTCGCTTTTGTATGTAAGGGGGATTTAAAATCGTAATTCTGAAAAGTTGCTCCTAATGCAATATTGTCATTAGATTTTATCGTCATGTTCAAACGGTCATTTATCGTGCATTTAAGATTTTTAGCATAAGAAAGATACTTTTCTTTTGTTTCTGACATTGCATATACATCAAAAATCTCAATAAGTTCCGACAAAACTACTTGTCCACGAGGAGTTTCTACATTCAATTTCCCCAAAATTTTATCTACAGACCCATCAATATTGGTATTTCCTCCTCCATTGAGGTATTCCACTAATATTGGACGCATTAATGAAGATGATTCCAACATATCTCCAGCCTTGTCTATATAATTAATTATTTCATCTTGTGAAGGCTTTTCTTTACCTCCTTTTTTAGATAAAAACTTATTATACCCATTATAATAAAAATTTATAAAAGGGTGTTGATCTGAATTAAATGTTAAAGGCTTTCCAAGTCTATCCATTTCGGTTGACAAAGCTTTTGCAAAAGAAGAGTTATCATTATAATACTCTGTAATTTGTGCAAGAGCAGGAAGAATAATTTCCTTTTTCTCAGCCAATTTCTGCGTTTCATTCATTGCGTTATTAGCATCATCCAAATATTGGATTTTACTAATCTTATTATTTCCTTTAGTTTCTACAACAATGCTCACATCTTTATTCTCAGAAATAAAGTTTAAGGTATTATTAGTATTAGGAAAATAAACTTTCATCATTCCCAAATATCGAGTAGGATATTTTACAGTAAGCGTATTATTTACAACCTTTCCTTTTGAACTTATAATATCCTTTGATCCATTAAGTGTATAAAGAATAGCTTCTTTTTCATTAAACTCAGCTGGAATTTTAATCTGAACATTGAATTGTGCATGCAAACAACCTATTGCCGACAAACACGAAAGTAATACTATTTTTTTCATAATGTATAAATATAAAAAAAACTCTTCAATAAATCTTGAAGAGTTTGTAATTAAATATTTAAAATTTAAATTTTTTGAGTTTTATATTTTTTAGCAAAATAAGCAATTATTAAAACTGCAGCAATTGCTAAAACGTAAACGTACATGTCTATTGGGGAAGCTTGTGATCCTGTACCAGTCCCTCCAGTCCCTCCTCCTGGCGGCCCACCAGCAGCTGGTGTTGGTGGTTGTGATTGAGCATAGATTAATGAAGTTACGAACAATAATAAAGCGAGAGATAGTTTTTTATATATTTTCATATTGTATGTTTTATCTAAGAATTTTAGCATTTACTTTTTCACCAGAATCACTAACACCAGTAACAATATATCCTGATTTCATTTTTTCGAGTTCAATTACATAATCTTGACTCGTGCTAACATTATCTTTGGTTAGAACAAGTTTACCACTCATGTCATAAACTTTAATATTGGCTTTTTTCCAACTTGGATCAAACTGCATAACGTAATGATCAATTGATGGATTGTAAACAACCTTTGTTCTTGAAGGTTTACTAACATCATTAGTACTTAATGTTGTTGAATTCATCATCCCATAACTTAAACCATATTCTAATCCAGATACTGGGATGGTCATATCCTGAGAAATTGGAGCAACAGTTCCGTTTGATGTTTTATAATAAAAACCAATACCTGTGGATAAACCATGCTGTCCGGCAGGAATAAGTTCTGCATTTTCTCTAATTTCAAATTTTAAAGAAGCAATTGCATTGCTATATAGAGCTAAAGGCACTGGTTTACCTTGGAAATCCTGTTCATTTGCTTCATTGATATAAAGCCAATATGCTGATGTATAATTATTATCATACATTCCATTTACTGGGTCTTCTTCGTAAGTACCAATAACATTTAAACTTGAGTTTGCGGCTTGTACGGTAGTAGCAATAGATGCTTGGTGACCTGTAGTTGCTATAGGCGATACCACATAATAAGATCTACCCATTTCTTCACCTGCAGCATTAAGAGCTATAACCCCTAACTGCTTCAATGAACCTCCGTTTTTATTTGCTGTTACACTATAATCTGTACCTTCACCTCTAGCTGTATTCTTAAATCTTCTTGTTGTGTTAAAATCAAGTGTGCTTGGCGTACTATTTCTTAGTTTAATAACAAAAGTTTGCATAGGCTTAATTATCAACCCTATATCTCCAGCTGGTCTTCCATTTACATCAAATGTGTTTATTAATGCATTTGTTGAATAAGTTGACCCTCCCGGTAAAGTGGTCACAGTTCCTGGCGAATATCTTACTCCCCAAATATTTCCAATAGCATTACCATCACCTACCCCTGTTTCAGTATAGCCAATTTTACTCAAATCAAGATTAGTGAAGTATGGATTTCCAAATTGATAAATATTTTTACCATAAGAACCTACCCATAAAGAAGATGTTGAATCAAATTGATCTTGTAAATATGTATTATACTTTTCGTTATACATATTTATGGCATTACCTCCTGAACCAAAAGAAATTCCATTCCCAGCACCTTGCAAACTAACTACCCCAACCTCGGCATATGGTCTACCATTTAATGTGTAAACAGAACCAGTAGGCGTTGGTGCTATAGTTGGTAAGTTTGATGGTGGAGTATCTGCATTGAGGTTATTATTTTTTGAACCTAACATATAATATCCAGTACCATCAGTTAATAGATTATTTAAGTTAGTATAATGATCTGAGACAACAATAGCATTATTCCACTTAAGGATCTCGTTCTGCGTCCACCTTGTTGTTCCAAAGGTTTTGCCAAATTCAGTAGATAAAGTACTTAACTGTTTATTATAAAAGGGTAAAGCAATTTGTTGGAAATAATTGCCATTACCATGTTTTTCAGCCTTAAACTCCTTACTTACAATACCTGTGATATTATCTTGTGTTATACCAGATATAAAAAGTTGACCGTAAGAATCAGGATTAGTAGAGTTAGCATCATTTGCTCTTAGAACAATATTACCACCATCTAATTTATCTGCAGTAGAACCTGTACCAGCAACAACTGTTTTTAGTTTATCTCCACTATTTCCTACAACCATTATATTTCCATGATTATCAATAATCCCGGAACCTTTTGTTTGTAGACCTCCTCCATTAAAAACTAAAGTATTAGCAGAAACATAGAAAGTTGCGCTGTTGTCTACATGCGTTAGAACTTGAGCATCCATACAGATATAGGCACCTATTAGTCCGATAGTTAATAAACTTTTTTTCATTTTAGTATCAATTTTTGTGTTGAGAGAATTATTCGGAGCAAATTTATACTTTTTTTTTTAGATTTACAATAAAATATGTTAAAGCATTATATTATTTTCTGTTAACTTAATTTCTTTTTGTTCTCCAATTGAAAACATATAATCTTCTAAAATCTTTTCTGTGGTTCCTCTAAGACCTCTTGCGCCTAAACCTTTTTCCATGGTTTCTACTACAATTTTCTCAATGGCTCCATCAGAAAAAGACAATTTAATGCCGTCCATTTTAAACAACTCAACAAACTGATTAATGATAGAGTTTTTAGGTTCTTTCATAATTCTCACCAACGTTTCTTTCGTTAGTTTATCTAAGTAAGTAATGATAGGAAAACGACCTAAAAGCTCAGGAATCAAACCAAAACTTCTTAAATCGATTGCATTAAGATTGCTTAAAATGTATTCGTCTTCATCTACCTTGTTAATTTTTTCAGAGCTAAATCCAATAGCTTGTTTATTCAATCTTCTTTCAATGATTTCTTTAATTCCATCAAAAGCTCCCCCTGCGATAAACAAAATATTTTGAGTATTTACTTGAATGTATTTTTGGTCTGGATGCTTTCTTCCTCCTTGCGGTGGAACATTCACGATACTTCCTTCCAAAAGTTTCAACAAACCTTGCTGAACACCTTCACCAGAAACGTCTCTTGTAAGACTTGGATTATCAGATTTACGAGCAATTTTATCAATTTCATCTATAAAAACAATTCCTCTTTCTGCTTTTTCAACATCATAATCTGCAACCATTAATAGTCTAGACAATATACTTTCCACATCTTCCCCCACATAACCTGCTTCCGTGAGAATTGTAGCATCTACAATACAAAAAGGAACATTAAGTTCTCTAGCAATGGTTTTCGCAAGTAACGTTTTACCCGTTCCTGTTTCACCAATCATAATAATATTGGATTTTTCAATCTCCACTTCACGGTTTTCATCTTTAGCATGAAGAAGCCTTTTATAGTGATTGTAAACCGCAACCGATAACTGTTTCTTGGCTTGATCTTGTCCAATTACATATTGATCGAGAAAAGTTTTGATTTCTTTGGGTTTTTTAAGTTCCTCTAAAGAATTGGCAACTGAAGTGCTTTCTTTTTTAGTCCCTTCTTTTATAATACTGTGCGCTTGTTCAATACAATTTTCACATATAAAGCCGTTCTGTCCAGACACCAACATCTGCACTTCATTTCTTTTTCTTCCGCAGAATGAACATTGGTTTGCGTTCATATAAAGTATGATTTAGATAAAACTTGTCAGAGATTTTCCCTGACAAGTATATTTTAAGAATTAATGATTTTGTTCTGAATGTTGAGATATTCTTCGCTTGAAAGTTTTAAACGAGGATTTTTAAAATTCATGTCTTCCATTTTTTCAATGGGAATAAGATGAATATGCGCATGTGGCACTTCTAAACCTACCACTGCAACTGCAATCCTTTTCTCAGGATATGCTTTTTGTAATTTTTTAGCTACTTTTTGAGCAAAACCCCAAAGATTTTTATAAGCATCGGAATCTAAATCAAAAATAAAATCCACTTCTTCCTTAGGAATTACCAATGTATGCCCTTCCACCAATGGCATTGCATCTAAAAAGGACAAATAATTTTCATCCTCATCTATTTTATAAGATGGAATTTCTCCGTTGACTATTTTTGTGAATATAGAACTCATACTATTAGCTTTAAAAATTGATTTTTTTCTGCAAATACTATTCCGTTTAAACTAGAATTTATAGAGAAATTTCTAAAACTTCAAAAGACAATTTGTTACCATTAGGCAACACTACTTCTGCAGTTTCTCCAACAACTTTTCCTAATAAACCTTTTGCGATAGGTGTATTTACAGAAATCTTCCCTGTTTTAAGATCGCTTTCGTTATCAGGAACCAAAGTAAATGTTTGCTCCTGTTTCGTTCCATTATTTTTAAGACGTACTGTAGTAAGAATGGAAACTTTAGAAATATCTAGTTGGCTTTCATCAATTACTTTTGAAGTAGAAATAACATCTTTCAATTTAGAAATCTTCATTTCTAGCATTCCTTGAGCTTCTTTAGCTGCATCATATTCAGCATTTTCTGATAGATCTCCTTTATCTCTAGCTTCTGCAATTTGTTGCGTAATTTTTGGTCTTTCTACGGTTTCCAGCTGCTCTAAGTCTGCTTTCATTTTTTCCAAACCGTCTTTTGTGACATACGTTGCCATAATTTTAAAAATTTAAGGTTAGTATAAAAAAATAATCCGACATTTGTCGGACAATGTTTTGTGATGTTTTACGTTTACTTCTAGCAAAGATAACAATTAATTTGAAATGAAAAAAACTTTTTCCCTTTATAGTATTTTGATTTTATTGATGTTCAGCGCATTAAGTATTTCTTCATGTAGAAATCACGAAGACACAGTTTCTTGCTTTCCTTCGATTCCTATTAATGTAACATTGGATCTTAATCTTGCAGGTTATTATGATTTACAAAACACTGGAGGCTGGATGTATATAGATGAACTACAATCTGGAACTCGTGGATTAATTGTGGTAAGAAATGGAAACGATTTTAAAGCCTATGATAGAAATGCTCCTCATCTTTGTCCAGACAGCAACACGACATTGGAAGTAAAAGACGGCATTAAAATTATTTGTCCAAAAGATGGTGCTGAATGGATGCTTTTATCAGGACAGCCTACAGCAGTTGCCAATGTTCCTCCTAAAACCTATCCTGCACAATATAATTCTTCCACTAACACCCTTCAAATATATTATTAAGGATGAAAGTAGTTATACAAAGAGTCTCCGAATCTCATGTAAAAGTGGATGGAAAAATTGTTGGAGAAATAGGAAATGGATTAATGCTTTTGGTAGGTATTAATGAAGAAGATGCAGAAACGGATGCAGATTGGCTGGTTCAAAAGATTCTTAATTTAAGGATTTTTGGTGATGATGAAGGAAAACTCAACTTATCTGTTCAAGATATAAAAGGGGAAATACTTTGTATTAGTCAGTTTACATTAATTGCAGATTATAAAAAAGGCAACAGACCTTCTTTTATAAAAGCTGCAAAACCCGACAAGGCCATTCCTTTGTTTGAATATTTCAAAAAGGAGATTTCAAAATCTGGTTTAAAAATAGAAGCAGGAATTTTTGGCGCCGACATGAAGGTTTCCTTAATAAATGACGGACCTGTAACAATAGTGATGGATTCGCAAACTAAAAGCTAAAATAAAACAGCCTTCAAATTTTTTGAAAGGCTGTTTTATTTGAAATATGCTGTTTTATTTTTGAACAGGAACACTGCTAAAATTTAAAGCAACTCTTAAATTCATGTCTGTTTTTGTAGGTTTTCTTAATTCGTAAACCGTTTTTACAGTTACACCGCTTGATTTTACTATTTCATCCAAATAACCATCACTATTTAAATCTAAGCTTACGCTTTTACTTGAAGAAGAAATATCATTTCGTGATGCTACCAATTTCTCCGAAGTTCCATTAGAAGAAATATAAACTTTTATAGATTTTAAAGCTCCCAAATCTCCATCTGCAGGACTTACTACACTTAATTTGGCATCAGAAATTCTTACATCTTTTATTTGCGCATTATTATTCCCGCCAAACCAACTTTGAACATTAGAAGCTGTACTTGTAGAAGTAACTTCTTTATCTGCAGGAACACCCGTTGAAACCAAAACATTAGTAGTATAGGGAAATGTATTTTGCACGATAGATTGCACGGTTCCACAACTTACCAATGCTGCGGAAGCGACAACCGCACTTAACCATAAATTTTTCATAGTAAATAAATTTGTCTTGCCAACAACAGAAATTATACCAAAACTTAGTCTATACTTACAGAAAATAGCCCCATTGTTTTACCAGAAGCCATGTTGCTCTTGCCAATTATTAACAAAATTTCGCCTTTTGAAGACAATTCATAAGAAAGATCTCTTCCAAAGGGACCATCTAATTGACCATTTGGTGTTTTTATTTGGTTAAATCTAATATTAAAATCTTTTTCATCTGTATTTATTTTTGCAGAAATATTTTTGTTGGGAAAGTGTAGGATCTTCAATACTAATTCTTGGTTTTCCTGAGTAAATTCTTCATCTATAGTAACGGGAAGTCTTGCGGCATCTATGGTTCTTATAATTTTATTGTTTTGTATTTCACGCATTAGTCCTTTCTTTACATCTTCTTTAATAAAAGGTTTATTATTAAGAATAGAATCTTCCTTTTTAATGCCCGACGAATCTATTATTGTTTCTATAGAATTGCTTTCAACCAAATTTATAGAATCATTAGATGTAGAAGAAGTTGTAGAAGTTTCCTTTTTGCAACTTATAAATGCTAGAATGCTCAAGATTGAAATATAAAGGCTGAATCTTTTCATAGTATTTATTTTAATCATTAACATGGAAGAAATTTAACTCTTTTCGAATACAATTCTCATAAGATATAATGATTCCAAAGCCCGTAAATTCCCCGATTCGAATTGCGTAGAATTACAAAACAGTTTTAGTGATATCACTTAGCAAGTAGTATTGATAAGAATATAAATTTGTAATAACAAAATGAAACAAATCAAATATAAAACGCTTGGAAGCTCCCGTTTATTATAAAAGAATTAAACATCATTTTGCAGTAAACTGAAAAAACACCAACCATAAGACATCATATTAACATGGAAACTGCAGTAAATTTTTACTGCGGTTTTTTATTTATTATTTAAAAATTCGTAGTAGCCAATTTTGGACAAGAAACTAGCATTTTCATCATATTGATGTTGAGGAACATATTCTTTAGGAAACTTCTCTTGTAAAATTTCATCGTTAAACTGAAAGGTTTTCAGGAAGTTATAATCATCAGCTTTTTTATAATTCAAATTGTGTAAAGTTGCCAAATTCCCCCAATTGATAAAGCTACAAACCAAAAGCATTGCATACACCCACCAAAACATTGAATTGAACAAGAAAGCATTGGTTTTGAGTAATATATATGGTTAAGTTTTCATTTGAAAAAATCTTAATTGAGTGAATCTAGAATCATTAATTTTTAAAAATTACTAACTTCCTGTAAATGGACTTCCAAAAATCCCTACTGCAAGTTCCGCCCAAATAAGAACGATGAAAATGAAACTAAGGATGAGAAGAACAATTTTTAGAGTTTTGATATGAATAAAATTCAAAATAAGATTCACCGAGGTTGCTGCAACCATTAATAAAATTCCTCCAACCAGAAAATCCGTAAAAGTCCAGTTCACTTCTGTTGATACCTGCATCCCTACAAATGGTATTATTAGTAGAGATAATGCACCAATGTAAATAATAATGCTTCTATGAATGCTGTTTTTTGATAGTGTTTTCATAATATTTATATTTAAAGTACTTTGAAATACAAAGTAAAATTTCAAAAAAAAGAGCTTATATTCTCAATAGTTTTTCTAATGCATTGATATGCTGATGAAATGCATCTCTACCCACTTGCGTGACTCTGTAAGATGTTTTAGGTTTTTTGCCCACAAATTCTTTTTTAATTTCTATAAATCCAGATTTCTCCAACGCAGAACTATGACTCGCTAAATTCCCGTCTGTTACTTCCAAAAGTTTTTTCATTTCGTTAAAATCAACCCAGTCATTCACCACCAACACGGACATAATTCCGAGACGGACTCTGCTTTCAAATTCTTTATTTAATTGATTAATATTAACCACAACGAAATCTTTTTTAAATAATTGATTTAGATTTTAGGAAATACTTATAATTTCAGCCTACTTATATTTCACATGCATTATGCTTCCATACACAATATGCAAAAGTCCAAAACCAATTGCCCAAGTCACTAATCCCCATCCTAAAAAGAAAAAAGAAATAAGTCCTAAAATAATCTGACAAAAACCTAAATACTTAATGTCTTTAAAGGTGTACTGACTTGCACTTACCAAAGCTAAACCATAAAAAACCAATGTTGAAGGTGCTAAAAGAACAATAAGATGATGGTACAATAACGCCAAACAAAATAAACCTCCTGTAACCAAAGGAACTGCAAAATGGATGAGCAACCTCTTAGAAGTGGCATCCCAAATGGGTCTTTTTTCTTTTTTTGATTTTCTTGCCGTGAAAATATAGCCACTAAAAATCGCCAAAACCAATATAATTAATGCAACTATTACAAGCTCAGCTACCAAATCAGGAGAATAGAAATTGCTTGCTCCATCAAAATAATTAATGCCATTTTTTTCTAATAAAAAATAAACATAAGTAGCTCCAATTAAAGCAACAAGTCCAGCTACAACACCCGACAAGCCGCTTAATGAAATAAATCGTGAAGAACGCTCCATCATCGAGCGAATATGCGAAAGGTCTTCTTGATAGTTTTTAGAGTTCATATAAAGCACTTTGAAATACAAAGTTAAAATAAAATTCGAAAACTAAAAATAATTTTAAAAAATTTTTACGTCTTTAAAATTTATGTAAATTGAACTACCAACCAAATCATTAATATGGATAAAAAACTCCTTAGAAGTACAATATTTAGACACCTTGATGGAATTGCGACAGCTCCTGTAATAAGTGCTCTGCAGAATAAAAACATTATTTCTTTTATTGATGAACAAAAAAAACTTACACTAGATGACATATTGAAAAAAGCGCAAGGAAACGAAGGATACCTTAATGTAGCTTTAAGAATTTTGGCTTCTCAGGGATTTTTGACGCATCAGGTAGACAATACAACGAATGTTGTAAATATTTCTCGCACTGATAAAACCACAGAAGTCTTAAAATACGTAACTCTTTACGAAAAAATATTGCCTTTTCTACAAGAAGCAACAACTTCTCAATTTCAAAATTTTGAATTTTCCACTTTTTCAGACTACACTTATCTCTTACAAGAAAGCACTAACAAATTTGGATTTTCTGACGAAGAAATTAATTCTAATGAAGTTTTAACGCAAGTTCTGGCCCATCTTGAAGGCTGCATTGCTGGACCAATTATTGTTCAATTGGGAATGCGAGGAATGTTTCATAAATACTTCATGGAAACCTCTTTTCAAGCGGGTGAATTCCATAAAAACCCTTCTAATTTCGAGAAAATTTTGGATTTCCTAACCTCTTTGGGTTGGTTTACTAAACATCAAAATAATTATAAATTCACAGATACTGGAGAATATTTTGCGAAAAGAGCTACTTCCTATGGCGTAACGGTTTCTTATCTTCCCATGCTGAACAAAATGGAGGATTTATTATTTGGAAACCCTTCCAAACTGCGTGAAGTTAGCAATAACGAAGATGAAATTCATGTGGATAGAAAAATGAATGTTTGGGGAAGCGGAGGCGCCCACAGCAATTATTTTAAAATAGTAACAGATTTTATTATCAGTATTTTTAATCAACCTATTTCCCAGCAACCAAAAGGAATTTTAGATATGGGTTGCGGAAATGGAGCTTTTATACAACATATTTTCGAAACGGTTGAAAGACATACTTTAAGAGGGAAAATGTTGGAAGAACATCCTCTCTTTTTAGTAGGAGCAGATTATAATCAAGCTGCGTTGAATGTAACAAGAGCCAATTTAATTAATAATGATATTTGGGCTAAAGTAATTTGGGGAGACATCGGAAATCCAGATTTGTTGGCATCAGATTTAAAAGAAAATTATGATATTAATCTTTCAGATTTATTGAATATAAGAACTTTTTTAGATCATAATAGAGTTTGGAACCAGCCAGAAAAACAAGAAAACAGAATTTCTACTTCTACTGGTGCTTTTGCATTTCGTGGGGAAAGATTAAGCAATAATAATGTAGAACTCAGTTTAAAAGAACATTTGGAAAAATGGCTTCCTCATATTAAAAAACATGGTCTTTTGGTGATTGAACTTCATACGATAGATCCAGAAATTGCCGCAAAAAACATTGGTGAAACTGCAGCAACAGCTTATGATGCTACACATGGTTTCTCCGATCAATATATTGTGGAAATTAGCGTTTTCCATAAAGTTTGTGAGGAACTTGGATTGAAAGTTGACAAAGATTTGTTTAAAAAATTCCCCAATTCAGACTTGGCTACGGTTTCTATTAATCTTTTGAAAAATTAATAATATGAATTTTGAAACTATTGAAACTCCACGTTTGCTTCTTCAAAAATTAAGTCCAGACATCATGAAAAAAATTTTCATGGAGCATTCTGATGTTAAAATAAAAAAAATATTAGGATTGGATGATACTGAGTTTCAAAGACAGCAAAAAATCTTCGAAAAAGGTTATGAATCCTATAACAGAAGCATGATGAACTTTCAGTTGGTAGAAAAGGAAAGTCAAAAAATTATAGGTAATTGCGGTTTTCACACTTGGAATCCTCAACATTGCAGAGCTGAAATTGGCTATGCAATAAATTCTGATGAATTTAAAAATAAAGGATTTATGAAGGAAGCTTTAGAAAAAATTATTGAATTTGGCTTTAATAAAATGAAACTTAATAGAATTGAAGCCGTAATAGATCCTAATAATATTCCTTCCAAAAGATTATTGCAACATTTTGGTTTCCAAAAAGAAGGTGTTATGCGAGGACATTATTTGGTTGGAAATATTTTTGAAGACTCTACTTTATATTCTTTGCTCAAAAATGAGTTTTAAAAAAATAAAAGGCTATTATAAATAGGTTTCGGGCGCCTGCGGCGCCCGAAACCTATTTATTTACAAAGCAAATGTTTTACTTCGCTCTCAATCTTTCTTTAATCTTTCCGATATTTTCTTTTGCAGAGTCTTCCAAAATTAAACTTGCACTCATGTGAATTCTTGCAGGCATCAAATCATTAAAATGCTCCGTTCCTTCCCAAGAAACTTTCTTAATTAAATCCAAAGCGTCATCACTTCTTCTCGCAAGCGTAGCTAAAAACATTACTAATTTCTCATCCATTTCCTGAATAGAATCCGAAACAGAATGGTAAATATTGTGTTGTTCTGCCCATTCTGCGCTTCTAAAATCAGCATCAATGGCCATTGCAGCAAATTGAGATTTTCCGATTTTTCTTTCCACATACGGTCCAATTACGAAAGGGCCAATTCCTAAATTAAGCTCCGTTAAAGCCAATGCAGAATCTTTAGTAGCAAAACAATAATCAGCTCCACAAGCAATTCCTACTCCACCTCCAGTGGTTTTCCCTTGCACTCGAACGACAACAATTTTTCCACAGTTACGCATAGCGTTTAACACTTTAGCAAAACCACCAAAAAATTTTGTAGAAGCTTCTAATTCATCAATCGCCAACAACTCATCAAAACTTGCTCCAGCACAGAAAGCTTTCTCGCCTTGACTTTTCACCAAAATGGCTTTCACTTCTTTTTTTGCGCCTTCATCTAAAATAGTTTGCGCCAATTTTTCCAAAATTGTCCCTGGAAGCGAATTACTTTTTGCTGTTCCAAAAGTAATTTCTGCAATATTATTTTTTAATTCGGAGGTAACAAAATCTGTCATTTTTATCTTTTATCTTAATCTTACAAAAATAACAAAATTTAAAAAACAGAAGGTCTTCAACAGTAGAATAAACCCACACATATTGTTATATTACCTATAATTTGTTAATTTTATCGCTCAAAAACAAACTAATTTGCCAACTTTCTTAAAAATATTAATTGCTTTCTTCATATTTTCATTAGGACTTTACAACTCACAAACATTCACCAAAAAAGATTTAGTGAAGATTTGGTCTATAAATGATAAAACTCAAACTCAAGAATCCTTAAAAACTTACGAAGATTTAATAAATTATTATAATCCTAAGAAATTCAATGAATTAATTTCAGAAATTGAAAATAGTGATGAGATAAAAAATAATTTACGTCTACAAGTTCGTTCTATACTTTATGAAGCCAATGGAGAAGTTTTAATAAACCAAAAACTTAGCCCAGAATTAAAAACTCAACTTAGAGATTGTATAAAATCTGCATTAATCCTTAATGACGAACAATTGCTCTCGGAAATTTATTCATTGTATTTCGAACAAGGTTTTGGTGATCCCGATGAAAAACTTTATTATATCAGCAAAACTGTAGAAACTCAAGAGAAAATTGGAGCTCAATATTTTCCAAAATTATTCTTTAGATATTACAATTTAAGCCTTGGATATTATCGTTCTCAGGATTATATAGGAAGCATTCAAAAAGGATCAAAAGGATTAAAACATATTAAAAACCCAAAAGAAAATTTAGATTACTACATATTTTTATTGGATATTCTGGGAGCTAGCTTTTACGAAATAGGAAAAGTTGAAAAAAGTCTAGAATACTATTCATTAATTAAAAAAACATTGGATGATTATAAAATTAATTCCTCAACTTATAAAGGTAGATTTTCCAAATACGATCAACAATTTGTAGAAATTTGGAATGGAATTGCTGATGGTGGAATTGCAAGAATAATGATCCAGAAGAAAGACTTTGAAAAAGCTACTCAACTTTTAGAACAAAACTTATTTTCTTCCGAAAAATATAAACTTGAAAGTGATCTTGCGAAAGTATATAACCTTTTTGGTGATATTCAGTTTCAACAAAACAACCCTTCAAAAGCCTTAGATTTCTATAAAAAATCTTTAGTATATAGTAGCGAAAATGAATATTCTAAAGAAAATGTAAAATCTTTACATGCTATTTCCGATTGTTACAGGGATCTTAAACAATTTGAAAACGCCTATTTATACAATGTAAAATTCTATCAAAAGAAAGCTGAGATAGAAAAACAAATCAGCAATAGAAAATACAGTTCAATTTCCGAAAAATTAAATCATGAAAATCTTAAAAACTCTATTGAGGAAGCTGAAGCTACCATAAAAAAACAAAAAACAAAAAGAAATATTAATTTTCTGCTTTTTGCCATTATCATTCTTGCTTTTGGTGTTTTGGGAGCTATCGCTTATTTCCGACAAAAATTAAGGTTTAGCATTTCTGAAAACAAAAGATTGAATGCAGAAATAGAATTGGAAGAAAGTAAAAAAGAAGCAGAAATTGCTGGAATTCAATTAGAGCAATTCCGAAAAAAATTAACGCAAAACAACAAAATAATCGAGGCTTTTGAAGGTGAAATTCAACAAGAAGATTCTTCTCGTATAAACCAATTGAAAGAAACCACTATTCTAACCAATGAAGATTGGAATGAATTCAAAAAACAATTTGATAAAGTTTATCCTAACTTTCTGACTAATTTAAGACAACATCATTCGGAACTTACACCAGCTGAACTGAGGTATTTATGTCTGCTTCGATTAGAACTTTCAACCTCTGAAATTGCATCCGCTTTAGGCATTTCACCTGCATCTTTAAGAGTAACAAAACACAGAATCAGGAAAAAAATTGGCGAGAAAAATCAAAACTTCCCTATTTCTTTACTACAAACTCAAGAATAATTCTCAAAAAAACTCATCCGAAAATACATTTAAAATGCTAATTTTCAAAACATTACACTTGTAACGCTTTTGTAACGCCATTTTCTTTCTAAAAAAACAATCATTTCCTAATTTTACTAAAGTGAAAAGATAGTTTATTACTAAAAACACAAAAACTAATAACCTTATATCACTTTTTGCTCTCTCGACACAAAGGCTTAAAAAGTGATTCAAATATTTGAATCACTTTTGCTTTTTATTAATTTTAATGATAAAAAATTATTAACATTTTAAATTTCAATTTTTTTACCGCACATCAGGATTCGCTTAAAAGCATAAATCACTAGGAATTTCTCATCTTTTTTTATGTTTTCAGAAATAGATCGAAAAACAATTGATAACGAATACTTTTAAACTAATTATAAACTTCCGGATTTCAAAGCATAGAATTACTATTTTATTTTATGGAATGCGATTAAATATTTGTCAATATACAATTCTTTTTCCTTGGATTTATATTGCTGGATGTAGCGTGGATGCTCCAAAACGGTCATTTTTTCGAACAAGCGTTCTTCATTATTAATTTTAGTGAGAAATTCGGAGTTCTTTTTACCTAAAACAAAAACTTCTGAAGTATCTAAACCTAAAGCAACATGTTTCTTCAAAGATTCGATGATAAAAGGTTTTACATCTTCAAAAAGTGTTTTATCATCGTAATAATTGGCGTTTAAAAAACCATTTTTTGTTTTTCTGACAATCGCTAAAGGAAAGGGTGAATTGATATAAAAGTTTTTATAAAAATCCTCAACTCCACCATAAGCGTTAATCATATGATACATGAAAACCGAGGAAATTTCGTGGGTATGAGCAGATTTCATTTCGATGCCACATTCGGACTTCAAACGTTTAGTATCGGTGAAAGGAACGCCTGTAACTCCTGCTCCGTGCCGACTTGGATTAATACCAATGATGAATTTTCGTTGATAATTATCGTTATAAAATTTATGATAAAACTTTTGCATAACAATCATAGTTTCTGGATTGTCGAAATAGGGATTCAACACCTCAAAACCTTCGGGAAGTTTTCCAGAAAATTGTAAGTTTTTATTGAAATCAATGACTTTATCAGCGAAAGCTTGCATCATAATTTATTTGAATTTTAAAATTTATCAATAGGAGATTCAACTTGAAGCGCATCAATAAAATTCTTTTCACCATCGAACAAATTCAATACATCCTATTTTTGAACTAGTGTTCGAGAATCGCTTAAAATATTTCTGTAAAAAGAAAAATGGATAAGTTTTAAAATCTTCAGTCAAATCGTATTTCTGTAGATTTTGATGATATAAATGAGAACTTGCTTTAAATACGTTTGATCATCTATTACTTTTCTTTTAAATGAAGATTCAATCAACGAACCATGTCGATTATAAACTTTGTTGAACCCTTGAAAATAAAAATTAAAAACTCTTGAAAATTGATTAGAAAAATATTTTTGAAGCGTGCAATCTTTTTTCATCTTTGGGGTTTTGTGAAGCCTTGTCAAGGTTTTGAACCTTGACAAGGCTGAGAAATTTCTACTTACAAAAGCCCAAACTGCGCAAAATGATGTGTAAAATGCTTTTTGTGAAGCAATTCCCACATTTCTTTATTCAATTTTCCGAAAACATAATTCATATGTTCCGCTTCAGGATTTTCTTTGTAATAGACTATAAATTTCTTCAAATTATCAATAAAAGAAGTTTTTGCTGCATCTAAATTTTTATGAACAAAAGCTGGAATAGAACCATCTTGCGGCATAAATGGAGCATTAAAATCTTTCGGCATTGCACGATGTCCGTACAAAGAATCTTGCCATTTTTCCAAATGATCTTCTGGAATATAGCACGTTTCAGCTTCTGGTTCGCCCATGCTTACCAAAACACCTTGTTCTAAATGTTCAATCATCGCTTGAGCAGACATTTTCCCCCAAACTGGTTGAGAATTTTCTGTTAATCCGTTCAATAATTTTTGAATTTTAGTGACATTCAAATCGATGAAAGGGGATTTTTTCGCCACTAAAGTTAAAATCGTGGCCACGCAAACCATCTCATCACGCTGATTGACCACTTCCACCAACCATTTTACAACTCCAGAAGGAATATTTCTTCCTTTAACTCCTCGATTGATTTTCTCTTTTGCCGTTAAATAAACCGTAATCGTATCTCCTGCATAAACGGGTTTGAAGAAACTAGCATTTTCTAAACCGTAATTTGCAATCACGGGACCTTTTTTGCCAGAAACAAACAATCCAGCCGCAGCAGAAAGAATAAAATAACCATGAGCAACTGTTTTATCAAAAATAGTTCCTGTTAAGCTCGTTGCATCGGTATGCGCATAGAAATGATCCCAAGAAACATTAGAAAAATTCACGATATCGGCATCTGTAACCGTTCTACCAGCAGTTTCTAAAGAATCTCCAACTTCAACTTCTTCAAAATATTTTTGGAAAGGATGCTTGTCAGAATATTTCTTTTCAGCACCTTGTTGATAAATTTTTGTAATCGCCGTTACAATATCTGGCGAACCTTGAATGGCAGTTTTTTGAAGGAAAAAATGAAGCCCATTCAAACCACCCATTTCTTCACCACCTCCTGCTCTACCAGGACCACCGTGCATTAAAGTCGGAAGCGGCGAACCGTGACCTGTACTTTCTTTTGCAGAATCTCTGTTCAACACGAAAACTCTTCCGTGCATAGAAGCCATTTTCCAAGTAGTTTCAGCCACGAATTTTTCGTCGTGAGAAATAATGGAACCTACCAAACTTCCTTTTCCACGTTTTGCCAACGCAGCAGCTTCATCCGCATCTTTGTAAGGCATAATGGTTGAAACCGGACCGAAAGCTTCCACTTCGTGAGAGATATTTTTGGAGAACGGACTGTCATTCAAGAATAATTTTGGCGTCATAAATGCTCCTTTTTCGAAGTCGGCATCTACCAATTCTTGCTTTCCGTCGTAAATAAGTTCAGTTTCAGATTTTAGGATGTCAATTTTTCTCAACACCTCTTCGTATTGTTGTTTTCCGACCAAAGATCCCATTCTGGTTTCTCTGGAAAGTGGATTTCCGATTTTTGTCTGATCTAAAGCTTTTGACAATGCATTTTGAACATCTCCCACCAAATTTTCGGGAACGATAATCCTACGAATAGATGTACATTTTTGACCTGCTTTGGTGGTCATTTCGTTTCGAACTTCCTTAATGAATAAATCAAATTCTGGAGTTCCAGGTTTTGCATCCAAGCCAAGGATTGAAGCATTTAAAGAATCAGCTTCCATATTGAAACGAACGGCATTTCCTGCGATTGATGGTAAAGATTTTAATTTTCTACCCGTATTTGCAGAACCTGTAAACAATACAGAATCTCCATCTTGAACGTAGTCTAAAATATTTCCAGGCTCACCGCACACCAATTGAATGGCTCCTTCGGGAAGGAAACCGCTTTCAATCATATCTTTGAAAACTTCATACGTTAAATACGAACCAAAAGGCGAAGGCTTTACCACCGACGGAACACCAGCCAATAAAGAAGTTGACAATTTCTCCAACATCCCCCAAACTGGAAAATTATAGGCATTAATTTGAACTGAAACCCCTTCTGAAGGCGTTAAAATATGCGTTCCTAAAAATGTCCCGTTTGCAGAGATTTTTTGAGTTTCTCCATCTACCCAAAAAGGCGTGTTTGGAAGCATTCTTTTTGCCAACCCTGAATACGTGAAAAAAGTCCCAAAACCTCCTTCTATATCTACCCAAGAATCGGCGTGAGTAGCCCCTGTTTTATACGAAAGTTCGTAGTATTTTTTCTTTCTTTCTAAAAGATAAAGGGCTACTTTTTTCAACATCTGACCTCTATCATAAAAAGTCATTGATGCTAAATTTTTGTATCCGATGGTCCTTCCGTATTCCAAAGCCTCTTCAAAATTAAGACCTGTGGTATCGGAAACCGCCACCAATTCACCATTTACAGCATTATACAACGGAAGTCCTTCACCGTTTCCTTCGATCCATTGACCAGCGATATAGTTTTTTAATTTTTGCATAGTTTCAAATTTATCTTTTGAAAAATGTAACTATTTACCAATTTAGCATTATAACAATACTTTTACGTTGGTAAGATAATTCATTTCTAATTATTATTTATTTTTTGAGTGCCTTTTTACCCATGAATAGCTCTTTCCATGTAACATCTGAAGATCCCAACAACATATAAATTAAAAACATAATAAATGATTTTATTGTGTTTGATTTTAAATCTACCTCATCACCAAAGATTACATCCACCAACCCATACAATAGAAAAGTAATAATTCCGAATATTAATGCTCTAATAAGATTCTTCGAATTAAAAATTCTGGGATTCATATTCTACTTAATTTTGTTTTTGAATTTGTTTTCAAGTGAGTAAATAACTAAATGAATGATCACAAAACCAAGAAACAAGAATAGAAAAAACTTAAACGTATAATCTAATTCCGCAAGTTCATAAAAACCCCACATAAGCAAGATTTCTAATAGAGCCACCGCGAAACTTCTTCGTATGATATTATTTTTCATTTAATCGTCAATTTTTATTTACTTCCCTACAATACAGCTCAGATTGAACGGCATGTTTGAGCTCTTTTGGTAAGCATTAGCTTTCGATTGGCGCTAAAAAGTGAGTAGTGAAAGCTGAAAATGTCTGCCAAAAAAAAAAATTATTTCACATCGTCCCAAATGCTGTAATCAACAATTTTGGTTGGGATTTGTTCTACATATTCTCTAAAAGGCTCACAGGGCAAGATAGCTTCTTTACCTTCTCTAGCTAATTCTTGATATAATTTTGTACCCTCTGTTTTCCATTTTATCATTTCATCGGAAACATCACGGATAATTTTTGCTGGACTTCCTACAATTAATTTTCGAGGTTCACATCTGAAATTTGCGGGAACAAAAGCTAAAGCTCCCACAATAGATTCATCGCCAATATAAGCTTTATCCATGATTACTGAATTCATTCCGATAAGGCAATTTTTACCGATATGTCCAGAATGAACAATTGCACCATGGCCGATATGAGCAGATTCTTCTAAAATGGTTTCAATACCTGGAAAAACGTGAAGTGTACAATTTTCCTGAACATTGGCACCATCTTTCACAATAATCTTTCCCCAATCACCACGAATGACAGCATTTGGACCTACATAAACTTCTTCACCAATTTCCACATTGCCAATAATCACCGCTTGAGGATGAATAAAAGCAGATGGTTTTATAATGGGACGAATCCCGTGATAAGAATAAATGTTCATAATTAAAATTTGAAAATTTGAGAATGAGTTAATTTGAAAATTTAACTAAATATTTATTTGAGAATTAAAGTGGCTTCAAAAAGCATTTTCAAATTCTCAAATTAGCACATTTTCAAATTAAATACGTTCAATTACCATTGCGTAACCTTGACCAACACCGATGCAAAGGGTACACAACGCATATTTTTTGTTTTGCTTGTTCAATTCTAAAGCTGCAGAACCAATAATTCTCGCTCCTGAAACTCCCAGTGGATGTCCAATAGCAATAGCCCCGCCATTAGGATTGATTCTTGAATCGTCATCTTTTAATCCAAGAGTTCTTGTTACGGCCAAAGCTTGAGCTGCAAATGCTTCATTTAATTCAATAATGTCCATTTGATCTAAGGTTAAATTCAAACGGGAAAGCAATTTGTTTGTCGCTTCTACAGGTCCAATTCCCATAATTCTAGGTTCCACACCGCCTACAGCAGAACCCACGATTCTTGCGATAGGTTTTAGGTTGTATTTTTTAACAGCTTCTTCGCTTGCTAAAATTAAAGCAGCCGCTCCATCATTCATTCCAGAGGCATTTCCCGCGGTAACTGTTCCTTCTTTTCTAAATGCAGGACGAAGTTTTCCTAAACCTTCCATTGAAGAAGTTGGTTTGATAAATTCATCCTGACTGAAAATTTTAGGTTCACCTTTTCTTTGTGGAATTTCTACAGCAACAATTTCTTCCGCTAATCTTCCGTTTTCTTGAGCTTTTGCAGCTTTTTGTTGAGACCAAAGTGCAAATTTGTCTTGATCTTCACGGGAAATTTGATGAATATCTGCTAAATTTTCGGCAGTTTCTCCCATTCCGTCAACGCCGTACATTTCTTTCATTTTAGGATTGATAAATCTCCATCCGAAAGTAGTATCAAACATCTGAGAATCTCGTCCAAATGCAGAACTCGGTTTAGACATCACATAAGGAGAGCGCGTCATATGCTCTACTCCACCTGCAATATAAATTTCGCCTTCACCAGAAGCAATGGCACGAAAAGCATTGGCTACAGCCGACATCCCCGATGCACAAAGTCTGTTAACGGTTTCACCACCTACTTTATAAGGAATTCCCGCTAATAAAAGCCCCATTCTTGCAACATTACGGTTGTCTTCACCTGCTTGGTTAGCGCAACCCATGATAACATCTTCAATTTCCTCTGCAGGAACATTGGGATTTCTTTTTACAATTTCTTTAAGAACAATCGCTGCCAAATCATCGGCACGAACTTCAGAAAGTCCTCCTGACAACTTAGAAATGGGCGTTCTTACATAATCTATGATATATACGTTGTTCATTTTATTTAATTTGAGAATTTGAGAATGTGATAATTCGAAAATTAATTAAATCATTTTCAAATTTATAATTCAACTACTTTTTTACCTATTTTATAGACTGTCCCGACAAATTTCGCGACCAACTCCTCATTTTGATTGGTAATTTTGATGTCGTAAATCGCTGTTTTTCGGGTATCATTTACCAAAATGCTTTCTGCTCTGAAAACATCGCCTTCTTTTCCTGCTTTTGTAAAACTAATAACACAATTGAGGGCTACTGCTGCATTTCCTGTATTGTTGGAGGAAAAAGCCAAGGCTGAATCTGCAAAAGAAAAAGTAACGCCTCCATGAACGGTTTTTAAGCCATTCAACATTTCTTTTTTAATGGGCATTTCTATAAGACAGTAATTTTCTTTCACCTCAATCACTTTTATTCCCATCCATTGTGAGAAATAATCTTGATTGAGCATATAATCAACGGTTTCTTTTGGACTCATTTATTTTAAATTTGAAAATGTGATAATTAACTCATTCACGAATTATCTTATAATCTAATTCAATTTACTTAATAACGGACTTTGTCTGTATCTTTCTTCTTGATATTCGTTGTAAAGATGAGTTAAGGTTTCAGAAATTTTGTGGTAACCTATTTCTCTTCCCCAAGCTAATAAACCTTTTGGATAGTTCACTCCTTTTTGCATTCCGAGTTCGATATCTTCATCTGAAGCTACTTTTAGGCGTTTTGCTTCAACAGCTTCATTAATCAACATCGAAATAATTCTCATGAAAATTTCCTGATAAAGAGCTTCGTCTTTTACAGGTTCTGATTTTTCTGCACCTTCTGCATAATTGTAAAAACCTTTTCCTGTTTTTCTGCCGTGAAGTTTAGCTTCAGACATTCTTTGTTGCAACAAACTTGGTTTGTATTTAGGATCGTAGAAATAATCTTTGTAAACCGTTGTTGTCACTAAGAAATTGACATCCACTCCAATTAAATCCATCAATTCAAAAGGTCCCATTTTGAAACCACCTAAAGTTTTCATGGCATCATCCACTTGTTCGGGAGTAGCAATATTTTCTTCTACAATTCTCAAACCTTCGCCGTAATAGGGACGAGCAATTCTGTTGACAATAAATCCAGGAATATCTTTCGCAATTACAGGAACTTTACCCCAAGATTTCATTAAATTGTACATTTTTTCTGGCAATTTCTCCTTCGTTAATAAACCAGGGATAATTTCCACCAAAGGCATTAATGGTGCTGGATTGAAAAAGTGAATTCCGATAAAACGACTTGGATTTTTAAGTTCTGAACTTAAAGATGTAATGGAGATGGAAGAAGTGTTGGAACCAATAACACAAGAATCTGAAACATACATTTCTAATTCTGTAAAGACTTTGGTTTTAATCTCCTTATTTTCGATGATGGCTTCAATAATTAAATCACAATTCGCGAAGTCTTTTAATTCTTGAGCTATTGAAATATTATTGAAAATTTCTGCTTTCTTTTCTGTCGAAATTTTTTCTTTTTCTACTAATTTGTTCAATGTTTTGTCTAAATCTTGAACCGCTTTTTCAGCTTGTGAAATGTTGGTATCGAAAACTAAAACTGGGCATCCGTTGGTTGCAGCAACCTGCGCAATACCAATTCCCATAGTTCCGGCACCTATAATTCCTACTTTCATAATGTAACAATCTATCAATATAACCATGTATCAGTATAACAATGTAACAATAATTGCTAGATTGCTAAACTGGTACATTGCTACATTCAATTTATTTTCCTTTATATTCTGGTTTTCTTTTTTCTAAAAATGCTGCTACACCTTCTTTAAAATCGTGTGTTTCTGCTGCTTCTTGTTGATAAATACCTTCCAAATCTAATTGTTCAGTAAGTGTATGATCGTAAGATTTGTTGAATGCTTTTTTGGTAAGCCCAATTGCTTTTGTTGGTAATGAAGCCAAATTAACAAGAATTTCTTCTGCTTTAGCATCAAATTCTTCATCACTGAAAACATCTGCTATAAAACCAAGTTGCTTAGCTTCTGTAGCTGACAATTTTTTACCAGTAAATGCTAGATAACTTGCCATTTGACGACCCATTAATTTTGGTAAATAGTACGTTCCTGCGGTATCTGGAATCAAACCAATATTCACGAAAGCTTGAGAAAAATAAGCACTTTCTTTGGCCAAAGTAAAATCGCAAATTAAAGCCAACATTGCTCCCGCCCCAACTGCAGGACCATTTACCAAAGCAATTACAGGTTTTGAATTATTGACGATTGATTTTACCAAAGGACTGTAGTAATCGATAACGATACGTTGAATAATTCTGTCATCTTCAGCTTCTTTCCCTAAAGACAATGCTTCTTTTAAGTTTTGACCAGAACAAAATGCTTTACCACGCCCTGAAATAGCAATACAGCGAACCATTGGATCTTCGTTGCATTCTTTCATAAACTCACGAAGTTCTTTTAGCATGAGTTTGTTCAAAGAGTTAAAGCTTTCCGGTTGGTTAAGATAAATCACTTTTAGTTTTCCGTCTAATTTATTCTCTATATCGAATTGTGAGTAGGTCATATTTTTTAATTTGATAATTTGATAATTAATTAATTTGAAAATGTATTGAAGTGGTAATTTTTAAATTATCAAATTAACGCATTTTCAAATTATCTCATTGCTAGTGGCATTTGAAATAATCAAAAGGCTCTAAACAATCATTGCATTGATAAGATGCTTTGCAAAGTGTGGAACCAAATCTTGAAATCTGTCTGGTATTTTCCGATCCGCAACGTGGACACTTTTTAGGTTTTCCAATATGGTTTTCATCAGCACCTTTTTCGGGTGGCGTAATTCCGTAAGCTCGCAGTTTTTCTCTTGCTTCATCGGTTAACCAATCTGTTGTCCAAATTGGGAACATTTTGGTTACTACTTTAGCTTCCCAACCATTTTCCTTCATCATTTTTATAATATCTTCTTCAATATTAAACATTGCAGGACATGCGGAATAAGTAGGCGTAATAACAACTTCACAAGAATTTTCTCCTGTAATATTCGCTTCTCTTACAATCCCCAATTCCACAATGTTGATGACTGGAATTTCCGGATCGGGAATGGTTTTTAAAAGTTCTAATAAATTGTTCATTCTTTTTCTAAACCTCAAAGGTTTTAAAAACCTTTGAGGTTTCTTTTGATTCAAATATTAAAATCTTACCAAGTACATCCAGGATATGCTCTTTGCATGTATTGCATTTCGCAAAGGATAAACCCGAAATATTCGGTATGATAACCCGTTCTAGATTTTGGTTGCATAAATTCTTGAGTTGGATATTCCAAACCGAAATCTGCAAAATCTTTTTTAGTAATTTCTAAAAACTGAGTGTATAATTCATCTGGATTTACAGCTACATTTAGAGCAATTAACTCATCTTCACCTTCCACTTTAGCGAAAAGTCCTTTTGTATATTCCCAGATATTTTCTAATGCATTCTGAAGTCTAGATTTGCTTTCATCAGTTCCTTGAGTGAAGATATTCATCCAAGATTTTGAATGTGTATAATGGTATCTCACTTCTTTCAAAGATTTTTGTGCAATCGCCGCTAGTTCTTCATCTCCTGAAGTAGAAAGCGCCTCGTACATTAATTTTTGATAGACCGCAAAAACATAGACTTTTAAAATAGTTTGAGCATAATCTTCATTCGGAAGCTCTACCCAATGTGCATTCACATATTCGTGTTCATAACGAAGGAAAGCAATATCGTCTTCAGTTTTAGTACCATTAATTCTTGCAGCGTACTGATAGAAATTATTGGCTTGCCCAAGTTCGTCTAATGCAATATTGGTAAGAGCGATATCTTCCTCTAAGTAAGGACCTTCACCACACCATTCAGACAATCTTTGCCCCATAATAAGGCTATCATCTGCTAATTTTATTAAATAATTGTATAATGGATTCATTTTCTTTGATTTTAAGAGCCAAGAGCCAAGAGCCAAGAATAAAAATCTTGGTTCTTGATTCTCAAAGTCTATTTTACATATTTTTCACATCATTAGGAATGTGGTAGAAAGTTGGATGTCGGTATAGTTTATCATCTGCTGGATCGAAGAAAGCTTCCTGATCTACCCCTTCTGAAGAAACAATATATTTGCTAGGAACCACCCAAATGCAAGTTCCCTCTTTACGTCTTGTATAAACATCTCTTGCGTTTTGTAAAGCCATTTCGGCTGTTGCAGCTTGTACTGTTCCTGCGTGTTTGTGGGACAATCCTGGTTTTGTTTGAATAAAAACTTCCCACATATCTAAATTTGCCATAAAAATTTCATTTTTTAATGTAACAATTTATCAATGTAACAGTGTAACAATAAATGCACACGGATAAATTGGTACATTGCTACATTATTATATTGTTACATTTTTCTCTGCAAAAGCTGCAGCTGCTTCTTTTACCCAAGCTCCATCTTTTTGTGCTTTTATTTTCGTTTGAATACGCTTTTTGTTGGTTGGTCCATTTCCTTTTAAAACTTCCATGAACTCATCCCAAGGAAGTTCCCCGAATTCATAATGACCTGTTTCTTCATTGAATTTAAGATTTGGATCGGGAATTTTTAAACCTAAAAATTCTGCTTGAGGAACGGTAACATCAATAAATCTTTGACGAAGACTATCATTACTCTCACGTTTTACTCTGTAGTTCATCGAAAGTTTAGAGTTTGGAGAATGCTCATCATTAGGACCAAACATCATTAAAGCTGGCCACCAAAAACGATCTAACGCCGCTTGAGCCATATCTTTCTGTTCTTTTGTTCCTCTACAAAGTGCCATCAAAATCTCATAACCTTGTCTTTGGTGAAAAGATTCTTCTTTACAAATTCTTACCATTGCTCTAGAATACGGCCCGTAAGAATTCCCCATCAACATTACCTGATTCATAATAGCTGCACCATCTACCAACCAGCCAATAGCACCTATATCTGCCCAACTCAGCGTTGGATAATTAAAAATACTTGAATATTTTGCTTTTCCAGAAAGCATATCTTCATAAGTTGCATCTCTATTCGCTCTGATAGAGCCGTCTGCTAAGGTTTCTGTAGCAGCATAAAGATATAAACCGTGCCCTGCTTCATCCTGAACTTTTGCTAAAAGAGCCATTTTTCTTCTTAAAGAAGGTGCTCTGGAAATCCAGTTGGCTTCAGGAAGCATTCCTACAATTTCTGAATGGGCATGCTGAGAAATTTGACGTACCAAAAGTTTCCGGTAATCGTCTGGCATTACGTCTTTAGGCTCCACTTTGTTTTCCTCGTGGACGTATTGCACAAATTTTTCTAAATCCATATTATTTTTCTTTTTTTTAATTCAATCCCTTTTCTGCAAGGTCATCTTTAACATAAAGACCAACGCGAGAATCGGAAAACTCTCCAGCAACAAAATGCACTAATTTGTCGCCGTCTTTTATTTGATATTCCTTGAAGAAATAAACTTGTCCTTCATGTGGACTTCTTACTTCCACTTTTCTATCGTTACAAAACCAATAGTGGTTCCAAATATTAAGTCCTTCAAGACGAAACTCTTTATCGGTTTCAATAAATGATGCAAATTTCCAATTATCCATATTTTCAATTTTATTGGTTTAGAAGAACTAATTTACCAATAATTTTGAAAAATGTAATAATTTAACAATATAGCAATGCATCAATCAAGTCTATACATTGTTAGATTGATACATTGTTAAATTAATTATACATCATAATTCAACATCACCACATTGGTTGTTGGGTGACATTGGCAAGTAAGAACAAATCCTCTTGCAACTTCTTCTTCTGTTAAAGCGTAATTTTTCTCCATGAAAACCTCTCCTTCCATCACCTGAGCTTTACACGTACAGCAAACTCCTCCTTTGCATGAAAACGGCAATGGCAACTGTTCTTTAATACCTTTATCTAGAATACTTTCTTTTTTTGAATTTAAATGGAAAGAATATTCGTCGTCATCAATAATTACAGTTACCATACTTTCCAAATTTGGAATAGCTTTGAATTCTTCACTCATCTCCTCTGCATTCTCCTCTTCTGGCGGAGTGTAATATTCGTACATCACTTGGATCGCAGGAACTTTTTTATCTTTTTTCAAATAATCTGAAATTCCTTTAATCATATCCGAAGGTCCACAGATAAAGAATGTAGAATCTTGAACAGGGATTTCTGAAAATCTTTCAAAAAGTTGTTCTAATTTTTCTGGAGAAATTCTTCCTTCAAAAACAGGATCAACATGTTTTTCTCTACTCACCAAATAAATAACTTTGAAACGATCTCCAAATTCTTGAAGCATTTTTTCAACCTCATCTTTCTTTAAAATATGGGCTAAACCTCTGTTGCTGTAGAAAAGATAAGCGTTACTTTTAGGCTCTTGGTATAAAGCTTCTTTGATATTGGAAAGAATAGGACTAATCCCACTTCCTGCCGCTAAACCTACATACGTTTTAGCATTAGTAGCATGATGACTGGTATTGAAGTGTCCCAAAGGAGGCATCACTTCAAGTTCGTCGCCTAATTTTAAATTGTTATTGAAAATTGTAGAAACTTTTCCACCTTCTAAAACTTTCACTAAAACTTCCAAAGAATCTTCTTTTTCGCTTGGAGCATTGATGATAGAATAAGAACGTCTTTCTTCATTTCCATCTACAAAAACTCTGAAGTTAAGGTATTGCCCTTGCTTAAATCTGAATTTATCTTTCAATTCTTCAGGAATGGCAACTGCGATGTTTACTGCATCATCCGTGTCTTTCTGGACTTTTACGGTTTTTAATTTGTAAAATGAGTTATTCATTATTTTTTTCTGATAATTCTGTTAATTTTTCCACCTTCACATTTCGGAAGGCTATCTTGTGCATGGATTTTTACTTTTGTGGTAATTCCCACTCTTCTTTTAATTTCCGCTTCAACGCTATGACTGAAATTTTCAATAAAATTAGTATACTCTGGACTGTTTAATTCTAGATGTTGGGCTTTCAAAAACTGATCTTCAATTTCTACATCCACATCTAAAGCCACACACATTTGCTCTTTTTCAATTGGCGTAAGATAATAATTGGGAACCACTCCTTTTACATAAGAAAAAGCATCTTCTATCTGACTAGGATATACATTTACCCCTCTCACAATCAGCATATCATCTGATCTCCCAAGAATAGGTTTCATTTTCACCATCGTTCTTTTCGCATTGGTATCGTAATACAAACTTGTAATATCGTTCGTCCAATAACGCAACAAGGGCATCGCTTTTTTGGTTAAAGTGGTAATCACCAAAACTCCTTCTTCCCCATAAGGAACAGGAAGTTTAGTTACAGGATCAAGGATTTCTGGATAAAAATGATCTTCCCAAACATAAGAAGCACCCTTTTCTTCCCAATCTTCCATTGAAACTCCAGGACCAATAATTTCGCTTAAACCATAAATATTAGTAGCATGAACTCCCAATCGGTTTTCTATATGACCACGGATAATCTCTGTCCAAGGTTCAGAACCCAAAACTGCAGATTTTAAACTAATTTCATCCGCAGAAATATCTCTTTTTGCCAATTCATCAGCAATTGTAAGAGCATAAGAAGGCGAACAACAAATAACTTCCGGCTTGAAATCGATGATTAAATCCACCTGACGAGAAGTCATCCCTCCAGAAATAGGGAGAACACTCATTCCTAATTTTTCTGCACCATAATGAAGTCCTAAACCTCCCGTGAAAATCCCGTAACCATAAGCATTATGAAGAAGCATTCCCGGTTTTGCACCTGCTGCATTCAAAGAACGAGCGACCACTTCACTGAACAAATCCACATCTTCCTTGGTATACCCCACAACAGTTGGTTTGCCTGTAGTTCCGCTTGAACAATGTATTCTTTGCAATTCAGATTTAGGAACAGTAAACAATCCGAAAGGATAATTATTTCTTAAATCTTGCTTATAAGTAATAGGAAGTTTATAGATATCCTCAATGGACTGAATATCTTGAGATGAAATATTATGCTCTTGAAATTTACCTTGATAGAAATTAGATTTTTCTTCAAGATACTGCACCAAAGAAGTTAGTCTCTTCGATTGAAGATCCCTTAATTGGCTAATTTCCATATGTTCAACTGAAAACCTCATAATCTAACTAACATTTGTTAGGTGTAAAAATAAAATTATTTTTTTGGTCGAGCAAGAATTTTATGATTTTTATCATTTTGAGCGTCGATGATTTAAAACTTAAAGTCTAATGAAAAGATTTTGAATTATTATTTCAGTTGCTCTAGTTCGGCATTTCGAATAAATTTTTAGAAGAAAAATAATATTGAGAAGTCTACCACAAAGGTTCTCTATAACTTTCCCTCCATCTTATTTCGACAAAAAACTCGAACTGACGATGTTTATTCTTTAAGAATTATTAAGTTAGAAAATCCCAAAACATTCCCTCAACTCAAAACTCGTCGTTCGTAACCCGAAAATCACTTCCTCCCCACCAATCCGTACAAAACCTTATCTTTTATTTCTTCAATCATTTCTTTTGTTCCCTTTTCTCCCAATTTATACCAATAATAGGAGTTATTTAAGGTATGCAATAAAAATCTACTGGTAAATCTAGACGAATCCAAGGGTTTTCCTAACGCTGTAAAAAACTCATCCATTAATGTTTCAACTTTTTTTTGATATTCTTTTCTAAGGAGAATAAATCGGTCTAAAGAAGTATCCAAATGCTTCCATTCATTAGAATAAATATTGGTAACATCAGGGTTTTCAAGCACAATAGAAAGGTGTTTTTCAATAAACAAATCCAGTTTTTCTTCAACAGAAATTTGTGCCTCCATCACCTCTTTCAATCCATCAAAAAATTTTTCTGCGACACTGAAACATATCCACTCTAGCAATTCATCTTTAGAATGAATATGCGCATACAGAGAAGCTGCTTTAATATCCAATTTAGCTGCAAGATCCCTCATGGAAGCGCCTACATAGCCCTTTTCTTTAAAAAGTTCTATGGCCGCATCTAAAATTTTTTGCTGTTTTTCTTTTAAATTCATAATTCGGAAACAAAAATAAATAAATCTTGTAGAATTCATACATTTTTAAAATTCAGGAAAAAATGACCTATTAAAATAGCGTTAAATTTCAATAATTCGGAAATTTTGGCTTAATTTTTAATAAATTTAACAAATGTATAGTTTTTGAGAACTAAAATTCAGAATTAAATGATTAGATATTCAAGCTTTAGGTTTTGAGAAATAATGGTTTCAACTTAAAACCTGATACTTGAATTAAAAAAAAACTAAAATTTAAATACAATCACACAATATGAATTTAAACCAATATACCGTAAAATCACAAGAAGCCATCCAAGCTGCACAACAAGTCGCTATGGAATTTGGCAACCAACAGATTGAACCTCAACACTTACTTGAAGGCATCTTTCAAGTGGATGAAAATATATCGCCGTTTTTATTGAAAAAATCGGAAGCAGATGCCAATTTAGTTAGAGAAAGAAACCGCGAATTGTTAGAAAAACTTCCAAAAGTGGAAGGCGGAAACATTTACCTTTCTCAATCGGCGAATAAAATTTTATTAGACGCACCCAATATCGCTAAAAAAATGGGTGATGAATACGTAACCATCGAGCATCTTTGGTTATCACTTCTGGAGGTTTCTTCGCCAGTTTCTCAACTTTTGAAAGACATGGGCGTTACTAAGAAATTATTGGAAGGCGGAATTAATGAACTTCGAAAAGGTTCAAAAGCGACTTCGGCAAGTTCTGAGGAAACGTATCAATCTTTAAATAAATATGCTAAAAACTTCAATGAACTCGCTGCTGAAGGGAAGTTAGATCCCGTAATCGGTCGTGATGAAGAAATTAGAAGGGTTTTGCAAATTCTTTCGAGAAGAACTAAAAACAACCCGATTTTGATTGGTGAACCCGGAGTTGGTAAAACCGCCATCGCAGAAGGAATTGCGCATAGAATTATTTCTGGCGACGTTCCTGAAAATTTGATGGACAAAACGCTTTATTCCTTGGATATGGGTGCTTTGATTGCCGGTGCAAAATACAAAGGCGAGTTTGAAGAACGTTTGAAATCCGTTGTGAATGAAGTCACGAAATCTGACGGACAAATCATCCTTTTCATCGATGAAATTCACACGTTGGTAGGAGCCGGAGGTGGCGAAGGTGCGATGGATGCTGCCAATATTTTGAAACCTGCTTTGGCAAGAGGCGAATTAAGAGCAATTGGAGCAACCACTTTGAACGAATATCAAAAATATTTTGAAAAAGATAAAGCCCTTGAAAGACGTTTCCAAAAGGTAATGGTGGAAGAACCCGATACAGAATCGGCGATTTCCATCCTTCGTGGGATTAAAGATAAATACGAAGCGCACCACAAAGTGAGAATTAAAGATGAAGCGATTATCGCAGCGGTAGAAATGTCTCAACGCTATATTTCAGACCGATTTTTACCAGACAAGGCGATTGATTTGATTGATGAAGCTTCCGCAAAATTGAGAATGGAAATCAATTCAAAACCCGAAGAACTGGATGTTCTGGACAGAAAAATCATGCAGATGGAAATTGAATTGGCAGCGATTTCAAGAGAAGGCAATCAAACCAAAATCGATCATTTAAAAGAAGATTTAGCCAAAATCAACGAGCAGAGAAACGAAATCAATGCAAAATGGTTGAAGGAAAAGCAAAAATCTGAAGATTTAACTCAGATTAAAAAAGATATTGAAGCTTTAAAATTAGAAGCTGAACGTGCTTCCAGAGCTGGTGATTACGCGAAAGTGGCGGAAATTCAGTACGGAAAAATCAAGGAGAAGGAAGATGCTTTGCAAACCTTAGAATTGGAAATGCAAAACCATAAAAATGAATTGATTAAGGAAGAAGTAACTTCTGAAAACATCGCCGAAGTCATCGGAAAATGGACAGGAATTCCTGTAACCAAGTTAATTCAATCCGAAAGAGAAAAATTATTGCATTTGGAAGACGAACTTCACAAACGTGTTGTTGGTCAAGAAGAAGCTATAGAAGCTGTTTCCGATGCGATTAGAAGAAACAGAGCAGGTTTGAGCGACGATAAAAAACCGATTGGTTCCTTCTTATTTTTAGGAACAACAGGAGTTGGTAAAACCGAGTTGGCAAAGGCTTTAGCAGAACTTCTTTTCGATGATGAAAATAATATGACGAGAATTGATATGAGCGAATATCAGGAAAGACATTCCGTTTCTCGTTTGGTGGGCGCGCCTCCGGGATATGTGGGTTACGATGAAGGCGGACAATTGACCGAAGCGGTGAGAAGAAGACCTTATTCTGTGGTGCTTTTGGACGAAATTGAAAAGGCTCATCCGGATGTTTTCAACACGTTGTTGCAGGTTTTAGATGATGGACGTTTAACCGATAACAAAGGTCGTGTGGTGAATTTCAAAAACTCAATTATCATTATGACTTCGAATTTGGGTTCGCATTTAATCCAGGAGAATTTTGAGAATTTAACGGAAGAAAATCATGACGAAATTGTAGATAAAACCAGAGAAGAAGTTTTTGATCTTTTGAAACAAAGTTTGAGACCAGAATTTTTGAACAGAATTGATGAAATTGTGCTTTTCCAACCTTTAACCAAAAAGAATATTGGAAAAATTGTACAATATCAGTTGCGAGGTTTGAATGAGCTTCTTGCGCAAAGAAATATGATGATGACGGCAACTCAAGATGCTTTGGATTATTTAATGAACAAAGGTTACGACCCCGTTTTTGGAGCTAGACCATTGAAAAGAGTAATTCAGCAAGATGTTTTGAACAAATTATCTAAAGAAATTCTGGCAGGAAACATCAACGATGGCGATAGAATTACGATGGATTATTTCCAAGAAACAGGTTTGGTTTTTAGACCAACAGAGTAATTTTTGAATTTGAGAATGAGATAATTTGAAAATTTAAAAAAGACAAAATACTACACTTTTTTCATATTATACTAAAAAAAAGCAACGAGAGAAATTCTTGTTGCTTTTTTAATTTTAAAGTTTTAAATAGGCTTATTTAATTCCCATCAATTCTACATCAAAAATAATGGTAGAACCGCCAGGAATTGCATCTCCAGCGCCTTGATCGCCATATGCCAATTCTGCAGGAATATAAAATCTGTATTTAGCCCCTTTACTCATCAATTGAATACCTTCTGTCCAACCTTTAATTACGGCTCCTAAATTAATATCCGCAGGTGCACCTCCGTTTTTATCCGTAGAATCGAAAACCGTTCCATCTAAAAGTTTTCCAGTATATTTTACTTGTACAACATCCGATGCTTTAGGTTTTGTTTTACCATCACCTTCCTGCAAAACTTCATATTGCAAACCAGAAGCTGTAGTTTTCACTTTTGGGTTTGCTTTATTCTTTGTAAGAAACTCAAGTCCTTTTTTCTTATTTCCATCCGCATTCGCCAATGCTGTAGACTGTTTTTTCTCGTTTTGCTTCTGCATAAAGCTCATCATAAAAGCATCCATTTCTTCAGCCGGTAAAGTCTTCTCTTTACCATCCATTTCTTCTTTAATTGCTTTCGCCAAAAGGTCTGCATCTACTTTAAAACCTTCCTGCTTCATGTTTTGCGCAATACTCAAACCTATATAATAAGAAGCTTTTTGGTCATCTGTATATTTAGTGCCGTCTTGCTTATTACTTTCTTTATTACAAGAAACACTCAATAATGCTATGCAAAATAATGCGATAGTCTGTCTTTTCATATGATAATTTTATATTTTTATGATAACTGATTAAATAATGACCGCAAATTTATCATTTATTACAGAAACGGTCTTACTACAAATTTTAAAATTAAATTTTATTGAAAATAAAGCCGTCTTACTGAGTAAAACAGCTTTTAATTTAAAACCTTTAATCTATTCAACTTAGGAGAAGCTGCTAATCCATTAGGATTACAACCCATCTCTCCTTCTGGAACTTTAAGATTCTTTTTTTTGTAAAATTCTTCCCAAAATTCATTTGTTTTTCCTGTTTTAGGATCTTTAAATGTCATGGGTTCCAATTTAAAAATATGGGCATTTCTAAAAGTCCTTTCTATAAAATCTGAGCAATAATATGAATCTTCATTAAGGATATAATTGAAATTATAAGGTTTCCCCAACATAGATTCTGCATATTGCAAAGAAGAAGGAATGACATTTTTAAACTCAGGTTTTAAGCGATAGACCACCACTTTTTGATTTTCGGATTGCTGGTCATTAAGAAAATCATTGAGTTTCTGTTTCTGAGTTCCACCTTTGGGAGCAGCATGAAGTACAAAAAAACTTTTGTTTTCTTTCTTTAAAATTCCAATATGATCAAACGAAGCAGCTTCTTCCTTCTGAGTAACATTATTAATCGCCCCAGAAAGGCCGTCACTTTTTGCAGTAACAAAAAGCAAATCTCCATTTTCCAAATCTCTAAATTCTCTCGATTTACAACTTAATACCGCAAAAAGAGGAAAAAGTAAAAAGACAAAAAGCCTATTTTTTATAATTCGCTTCATAAAGAGTAATCCAATCTTGAGGAGTCATTTTTTTACTTAATTCAGCGATTAATTCAAAAGGAATATCTTCCATTTTTTTAAATCGAATACAAGATTTTCCCATATCCAATTTCCTCTTCGAATGTTTAGGAAATTCATCCACAAACCAATTCAACAATTCAGGTTTTGCATAAATTCCCATATGATACAATGCTACAAAATTCTTTTGAGAAGCCAACCCTAAAAACGGCAAAGGCGAACCTGGTGTACAATGGTATCCTGCAGGATAAGTTTCTAACGGAACATCCCAACCCACCATGCCATAACTTATACCTTGGGAAAATCCTTTAGGTAAATTTTCATCAATAATATCAAAAAGCTTTTTGAAAGCAACCTGTCTTTCTTCTGGAATTTTGGAGATATACTCTTCGATGGAGCTAGCTGGAATTTGCATCTGAAAAATTTTTAAAAATAGAACACAACAAATATAAACAACTTTTGTATTTCTATCTTCAGGTTAAAAATAAAAAAGGCCGGAAGAAATTACCTCCGACCTTTATCAAAATTAATATTGAAATGATTTACTTATTTTTTCATCGCTTTAATTGTCTTTTTAGAACCGTCGTTCATATTCAACACTACCAAGTAAGCACCTGATGACAAATCACCTAAATGAAGACTTGCTGTTGGCTTTTCAATAGACTTCACCAATTTTCCAGAAAGATCCATAACCGATATACTTTTCACATTTTTAACATCCGAAATATTCAATATATCAGCAAATGGATTAGGATACGCTTGAATATTGTTTTTATTTTGAGAAATTTCAGATGTTGACAATCCAGAAGTCACCTCGAATAGGAAATCAATATCCTCTCCACGTGTAATAGCCGCCTCGCAAGGATTTGAAGGTACAGAATTATTATAATGCACAAGCACTCTCATTCTGTAATTACCAGCAGCAGTTTCAGCTGGTACAGTAATAGACCCAGAAGTAGTTGTTACATAACTTGAAGTTACGAACATTCTTTCAGAAGATTCAAATGTTAAGTTATTATTCCAATCAATCCAAACTGCAATTCCACATGTAGGTCCACCAGCCGTTAAAGATATAGGAGTAACAGAACCTGTAATATTCGATATTTTATTATTTCCATCAGTTAGATTTCTATACCCTCCTGTTCCGCCTGAAGTAGATGTATAGGCCATATTCGTACTTGCTCCTGTAGAACTAAAAGCAGCAACCCAAGAACTCTGATTATTTGATGACACGCTGCAATAACCTGTTCTAAAAGGAACAACATTAGACCATTCACTTTTATCAGTGGCACTACAAATAGATCTCACCCAAGCAAAATAATTTACATCAGATGGCAAGCCATTAATTATAGCAGACGTAGTTGTAGATGTTACCGAGTTTGAAGCATCCAATACCGTACTTGCAGTTGGCGCTACATTAGATGTGCTATAATACACTTCATAACCATTTGCAGGTGCAGGATTTGGAGCCGTCCACTCAATAGTAGCTCCACTTAAAGTTGCAACTGTTAAAGCTGGAGACATTGGTTTGAAGCAAGTAGGCAGTAATTCCCATCTCACATCATCCCAATAATATGATCTAGCATCTGCTGTATTCTGAACAGCAAGTCTAGCATTTGCAGGAACCGTAGTAGGGACAATAATATTATGCTCTGAGTTGGTATAATTCGTGTTTGTAATATTTAAAGTTTGAAGCAATACAAATGTGGATGGATTTGTAGCGTTTGTAACATAACCTACTTTCAGAGTACCAGTACCAGAAGATACTCTTGCATTCAGTCTCAACCAATGCGTACCAGCATTAATATTAGAAAACTCTGGCAATACAACTGTACTTGGTGTTCCTGAACTAGTTACATATTGATAAATATTTCTTGTTCCAGACAATGGTGAAGCTGATGAAATACTCATACTTCCAGATCCTGCATTTCTCACTAACAATCTGGAACAATACTTCCTGTTGCATAAGAATCAAAGTTTTCTGACATATCCGTCATAGGACCACATAATGTTTTAAAAGTCCCGACAAATGACCAGTAACTCTGAGTCGTTCCTCCAGAACTACAGTTTGTTCTTACCCAATAATAATAGGTTGTATTAGGATTTAAACCTCCTATTGTAGTACTCAAACCCGCAACAGCTGGATAAGTTGGAGTTACGCTACTTGCAGGAGTTACGTTAGAAGTGCTATGATACACATCATACGTGGCACCATTAGAAACCGAAGACCAAGATACATCAGCTGAATTTGCTGTGAAATTATTTGGCGTTTGCAACACCGGAGCTACACAAAAAAAGTAAGCATCTACAGAAAAAGCAAAAATATTTGGAAGCCCAACTCCTCCCGTTTTGGTTATAGTAACACTTTCTATAAGTTTCGTTTGGTTGGCTGCATCTATTGGAATCGCTCTTTGATACAATCTTGGATTGGTTCCTCCTGCTGAATCTAACGCATCTGATGTTCTATTAATTCTTCCAAAACCTTGAACTGCAAAACCACTCCCATTATACCAATCCGAAATACTAGCTCCTGTAAGAGTTTGATTGGTACCATCTGTAAAGTTAATAACAATCGTTATGGTAGAAGTTCCACTTCCTGAAGTAGAAAGCATGTACAATTGAGTTGCTGCTTTTGGTGTTGTAAAAAGTATCGTCCCAGTATCATTTGTCGCAGCTAGTCTTAAAGAGTTATTACCTGAATAACTCGCCAACTGATAACTTAAACCCGGAGTTGATGTAATCACCGAATTTATAACACCATCAATTGGTAATCAATATGTGAGCGGACTGCTACTTGCCGTCAATTGAAAGTCTTTTGAAATAAAATTGTAAGAAACCCCATCAACATCTGTACTTGTTGATGAAACTGAGGTTCCCACTCCATTAGCAATTACGTCGGCGTTAAGCCCCGATTGAATTGATAGTTGTTAATAATTCTGTGCATAAAGCCCAATTGACGAAGTTAGCAAAACTCCCATCAAAAGTTTAGAAAGTTTAATTTTATCCATATATAAATAGTATTTAGTATAAAATCAAAAATATAAAAGATTTGTTAATATTTCACAATTTTTAATTAAAAATTCGAAAAACACTAAAACAAACAACCATCAATTAACACTTCCCAACCAAATAAAACCATTATGATATTTTATTATCATTAAAAATATCATAATTTTATTTTCAATTTTCAATTTGGCTTCAAATATGATAACAACTAAATACACACAAAATTCCTCGCCATGAATAAAGTTGCTAAAATCACTTTTGTATTCTGGATTTTAAAAATCATTGCTACAACAATGGGAGAAACTTTTGGAGATTATATCTCCACAAACATTCAATCTCAGCTACTACATGGGTCTTTTCATTACATTTATTTTCGTCCTTATTGCACTTATTTTCCAGGTAAGGTCTAAAAAATTTAACCCCTACTTATTCTGACTTGTAATTGTAGGCACAACCCCTTTTGAAACAGAAATTTCCGACTTTATTGATAGAACCTTACATATAGGTTATTTAGGAGGAAGCTTAATTTTATTTTCATGACACATTTCATCGTTAGTTTTTTGGTTTTATCGATACAAAAACCTGGAAGTTTACCCTATTATTGACAAGGAAAAAGAAATACTTTATTGAACAGCTATTTTATTTTCGAACTCTTTTAGAACCACTTTTGGAGATTTCTTAGGAGATAACTTAGGCTTGAGTTATTTAAATGGAGACTTAATAACTGGCGGAATAATACTTCTTGTACTTAAGCTCCACTATTTTTTCTAAAATCGACCATGTAATTTTATTTTAGGATACTTTTATTTTCACCAGACCTTTTGGAGCTACATTCGGAGACTTCCTCATCAAACCTTTAGCAAAAGGAGGATTAGATTTAAGAACACTAAATGCGTCTATATATTTGTGGAATTCTCATTTTCGTTATTATTACAATTACCAATTTAAAATCTAAAAATTAGAAACTAGTAATTAAGAACTAGTATTTCAAAGAATGAAGATAATTTCACTATTTTTGTCAAATTAACAATAAGTAAAAAAATGCCGAAAATATCTCACAGAGCGGAACACATGCCACCTTCACCAGTAAGAAAATTAGTTCCTTTTTCATTACAAGCCAAGCAAAAAGGTATAAAAGTTTATCATTTAAATATTGGGCAGCCCGATATTAAAACCCCTGAAACCGCATTAGATGCTATAAAAAACATAGATTTAAAAGTTCTTGAATATTCCCTCTCTGAAGGTAATTTAGAATACAGAGAGGCCTTAAATCTTTACTATCATTCTTTAGGATTTACAGATCTTACGCCAAACAACTTTATTGTTACCAATGGAGGTTCTGAAGCTTTAAACTTTGCTATTTCTACTTTATGTGATGATGGTGACGAGATTATTATCCCTGAACCTTACTACGCCAACTACAATGGTTTCACAAGCACTTTCAACGTCCATGTAGTTGCAGTTCCTTCGACTATTGACACCGGTTTTGCACTTCCTCCAATTGAAGAATTTGAAAAGAAAATTACCAGTAAAACTAAAGCTATTATTATTTGTAACCCTGGAAATCCAACAGGTTATTTATACACTAAAGAGGAACTTCAACAATTAGCGGACATTGCATTAAAGCATGATATTGTTATTATTTCTGATGAAGTGTATAGAGAATACGTTTATGATGGAAAACAACAAATATCTATGTTAGCTTTCCCAGAAATTGCTGAAAATTGCATCATTATCGACTCTGAATCTAAGCGTTACTCAATGTGCGGAATCAGAATTGGATGTATGATTACCCGTTCTAAAAAAATTCATGATGCGGCGATGCTTTTTGCGCAAGCAAGACTAAGTCCAGTTCTAATTGGACAAATTGCAGCTGCTGCAGCTCACCATAACGATGGACCTTACATTCGTGCAGTAAGAGAAGAATACACTCACAGAAGAAACGTGTTGGTAGATTTATTAAATGCCATCCCAGGTGTTATTTGCCCGAAACCAAAAGGAGCTTTTTATTGTGTTGCTGAACTCCCCGTTGATGATACAGAAAAATTCGCTCAGTGGTTGCTAGAAAAATATTCTAATAACGACGAAACCATAATGGTTGCACCAGCAGGAGGTTTTTATAGCGATCCAGAATTAGGAAAAAAACAAGTAAGAATAGCTTACGTACTTAAGGAAGAGGATTTAAGAAGAAGTGTGGAGATTTTAGAAGACGCCTTACAAAAATATAGAACGGAATTTGCTATATAATAAAAACCTAAAATTTAAAGTTATGTTAACTCAAATAAAATTCCTTTCATTAATACCAATTATTTGTTTCACTTTATTGAGTTGTGGCTCTACAGCGCAAACTAAAAAAGAAAAAACAAAAGCTAAAACCGCTGCCAAAACAATGCAATCAGATATAGTTTCTGTTTCTTACAAACATACAGTTGGTAGAGGTGGTTTTTCAAATATTGAAATAACCCAAGATTTAGTAACCACTGAATCTGCCGGGGGAATGTTTACCAACTATCCGAAAGTTAACAGAAAAACTACGGTTGATGAATGGAATAAACTTATTTCACTCATTAATATCCCCACGTTAGAAAATATTAAAAGCGGTGAAGGACAAGGTCATTACGACGGTCCAGATGAGTTTATCACTATTAAAACAAAAACCAAAGAAATTAATATTCTTAATGCTTCAAATGCTCAAATAACATCCATTAAGGAGCAGTTGAATAAAATAGTTGGAGCACCGGTACAAAAATAAAATGCAAAAAAACATTTCATTACAGCCTTACAATACTTTTGGTGTTGATGTTAAAGCTCGTTATTTTTCAAAAGTAAATTCCGTTGATGAACTTAAAAAGATTCTCAATGAAAAAATTTCTGAACACGTTTTATTCTTAGGCGGAGGAAGTAATATTCTTTTCACCAAAGATTTCGATGGGTTGGTAATTCAATTGGATTTAAAAGGAATTTCTCATGAAATTATAAATGATAATGAAGCTTTAGTCTCCGCAAAAGCAGGTGAAAACTGGCATCAGTTTGTACTTTGGACACTAAAAAACAATTTCGGTGGACTAGAAAACCTTTCTTTAATCCCTGGAAATGTAGGAACATCCCCAATGCAAAATATTGGAGCCTACGGAACGGAAATTAAAGACGTTTTTCATTCTTGTAAAGTTCTCCATTTGGAAAATTTTGAAATTGAAACGTTCGACAAAGAAAAATGCAGATTTGGATATAGAGATTCTATTTTCAAGCAAGAAGGAAAAAACAAATATGTAATTTTGGAAGTGAATTTTAAGCTCACTACAAAAAATCATCACCTTAAAACCGAATATGGGGCTATAAAAACTGAATTGGAAAAGATGGAAATTGAAACCCCTTCTATTCAGGATATTTCCAAAGCAGTTATCCATATTCGCGAAAGCAAATTGCCCAATCCAAAAGAAATTGGAAACGCAGGAAGTTTTTTTAAAAACCCTACGATTTCAAATTCTAATTTTGAAAATTTGCAACAAAAATTTAACACTATTCAAGGTTACAAAAATGAAAATGGCGTGAAAGTTCCTGCAGGTTGGCTGATTGAACAATGCGGATGGAAAGGAAAGCAAATAGGAAATGTTGCCACACATCATCTTCAATCCCTTGTAATTATTAACAAAACGGGGAAAGCAACAGGACAGGAAATTTTTGATTTCTCTACAATAATCATCAATTCTGTAAAGGAAAAATTCGGAATTGAACTGGAAAGAGAAGTAAATATTGTTTAAATAAAAGCACCCCAAAAAAACTAAAAACTAAATTTCAACTATGGAATTTAGTTTTTTTATGCTTAAAATTTCAATATTCTGCGTTTAAATAAAACACAATAACAAATCACACTTATAATTTCTTGATAAACACATTGCAAAAATCGTTAATTACACGAAATAGTCTTAATTTTGGGTAAAATTTTAGAAAGTATTTTATGAAAAATATTTTTCTTGCGCTTTTGTCCGCAATTCTACTGAGTCTTTCGTGGCCTACTTACGGCATCCCTTTTTTTATTTTTATAGCTCTTGTCCCATTACTTTTAATGGAACAGAATATTTCGAAATTTTCAAAAAACAAGAAAAAAGGCTGGACCATTTTTGGACTTTCCTATTTAACTTTTCTTATTTGGAATATTGTAACAACCGGGTGGTTATACGAATCAAGAAACCCCGACGGAAGCCATTCTTTAATGGCAGTTGTATTTCCTGTATTAGCCAATTCTTTATTGTATTCTTTGGTTTTTCAATTCTATCATTGGTATAAAAACTATCAAGGAACATATTGGGGATTTGCTTTTTTTATCGCGATTTGGATGGCATTTGAAAAATTCCACCTCAATTGGGAACTCACTTGGCCTTGGCTAAATTTAGGAAATGCTTTTTCAGAATACCCGAAACTGATACAATGGTATGACACTTTTGGTGCTACTGGAGGAAGTTTTTGGATACTTTGTATTAATCTTTTTGCATTTTATGCATTCAGACTTTGGGAAGTGGAAAGAAAAAGAAACATCCTTGTAAAAAACGCCTTTATTTTCTTAGCAATTATCGGGATTCCTATGATTGTTTCATTAATAAAATACAATTCGTTTAAAGAAAAACCTGTTGGTGAAGTAAGTGCATTAATGCTACAGCCAGATTTAGACCCTTACAACGAAAAATACAATAAAGACAGCTTAACAATTTTAAAAGATTTATTACAGCTTGCCGAAGAAAATTCAACAGGGAAAATAGATTTTTATATTGCTCCTGAAACGGCTTTACCAGGAAGAGGTTCTTTTTCTGAAAAAGGTTTTCATAACAGTGAAATCATCAATTCTGTAAAAACATTCCTCGCAAAACATCCACAATCGGTATTTGAAACTGGAATTTCTTCACATCAGTTTTTCTCTGAAACCGAAGCTCCAAAAAACGCTTACCTATTACAAGATGGAGTTTGGGTAGAAAGCTATAACACTGCAATACAAATAATTCCCAATAAAAATATTGATGTTTATCACAAAGGGAAATTAGTTCCTGGCGTAGAAATTTTCCCTTATATGAGTTTATTAAAACCCATTTTAGGTGATGCAATGCTGAATTTAGGAGGAACAGTAGCTTCTTTGGGAATAGATAAAGAAAGAAAAGTATTTGCCAACCCTTACAACAAAGGAAGAATGGCTCCCATTATTTGCTATGAGAGTATTTATGGCGAATTTACCACAGATTATGTGAATAAAAGAGCAAACTTCCTTGGAATTATGACCAATGATTCTTGGTGGGGCGTTTCCGAAGGTCATAAACAGCTTCTATCTTATGCAAGATTGAGAGCGATAGAAAACCGTAGAGAAATTGCAAGATCTGCTAATAGTGGAATTTCTGCACATATTAATGCTTTAGGGGAAATTGAAGCTGACACTTTGTACGGTGACACCACTGCATTATATGCAAAAATTAAGCTGTATGAAGGTAAAACATTCTATACCAGAACTGGAGATTTATTATCAAGAATATCCATTTTTGCTTTAGGATTTTTATTATGTTGGACATTTGCCGATTGGTTAAGAAAAAGAAAAACAACAAAAGCTGCTTAGTTACCGCTCTACAAACGAACAGCTTATCTTAATAACAAAAGAAAATTAAAAAATTAGACTCAAGACTTTGAAAAATAATTTGAATATCACTTGTCTATATCAAAATTTCTTTGTTATTTTGCACTCTCAAATATTTATGTAGTAAAAAGAACATCGAGATATGTCAAGAATTTGCCAAATAACAGGAAAGCGTGCAATGGTTGGTAACCACGTTTCTCACGCTAACAACAAAACGAAAAGACGTTTTGAAATTAACTTATTAGAGAAGAAATTTTACCTTCCGGAGCAAGAAAAAAGTGTTACTTTGAAAGTTTCTGCACACGGATTGAGAATTATCAACAAAGTTGGTATTGAAGAAGCAATTGAAAGAGCAACAAGAAACGGATTTATTAAATAAGAAATCATGGCAAAAAAAGGAAACAGAGTACAAGTAATTCTTGAATGCACAGAACACAAAGAATCTGGTATGGCAGGAATGAGCAGATACATTACAACTAAAAATAAAAAGAACACTACAGATAGATTAGAATTGAAAAAATTCAATCCAGTTCTTAAGAAATATACTGTTCACAAAGAAATTAAGTAATTATAAAATAATAATTTACCATGGCAAAGAAAGTAGTAGCAACGCTTCAAACTGCATCTAAAAAGATGACCAAAGTGGTGAAAATGGTAAAATCTCCTAAAACTGGAGCTTACATTTTCGAAGAAAAAGTAATGAATGTTGACGAAGTTGATGGTTATTTGAAAAAATAATATCTGAACTCTCAGACAATATAATAAAACTGCTCAATTTTTGGGCGGTTTTTTTATTATCTTTGAATAATAGAAATTAGACTCTAAAAGTTAAAAATAAGTTTTTTTTGAATTGATTAATCATTCCCACTAAAATCCTTCTTAATCTTTAAACTCTAACTTCTAACACTTAACCTCTAACTTCTAAAAAATGAGTTGGTTTAAAAAAATATTTAACAAAGAAGAAAAAGAAACATTAGATCAAGGTTTAGAAAAATCCAACCAAGGTTTTTTTGAAAAAATGACCAAAGCCGTTGTCGGAAAAAGTAAAGTAGACGACGAGGTATTGGACAACCTAGAGGAAATCCTAATAGCTTCTGATGTAGGTGCTGCAACCACCATTAAAGTGATTGAAAGAATTGAAGAGCGCGTTGCACGTGACAAATATGTTAACACTAACGAATTGGATAGAATTTTAAGAGAGGAGATTTCGGCTCTTCTTTTGGAAAACCCACATTCAAATTCAGGAAATATAGATACAACCAAGAAACCATACGTGATAATGGTTGTAGGGGTAAATGGCGTTGGAAAAACTACCACTATTGGTAAATTGGCTCATCAGTTTAAATCTCAAGGAAAAAAAGTGGTTTTAGGTGCTGCAGATACATTTAGAGCAGCAGCTGTAGATCAACTTACCATTTGGAGTGAAAGAGTGGGCGTTCCTATTGTAAAACAAAACATGGGTTCCGATCCTGCTTCGGTGGCTTTTGACTCAGTTCAAAGTGCTGTTGCCCAAGATGCTGATATTGTAATTATAGATACCGCAGGAAGACTTCATAATAAAATCAATTTAATGAATGAGCTTTCCAAAATTAAAAGAGTTATGCAGAAAGTTATTCCAGATGCTCCACACGAAATTCTTTTAGTAATAGACGGTTCCACAGGACAAAACGCCTTTGAACAAGCAAAACAATTTACAGCTGCTACAGAAGTAAATGCTTTAGCGGTTACTAAGTTAGACGGGACCGCAAAAGGAGGTGTAGTAATAGGAATATCCGATCAGTTTCAAATCCCAGTGAAATATATTGGAGTGGGAGAAAAAATGCAAGATTTGCAACTTTTTAATGGTACAGAATTTGTTGACTCATTTTTCAAAAAGAGATAACATGATAAATATCATGTTTTTCTGAAATTTTTATATCTTTAATCACTTAACAAATATTAACATAAAAATTTTAAACTATGGGTATTTTAACATGGATTATTTTTGGTCTTATCGCCGGAGCTATTGCTAAAGCAATTATGCCGGGAACACAAGGCGGGGGGTGGCTTATTACTATTATTTTAGGTATTGTAGGTGCTTTTGTTGGGGGCTTTATAGGAAGTTTAATTGGATGGGGAACTGTGGATGAGTTCAACTTTAAAAGTATGATTTTAGCAGTTGTTGGAGCATTAGTAGTCCTCTGGATTTACGGAATGGTCACCAAAAAAAGTTAAAAATTAAAAAATAAAATGGGGATTGTAAATATTACAATCCCCATTTTTTATTCCTTACAGTGATTACTATTTTATAATTAGTCTGTAAGGAGTTTCCATTTTTATTTCAGAATTGGCTTTCATATTAATCAACTGTTCCACAGTTTTATAATTCTCCTTACCAATTTTGTTCTGAAGCACTTTTGCAGAAATATCGTCCTCATTAAGGTCAGACATAATTTGTTCGAACTTAGATTTTTTTCTTGGATAAGATTCAACCTCATAATTTTTCACTCCTGCTTTCTGGGCTGCAAACTGAATCGCATTTTCTAAAGTTCCTAATTCATCTACAAGACCTAACTCCTTAGCTCTAGTCCCAGTCCATATTCTTCCTCCTCCTACAGCATCTATTTGCTCAAAAGTTTTCTTTCTATTTTCAGTAACAAAATCTACAAATCTTTTATACGTTCCTTCCACACCTCTTGTCATCATTATTTTTCCATGTGGCGTTAAACCATGAAGCGGAGAATAATAAGCCGAATTATCATTGGTAGCAATTACATCTGAACGAATACCATTTTTAGCAGCGATATCTTCAAAGTAATACATCAAACCAAAAACACCAATAGAACCAGTAAGTGTATTAGGTTCCGAATAAATTTTATCTGCACCCATTGCAATATAATACCCTCCAGAAGCCGCATAATCTCCAAAAGAAACCACAAGTGGTTTTTTCTTTTTCAATTCTTTTAATGCGAATAAAATTTCATCTGATGCATTTGCACTTCCACCTGGAGAATTAACTCTTAAAACCACAGCTTTAACACTCTCATCTTCTTGAAGATTTTTAATGTATTTTAAATACTTTTTAGAATAAATCTCATTGTACTCTTTACCAGTATAAATAGCTCCTGATGCATATAAAACAGCTACCTCATCTTTTGCATCAGAATCTTTTTTGATAGTTTGAACATAATTAGCAAAAGAAATGGTATTCAGTTTTTCTTTTTCTTTAAGCTTCAATTTTTCTCTTAGTAAATTCGTGTACTCAGATTTTTGTAAAAGTTTATCGGCTAGTTTATGTTGTATTGTAAGATCTGGCAATAACCCATAAAGACTATCAACAACCACATTTAATTCAGCAACATTCATTTTTCTTGAAGTTGCAATTTTCTGTACAGTATTCCCCCAAATATCATTTAATAAAGTTGAAAGTTGTTCTTTATTTTCAGGAGAAATATCGTTTCTCATATACGGCTCAACAGCAGCTTTATATTTCCCATGTCTTATCACTTCTAACCCTATTCCATATTTATCAGCAAAGTTTTTAAAGAAAGCTACTTCTGTTGCAAGTCCTTTCAATTCAATCCCCCCAGCAGGATGAAGAAAATACTTTTCCGCTACAGACCCCACATAATAAGCAGGTTGAGAAACCGAATTTCCATAAGCATATACAAACTTTCCACTTTTTTTAAAATCTTCAATTGCAGCTCTAACGTCATCTAATTGAGTGATACCTCCATTAATATAATCAGCCTCAATACTTATCCCTTTTATTTTATCATCCGTTTTCGCATTTTGAATTGCTTTCACTAAATCATAAATTAAAACTGCTTTAGATTCTTTATTCATACTGAAAAAGTCAACTTTCTCTTCAGTTGGACTATCCATGATAGAAATTTTATCGTCTAGAACTAATATGGAATTAGATTTCACGTGAGGCGTTGAACTGCTGGCAGATGAGATGGCAATCATCAAAATAAAACCTACAAATAAAACAGCCATAATAATAACAAAAGCCACTATATTTGCTGCAACATTCTTAAAAAAACTTTTCATAAAATCATCTATTTGCATATATGTCGTCACAAAGAGTAGTTTTGTTACTGGGAAGTAATATTGGAGACACAAAAAAAAACATTGAAAAAGCCAACTCCATAATTAACAGCAGAGTTGGAAGAATTACACAAAAAAGTGAAATTTTAATAACAAAACCGGTAGAATTTGTTAGTTCTAATAATTTTTGTAATATTGCAATAGTAATAGATACGTATTTTTCGCCCATAAAACTTCTAAATTGTTTAAAGGAAATTGAAGAAGAAATGGGGAGAAATAAGGATTCTAAAGTCTTAGGAGGATATACCGATCGTATTATTGATATTGACATTGTTTTTTTTAATAACATTATCTTTATATCCAATAAGCTGGAAATACCTCACAGAAAGAATGCTTTTGAGAGAGATTTTTCATTAAAACTCCTAAGTGAATTAGATCTAAAAACATAAAAACAAATTATATGAAATTAAGTTTATTATTATTGGCAGTGTTTCCAATCGCCATTTACGCCCAGGAAACCGACAGCAATAACCCAGTAAACTATTGGAATGAGAAGTATCCAAATACTTATTCATCTGGTTCGGCTAATATCCAGCCATTCAACAACAAAGCAAGAAAATTTAATGATTGGGCAATCTCTGTAGGAGGTGGACCTGCATTTATGACCTTTGCAGATGTTACATCTTTTTACGAGGGTAAAACCAATTGGGGTTGGAATGCATATGTTAGTTTAGACAAACAAATCTCTCATACGTTTGGAGCCAGTTTAATGTATAACATTGGAAAAACCAACCAAAAAGCAATGTTGCCAGACAACCCTGCAGCTGGTGTGGGTACAGCTTGGACTAAATTCCAAAGTGTTTCTTTATTAGGGGATGTTAACTTTACAAACCTATTGAGAAGAGTAGATAACCATTCCCCATATAGATGGGCTTTCCATGGCTATGGAGGTATTGGTTTAATGTCTTACAAAACGGAATTAATTGACTCTGATGCTTCAAGATGGAGTACAGAACCCCCAAGAATTCCAATTATGATTGACCAAAAAATGGATTTAAGTTCATTTTTCTTTCAATTTGGTTTAGGACTTAAGTACAAAGTCTCAAAATTAGTTGATGTTGAAGCACGTGTAATGTATATTGACAGTGGTGATGAAGAATTTGATGGCGGCGGTGAAAGACGTGAGCTTGAAAATGCAAATGGATCAAGAATTAATTATAACTTAATTAACGATTCTTATAATGACAAAGCCTTGACATTTAATTTAGGATTATCATTTAAGCTTGGAAAACATAACAGTCATCTGGCATGGCATGACCCACTACAAGAGGCTTACTACAGAACAAAAGTTCTTGAAGATACTCCTGTAGAATTGGTAACATGTGAAAAAGGTGACCAAGACAATGATGGTGTTTGTGATGATTGGGATAGACAATTAGATACTCCTGCTGGAGCAAGAGTTGATGGAGCTGGTGTAGCTCTTGATATGGATTTAGATGGTGTTATTGATTTGTATGACAAATGTGTAACAGTGCCAGGAACAGCAGATAATAATGGATGTCCAAACTAAATAAATCCAAAATGAAAAGTCTAAAAAATCAAATAATTAATAAAAAATACACTATGAAATTAAGTTTAGCAATTGTTGCTCTCGCCTTAACAGTTCCTACTGTCGGCTTTGCACAAGATACCATTGCAGTTGCCCAAGATACTTATCCTAATACTTTTTCTTCAGGATCTGCAAACGTTTCTCCATTCACTCAAGAGTCTAAAAGATTCAATGATTGGTCTATCTCTGCAGGTGTTGGAGTTCCATTAGTACAGTCTTCTGATTTAACCTCCATTAAAAATGGTAACGGTAAAAACCTATTCGGATATTCAGCATATTTAAGTGTTGACAAAGCAATTACTCATGCTTTTGGTTTAAAACTTCAATATGACAGAGGGGAGACTAGACAAGGTTGGTTTAATACTAAAGATGATGCTCCAGCAAATGCAAGTGCTTATCAGCAAGTAGGTGCTAGAACTCAGTATGATGCAATCTCTATTTTAGGAGACATCAATTTTTCTAATTTATTAAGAAGAGTTGATAACAAATCTCCATTCAGATGGGCTTTACACGGTTATGCAGGTATTGGTACTTTAGCTTATAGAGCATACCAAAAAGATGAAACGGGTCAACAATTAATGACTGAAATTAAACCTTTCAAACTTTCTTCTTTATTTGGACAAGCTGGTTTAGGTGTAAAATATAAAGTAAACAGAAGAATTGACCTTGAAGCTAGAGGAATGTATATGGTTACCGGTGATGATGAATTCGATGGAGGTGGTGCACAATACAGTGCTATCAACAAAAGAGAAGATCAAATCTCAGATAACTTCTTCAACTTTACTTTGGGAGCCTCTTTAAAACTTGGAAAGCATGAGTCTCACTTAATGTGGCATGATCCATTACAAGAAATGTATTACAAACTTGATGTATTGGCTAGTAAAAACCAAGATTTCGAAGTTTGTAAAAAAGGAGATGCTGATAACGACGGAGTTTGTGACGATTGGGACAGACAGCTTGATACTCCTGCAGGTGCAAGAGTCGATGGTGCTGGTGTAGCTTTAGATACAGATTTAGATGGAGTTATTGATCTTTACGATAAATGTGTTGTAGTTCCTGGTCCAGTTGAAAATGATGGTTGCCCTATTGAAGAACCAAAACAACCTGGAGTAGTAACAGAAGATACTAGAACTCTAGAAGGTATTGAATTTGATTTGAACTCTGATAGAATTCTTCCAAACAATACTCCAATCTTGAACAACGCTGTAAGCTATATCAATTCTTCAAGCGGAACTTATAACGTAATTGGAGCTACAGATACAAGAGCATCTGATGCTTACAACCAAAAACTTTCTGAAAGAAGAGCAAATGCTGTTAAAAATTATTTAATTAAGAACGGTGTTGATTCTTCTAAATTAAACGCTGTAGGTAGAGGAGAGAAAGACCTTAAATACCCAGAGTGTGAACCAGCTACTAAATGTCCTGAATGGAAAAATAGAGCTAACAGAAGAGTTTACTTCGAAGCGAAATAATTTATTTCCATTTATATAAAAGCCACGTTCGCGTGGCTTTTTTTGTTTCATAGGTTTTAGTATTTTTACAAAATGAACACCCCGGAAAACATAGAATCTTTAAAACTAAAAACGCTTCAACATTTTTGGGGTCATGGTGAATTCAGACCTCTTCAATCCGAAATTATTGATGCCGTTCTTCACAAAAAAGACAGTTTAGTTCTTCTACCAACAGGTGGAGGAAAATCTTTATGCTACCAACTTCCTGCTTTATTGCAAGAAGGTACTTGTATTGTAATTTCGCCGTTACTTGCTTTAATGAAAGACCAAGTAAGTCAACTTAAAAGAAAAGGGATAGAAGCCGAGTATTTATCTTCAGAACTGGATGAGTTTGATGCTGAAATTATTTACAATAATTGCAAAGACAATATTACAAAACTACTTTACGTTTCTCCAGAAAGACTTACTAATTCAGTATTTCTTCAAAATTTAGAGGAAATACAAATTTCTTTTATCGCAGTTGATGAAGCGCATTGTATTTCGGAATGGGGACAAGATTTTAGACCAAGCTATCAAAATATTAAAAACTTTAGAGCACAATTTAAAGACATAGCTTGTTTAGCCCTTACTGCAACTGCAACGGATAAAGTTCTTAACGAAATTATTGAAAAACTCAACTTAAAAAATGTACAACTTTTTCAGCAGAGTTTTAAGAGAGATAACATTAAAATTATTGTTGAAGAAATTGCTGATAAATACCAACGTGTTCTGGATGTTTTGAGATATAACACCACATCAGGAATTGTTTATGTAAGAACAAGAAAAGAAGCGGAATTTTTAGCTCAATTTTTACAAAAAAACAATATTCAAAATGTTGAATATTTTCATGCAGGTCTTAGTGCCAAAGAAAAAAACACAAAACAACACCAATGGAATATCAGCAATAATAAAGTTCTGATATCTACTAATGCTTTTGGGATGGGGATTGACAAAGATAATGTAAGATTTGTAATTCACTTTTCACCTTCGTCATCTGTTGAAAACTATTATCAAGAAATAGGAAGAGCAGGAAGAGACGGAGAAAAAAGTTTTGCCATGATGCTTTGGAATGAGCAAGAAATTTTAAACTTCAATCAAATAATAGCAAGTCAAACTCCTAACAAAAACGAATTTGAAAAAGTAGTGAATTTTTTATATTCCCTATTTCAAGTTGCAGACGGCGAACTTCCAGAGGCTACTTTCCAATTTAATATTCAAACATTAAAAAATTTAACCAAATTTTCTTCAAGCAAAATTTCAAATATTTTAAACTTCCTCCACAATCAGGAAATTATTTACTACAATACCTTAAAAAAACTTTCAAGTTTAGAATTATTGATTCCCTATGAAGAAGTTGATACACTTATTCATAAAGACGCCTATTTTCTAGAAATTTTACTGCGAAATGTTTCGGGTTTAACGACACACAAAGTGATGTTCAGCGAAACGAATATTTGTAATAAACTAAAAATTAATCTTGGAGACTTTAAAGACCGTTTAAAGGAAATGAAAACTAAAGGGTATATTGATTATTTAGATGGAGAATTGGCGAGTGTAAAATTCATTAAACATCGTGATGTTCGAGCATCGCAAGGAAAATATTGGCATCTTTTTGATCAAATTCAAAAGAACAAAATCCAGAAATGGGAAGAAATGAAATTTTACACTCAAAACAATGATGTTTGTAAAATGAGATTAATACTTTCTTATTTCGGTGAGAAAAACGCCAAAAACTGTGGACAATGCTCAGTTTGTGAACAGCAAAAGCAATCTATTTTTGGAAGTAATATTTCTCAAGAAATCATTAAAGTCTTAAATACAAAACCTGCAACAATAGATGAAATCGCCATTCAATTGAGTTATTATCAAAAGGAAAATATACTTGAAAATCTTATAGATCTCCTAGATTCTAATAAAGTAAAAATGCTGAATTTTAGAACTTACGCTTTAGCATGAGTAATGGGTAATAGGAGATGGATCTCTAATATCTACATATCACTTTTCTCTTTTCTCATGTCTAATTTCTAATTCTTTCATACAAATATTATCTTTGCAATATGAATTCAATAAAAGTAGTGTTTTTTGGAACTCCCGAGTTTGCAAAAAATTCATTAGCAGCCATACATCAATCCAAACATCAAGTTGTTGGAGTGGTAACAGTTGCAGATAAAGCAAGTGGAAGAGGCCAAAAAATACATCAGTCACCCGTAAAGGAATACGCTGTAGAAAATAATCTTAATATTTTTCAACCTGAAAAATTAAGAAATCCTGAATTTTTAGAAGAAATAAGACAACTCAATGCAGATGTTTTTGTGGTTGTAGCTTTCAGAATGATGCCAAAAATCCTTTTTGAGATGCCAAAAATAGGCACTTTTAATCTTCATGCTTCACTTTTACCCGATTATAGAGGAGCTGCTCCTATTAACTATGCGATTATTAACGGTGAAGAAAAAACAGGAGCTACCACATTTTTTATCAATGAAAAAATTGATGAAGGAAACATTCTTTTACAAGAAGAAATTCAAATTCTTGAGAATGAAAATGCAGGAAGTTTACACGACAGATTGATGGAAATGGGCGCTAAATTAGTCGTAAAAACTTTAGACGGTTTAGCAGAAAACGCTATTGAGGAAAAAACTCAACCTTTTGTAGAAGTTCCGAAAAATGCTTATAAAATTTTCAAAGAAGATATGAGAATTAATTGGAAACAGACTGCAAAAGTTGTTCACCAATTTATTTTAGGAATGTCACCCTACCCTGCTGCTTTCACCACCTTGAAAATAGGAGAAGAAGTAAAGTCGCTTAAAATTTTTGATGGGAAATTCGAGGAAAAGGAACATCAGAAAGAAGTTGGAACCCTAGAAATTTCAAAAAATGGATTTTCTATCTATACCGAAAATGGTATTTATTCTCCAACAGAATTGCAACTTGAAGGTAAGAAAAGAATGAATATTAAAGATTTCCTGAACGGTTTTAGAAGTTTTGAAGAAATCAGTTTGTTATAAACAGTTTCGGCGGCCAAGGGCCGCCG
>JAEWOR010000047.1 GCA_023399595.1 Bacteroidota bacterium | reverse complement strand
AAATTTTATTGTAACTTGCTTTCAGGTTGTTCATATTATTTAACTAACTGGTAATTAATTAAATATACAAAATATTCTATTTTGGAACAACCTTTTTATATTACTCTTACAAATGCACTACGGGTTAGTTTAATAGAATAGTGAAAAAATACTGAAATTTTGATGAGTTACCTTAGTGTTGTTTTATGGTGGGGAAAATTAGCTCTTTTGCAAAATAGGGGACGGATTTGAAATGGAAAGATTTTGCAAATGTGCTAATGTGGGCTGGCAAAAAAGGTGCTGGAAAAAGAATAAATTTTGCGTTGGGAATGTAAAAATATTATCCAGAAAAATATTGAAGCTAAATTTTCTAATGTTAGAAACCGTTTTCACAGCATTGCATATAACGGAAAAAGGCTTTGCGAAGTGCGGGTTTAAGAATGACAACTCTTTAAACTTTGGATGCAAGTAGCAAAAACATTTTCCTTTTTGCTAAAATACACATTTTGCAAAAAGAAAATGATTTTTGCGGATAATAATTATAAATATTTCTATTATATTCTCAGTCCGCATTTTAGCAATACGATGTTATATGCAGTGCTTTTTATTCAGTTAGATTGGAAATATGCAGGAGTAGGTGAGGGAAATTTATTCTTTTTTTGGCGGTGGGGAAAAGAGGGAAAGGAAAAGCTCTTTTGCAGATGTGGGTTTTGGTGAGGGTGGAGCGGTCTGCAAATGTGCTTTTTCCTTTGCGGTGGACTTTATTCCTTGTTTTGTATTGGCGGACGGAAGAAATTAAATTGCGGATAGGAGTTCTATAGTGGCGGTCGTAAGTTTTGTAATGGAGGTTGCGAGTTTTGCAAATTAGTATGTAAGTTTTATGTTGGCGGTCGTGAGTTTTATAGTGGAGATTGTAAATTTTATAATGGCGGACACAAGTTTTGCAGTGGAGGTTGGTAGTTTTATGAATACGGATAAGAGTTTTATATATGCAGTAGGTAGTTTTGTAAAAACGGAAAAGAGTTACTGTTTTTGACTTCAGTAACTCTTTATTTTGATTTTAAGGTTTTTTGAATTTGATTCCGCTTACTTGTTTGTATTGTGGAGAAGTTGCTCCGAAGATAGCTTTTACATATTTTTTGATATCGGAAGCAATATCAATTAACCCTGTATCGTCAGAATAAAGTACTGTATCTCTCGAAATTCTTGCATTGCTATAAACGACTTCTGCATTAATTACGTTTGTATTAGCAGTTTGTAAATTTCCGTGGAATGTTGTGAGTGAAGCATTAGAAAGTTCGGTTTCGTTAGGAGTGTATGACGGAACGGAAGATACTAAATCAATCAATGCTGAAAAGTTTTCGATAAGCATATCGTAGCTTTGCCGTGAAACGGAGACTGTGTTTGGTGAAGTTCCGCCTTCTGTTGGTGGAGTTTCCGAAACTGCTCCAGATCTTCTTCCTTGAATTTTGTTATTGATGGTTTTAGCATCTGCAATGGTTTGGTCCGTTGCATCTGTTACGGAAAGATAATTGAACACTTTTGTTGCTAAAGATTTTAACGGTTCAAAAGCCAATTGGCGGTCTCCTGTAACGGTATCGAAAATGTTTTTTGCGGTGGTTACATTGGCGATTTCTGTTTGTGCGGAGGTAAGTAAAGTGTTTAAAGAGGCTAATTGCAAAGCAGTCTTTGACGGATTGTAGGTGGTTCCGTAAGCAGTGCAGTACGTAATTAAATCTTGAAAATTCGCTACATTTTTAGCGTGTCCAACTTCTGATGTTGATGGCATAGTATTGTGTTTTTAGGGTTAGTTAAGTATTAATTTGATTTAATTCTACTTTTATGCACGTATCCTTTTTTATCATCTTGTGTTTGTACTAAAAACCAATCCCCAGAGTTATCTAAAACTTCAATTTTTTCGCCAGTTTTTATTTTTTGTAAAATTTCAGAGGAACTGCTTTTTTCTTTGCGAAGATTTGTAAAACCGTCTGGGTCATTAATTACAAAGCTATTTTTATCTGTGTCATTTTTTTGATAAATATATTCTACATAATCTTTCAGCATTGGTAGATTATAAAAGTCAACTTTTTTTAAAGTTTTTACATATACAGGATTTTTATCAATATAACTTTCAACATCACCCTGTATCCCTACTCTTAACTCTCTTTCAAATAAATATGCTATAATGTATTCAGGCTCGTTATATTCTTTTGGATTAAGATTTATTTTATTGATTATATCTCCTAATCTTATATAACCGTCTCCCTCTTTCGCATACGAAAAATCTTCTACGGAACCTTTATAAATAATATTTTCAATATCATCAAATATTTGTTTTTTTAATTCATATCTTGAATTATGGTCTTTGAAAATTAATTCTTCAACGTTAGACAAACTGTTAAAATCAAATTTTTCAAAAACGGTACTAACAAGCTTTTTATCTTTATTATAACCAAAATGAATTACTAAATCATACAATTCCTCTTTTGCGTTTGCATTTAACCACACATAAGAAACTTGTGTTTTGTAAAAGATATATGAATTTAAATGGTATAATAATTCATTATTAATAAAATCAGGTTCATTAGCATTTGCATCTTGTATAATTATGAATTTATCTTTCCTTAATGCAACTTCTGGAAACATTGAAGGTTGTAATGCAATTATACTGTTTCTATATTCTTTGAGATTAAAACCAAATACCTCTAATACCCTTTGATTAAAAATTTCATCACTTGGAAATTGAAACTTTCTTTGTTCCAATGTTTTTTTTGCCTTAATAATAAGGTCTTGAGAAAAATCATCATAATTAAATTTAGTTCCGTCTCCTTCATCTGAAATATTATATGGAGCTTCTTTATTTACATTCATCTTTTTATTATTTTCTAAAATTTGGTTTTCATTTTTCTTATCTTGTCCATTACAAGAAATTATATTTAATAGAACAAATAATGCTGTTAAAATTTTCATTCTTCTTTTTTTAGTTCTTGCCAATCTTGATTTAGGAAACGTTTGCTTTTGATGAAATATTTACCATTTTCAAATTTTAAGTAAAAATCATTAATATTGTTCTCATCACATTTACCACTGGCATGCAGGATATTATTATCATTCGTTAATGTATAATCTCCTTCACACCAATAATCTTCTGAATTTTCTGCACCTATACTTAGAACAGCTGAACTATTATCAGTAATAGTAATATAGTATCTTATTTCGAACTCTTGATTATTTGAATTGCTAATTGCTTTTGTTTTGATTTTGTATTCTCCTATCCAGTTAGTTGGGACGGTTTTTTCAATATTTATTATAGTATTTTCATTAGATAATGGGTTCTTATCTAATTTTTTAGAATAAATAATTTTTTCATTTAGGTCTTTTATATCAATTTCAATTGATTCATAATCAATAAATGTTGCCAAGTCTTTTTCTATATCAAGCTTTGAAATTGAATTGTCTTCTATATTTTTAAGTTTATTATATTGATTGTAATCCGCAATACAACAATTTTTCAAATCCTCTGGTTTTATTTTACTGTAATAATTTAAATAGTTTTCAAAAGCAGTTTTCTTAATTAATAAACTGTTTTTTGACAAAAAATCTAATAATTTCTTATCCTTTTTTACTTTATCAAATAATGGGAGTGTTGAATTGTTTTCTATTGTAAAATGAACAGGGAAATTAAGTGAGATAAACTGGTCTTCTTTTTCTGTACCATTAAAAAATAAAGCAATATTGTAAGTAATATTTAGCTTATTTACAAAAGATTTACTTTTAATAATTATTTTTTTACCATCCAAATCATCAGTTTCTAGAAAATTTTTAGAAACTAAATAATGGTTATTTTTTTTTGTAATAGTAAAGTCAGATTGAGGGACATCATTAATTGATGCTAATTCTCCAATAAATACTTCCCCATTTTCTACAGGTATTTTAAGAAAATTATTATTTATTATTTCCTTATTTTGAGTATTATTAATTTTATTTTTCTCTTCTTTACTTTGACAAGAGACTATTATTGAAATTAAGAATAATATTGTATAAATAATTGATTTCATTAGTTGATAATATTTACATCTATTGTTGTTACTGTTTCTAAATTTATATTTGTCATACCAAAGTGTCCATGGTCACGATGAGCTCCAACAGTTGGGCTCACACCATATCTACTATATTGGATCATTCCAGTTGCATAGTTTTTTCTGAATCCATATTTATATCCTAATTGAAAGACTATCTCATTTTTTGAAACATCAAATGAACTTGAAGTATTAAGACCTTGAAAACTGATTCCATTTGTATTTAAATATCTAAAATCGACATCTTTACCTTTTCTCTTACCTAAATGACCATGTCCAGCATGATGATGGCTTCCACTTTGCCATGGATCACTTCCATTTTCAGATGACATATCACCTAAATGTATTTCCCAGCCTCTCAAACTAATTTCATAAACAATACCAAAAAGTGCAGCAGCAGTGCTTGGAAGTAAATAATGGTCTCCACTTCCAACAACCTCCACTGAAGAACTTCCACCTCTGTCGACAGTTCCATATCTATTGAAGCCAGCTCCTGAATCTGGAAATTTTACTACATCATGTGAATTTTTAGTTAATGTAGCAATTTTTCTAAAATCGTTACTTCCATTTCTAGTTTGCACATAATAATTGATTGAATTTCCACTTTCAATATACTTTATACTACCATCCAAATATATGTAATATCCTGTATTTGTATGATTAGACTTGAGATTTTCTGATGTCTGTTTAGCTCCGCAATTAAAAGTCTTTGGGGTATTAGATTTACCACTGCTAAAGCTTTGATTATATCTTCCTAAAATTTCACTTCGTTGAATTTTCTTATCATTATTATTTTCTTCATCAACACTCTTGTTTTGTCTGTATTTTTCACCATCTATATCTTTATCATATAATACATAATCATCAGGTTTTCCAACTCCTTTTGGTGCAAAAACTTGTAAATAAATATCTTCAGGAGATTTAATCTTATTTTTACTTGGTTCAAAATATTTTTTTACATAGTCTAATTGTTTAACTTCTCCCATTTTTGCAAAACGCAATTTTACCTCATGCAATTTATCAAAACCACTTCCTGAAGTAAATTCTCCAATTGCTTGAAGAGCATCTTGAGTAAATTGTATAAGTCCAACTGCCCTTGATGTTCTTGATATAACTCTTCCATTTTTGTCTTTCTTTTCAAGCCAAAAATCATCTTTAGTAATTGAATTTACATCTTTTAAAGATTTACCCATAATTTGATGAGCTTTAAAAGAACCTCCTGTTTCAACATTCATCACTGCCATTAATCCATTAGCCATCTCCATTTTTCTACTTTCTCCCCAAAGTTCTGCACAAATTTGTACAACCTTCTTCCTAAATTCACAGCTAACTTTTTCTCCCCAAATTAAATCTTTATATTGTTCTTTACACAAACAAATAGTTTCTTGTTTCTTTGATTTTTGGTCTTTTATCACCACATCACTATTTCCTTTAGGAATTTTTGTTGGTTCAGCATCCAAAGTTATTGGCATTACTGAAGATTTTACAGAAGTTTCCTCATAAATGACTTCGATAAAATATTGCTGCCTTTGGCTATCTCCGCCACCATCATTGGCTTTGTCGAACATTTTTTTAGTAAGTGATACTCCAATAAAATTTACATCTCCAGTTAAAACCCAATCCTTATTGTAAATCTCATCATTTGTCCATGTGAAATTATCTTCCTCCCATATAATCACTCTTACTTTTTTGTTCTTCATTTCTTTTGCAGTTATTTTCATAATTACAGTTTTCCCAGCTTTGGAAGAATGAAGCTTATTTCCATTATTGTTTACAAATTCTGCACTTAATATTTTACCTTGTCTATCGGTATTGCTTTTACCATTAGTAGTTACAGGAAATTTTGGAGAATCTGGTTTAGGTTTTGGCCTATCTACAGGTGCATTAGGCGTTTTAGGTTTTTGTTGTGGTGTATTTTGGGGTAATGTCCTTTGTCTTTTTGTTGGTTCTGGATTATAGGTAGGATTATTTACATTAACATTAGGACTTGCTTTTTGCATTTTAGTATTTACAATATCTGCAGTTACATAATATTCATGGGTTTTACCCTCATTTTTATCTCCTGATGCTATTCTTGCATTGGCAATTTGCACCGCCATTGTATAAGCAGGTAATCTAAAAACTGCTTCTGCAATTCCTTTTTCATTAACAGGTTTTAAAACAGGAATTAAGTTTATTTTGTTAAGCGCATTTTTTATTGGGTCATGCCCTTCTCCTTGTGCATCATCTTCCCAAAGGGTAAAAGCGACATTCATTTTAAACATTTCTACGCAATGTGCTCTTGCAATAATGGTATCTTTATAACTTATCTGCTTTCCTTTTGGTAAAGGTTTATAATTTCCATCCAAAAGTTCAACTTTTGTAATTTTGGGTTCTTTGGCTCTTTGAGGATGTACAATAAGTTCTCCTCTATTTTCACCTTGTTCTACTACTATCTTTATACCTTTGTGCATCAAACTTTTTTGATTAAAAGTATAAGGGACGATAAGTCCTTCTTTATTTTTTTCAGCTCTTCGCCAGCCAGTCTTGGTTTGCACCATGATATGCCAAATGGTTTTGGGCGCTTTCATAGGTGTGATGAAAGGATTTTTAGAAAGGTGCAACCAATCTCCATACATGGAAATAGAATATTTTTCCTCCTTTCCCAATCTTGGTTTATCAGTTCCTAATATTGTTAGTTTAGCCATCGTTTTGTGTTTTTAGTCGAAAACTTCTATATCATCATCTTGTTCTTCTTGAAATTCTTTATAATTGAACAACGGATTGATATTTTGTTGTTCTTTAGGGTCTGCATTTTTTACATTTTGTTTGTTCATAGAAACAGTTTGCCCATGATCTTTAACTGTAATTTTACCTCCTGTTGCACACATCAATTCGGAAATTTCTGAAAGACAAATTTTGTCCATTACTTTTACTTTTTCATAAACTTTTTGCCACTTTCCAGCTGGTGCAAATGCACATGGAAGATAGCCTCCAGAACTTGGTTTAAGTTTGCATTGCCCGAAACTAGGACCAGGCGGAGTAAATTGTAAATCGTCTTCAGTAACTGCTAAATAATCAGATTGACCTTCTTCATCATTCCAATAATGTTTTTGATGAGAGGTAACCTTAAACTGTGGAAACTGATTTCCTTGATTGCACTGTGCTTTTCCTTTTTGTACTACAAAGTGTTTATTATCGTGTTCTGACATTTCATTTGTGTTTTTTGATGTTATCCAAATTTAATTATTTTAGATTAATCTTTCTAACAAAAATGTTTCTTTTTCTATATTTTCATTTACAAAATTTTGAAAGGTTGCTTCAATACGCTGTAAAGATTTGTTTTCTTTCTTAATGGTATATTCTGCATAGAACTCGCAATCAATGGAATTTTCGTTTGCTAAAATATCTTTATTATATTCAAATTCTAAATAATAAAGTTCTTCAAAACTTCTGTAATCTACGGAGATTCCTTTTTGTTTGATTTTGATAAATTCTTCGTCAGAATTTTCTATATCTGAAATAGAATTATGAATTTCAAAAAGAATAGGGTTTACGTTTTCAACCCACGGATAAAATCTAATATATAGGCGGTTTTCTTCTGTTGAACTTAATTTTTGACTGTAAACAGAATTAAACAAAAAAGAATTAAGTAGAGTGTTTTTGAACTTTTCAGAAACTTGTTTTGGACTTTCAATTATTTTTTTCATCTTTTCAATATAGTCAGATGAAAAGGGATCTTCGAAGAAATATTTAAGTTTATCCATTTCTGAAGATATTTTTTGAAAAGTATTTGTCAGTTCTATATCTTGAATTAAACCTTTTGATTCTAAAATAATCCTTATCGGATAAATATTTTCCATACACATTTTAGATAATGTTGAAGCTTTTGAATCCGATTCTTCACCGTTTTTTTCAAAATCAAATTCTGAATATTGAAAGTAGTAATTTGAATTTTTTAAATCCTCAAAAGTTATCTTAATTTTCTTCTCATAAACATCTTTAATTTCCTCATTCAAATAGTTTGTATAAGAAAATTGATATTCTCCTTCCCATAAATTTGTTTTTGAGAATGATTGGTTTTCTGAATTTTGTAATTGATGTCTCATTGTTCTCTTTGTGAATGGTGAGGGAAAATTAGCTCTTTTGCAAAA
>JAEWOR010000028.1 GCA_023399595.1 Bacteroidota bacterium | reverse complement strand
ACAAAAATAACTGCGATTGATTATAGTCCTTGAAATTCATACTCAATACTGATTACCAATACAATATATCATTTTTAACACATATAAACAAAAAAAAATCCGCCTCAGTTGTGAGACGGATTCTTTTGTTTTTAAGCTACTTTTATAATGAAGTAGTTTTTCTTTCCTTTTTGGAGAAGTAAAAACTTAGCATCTATTAAATCTGTTTCTTTTGCGGTAAATTCATCAGAAACTTTTTCCTTGTTTACGGAGATTGCGTTTCCTTTTAATTCTCTCTGAGCTTCACTCTTAGATTTTAAAAATCCAGATTTTTCTGAAAGTAAATCCACAATATTCACCCCAATTACATCTGTTTTACTCAATTCTTTTTGAGGAACACCATCAAAAACTTCCAAGAAAGTTTCTTCGTCTAAACTTACCAAATCTTCAGCTGTAGAACGTCCGAATAAGATTTCAGAAGCTTTTACTGCTTTTTCTAATTCTTCTTTTCCGTGAACCCAAATGGTAACTTCTTCGGCTAATTTCTTTTGTAGTTTTCTTTCGTGAGGAGCCGTTTTATGTTCTTCAATTAAATTTTCAATTTCTTCTTTAGAAAGGAAAGTATAGAATTTAATGAATCTTTCAGCATCAGAATCCGTGGTATTCAACCAGAACTGATAGAATTTATATGGAGAAGTTTTCTTCTTGTCTAACCAATAATTTTCGCCACTTTCAGATTTTCCGAATTTAGAACCATCAGCTTTCGTGATAAGAGGAGCCGTTAAAGCAAATGCTTCACCTTGAGCTTTTCTTCTGATAAGTTCTGTTCCTGTGGTAATGTTTCCCCATTGATCAGAACCTCCCATTTGGAGTTTCATGTTCATATTCTGGTACAAATGCAAGAAATCATAACCTTGCAAAAGTTGGTAAGTAAACTCTGTGAAACTCATTCCTTCAACGCCATCTTCACCCGAAAAACGTTTTTTTACACTGTCTTTAGACATCATGTAATTTACGGTGATATGTTTTCCAATATTTTTAGCGAAATCTAGGAATGAAATATTCTTCATCCAGTCGTAATTGTTCACCAATATAGCTTTGTTTTCGCCTTCACCATCGAATTTTAGGAAGTGAGAAAGTTGATTTTTAAGACAATCAACGTAATAATTTAGGGTTTCTTCGTCTAAAAGATTTCTTTCTGCAGATTTCCCAGAAGGATCGCCTATCATTCCTGTTGCCCCACCTACCAAAGCTACAGGTTTATGACCGTGCTGTTGGAAGTGCGCAAGAATTTTAATTTGGATAAGACTTCCGATATGTAAAGAATCTGCTGTTGGATCGAAACCAATATATCCTGTTGTCATCTCTTTGTTGAGTTGTTCATCGGTTCCAGGCATCATGTCGGCAAAAAGTCCGCGCCATTTTAGTTCTTCAATAAAAGAGTTCATATTTCTTATTTCTTATTTAATGTAGCAATGTATCAATATACCAATGTAACAATATATCAATGTACCAGTGAAACAATTTAATTCGTTAAGTTGCTACTTCTAATGGAAGTCTAAAACGTTTATTTCTCGATACATTTTTTCTCCTTTTCATTCCAAAAAACACTCGAATTGATGTTTTCATCTCGCTAGTATTTACAATTGGTAAATTGTTAGACTGTTATATTGTTAAATTGGGCTCACAAAGATACAGATTAATCTTTAAGCATCTTTGTTTTGGAGTTAGGTTAAAACAAAAAAACCTCCGAAAAATCGAAGGTTTTATATATCCTAAACTGTAAGGTTGATTAAGCCTCTTCAGTGTTTGCTTCTTCTTTTTTAGCTTCAGCTTTTGGAGCTGCTTCAACAGGAGCATCAGATACCACGTCGAATGTATAGTTGTACTCAACATTTCTGTGAAGTCTGATAAGCGCTTCAAATTTACCTGTTCTCTTGATAGTGTTACCAGGAATTTTGATATATTTTTTATCTACGATAACACCTGCTTTAGCCAATTCTTCAGAAAGGTTAATATTGTTGATAGATCCGAAAAGTTTGTCACCAGTACCTACTTTAGCAGCGATAGTAACAGTAGTTTTCTTCAATTTTTCAACGATAAGGTTAGCAGCAGCAATTAATTTAGCTTCTTCTTCTTTTCTAGCTTCTAAAGTAGCTTCTAAAGCCGCTTTGTTTTTTGGAGTTGCTAAAAGTGCTAAACCTTGAGGTAACAAGAAGTTTCTTGCATAACCTGGTTTTACGTTTACTGTATCGAACTCAAGTCCTAAGTTTTCTACGTCTTTTTTAAGGATAATTTCCATTTTGTTGATGTCCTTTTGTTGAGAAGTTAGATTTTAGAAATTAGAAGTTAGAAAACCAACAACCAAAAACTATAAACCAACAACCAATGTTAATATTATTTTAATAAATCTGCTACGTAAGGCATTAAAGCTAAATGTCTAGCTCTTTTGATAGCTGCAGATACTTTTCTTTGGTATTTAAGAGAAGTTCCTGTGTAACGTCTTGGTAAAATTTTACCTTGCTCGTTCACGAATTGTAATAAGAAATCAGCATCTTTATAATCTACATGCTTAATTCCGAATTTTTTGAATCTACAATATTTCTTTTCAGATTTTGTATTGATATCAAGTGGTGTTAAGAATTTTACTTCAGATTCTCCACCAGCTGAGGCTTGTTTTGCCATATCATCTATTGCCATGTCTTGTCTTTTTTAAAATTGGGTTAATAATTAAGCTTTAGCTGCTTTTACTTTAGCTCTTCTAGTTACAGCATAGTCTAAAGCATGCTTGTCTAATTTTGTAGTAAGGTAACGAATTACTCTTTCGTCACGCTTAAATGCTAATTCTAAATCAGCTACTACAGTACCTTCACCTTTAAATTCGATTAAAGTGTAGAATCCATTCTTTTTCAATTGGATTGGGTACGCTAATTTTTTAAGTCCCCAGTTTTCCTTAGCAACGATTTCACAACCTTTTTCTTTAATAAGGTCTTCAAATTTTTTCACTGCTTCCTCCACCTGTGCGTCAGATAGAACGGGAGTTAAAATGAAAACAGTTTCGTAATTGTTCATAATAAATAAATTTGTTAATTATTTCGAGGTGCAAAAGTAAGAAATATTTTTTTAATTGACAATTTTATCACAAAAAAACCGCTTTCAAAAAGCGGTTGATGTTGTTTATTTTTTAATGAATTTTTTTGAGGTTTCTGAACCGTCTTCAGTGATGATTTTTATTATATATACTCCTTTAGTTAATTGAGAAACGTCTAATTGGTCTGTATTGTTGATATTTTTTAATACATTTTTACCAGTAATATCTGTTAGGTGTAAAGATTTTATTTTTGATTTACTGTTAATGTATAAGATGTTTTCTACAGGATTAGGGTAAATATTTAAGCTTATGTTTTTAGCACTTTGTTCAGAAACTGCCATGGTTCCAGCAGTTACATTTACAGTATAATCTTCTGCTTGACCGTACACTCCACCAACACATGGGTTATTTAAATCTGTAATAAATTCGTCGTCATCATACAATTTTTTAACTCTCATTCTTGTGTTGCCAGGAAGTGCTGTTGTGGGAACACTTATATTATGAGTTACTTGTTGAGAATCTAGACCTGTAGAATTTGATAATGTCTGTGTAACGGAGTAAACTTCTCCAGCATCATTTAGTACACCGTTCTGGTTCCAGTCTATAAAAACAACAAATACATTTGTCCAAAATCCAACTGTATTTCCTTTGATTGTTATTGGATAGGTATTTCCTGTTGTAACATTTGCTGTTTGAGACAAAAACATTTCATGAGAAACACCAATATAAGGAGTGTTGCCCGAGGTGTTATTAATTCCTGCAAAATTGACAAGAGTAATAGGTTCATCTCCAAGGTCGTTCCAAACTGGATCATCTGGATCAATATATTCAAAATTTAGTGGACCACAATAAGTTTGTCCAAAAGCGAAAACTGAAAAAACAAAAGCTGTGAATAATAAAAATTTTCTCATAATATATGTTTTTTTTATATGTTAAATATATTAAAAAAGTTTTAAAATTCAAAATTTATTATTTATTTATTGGTGATTGTTGTTTATTTTTAAATTATTGTTTATTTTTTATGAATATCCGTAAGATTGCCTAATAATTTGTATATTTGTGTAATTCAAATTATTACAGATGAATATTTTCAGTTTTACGGCGAATTTTGGAACCGAAGAAGATTGTAGAAAACACTTTAAGCA
>JAEWOR010000027.1 GCA_023399595.1 Bacteroidota bacterium | reverse complement strand
TGCTCAACCACAAATCGCTACAGTTATTTCTAATACCGATCCTCAAGGACAAGGAAGAATTACAGTAAGATTCGATTGGCAGCTTCATGATACCACCAACTTCATTAGAATGATGAGTCCTGATGCTGGTGGAACAGACCAAGTAACCCAAAACAGAGGTTATGTAGCCATCCCTGAAGTTGGAGACCAAGTAATGGTAGGCTTCGTGCACAATCATCCAGACAGACCTTTTGTAATGGGAGGTATGTTTCATGGGCAAGTAGGATTGGGTGGTGGAGTGAACAATCACATGCGTTCTATTCAAACCAAAAGTGGAATCAAAGTTTTGATGAATGACGATGAGAAAAGCGTTACTATTTTAGATCCTAGTGGAAATACCTATTTCATGGATGGAAATGGAAATATTACCGTGACTGCTCCAAATGACATTACTTTTAATGCAGGAGCCAATATGAACATTAATGTTGGACAAAACATGACCACAAATGTGGGAGCTAACCAAAGCAATACTGTAGGAATGAATAAAACAGATTCTGTCACCATGAATTATACTGAATCTGTGGGAGCTATGAAAAATGTAGCAATAGTTGGTAATTTCTTTACTAATGTTACTGGTAAACTTACACATTATGTAAAAGGTGACATGGAAACTTTTGGCGAAAAGGAACATAAGTTAACCAGCTTGAAGGGTATTGAAGTAAACAGCAAAGGAAATGTGGAACATCATTCTGAGAAAGAAGTAAAAAATAATAGTGGTGAAAAATCTAAAAACCATTAACAATGAGCATTGAGTATTTTGTTGAAGGTAAAGTAATTACACAAACAGAAGGAGATAATATATCACTTTCTAAGGAAGATATTTCACATAACAGTACACAATTTGTGAATCAGCAAGGAGCAGATACAGGGGTAAGTTACAACACTCCCAAAAACATACATCCTAATGATAAACCTGTAAATACTATCGATGTAAGTCTTAATCTTTTCTTTGATGGAACAATGAATAACAAAACAAATACAGAAACTGGTACTACAAGAGAAAAAAAAGAAGGTAGTTATGCAAATGATTATTCTAATGTTGCTCGAGGTTATGACGCAATAGATTCTACTGCCGAAAACCAAGTTTCATGGTATATAGAAGGGATTGGTACAGTGGATGGAGAAACAGATAATGACACTTTTGGTTTACCTGCAAGAGGGGGAGGTATGGGTATCGGTGAAAGAGGAATAAAGGCAAAGGTAACAAAAGGATGTTTAAGAGGCGCTGACGCATTAAAAAATAAATTTGGAGGAAAAGAGATCAATATTTTAAAAATAAATGTATTTGGATTTAGTAGAGGAGCGGCCGCCGCAAGACATTTTGTACATGTGGCAAGCACACCAGTAACTCCTATTAGAACTGCAGGTGGTAAATATACCATATTCCCACCGGAAAGATACGAGAGGAACGATAAAGAAAAAGAAACAAAAACAGATAGCATTCAAAATATTGAATTAGAAGACATTACTAATCCTCTATTTATTAATCACGGATATTTTGGCGCTTGCCTAGTAAAGGCTGGACTAAAAATTCATCAAATTCAATTCAATTTCATCGGCTTGTACGATACTGTTGCCTCTTTTGGAGCAAATCATAGAGGGAACTGGTTTGTTGGAAATGATTCTGAACAGTTAAATCTAAATGCCGTACGACAAGGTGCGTTCATCTTTCAAATAGCATCTGATGATGAGTTTAGAGAAAACTTTAGTCTTACAAACATCAAAGATTCTGGAATTAAAGGTCTTCAAATTACATTACCTGGTGTACACTCAGATATTGGTGGTGGGTATGTGAATGGAGACGAAGAAAAAGTACTTATTTATGAAGAGAAAGATGAAATACGCAACTGTGAAAATTATAGAAGTATATTAATTGATGAAGGTTGGTTTCTACCAGACGACATTTTCATTGAGAAAATTGTAAAACCAAGCAGATTTGATGTTACTTATCAATATCAGCTTTGGGGAAAAAGAATATTATCCAACCACTATGATAAAATTCCTTTAGATTATATGTTTCAGTATTCTAAACAATTTGATACAAAATATTTAGATCATAAACTAGTAAAAAACAAAATAGAAGATGAGCATATTCTAAAAATTTCCTCACAATTATTTCCATATATAAATACTTGCAACTCTTTACGAAATGATTATGTTAGAAACTCCAACAATGGAAGAAGTGCTGCGGCATCAGATTATATTGCGACAGTTAATCATTATTATTATCGTAATTTTAATATAAATATTGATGATTTAAAAACTTTGAGAAGCCAGTTTTTACATTGGTCAGCCAATTTAGACTCCTTTGGCATGAAACCACGTGTGTCTGGTGTTCATAGAGAAACTGAACGTAAAAGAACAATTTTAAATGGATAAACAAACAATTTTAATTTTTTTGTTGAGTGTATTTCAGCTCATCAATTGCCAAGATATGAAAAAAGATAAAATAAGCTCAGCCTATAATGTACAGATATCACATTCAGATAATAAACATCTGGTATCCCCTATTGAGGATTCAATTATTACATTAGAAGGAACAAGAGCTAGTTTGCCTTACGGAGGATCATCAGGAACGTGGGGGAGTTCGGGTAAAGGCTTTACCCTGCAAGGTGGAACTCCTATTGGTGCAGATGTTATTTATTATGCAGATTCTGAAAATGCATTTTACCATTTGAAAGCTCATTTTCCTAAAGATAAAGTTTTAGACTTTGTCCAAAGAGCCTATGCTATAGACGAGCCTCATTCTTCAGAGGTAAAACTAACAAACAGATACATCAACCGAAGAGATGAACCCGATTATGATAAGAAATACAATGATATGACGGTGGCTTATAAGAGCTTCTCCGATCTTATTTTTGGGTTTGCTCCAAAAGGGTATGTCGTGGTTTGGTATGGCTATGGACCTACCCAAATAGAATTAGGTGAATTTCAGGCTGAGCTGGTTACTGATAAAGCAAAGATCAAAGAATATGAGCTAAAATATCAAAAGAGATACAATCTAGGTCCTAAACTTTTTGATGAATTGGCTATAGAATATTATCTTCCCAATGAGTCACCAGAAAAGTGGAAACAATACAGAACACGTTATAATTGGTCTCCCAAAATGGTGTCGCCTAACAAAGAGTTTATCGCTTATAGAATGGATTTGGATTATTACAATGGAGAACGCGAAAGTATATTTCGCCCATTTATCAGTAATGTTCCAATGGAAGCAAGGGCAATTCCAAAAGAAATTGGTTTTTTTTGGAGAACTAAAAACGGACAAAACTATGAAGGAAGAGCTTTTTTTGATTGGTCAAAAGCCAATGAAGCCTTTAAAAAAGCTGGAAACCAGAATGTATTAGAATTTAGAATAGCTCCAGACGATGATAGTTTTGAGTTGTTTATTAATAATCAACCTCTGAAAGCGGATAGCCTTCGTGTATATAGAAGCAATTTCGAGTTTCATGATTATAAATAATTTACTTTGAAGGAAAAGTAATTACTCAAACAGAAGGTGATAACATATCTCTTTCTAAGGAAAATATTTCTCATAACAGTACACAATTTGTTAATCAACAAGGAGTAGATACAGGGGTAAGTTACAACACTCCCAAAAACATACATTCTAATGATACGCCTATAAATACCATTAATGTTAGTTTAAATTTATTTTTTGATGGTACACAAAATAATAAGACCAATACTGAAGCAGGTAAAGAGTATGAGAACTCTAACCATGAAGACGATAGTTATACCAATGATTATTCTAATGTAGCACGTGGTTATGATGCAATTGCCCCAGAAGAAATTGACCAATATGCAATATATATAGAAGGTATTGGTACAGAAAATTTAGAAAGTGAATCGATTCCTTTCACTACACTGCCTAATAATAGAGGAATCCCTTTTGGTACAGGTTCTAGAGGTGTAAAAGCTAAGGTTTCTAAAGGTTGTGTAGAAGCAGGCAAAATTCTTAAAATGTATGCGGGACAAGATGTTAACCTTATAGTCAATGTATATGGTTTCAGTAGAGGAGCTACTGCTGCAAGACATTTTTTACATATTGCCACAAACCCCGCAGAAACTCTTGTCGTTTTTAAGAACGAAGGTGTCGCTAAAGCACCTTATGATATTCCAGATAGAAGAATTAAGATAAATATTGACAATCCTATGCTACAATATGGTTATTTCGGGGCTTGTTTATTAGAGAATGAAGTGGAACCTAAAAGTATTAAATTTAACTTTGTTGGCTTATATGACACTGTAGCATCATTTGGAATAAATCACAGAGGCGGATTGGGTGGAATAATTGGTGATGATACTAAGCAACTTGGATTATCTGCCGTTAATAAAAGCTATTTTGTTTTGCAGATTGCTTCCGATGACGAATACAGAGATAATTTCGACCTTACTAATATTAATAGCTGTGGTTTGTACGGGTTAGAACTCACATTACCAGGTGTCCATTCCGATATTGGAGGCTCTTATCTGGATGGTGCTAAAGAAATTAGTGTTTTATATTGTAAACCCTACGAAACTCCTAACTCTTGGGCTTTTGAAGGAGAAAAAATTCAGATAGAATCGGAAAAATTTAAAGAAATTCTTATAAAAGAAGGTTGGTACAGTGAAGACCAGCTAGAAATAAAAAAATTCTGGCAAAGTGATGTAGAAAACAAAAGTATTTTGGATAAAGCTTTAGTGGGGATGTATCTAAAAGGTTTGGTAGGCACAAAACAGTTTGTACGAAACACTTATGACAAAATACCTCTCAACATTATGTTCCATTACTCCAAACAATTTGGGGTGAAATATTTGGATTATAAACTTACTGATAATTATGCAATTGATGATAGCTTTATAGAAAATATTAATTCACAACTATGGAACTATATTAATAATTGTAATGCAAAAAGAAACCAATATGTTGAGGAGTTTAAAAAAGGATCACACCCTTCTGCAAAACAATATATGGATGAGATAAAAGGAATCTCTTATTTGGATTATATACAGGAAGAAGATTTAAAAAAACTTAGAAAAGAATACCTGCATTGGTCAGTAAAAACCAATAAAATGGGACTCAATATTAAAGGGCAGAAACATGACCCAAGTGTTGAAGGTGCCGTAGGAGCAAAATACCGTAAAAGACATATACAAGATGGTTAAAACAATTACAAAACTTATATTATTATTAATTTTCATCACTCATAATTTCAGTTGTCAAAAAATGAAAGAGAAAGAATTACCCGAATTTCACGTACAGATTTGTCATCCAGAGAATAAATATTTAGTAGAATTTGTATCTGATTATATTAAAACCTTAGAAGGGGTACCTGCAACTTTACCATTTGGTGGCACATCTGGTAGATGGGGGGATTCAGGTAAAGGATGGACAGAGCAACATGGGACTCCAATAGGTGCTAATATTGTGTATTATGCTAAGTATGAGGATACTTTTTATCATCTGGATGTAGATTTTCCTCAGGACAAAATAAAAGAGTATATGAAAAGAGCATACTCCCAAGGGGAAGTAAAAGAATACGGGAAAACAGCAAAAGAATTTGAATATTTAGGAAGAGACCAAAAATTCGGTGCATGGGAAAATCCTTATGATAGTTTTACAGATTTGGTATTTGGTTTTGCCCCTAAAGGTATGGTAGTGGTATGGCTCCGTTATGGGATTGTACAAATAGAATTGGGAAGGTATCAAGCAGAGGCGGTTAAAGATGATGCAAAGTATGCAGAATATATGTTTACAAAAAAAATTGTAGTAAGCAGAGAGCAAATAAGGAATACGAGGATGGTAAAGGATGCAAGCCCTTTACAATGGGATAATTACAGACTTCGCTATAACTGGATACCACTAATCACCTCTGAGAACAAAGGTTTGAGAGCATTTGAAACAAGAATAGATTATTACAACGGAGAGAGAGAAATGGTGCTTCGTCCTTGGATAGAGAATCCACCAATGAGAGAAAGAGCAATAGCCAAGGAAATCACTTTTTTTTGGGAGACGGGTAAAAATGAGAAGTTTGAAGGGAGAGCATTTTTCGATTGGTCAAAGGCTAATGAAGCATTTAAAAAATCTGGAACCCAAAATAAGCTAGAGTTTAAAATAGCCCCTGACAATAATAGTTTTCAGGTAGTATTAAACGGTCAAATTTTTCCAACCGATAGTACAAGGATTTACGGTTCAGATCAGGTTTTCATAGATTCCTACTAATTAATTAATGAATATCCGTAAGATTGCCTAATAATTTGTATATTTGTGTAATTCAAATTATTACAGATGAATATTTTCAGTTTTACGGCGAATTTTGGAACCGAAGAAGATTGTAGAAAACACTTTAAGCA
>JAEWOR010000025.1 GCA_023399595.1 Bacteroidota bacterium | reverse complement strand
ACCTTTTAATAGATTTTCTTGATTTCATAAAAAACACCACCAAAAAAGAAAAAGTAATTTTTTGTAACTACTTAATTATAGGTGCCTTAATGCGCTTTTAAGAATTTAGTTACTTTCCGATACAGTATCTTAACTTTCCTTTATTAATAAGCTTTTACGTTAAATCATGTAGTACTAAAGTAGTACAGTTCCAAGGTGCTGCAACATCTTTTGGGTGTAGATACCGTCAACATTTTCGTCTTTGCAAAGCACCATTAACAAAGGTTTTTTCATTTTTGAAGTAGTGAAATAATTGAAAATTTTAACGCTTTTGTACTACTTTTGTACCGAGAAAACAATGTATTTCATTAATAGTCAATCAGATAATACTTCCCGACGGGCTTTTTGAAATTAATACTTCCCGACGAATTAGTTCCAAAATTAGCAATTTTTCCTCTTTAAAGATTATGAAATCCTTAAAACTTCGAAATACGTTTCTCAATCATTTCTATGTTTTCTTTGTTAACACCATATTCCTTTGCCAAGCTTTTCCAATTCCCCAATGCCAAGCTCGTCCGCTGAACAACTTCATCTATAAATGCTTTTGAAAGTTTTGCTTCCAAACCTAATTTTTCAAGGTGAGTCCGAGTAATATTTCGTCCTTCTCCCATCACCATCGTGCTTTGTTCTCCACCTGGTCCATTTGAAAATGTGAGATCGTACGCGGGTGACAATTTCCATTCGCCAGATTCATCCATTAAGAAGCTGAAATTTTTAGCATGGTCGTCTCGATTGTGTGCCATGACATTGAAAACTGCTAGTCGGAACATTTTTTCAACCTCTCGAATATCTTTGGTAAGTACGTTCGTTAAAGCCAATAAATCTTCATAATCATGAGATGGAAACCTGAAATTACTATGGATCAATCCACTCACAGTATGCATATGGAAGCGCTTATTTTTATTTCTGTCAAATCTTTTTACGGCAAAATAGCCACTTCCTTTTTGTGAAGGAAATAAATGTGTTGCAGGCATTTCTAATCCCGCATTTTCCGCCATAATCGAGTAAATATACTCAATAGCTCCTGAATCATTACCATCTTGCGTGTTCGGAAATTTCACAATCCAATGTTCAAAAGCTTCGCTCAATTCACCTGTTCCGTGAGAAATGTTTTTCCTTTCAGAATCAAGACCAATCATTGCTTTTGGTCTTGCTCCGGCTGAAGATCCGTTCAATGCCAAAAGTTCATTGATGACTTCCCCAGATTCGCCTTCCAAAACCTGCTCAGTTTGCGATGCTAAAACATCAAGGTTAATTATTTCATCGTAATGGTTTGGACTTTCATCAGGCTCATAAACCAACGCTCCCATTCCGTTTAATCCAACATACGCCAAACGATCAAGTGGTGTAACATCATTAGGTAAAATTCCTTCAGCTCTCAGCATTCTATCAAAAAGCAATCTTCCCCAACCGTCGGGCAAACTGTCATTGAAAACACCTGCTAATCCTTCAAAGGGTGTTCTAGGAAGTTCTATTACTCCACGTTGTAAAGGAAGTTTTATTGGTGATATTTCCAAATTTCTTTCAACGAAAGTATTTTCAAATTCGAAATAAATGATTCCATCACGAATCGCTAATCGCCCTACTTTTTGAATTTCTGATCCAAAATTCAATCCTACTTTTAATTCTTTGATGGATGTTTTCATTTTTTACTTCCTCTTTTTTTGACAGTTTTTTCGTCATTCTTTAAGACTTCGTCTATTGATTTAAAAACAGGTGTAACTGGCTTTAAACCTTCAATCATCTCTTCTAAACCACCCACAATAGAAAGAATTTTCAAAAAAGATTCTAATGAAATCATTCCCGTTTGTTCAAACTTTCTTAAAGTAGATAAAGGAACACCAGATCTCTCCGCCAAACCTTCTTGAGTAAGATCCATTTGTAATCTTCGCTCACGAATATTTTGAATTATATTTTTTTGAGCTTTGGAAAGTGAGGTAAATAACATTATAAGGGTGTTTAATCGGATTAATTGAACATAACTAATATTATTGTGTTACAAATATACGAAATGTATTTGATAATATTATAAATAAAAAGAAGGATAATCGGATTCTATTCCGTCATACTTTGATGGAAGTTCGTTTGTTGAAATATTATCATATTCAGGAAACTCAATATTTGTATTTGTTTCCGTTAGAAATATTAAGTCTGCGCTGAAATCAGAAATGATTCTGTTATTTCTTTAATTCTTTTATCGTTGATTTTTGGACGCTTAATATTCCAAGAAAGGATTTTCATATTAGAATTTATCAGTTTCGCTCAATTAAAATCTTACAAAACACTTTCTCGCAACAAATATGCATGAATAGAACCTCTTTCGACCATAAAATCAAGAATTGGAATTATTCTGTTCTTGAGTTTTATTTCTTCTTTTATTTCTTTCCTGCGTACAAAAATAGATTTACGAAGTAAGTTTTCTAAATAGTATAATGTATTACCTTCTAAATCTCCTAAATCTAAAGATTTATTTTGGTGAATTACTGCATAAATCCAATCTATTCCTTCATTTGTAAATTTAGATCCAATTGTATTTAATACTCTCGATACAGAATATAAAAAAGAAGGAATATGACCTAATTCGTTACTTGCATTAAGAAAAAATTGTAAATTATCATTTCTTAAACTGTGCCAATCTTCTACACCTTCGCGCCACCATCGCCAAGCCAAGAAGTAATTTATAATAATATTCTGTAAGAAATAATTTTTTGAATTACTGCTCAATTCCTTAATTTTTGAATAAAGTAACCGCCAGATCCTCCAGAAATTATTGTAGTGATTTAATTTATCTTGAGCTCCGACAATTTCTTCAATAAATGAGGCTGTTTCTTCGGTAAGTGAAATTTCATTAATGAATGGATCAATGAATGTTTGTATTTCTTCATGTTCTCTTTCTAGTATGAAACTAGCAAATTTTCTGAAAATCTGTAGTCGAACAAAATAGATTTCAGAGTCCTCTCCGAATTCTTTTTTATAATTTCTCCTATCTTTTAATAAAATCGGCGCCACCTTCGGTAAAGTTTTAGAAAAAATATCTAAATGTATTTTATCTTTAGTGGCAGAAGGCAAAAGTTGATAAACTATTTCCAAATCATGTATATCCAGTAAATTAAGATTATTGGCATCGTAAACCAAATCTAAAAAGTTTGTATCTGAATACCTTTTTTCTAATTCATCAAAAATTAACCTTTTCGAAACTCTCTCTCCATAATATCTATTCTTTGTTTTCTCGTTTACCAAGTTTTTAAAAATAGGCTGAATACTAATGTAACCTAACAAAACTGCCTGTGTCACTTCATAATCCTCTTCCCATAATTTTGATTTATGGATAGATTCTATAACATAGTCACAAATTCTCTTATATGCGCCAATTGAATGTTTGTCAAAGAGTATTGTTACCAGCGTAGAAATGTAGAATTCCTTCTCTTCAGGATACTGAAAAATTAAAGCTGGAATTGCGCGAATACAAGCTTCTACGCCATCACTAATTTGATATTCATATTCATCAGATAGCAACAAAAATATAGTTGAATCAACAACTTCTTTGCAAAATTGCCTATCATCCACATCAAGGCAATCAATATGTTCAATTAATAATTTTGAACAAACAAAAGATGGAGTTGAATAGCCAATAATACCTAGTGTATTTTTACCTTCTTTAAGATCCTTTAATAGTTGCTTAGTTTCATTTAGGGCTAAAAGTGGGTCATTATCAAACTTCTGATAACTATTGTTTTTATTCGGGTTTCTTTCATTACTAATAAAATCCGACCATAAATGTAATGGTGAATATTTAAAAACTTCATCATATTCTTTCTTGGTTTCCTCTATCTCTAACTTAAGTTCGTCAGAAAGTTGTTTGGGCGTAAATTCAATTATAAACCCATTATCTGTTTCTTCTGTAATTTTACCATCTAGATTTCTTCTATCCATTCTTGCTAGCAGAATCCCATAAAATTCATTCACTTCGGAATTAGATTTAAAATCATCAATAATCTTAAAAATTTTTTGAATAAAATCATCGTTCTGATCTTCAGTAAATCCTTTTACACCTGTGAATTGATAATTCAAAAACAAATTTTCTAAACTAATATTACGGTGCTGATCTTCACATGTTTTTAATCTTTCATCTGTATAAATTGCATCGGAGATTTTGTTCATCCCGTAACCAATTCCGTACAACGATTTAGTTTGAAATTCATTTATTTTTCTGTTGTTATCAATATGGAAAAATTCTATTGTTCTGAACAGAAATAACGCAATTTTATAGCACTTCTCTGGAAATGCAAGAACTAAACTGCAAACAATAGCAGTTAGTGATGCAGATTTAGATTTTAAAAGTATATTTTTTAAAATATTTTCTAATTCTTCAGCATTTAATTCTTTTGCAAATTCTAAAAGCACCTTCTCTAAAGCCATGTGTATTGATTGCAATAAATTTGGTACTACTGGACTTCCACTTCCACGATACATATTCCAAATTGCATTACTCACATACTGTTTTATTTCTTTACCATCAATATTTAGAATAATTTCAACAACATCCTCTCCGTAATCTGAAATCCTATATGATTCTACTGCATTATTAGTAAAATTAATGATAAAATCTAACGTATCATGAAAATTCGAATACAGTAACCATCTTATTGGTGTTTGGTTTGCACTTGCAGGGAAGTATTTAAAACTATGTTTTTCCGTAATTCCATATTTACTTTCCATAGAGTAAGAACTAAAACCAAAGCGGTTATCACTTCTTTCTTTATGTTTCCAAAATATTTCGCAAATATTTATTACACATTTGGGAAGATTGTTTATTAATCCTAGTGCTACATAAGGCTTTTCTAAAACCATCGAACATAGTCCTTCATAAGGATCATTATGATTTGACCATTGATTTGCAACAACTTTGTCGAATATTTCCGTCAATTCTTCTTTCAGCTCATTTGATGCATTAAAAATTACATTGAGAATATCTTCCTCCGCTTTTTGATGCATATAGAAATTTTCAACAGTTTCAGTTTTCTGAATAATACCCAAAGCAAGTAAACCTGAAAGTTTTGTAGTCTTTCCGGTTTTGTTATAATTACACCAGTTAGATAAAACAGGTAAAATAATTTTTAGATTATTCTCGAAAAAAGAAGATTTATGTTTGAACATTAAAGCAATTGTTTCTTGCCATCCTCTTCCTTTCGGTTTGATCGTTTCAAAATTTTCGACAGAAGAAATATCTGTACAAGCAATTCTTAATAAGAACAAGATTCTTTTTAGTATTTCAAAATCATTCGCAATAATTTCATTTTCAAAAAATTCAAAAAATGTTTCTGAGAAGTCAGACAGTAAAACTGATATTAACAATTCATCTTTCCAAAACTGACTTAGTTCGTTGCAAATGAAAGCTTCCTTAACAAATTTCTTTATTTCTTCTTTACTTTCATATAAACGCTCAGATAACCATAATCTAAAAGCTCTTCTTATTGGTAATGAATCACCTAGTTCACTGAAAAAATCACTTATACTCTGGTGATTCGCAAAACTCTGCGAAACAATCATATCTAATGCCCATTCTTCATAAATGTCGTGTGTGATAAAGTATCCATTGTGGACATCATCAAAACTGATGATTTCGTCGTGTGTTAAATTAAATAAAGCTAAATCTGACAAGCTTTTATCATTGACATAAAACCTTCCAGTATTGCAACGCATTTTCACAATATCAATAAGGCACGACTCCCGTAAACGATGCAAATTATCTTTAGTTATTACGTTATTTTGAATCCGTTTTTTCCATAGCAATTTAATAAAACCACTAAAGCTTCCTTGTTTGTCAATACTTGAATATTGCTCAATATATTCGTTCAAATAAAAAAGATTTCGAAGTCTTTCTACAAACTTCGAATTGTCCGGAAGCAAAAATTCATTTTCTGCAAAAATATTCTCAATTATAACTCTGTCAACGAGAGGTATATCAATTACTTTATAAGAAATTTTATAATTTTCTTTTATGTGAAAAGTTAAATCATTAATGTAGGAATATCGGGTTGTAAAGATAATGCACCATCCACGTTCTGATAAAGAGCTAATAAGATTAAATAAAATTTCGTTATTGGAGATTTCGGCAAGTTTTTCAGCTGAATCTATAACAAAAACTTTTACTATTTCACTATCAAAAGCATTTAAAAAATCTGAAAAAGTAAAATGATTTTCTAAGTGGAAAATATCATTAATATGTTTTACATTAAGCTCATTTGCTTTAAATACTGCGATTGGAAAATTTCTAATATTTTGTTCATAAAACTCTTTGAAAATAGCAGTTTTGCCACAACCACCTTCTCCAGAAATTATGATGTTTTTGTTTAGTTTTATCTGATCTACAATGCTTTCACTTAAAACGCTACGATCTATTTTGAACACTTTATCATGAAAAAGTATTTCTGTACGTATTGCACTTAATATTTTTTTGTTGTGTTTATAAATTTCATCAATTAAATCTCCAACTGAAGAATCGATACTAAAAAATAACTCATTAATATATTGGTTCTCGGGCAAAGCTAACTGTAATTCAAAATGACTTGGAACACGCCAATGAAGTTTTATGCCTTCTCCACTACTAACTTTTTCTATTTCCTTTTGATATTTTGGTGCCTTTTCATTTTTTTTTGAACTTTCCGATAGTTCTTGATTAACGTAAAAAAAAACATCAGTTAGTTTTGGATTCTTAGATTTAGCCTTCCTAATAGAATCAATGATATCATCTTTACTTTCGGAAATTGAATTTGTGTAGTATTTTGCTTGAAAACCGATTAATTTTCCATCATGTTCAATTGGATTGGTTTCAATTCCTGCTTGATTTTTATATCGAAAAATTCCAATCCTATTATTAAATTCGGAGCAAAACAGTAAATACGCCATTTGTTCGAATGCCCAAGTTTCCTTCTTATCGTATTTTAATTCAAATTTTTTCCAATTCATTATCAACTTTATTTGTCAACTTTCTCCCCACAATAAGGACAAACCACCCATAACTTTTCCAACTGACTAAAACATTTATTGCAGGTTTCAATCTTCTCTACAACTGACTTCATTTGATTGACAGTTCTTACTGTAAAAACATCTGGGATTTCTTTTAGAAAACTTGATTCATTTCCTTTTTCGGTTATCAGAAATAATTTGTCTTTCGCCCTTGTAATTGCAACATAAAACAGTCGTCTTTCCTCTTCCATCAAAACATCATGGTTCGCTTTTTTGATAATTTGAAAAATCCTGTCTTCCAACCAAATATCAGGAAATCCACCATTCCCTTCTGTTAAACCAATAATAAAAACAACTTTTGCTTCTAATCCTTTGGAAGCGTGAATTGTTTTTCCCTGTACTCTTGTTCCTTCTCCCTTGAAAAAATTGAAATATGGACTAAACATTTTATTTCTCCTGTACAAAAACAAGATTTCATCATTGTTAAAACCATCTTTCAGTAGCTCGTTCACTTTTTCACTACAAAACTGGATATTTTCTTCAAGATTGTTTCCTGAAAAAACTACAATTTTATGTTCTGATATTTTTGAAGCTTGAACATCCTTATCAACTTTAAATTTGTTATGTTTAATGACTTCGTTACTTGCTCCAACTATATTCTGAGTACTTCGATAGTTTAAGTTTAGCTTTATAATTTCAGCATTATCAAAATGCTTTTCAAACTCAACAATGTAATTTACATTAGAACCTCTGAACCCGTAAATACTTTGCCAATCATCACCAACGCAGAAAAGTTGTGTTTTGTTTGTGAGTAAAAGTTTTATTAATTCAACCTGCAAATTGTTTACATCTTGAAATTCATCAACCAAGATATATTCGAATTTATTTCGATATTTTTGAATTACATCATCATGATTTAGAAATAACGATGTGCTTTTTGAAATTAAATCGTTGAAATCTAAATAAGATTTATTTGTACAGTAATCTATAAAACCCTTCACAATCGGTATAGCCAACTCATAAAAATTTCTAATTCTTTCGTGTTGGTCTTTTCTTGCATTTTGTAGAACGGTATCAATCGAAATGTTTTCAACTTTAATCATATCAGTAACTCTGATTACTTGTTGAATAAAATCCTTAACATCAGAATGGTAATGGTTGAATTCTTCTCTGTAATTTAAAGAAGTACTTTTTTGATAATCCGAAGGCAACCTATTCTTGATAACTTTATCCAAAGTATGATTGAAAAGCGCTGAATCTTTCGTCATACTATCGAAAGTTTTTACAAGAAGTAATTTACCTTTCTGAAATTGTTCTTCCTTTGCTTTAGTAGGGTAACTTAAATCGCTGATGTGTTCTAAATACAAATTTGCTTCGGGAACGAAAAAATCTGGATGAAATGAAAAATCTTTTACGTTAAGCTCAGGTTCATACTCATATTTTATACTATGCCTGTAAAACCAATCGGCAATAAACTGTTCTGATTTAGATCGAACTTTTGTGCCGTCTAAAGTGGTAAAATGTTTTCCATCTTTTGAAAAGAAGTTATTATCATCTTTTTTAAGATGAATTTTATCAACTATATAATCTAAAATATATCGCTTTAGCTTTAGTAAATATTCAGTGTTTTCACAGTTTTCTATTAATATTTTGTGAAATACTTCGAAAACAGTTTCAGGTGCAACATGTTTCGAGAGTTCGTCTTCCTCGTCCTTTTTTTCATCTCCAATAATTCTGAATTTATTATCAAATTCATTTACACCATCATTTCTCAAAACACCATAACAAAATGAGTGGAAGGTTTTAACAGTTAATCCATCAATCCATTTATGTTTTTTTTGTTGAAGAAAACGTTCTTTGTCCTTCTCGATTTTTGTTCTTCTTTTGTCAAAAAGTTGTTTTTCGTATTCTCCAGTTGAATCTGCCGAAATAATAAGCCGATCCAACATTTCATTCGTCGCATTTTTTGTAAATGTAATAGCGAGAATTTTAGACGGACTTACCCCTTTTTCTTCAATAAGATAAATAAGTTTTTGAAGTAAAGTTTTTGTTTTTCCGGAGCCGGCTCCAGCTAAAACCAAAAGTCTTTTGTTTTCGCTAATTACGGCTTCTCGTTGTTTATCGTTTAATGCGCTTAGGTCTGTTTTTGTTTGTGTTTCCAAAGTTTTTTAGTTTTTAGATTTTATACTTAAGCTATTACACATCATCAAATTCCTCAATGATATTTTTAGCCTCAATGGGATTTCCCAAACTCACCAAAGTATCAATTATAGTAGCTGGCGGAATTCTATCTTTTGTTTTATAAGCCAATAGGTACAATAACGCTTCCGATGATAATAAAATAAATCTTTTAATATCTGTATTCCAAGTGATTTCGTTAATGAAACTATCAAAATTGGATTTAAATGAATTACTTACAATGATAAATCCAACTTTTTTAAATCCGTCATTATTTAGTTTTGGACAATAATAATTAATGTATTCTTTTATGGCTCTGTCATCTATTCCTAAGCTATAGCCATTGGAATATGCTTTTGCATCAACCAAAAATGCAGTGTTTTCTGCTCTAAATCTTATAATTGCATCGGGATTTCTTCCGCTTCCTTGCCCTAAAATTTCTACATCAAAATCTAATTGTTTAAAAATTTCAGCAACCAGTTTTTCATATGCACTTCCCTTAGATGATGAAGATTTATCGGTCTCACTTCCTAATTCTATTAGTTTCGCTACTTTTGGAATAAGATAATCTGATAAATCAAACGAAGCATTTACAGTAATGGTTTTTTCTTTTTCTATCTCAACTTCAACGATGGGTTGAGCTTCCTTTTTGGTGGTTGATATGTTTGGTTTATTTGGATTTCCTTTAAAATTCCAAAAGGCATGTTCAGCATCCCAATTGGTTTTCTCTTTTCCCGTATAGCTTTTTAGAATATTTTTTATTTCTTCGTTTAATGCATAAAAATATTGATAAGCATCAACTTGATTTGCTGTATCTTTCCACAAATCTAATTCTATGTAGGCATTGATAAGGGAAGTGTACAATATTGGATATTTATTTTCATCTTGTATTTGCCAAAAATAGGATAGAAAATAGGACACAGAACCAGGATTAGGGACTTTTCTTTTGTCTTTGGCTTTATTGTATATTGTTTGACAATGTTTTTCTAAATTTCCTATTTTAGATAATGCTTCTTCTAAAGATTTGGGTAGCGCAATAGATTGCTTTAAAAGGGTGGTTATACCTTCAATATTGGATTCGTTATTCTTTACCAATTGATTAAAAAACATTTGTCCTTTTGTAGCTGTAAAACCCCAAAGGTTATTTCTTTTATGAATATCCGCTTAATAGCCTAACCCTGTAATATTAGCTATAATCAGCCTATCGAATAGTTTGTCCCCAAAATATCTTCGATTCAATTTATATACAAATTCATTGAGGTACAATTGAAGA
>JAEWOR010000003.1 GCA_023399595.1 Bacteroidota bacterium | reverse complement strand
TTTCCTGATGTATTTAATACTACTAGTTCCATTTTCTGATAATTACATAAGAATTTTTAGCTCCCGGAACAGCACCTTTTACTACTAAAAGATTTTGTTCTTGATCCACTTTTAACACTTGAAGGTTTTGTACAGTCACCTGCTTACCTCCCATTCTTCCAGCCATTCTCATCCCTTTAAATACTCTTGAAGGGTCTGAACCTGCACCGATAGAACCTGGAGCTCTAAGTCTGTTGTGCTGCCCATGAGTTGCTTGCATTACACCTCCAAAGTTATGTCTTTTAACAACCCCTTGAAAACCTTTACCTTTTGAAGTTCCTGTTACGTCTACATATTCACCTTCGTTGAATAAGTCTACTTTTACTTCCTCTCCTACTTTTACTTCATCAACAAATTCTCTATAGAATTCTGCTAATTTAGCTTTAGGAGCAGAACCAGCCTTTTTAAAATGACCAGCTAACGCTTTACCAACGTTCTTCTCACTCTTGTCATCGAAACCTAATTGAACTGACTTATAACCGTCTTTTTCAATGGTTCTGACCTGTAAAACCGAGCATGGACCAGCTTGAATAACTGTACAAGGAATATTTTTCCCTTCTTCGTTAAACAAAGATGTCATACCGATTTTTTTACCAATAATACCTGACATTATTATATATTAAATAAAAATTTATTCTTTTAAACAGCCCATTTCATGAGGATCGGAAGTAATTTCTACTTTTGAATTAGGCATACTTCGCCCCTAAAATGAGTGTGCAAATGTATGAATATTTTTTATAACCACAAATTTTATTGAGAAATATTTTGATTTATAGAAAGTTAAAGTACTAACACAATTCTTAAATTGTTGAAAAGTCTGTTATATAGTTAAAATCACAATGATTCAATATTGCTTTTCATAAGTAATTCATTAACACTTGAGCAATCAATATTTTTAACGCTCCCTTTTTTTCTTTGGATAGTAATATTAAATTTACCTAAATAAACTCCCTTAAGCTCTTTACCTCTACAGAGATACTTTTGTAAATCAGATATAGACGAATTACTCATAATAACATACGTCTTATTATCGGAGCGAATTTTTGAATCTGTATTAAACATAGACACTCTTTGATACTTCATTGTATAATCACCTGATTCGCTATAAAACGAAGCTTTTGAAGAAAACTCAAGTTTTAAAATAAGCAAACTAATAATAGAAAAATTAATACAAACATGGACAATAATTGAATATTTCAAACCAAAATTAATGACAATCCAGCTCAAAAATAGAGACAACCCGAACTTCATAAAAAAAGAAACTGAATTCGAAAGTACTTTAAAATCCTCTACACTATAATGCATTGCACTAAATATTATAGAATTTAGAATAATGACAAAAACAAAATTACCCCTGTTTTTATTAAATAGTACTACAAAAAGTATTGCTAATGGTAACAAATAATAATTATTAAATAAAATAATAAATACACCCACCCCTACACAAAATAATACTTGCAATCTTTTCTTTTCAAAAAGACCTCTAAAAACAATTTCTTCAATTATTGGTGCCAAAATACCTCCAAAAAAAGCATTGATATTTCAAGATTTCCAAAGGTATCTTCATACTTTGATGAACCCTCAAGCAAATTATAATAATCCAAAATAGCTTTAAAAAGTACTGCAAAAATTAGTACAGAAAAACCTATATACAACAACTTGTTGTGCTTTGATTTTCTTGCAAATTGTAAAAAGTTAAATTTCATTAATTACTCAATTACAAAACAGCCTTTCCAAATACATGAAAAGACCTAAATTATTAATATTTATATCTTATTTAAGAGCCTGTTTAAATTTTGTTCAATAAATTTTTATAGCGAGTAATTTGACCATACTTTCAGCGTTTCCCATTAGTAGCTCATAATTTCTGCACAATCTTCTGCATTTGTCCATTTGTTGTAATAGTAATAAACTAATTCCCATTTTGAAAAATCTCGTGGAAGCATACGCAACTGAAAGCCTATTTTCACCAGATACATAATTGCATTCCAAATCACTCTGGATGTTTTCGCTTTTTTATTATTGAGGTTTAAAGTCTTTGTTATAAATTCTCACTGATTGTCAGTAATGTTTTAGGATAATTATTCACGTCAACCTATTTGTTTAACTACCAGCAAGTTACGGAGAATAAACAATATAAACACCTGACAATCAATTTATTATAAGTTTATTTTGATTTATAATAAAACTATACTATTTTCTTAATGTAATTTTTAAACAAGGGCTAAGGCTTTATAATAAGCAGTTTAGTTTTTTACACACTTACAAGTACCTTGCATAGGACTACAACAAGCATAATAACCAGCACCACAAGTTACACTGCATTCTTGGGCTATACCCATAATTTCTGCTTTTACGCTACATGATGTACTACCTGGTCCGCCTGAGCCACAAGAAACAGCGCTTCCTTCAACTCTTTCTCCTTCAATAGCGGAAGGAGAATAAGGATTATACTTCATAGTACTTTCAACGAAACTTTGACCTTTTATATAAGAGATACCATCGACAACCAAATGCAAACTAGAATTAATTTGTTTTTCTAACTGAACATTTTGATATCCATTCACACTAATTATCACGTTCAATTTACTGCTTATAAGTCCAATTTTTTTTGTACTTCCGATAATGGTAAATTGATTTGCCAATACATTACTCTTATCATTTTCACTTAAAGGTTTTTGCAATCTAATTAAATACCCTTCAGCCATATCAACACTCTTTAAAAATAAAGAATAATCACTTAATATAGTGACCTCAAAAAAAGCTTCTTGTATATTGAATGAATCATTACTAGAATCATTTTCTCTGTCTGAAGCAAACATATTCTGACAAAATAGGAAATTAAATAAAACAAATATTAAAATCATTTTTTTCATAACATTAAATTTTTATTGTTTTTAATATCACTAAACTAAAACTAAAACTACGCAAGTATTTTCCTGTATTTTTTTATTTTTTCCACATTTACACCAAATCTATTAATGAATTCTCATCTAAAAAAAGTAAGTCACTCGAAAAATTAAGAGTGACTCACAAAAAACCAAAAACACAAATTACATTTACTGTTGCAATATTATAGTCAACCAAAAATATTATTATAATCGCAAAATTATAGTTAGTATACTAAAAAAATACTAGGACAACAAGGGACAACGTTGGGACAAATGTTTTTTTTCGTACCTTTGACGCAGGTTAAATGGCATTAAATGCTTTTTAATTATAAAAACACATTAATAAACCATGAAAAATAGATTTATCCTCTCAATATTTCTATTGCTATGTTGTCTATACAATTCTCAAGTATTCAACTTTTCTAGCAATAGTAAAAAAATTGCCGAAACGCTTATTTTTGATACTAAGAAAATTAACAATCCCCATATTCTTGAGGACAAGAAAGACTCTATTATGTCATCAAATATGCAAGGAGGCAGAAAAAAAATTAATCAAATAGTTTTTGATGTATTAATAGCAGAGAAAAAATACAAAATTGAAGACGGCATTAATCCTGAAAGTACACAGTATTATCTTAATGCAATCCGCACATCTACTTCCGAAAGATTAACGTCATTGGAAATATGGTCTATCACCAACTATGCCTATTACCTCTATAAATATAGAAAAATGCAAGAATCGTTGCCCTACATCCTTCAAGCAACCAATTTATTGCAAAAAACAAATGAGAGGGATGTTATAGAACCGGGAGAAACTTTCAAGAAACTGGGATATTATCTCTTAACCATAGACCAAAAAGAAGAAGCTTTAAAATTCTTAGAAAAATCCATTAAATACAACAAAAAAAATCCTATTGAACACGCAGCTTTATTAGATAATATTGCTAATATATATTTAAACACGAACGAAACCGACAAAGCAAAACCTTACTTGGACGAAGCGTTGCAAATTGTAAAAAAAAGTAATGATAAAATTCGTTATGCAAAAATTTTAGGGAACCAAGCTTTATACCATGAAAAAAGGAAAGAGTATTCCAAAGCTATAGATCTTTACAAAAAAGATATTGAGATTTCAAAACAGCATAATGCAATTATGAATACTATGTACGCTTTAACGCAATTAAGCAAGGTATTCTTAAAAACAGCTAACTATGATGAAGCTCAAAAATATGCGGAAGAAGCAAATGTAATTGCTAAATCAAAAGAATACTATAATAGTAATGAATATGAGATTACTGGAATATTACTAAAAATAGCTGAAGTAAAAAAACAAGATAATGAAGAATTATTATTACGAAGAAAACTCGATCAAATTACTGATTCATTAAAAAACACAGATGGAAATGAAGCCATAGAACACGCAAACTGGATAGCACAGAAAGAGATTGTTAATAATAAACTGGAAATTGAAAAGACAAAATATGAAAAGGAAAATCTAAGAAAAAAAATCTCCTATTTCGCAGTGGGACTCTTAGCAATCTTTTCTGGTATGTGGATAATGGTTTATAGAAATAAATCAAAAAATGAATTAAAAAAACATGAATTAAAACTTTTAGAATTAAAACATGAGAAAGTTCAATCTGAAAAAAAATTAAGCGAAACTGCCAAAACCCTTTCTGCCTATACCACATATTTATCAGAAAAAAATAAACAAATAGAAAGTCTTGAAGAAGAATTAGAAAAAGTTCAACATTCAAAATCCTTAAATACTACCGATAGATCTTCTGAAATTAATGAACTATTAAAATCTCATTTAATGACAGAAGAAAATTGGCAAAATTTCAAAGAAGCATTTACTAATGAAAAACCAGAATACTATAAATATTTAAAGGAAAACTTCACTGAGCTTACCGAGTCCAATCTTAGACTTGTAATGCTGATTAAACTTGGTTTAGACAATAAAAAAACAGCTCAGATATTGGGAATCACTCAGGATGCTGTAAAGAAAGCCAAACAAAGGTTAAGAAAAAAACTTCTTGACAGATATGATGTTTTGTTTAGAACCGACAATGAGGGTTAAAGCATAATTTTCCACATTACTTAACATAGAAATTATTCTAAAATTAATCTCTGAGCACCACCAAAAAAAACGACCCATTGTCCCGCAAATGTCCCCTTGAGAATTTTGTGAGTGTTCAAAATTTCACCTATTCTTGCAGAAACAACAAGTGAAAAAATCTGCATTTTATTTTCAAATTGCCTAATTCTCTATTAGACCATTCAACTCATTGCCTTCTAAAAAAAGTAATAGAATTTTAAGATTTGTAAGAGATTTCTTCCACCTGAATTGTGTAAAATAATTAAAAATTCAAGAAATGAAAAAGAAAATTCTTTTAGTTGCATTAGCTGCTCTTCCTTTAGCTATTTGTGCGCAAGTGGGAATCGGCAATAATGTGAATACATTTGATGATTCAGAAATTTTAAAAATTGTCTCAGACAATAAAGGAATATTAATTCCAAATATCAGTATTCCAAATCTTAATCAAGCCAATCCTGTTACAAATCCCGCAACATCTTTATTGGTATTTAACACTAATACAAATACTGGTACTGGTTATTATGTTTGGAAAAATAACAAATGGAATCCTCTATTGAACTCTAGTAATATATCTAAATATTTAGGAATAATTAATTCATCCACTACTGTTTCTAGTAGTTTTGTAACTGATAATACTTTAAATGGAGCCAACCAATATAGCTTAGGCTCTAGTCCTACAGCAAACCCTTGGAAACAAATCCCCAATATTAATAAAAATGTAAACATTTTTTCTCCTACAAATAATGTAACCATTAATGTAAATGGAATCGTACAAGTACAAAACCCAAACAACAATACAACAACAAACTCTTATGCAGTTGGCGTTTTTATAGATGATAAATTAACAACTGTTAGAAACTACATTATTACAGCTCCCTCTTCTTGTACCTATATGGATTTCAACATTATGTCAACAGCTGAAAATTTAAGTGTAGGAAGCCATAACGTAAAAGTTTATGCTATTTTACGTAACAACACAAACAATAGCAACGTTCCTACATTATATTTTGGTGATAAAATTAGTACATGCACCAATTTATCATCTGATATGGCGCGAACAATAATGAATATTCAAGTTTCTGAAAAACCATAACCATGAAAAAAATCAACATACTATTATTTTGTTTTATCCTAAGTAATGGATATAAAGCCCAAGTGGGAGTTAATACATCTACCCCCAATACTTCATCTAGTTTAGATATTGTTTCAACAAACAAAGGCATTAGCATCCCTAAAATTTCATTAGCATCTAGAGCTACAACAACTCCTATAACTAATCCAAAAGAATCTTTGCTTATCTATAATACCAACACAAATTTAGTTGGTAATGAAGGGCATTACTTTTGGAATGGAACAAGTTGGGATTTTATGTTCAATGATTTAAATATTGGTAACCTACAAAATATGATGAAGTATTATTCTGCAACAAATACCAACTCATATTCTAGTAGCACTTACAATTCTGTTACAAATACAATTGGCGATACAATAGATTCAAATTGGACTATTATTTCTAATTTAACCCAAGATATTGTGGTTGATAGATCACCTAATGATGTAACTTTTACTTTTGCAGGAATGTTACATTCTAACAATACAAGTACAGGTGTCGCACTTTTAAATTTAGGAATATTTGTAGGTACTGATACTAATGCAAAATTACTAGATACCAAGCCGATTTATTTTGAAATGACAGGAAACTGTGCATATAGATCTTTTAAAGTAATTGGAACGACTAAAGATTTACCAGTTGGAAACCAAAGAATCATTTTTGCTATTAAAAATCTATCAGAGAATATTTCAGGAACACCAAGAATAACCTATGGTGCAAAAGACGCAGAAAATTCTTGTAATAATATCAGCAATGACGAAGCTCGTCTAACAGGTATTGTAGTTCTTAATCAACCATTTAATTTTTAAATTATGAAAGTAATCATCTATATAAAACTTATTATTTTTAGTAGTATCCTTAGTCTAGCTCATGCACAAGTGCTCATCACATCAAACCAAGCATTAGGAACTACACCTCATGAGTCTGCGGTATTAGAAATTTCTGACAATAATAAAGGTTTACTTCTACCAAGAGTTAACTTAACATCTAATACAGATAATGTAACTGTACCTACCCCTGTACAAGGAGTACTTGTATATAACACAGCAACAAGTAAATTTAACTTTTGGGCACAAAATAAATGGAATAGAAATTTTGAAGTTGAAGATGCAGCGGGTATGATATTAAACACTACTAATACCACAACTTTCAATACAGCAAACACACCTACTTCAAGTAGTTTCAGCAATCAAAACTTCACACTTAACAGTGGAACAAGTGGATGGACAGACTTGAATACTAATTTAACTTTAAACCCAACTAAAAATACAAACTCCGTTCTAATTAATGCTGAAGGCATGGCACAAATGAACAATACTAATTCATCAGGTGATTTTTCATTTGCAATAGGTTTGTTTGTAGATGACAAATTAAAAGTTATAAGAAAGTTTTCTTTAAAAGATGGATCTTCTTGCAGTTGGAAAAAATTTGAAATTGCAGGAATTTTTTACAATCTGACTGCAGGAAGTCATAACGTTAAACTCTATGCTAGAAATTTAACAGATAACGGAGGCGGTGATAGAATTACTTACGGAAATAATGCAAATGGCTGTTCTAACATCAATGCTGGCATGGCTAAAATATCATTATCAGCACAATTAACAGAATAAAAAGTGTAAGCAAATAAAAACAAAGAGGTTCATAAAAATTTATGAACCTCTTTGTTTTTATATTTACAAAATACTAATAACAAAAATCCCCTCTCTTTCGAAAGGGGGCCTGCGGAATTATTCTAACTCAAGTGGATTGTAGGGTTTTGAATTAAATTTTGGTACAATTTCATTACCGTTGCTATCGTAAGCTTTTCCATGTAAAAAAAGTCCCGGATTTTCAAAGTAATTCCTTTGTATTTTTCTAAAATCTGTCCTACTTATTTGAAGAATTTTTTTTTCATTTCTCCAGTATATTTTCATCTTCTTTTTCTCTATAGCAATTGCTGAAAAGTCATATATTCCATCGTCACTTGTAATCTTAAGAATTAAACCTGGTAATCCCGAAAAATTTGCTGGACCATCATTTTTGGGAATTTCCTCAGTGTACCATGCCAAGTAATTCCTACCTCTAAAATTAAGTTTTGCCGATTTACAATGATAACCTAATATAGTCCTTTTATCATTTGTAAGCATCCAATTTTGTGTAGGAAATGACTCTTGATATTGATAGACAGTTGTTGAAATTCTTTCCTGAAAAAAAATACTATGTGACACCCAGTCTTTCAAAATATTCTTTTTGTAAATAAGTTTTAATCTTCCTAGTTCATTTATCTCTTTAGCACCTATTGATTCTTCTTTACTATGCTCCTGCATCAGTGAATCTCTTTTTAAGTTGGTTATACCTATAAATTTGGAAAAATGATTACCGATTTGCAAAATTGCTTGGGCATCATTTTTTTTATCTTTCTCATCTATAAAAGTGATATTGTATAAAACTACAAATTCTGCTATATCCTTCATTTCAGCACTATATGGAGAAGGTGGATATCGTCTATCAGTAGTGATTTGAAATTGACCACTTATAGCATAGAATTGAAATAAAAAAAACAAATAAAATAATTTGGTCATAATATCTAATAATTAAAAAGGAAGGTCAAAACCATATCCTCCCCCGCATTGGGCATCAGTAAACTTTCTTGCATCTTCCTGTAAACACTCGTAACAATCACCATACATACTGTTATCCAAGTAAAATACTTTTCCACAACCAGTTGAAACTGGAACCCACTGATAAACTAATAGTTTTGAAATCATCAAACCATTGTTAAAATAATTTTTTGTAATTGAATTACTATTTGTTTCAAATTCAATTTTTACATTTTTTGCACTTACCAATCCTGCAACGGCAATCGCTGCAACTAATAATAATTTTTTCATAACGTTAATGTATTTTGTTTAACGTCTCAAAACTAAAACTAAAACTAAAACTAAAACTATGCAAATAAAAAGTTTATAAAGACCAAAACACAGGTAGTTTGTAATGGTTCTAAACAAAAAAAATCCCCTCTCTTTCGAAAGGGGATTTTCTATCATAGCAAATGTGAATTATCACACTTTAATTTCTACGTCTACACCTGAAGGAAGCTCAAGCTTCATAAGCGCATCCACAGTTTTAGAAGAAGAAGAGTAGATATCCATCAATCTCTTGTGAGCTGATAATTGGAACTGTTCTCTAGCTTTTTTGTTAACGTGTGGAGATCTTAACACAGTGAAGATTCTCTTGTTAGTTGGTAAAGGGATTGGACCGTTAACTACAGCACCAGTTGCTTTTACCGTTTTTACGATTTTCTCAGCAGATTTATCTACTAAATTGTAATCGTAAGACTTAAGTTTTATTCTGATTCTTTGTGACATTTTAATCTAATTTAAAATTAACCTTTAGCTTTAGCGATTACTTCTTCAGCAACGTTATTAGGAGCAGCTTCGTACTTTTCGAATTCCATAGAAGATGTAGCTCTACCAGAAGATAATGTTCTTAGCGTCGTTACATAACCAAACATTTCAGAAAGTGGAACGAATGCTTTGATAACTTTAGCGTTATTTCTGTCATCCATACCGTTTACAGTACCTCTTCTTCTGTTAAGGTCACCAACGATGTCTCCCATGTATTCCTCAGGTGTTACCACTTCAAGCTTCATGATAGGTTCCATGATAACTGCTTTTGCAGCTCTTCCTGATTCTTTGAATCCCATCTTAGCAGCTAATTCAAACGATAACTGATCCGAGTCAACCGCGTGGAAAGATCCGTCTTTAAGAACGACTTTCATAGCATCAACTTCGAAACCTGCTAATGGACCATTTTTCATAGCTTCTTTGAATCCTTTCTCAACCGAAGGGATAAATTCTTTAGGAATGTTACCACCTTTAATTTCGTTTACGAATTCAAGACCAGATTTACCTTCTTCTGCTGGACCAATAGTAAATACGATATCTGCGAACTTACCTCTACCACCAGATTGCTTTTTATAAGTTTCTCTGTGATTAGCTGTTGCTGTAAGCGCTTCTTTGTATTCTACTTGAGGTTGACCTTGGTTAACTTCTACTTTAAACTCTCTTCTCATACGGTCTACGATGATATCCAAGTGAAGCTCACCCATACCTGAGATAATTGTTTGACCAGAAGCTTCATCAGTTTTCACTGTGAAAGTAGGATCTTCTTCAGCCAATTTAGCTAAAGCGTTACCCATTTTATCTTGGTCAGCCTTAGTTTTAGGCTCAACAGCGATACCAATTACTGGATCTGGGAACACCATAGATTCAAGAACGATTGGGTTCTTTTCATCACATAATGTATCTCCAGTTTTGATATCTTTAAATCCTACAGCAGCACCAATATCTCCAGCCTCGATGTACTCGATAGGCTCTTGCTTGTTAGCGTGCATTTGGAAGATACGAGAGATTCTCTCTCTGTTATTTGATCTTGTATTCAATACGTAAGAACCAGCATCTAATCTACCAGAATAAGCTCTGAAGAATGCTAATCTACCTACGAATGGGTCAGTTGCAATTTTAAATGCTAAAGCTGCAAATGGCTCACTTACTGAAGGCTTTCTTGTAATAGGCAAGTCTGTCTTAGGATCTGTACCATCGATTGCTTCTTTATCCATTGGAGAAGGAAGGTAACGACAAACAGCATCTAACATAAACTGTACCCCTTTATTTTTGAATGAAGAACCACAAGTCATTGGAATGATGCTCATATCCAAAGTAGCAGCTCTTAATGCAGCATGAATTTCTTCTTCTGTAATAGAGTTTTCGTCCTCCATAAACTTTTCAAGAAGATTTTCGTCGTATGCAGCAATTTCTTCGATTAATTGTCCTCTGTATTGTTTTACTTCATCTTGCATTGCTGCAGGGATATCAACAATATCAAAAGTAGATCCGTAGTTGTCATCGTGCCAAACGATTGCTCTGTTTTTCACCAAATCAACCACACCTTTAAAATCTGCTTCTTCACCAATTGGTAAAACGATAGGAACTGCGTTAGAACCTAACATTTCTTTTACTTGCTTACAAACATTAAGGAAGTCAGCTCCCTGTCTGTCCATTTTGTTTACAAATCCCATTCTTGGAACTTTGTAGTTATCAGCAAGTCTCCAGTTGGTTTCAGACTGAGGCTCAACACCGTCTACTGCAGAGAATAAGAATACAAGACCATCCAATACTCTTAAAGAACGGTTCACCTCTACTGTGAAGTCAACGTGTCCTGGTGTATCGATGATATTGAAATGATAATCTTTTGCGTTAGGAAGTGGCTTACCTTGTTCAGTTGGGAATTTCCAATCTACTGTAACCGCTGCAGAAGTAATAGTAATACCTCTTTCAGCTTCTTGCTCCATCCAGTCAGTCGTAGAAGCACCTTCGTGAGTTTCCCCAATTTTGTGGTTCTTACCAGAATAGAACAAAATACGTTCTGTTGTAGTTGTTTTACCAGCATCGATGTGTGCTGCGATACCAATATTTCTTGTTAATTTAAGATCTCTACTCATTGTCTTAATTAAAATTTAAAGTGAGAGAAAGCTTTGTTAGCTTCTGCCATTTTGTGAGTATCTGTTTTCTTTTTAAATGCAGCACCTTCTTCTTTAGCAGCGGCGATAACTTCTGCAGCTAATTTCTGAGCCATAGATTTATCATTTCTTGCTTTAGAGTACTTAATTAACCATTTCATTGCCATAGAAATTTTTCTATCCGCTCTGATTGGCATTGGGATTTGGAAGTTAGCTCCTCCTACTCTTCTAGAACGTACTTCTACGTGAGGCATAACGTTTGTTAATGCATCTTTCCAGATTTCTAGGGAAGTTTTTTCGTTATCTCCTTTTTTATTTTCAACGATATCTAATGCATCATAAAAAATTTTGAATGCGATAGATTTTTTACCGTCTAACATTAGGTTGTTTACGAATCTTGTTACCAATTGATCATTAAATTTCGGATCTGGTAACAACGGTCTTTTTTTCGCTTTTGTCTTTCTCATTGCTTTTGTACCTTATTTAATGATTATTTTTTCTTACCTGTTGTAGCTGGCGCCTGACCTGGTTTTGGTCTCTTAGCTCCATACTTAGATCTTCTTTGTGTTCTTCCATTAACACCAGCGGTGTCTAATGCACCTCTTACGATGTGGTAACGTACTCCCGGTAGGTCTTTCACCCTTCCGCCTCTTACCAATACTATCGAGTGCTCTTGAAGATTATGTCCTTCGCCCGGGATGTAGGCGTTAACTTCCTTACCGTTAGAAAGTCTTACCCTTGCAACTTTTCTAAGTGCAGAGTTAGGTTTCTTAGGTGTAGTAGTATATACTCTTGTACATACTCCTCGTCTTTGTGGACAAGAATCAAGGGCAGCCGATTTGCTCTTCTTGGCAAGCGTGGCTCTTCCTTTTCTTACTAATTGTTGAATAGTAGGCATTTAATTGCTTTTATATTATAATTCAGGGTGCAAAAATAAGAATAATTTTTTAATTAACAATAAGTCGTGTATAAATTATGATATATAATTCAAATACAATTCATTGATAATTAATAAATAACTGTCTTATTTCTTCTTCAAGCCATATTGAAAACAATCAATTTTCAATAATACCAAATTCCAACATTGATATAATCTATTTCAAATACCTTATATTGATATTAAAATCAATAAATTTGCACCATAAATAAATGATATGAAAAATTCAAACATAATTGGGCTTAAAGAAGCCGACTGCAAAAAAATCGCAAAAAAACTGAATGTATTATTAGCAAATTATTCTGTATTCTATCAAAACACAAGAGGCTCACATTGGAACATCAAAGGAGATCAATTCTTCACGCTGCATCCAAAATTTGAAGAGCTTTACAATAACTTAGTATTAAAGATTGATGAACTTGCAGAAAGAATTCTAACTCTTGGAGCCGTTCCTGCCCATAATTATTCAGATTATTTAAAATCTTCAAGTATTCAAGAAACGAAAGAAGTTACGAATGGAGATGTATGTGTAGAAAATATTTTAAAGTCTTTTAAAACCGTTATCCTTTTACAAAGAGAATTGCTTGACATTACGGATGAAGCAGGAGACGAAGGAACCAACTCATTAATGAGCGACTACATTACAGAACAAGAAAAAGAAGTTTGGATGTATTCGGCTTATTTAGGAAAATAAAATTATCAAATTCACCTATTAAAATCACCTACAAATTGTGGGTGATTTTTATTTTGTTTAATTACATTTGTTTAAATCTAATTCAATGTCAAATTTCTTTTTCAGCTCTATTTTAGACAACGATTTTTATAAAATTACCATGCAAAATGCAGTGGTAAAATTATTTCCAAAACAAATTGTAAAATACGAGTTCATTAATAGGGGAGCTCATACTTTTCCTGAAGGTTTTGGAAACGCCTTAAAAGAAGCTGTTAATAAAATGGCCGAACTCAAACTCACCAAAGACGAAAAGAAATTTCTTGCACAAACTTGCCCTTATTTAGACTTACCTTATCTAGATTTTTTAGAAGGTTACCATTACGACCCATCTGAAGTAAAAATAGAACAAACTGAAAATGAATTAAAAGTTAGCGTTGAAGGACTTTGGTACCGTACAATCCTTTGGGAAGTTCCTTTATTAGCGCTGATAAGCGAACTGCATTACGAAATGAAACATATGGAACGGGATTCCAATGAAGCTGTGATGAATAAAACCTTAGAAAAAGCCCATCAATTGAATTCTTTAGGGGTAACCTTTGCTGAATTCGGGACCCGAAGAAGACATTCTTATAAAGTTCAAAATCTAGTAATGGAAACTCTTTCGCAAAAGAAAGAATCTACATTTATAGGAACTTCAAACATTCATTTCGCCATGAAATACAATGTAAAACCCATCGGAACACACGCTCACGAATGGTTTATGTTTCATGCAGCTGAATTTGGATTCAAAATGGCCAATTCTTTAGCATTAGAACATTGGGTAGATGTTTACCGAGGTGATTTAGGGGTTGCTCTTTCAGACACCTATACCACTGATGTTTTCTTCCAACAATTCGATAAAAAATTTGCAAAACTTTTTGATGGAGTTCGTCATGACAGCGGCGATCCATTAGAGTTTGCAGATAAAACCATCGCTCATTATCAAAACAACGGCATTAATCCTTTATTTAAATACATTATTTTCTCTGATGCTTTAAATCTTGAAAAGGTAGAAGAAATCACCAATTATTGTAAAGAAAAAATAGGAATTTCTTTTGGAATAGGAACCAACCTCACTAATGATGTTGGATTAAAACCTATGAATATCGTAATGAAGCTTATTGGTGTAAAAAGCATTAATAATGAATGGATTCCCACAGTGAAACTTTCAGATGAAAGAGGAAAATACACAGGTGATCCAAAAATGATTGAACTCGCAAAAGAATTTTTAAGAATAAAAGAATAGTTTTTTACTGTTCTTTGCTCATTAAAACTAAAAACTTTATCTAATCCGATTTAAAATGATTAAAAAATGAAAAAATATTCACCTTTTATTATCGCTAGTTTAAGTTTAGTTTCTTGCGTAACCACAAAAGGTAAAAACAGAGAAACAGGATAAGCAGATCAAGATGCTACTTCTACAAACAAAACCACAGCATTCTTTAATCAAAAACTGGCACATTTTTTAGGTGAAAATCAATATGGAATGAAAGCCTATTATATTGCCATGCTCACCACAGGAAAAAAAAAATCGAGGATAAAAATAAAATGTCTGAGCTCATGAGAGGACACCTTAATAATATTGGAAAACTCGCCAAAGAAGGAAAAAAAAATCATCAAAAACTGGGCAAATGTTCAAACTCCTGATATATTACTTTTGAAGCCACCAAGAACAAAATCTCCATATTTTACAGCACATTTTCTTAGGAATGAACGCTCATATTAATCTAGACTTAGGAATTTCAGCAACTTCCATTATGCTTTACGGCAAAATAAACCCATTGAAAAATGATTTTGAAAAAATTAATACTATAATCTCTTCAATTAGTCAAAACGCTCAAGATTCTCTCAATAAAATTTGCTACCCTGTAGAATTAATTGATAAAATTAGCAATGGACAAGATAATGCCGTTTTAGATTTTGCTATTAATAAAGCAAGAGAAACGTCTTGGGCAACCGCCGTAATTTCCTCCAACACCCTAATTTCTTTAAAAACCCTATATTTAATATTGTTGATTATGCCGCTGCAAAAGGAACCACACAAATTTTACATCCAAAATTAGTCGGTTCAAACTTAATTAAAGAACTAAAAAATTATGAAAGCAACGATGTGGTGAAAAATATTGAGTTTTTAGTGAAAATAAAAAATTATTAACTCAACAATTCCTTTTCGTTCCAGTTAAAAATACTGTAAAGAATAATAATTAACGATCCAGCAATTGGAAAAATTAAAATTGTTAAAATAGAAAGAATCCCCATTTTCTTTTTAACAATACAATAAACAGCTCCTAAAAAAAGTATAATAAAAACAAGCAATATTGCAATTAGATTGAAAGGACCTACAGAAAAACCCATTTTATTTTTATTCAAATGTAATCATTTTTCATCTATCTTTTTTATTTTAAGATTAAACCCTAAAAATATTTTTCGGTTTTGTAATTTTGAAAAATGGAAATCACTTATCTGTTATTGATATTTTTTGGCGGAGGAATTTTAGGAGCTGTTTTAATGTATTTTTTCGCAAGAGCATCTTCTGTTTCAAGGACTTTTTACGATGAATTAAATCATTTGAATATTAAAACTCAATCAGAATTAGAAAACGCTAATCTTAAAATTGCTGATTTAACTCAAAATATCCATCATGAAAAAGAACTTCTTCTTCAGCACACTGACCTTTTAAACGATTTAAAAAACGAATTCTCAAAAGTTTCTGCTGAAAATAATTTTCTAAAACAATCGTTGGAACACCAAAAAGAAGAAATTAAAAAAATTCAGGAAGAAGGAAAATTACAATTTGAAAATTTAGCCAACAAAATTTTAGAAGAGAAAACGGAAAAATTCACAAACCTTAATCAAACTCATCTTAAAAACATTCTTGAACCATTTCAGGAAAAACTGTCCGAACTCAAAAACAGAGTGAATGAAGCTTATGAAAAAGAAAATAAAGAACGTTTTTCACTTTCGGAAAAGGTAAAAGAACTAGCGCTTCTGAACCAACAAATCTCCGAAGATGCCAGAAAACTCACCAAAGCCCTAAAAGGAGAAAGCAAAACCCAAGGAAATTGGGGCGAAATGATTTTGGAAAGCATTTTAGAAAAATCTGGCTTAGTAAAAGGAAGAGAATACTTCTTGGAACACGAACTCAAAGATGAAGACAACAAAGCCTTATTCTCAGAATTCTCAGGTAAAAAAATGCGTCCCGATGCAGTTGTAAAGTATCCCGATGAAAGAAATGTGATTATAGATTCTAAAGTTTCTTTAAGCGCTTTCATAGAATTAGTGGACGAAACCGATCTTGAAATTCATCAGATAAAAATGAATCAACATTTATCATCCATTAAAAACCACATTAATCAGTTGAGTCAAAAAGCTTATGACGACTATGGTAAATCTTTGGATTTTGTAATGATGTTTATCCCAAGCGAACCTGCTTATATTGCAGCCATGCAAACCGACCAAAATTTATGGAATTACGCCTACGAAAGAAGAATTTTGCTTCTTAATCCAAGCAACTTAATTACTTCATTAAAATTAATAGCTGATTTATGGAAACGCGAATATCAAAATAAAAATTCTTTGGAAATTGCAGAAAGAGGAGCTAAAATATATGACAAATTTGTAGGATTTGTAGAGAATTTGGAAAAAGTAGGAAAAAATTTAGATCAAGCAAAAGCAGTTTACAATGATGCTTATAAACAATTGTACACAGGAAATGATAATTTAATTATTCAAACCCAGAAAATAAAATCTTTAGGACTAAAAAACAAAAAAGAACTTCCACAAAGTTTAATAGAACAATCCTTAAACACACAATCTGAATAGTATTTTATTAATTTTGCATTATGATTATAGAGAGTTTTCAAAACGAAAAAATAAAATACCTTACCAAACTCAACACCGACAACAGATTTAGAAAAAAATCTAATGTATTTGTTGTGGAAGGTCAACAAGAAAACGAAAGAGCAATAAACTTTGGTTTTGAAGCGATAGACTTCTACATTTGCGAGAACATTTTTAAGGGAAAATTACCAGAAAATAAAATACATTTCGTAACCGAAAAAGTTTATGAAAAAATTGCTTATCGAGGAAGTTCAGAAGGAATTATTGGTATCTACAACATTAAAGACTTTTCTCTCAAAGATTTCAAACCTCAAGATAATTCTACGATTATTGTAGTGGAAGGAGTTGAAAAACCAGGAAATCTAGGAGCTATTTTAAGAAGTTGTGAAGCTTTTGGGATAGACGCCCTTATTGTTTCCGATGGAAAAACAGATTTTTTCAATCCCAATGTTATTCGCTCTAGTGTTGGATGTCTTTTCGGAATGAATATTTTCTCAGCTACCAATGAAGAAACTTTATCTTTTTTGAAACAACATCAGTACAACATCTATACTACCATTATGGATGAAACTTCAGAAAACCTACAGACCAAAGATTTCACTCAAAAATCAGCAATATTATTTGGAACAGAACATTCAGGTTTAAGTGAATTTTGGAATTATAAAGGAGAAAACACATTAATTCCAATGTCTGGAAGTATAGATTCTTTAAACTTAAGCAATGCAGTTGCTATTTCATGTTATGAAACATTGCGTCAAAAGATATAATATATTATCCCTTATAATTAAAAATAAAAGCCGGTTCTCTGAAAGAACCGGCTTCATTAATAATAATAATAATATTATTAATTATTTTTTAACTTCTTCTTTTGCAGCTTCTTTAGCTTCTTTAGCAGCATCAGTTGCAGTAGCAGCAGCGTCAGTAGCAGTAGTTGCAGCAGCAGCAGCACCTTCAGCAACAACAGTAGCAGCAGAATCAACAACAGCAGCAGCAGAATCAACAGTAGCAGCAGCAGAATCAACTACAACAGCAGCAGAATCAGTAGCAGCAGTAGCGTCAGTAGTTTCAGTTTTTTTACAAGCTACAAGAGCTAAAGCAGCGATACCAGCTACGAATAATGACTTTTTCATAATAAAAATTAAATTTAATTTGTTAAATTGTATATTTGTTTCTCTTTTAATTGTTCAAAGTTTTGTTATTCACATCTTTTGAACATGACAAAGGTATGACAAGCATCAAATTTGTCTAAGAAAAATAATTGTAATACATTTGTAAAACAATTTTACAAATAAAATATACTGATTTTCAGTACTTTAAATAATTTTACTGCATTGACAGATTTAGATTTATTACACTTCGAACAACTAAAAAATCAAGTTCAAGCCGAATTTTTAAAAGAAAACACACCTTCATTTGAAAATATTTCTAAATGGAAGGGTATTGATATTATCTATTTTCAAGAAGACTTAAGAAAAAAAGCCAAAGGAAATATTAGCGAAAAATCTTTTTATACTTATTTCAAGAACTCCCCTGTTTCCAAATTACCAAGAATAGACATGCTCAATTTATTGAGTATTTATGCAGGTTATAGTTCATGGTATGATTTCAAAAAACAACATCTTTTTGCTGATGAATTACTTTCTGATAACAATGAAAGTTTGCCTGAGATAGATAATACTATAGAAAAACTTGAAGATGATGAACAAAAAATCCCTTCTTCACTAAAAAACACTACAAAAGCGATTGATTTCAAAATTGAAAACCAAGATATACAAAAAAACATATATGAAAATCAGAACATTAATGAAAACTCTGAAATTCAAATCCCTAACCAAAAAACCAATATACAAAAACCTATTTCTAGCATAAAAAAATATGCTTGGCTAGGAATTTCAACGATTTTGGCACTTTTAGTAGGTGTATTAGGCTTTAAAGATCAAATTTTCCAGACTACATACACTTATTGTTTTAAAGATGCTGATAGGAATTCTCCAATTCAAAATGAATTAGAAATAAAAGTGTATAAGGAAAATGAATCTCCTATATTTTATAGAATAAAGCAAGGTGAATGTTTTAAATACGCCACTAAAGACAAAGCCCTAAAAATGGAAATTTCTTCACCAGTTTATGAAAATTTAGTCATCAATAGGAATTTAGAAAACGCTCTTGAAGAAGAAACAATAGAACTCAATCCTGATGATTATAAGATGGCTGTACTCTATTTCTCTAAAAAAGACTTAAAAGGAGATGAAACTGAACAAAATGCACAGTTGATGCAAAAAAGAAGTCAACTGAGTACTAGAATAAGAAATGACGCTACTATTTATCAAGTTTTCGACAACGATATTTATGGTCTTGAAACCTTGAGCAAACAAAAATACATTAACCTTGTTACCACACCAACAACATCTCTAAAAAACTTAAATGTTATAGAAATGAAAAAAGACAAGGATGGTAAAATTATTTTAATAAAATTCAAAATTAATAGCAATGAGAAAAATAATTAACTTTTTATTTTCTTTGTTAATCATATTCGCCGTTTTTTCATGTACAAAAAAGGAAGAAATAAGCGATCTTGAAAAACTGAGAAATAGCAACAATAAAAAAAGCTATCCTGCAAAACAAATGGACAGCCTTCAAGCCATTAATTCTATTACATTGCAAAAAACACAAGAGGTATTGGATCTCGCAAATTTGTATAGATCTGGAAAAAGAAATACACAGATAGATTCAGCTATATACACTCAAATGCAAAGTTATTTCTATAAACCAGATTCGCTTACCTTTAAAAGAATGTTTACTGAGCTCGACAGCCTGAAAGTAAAAGATGCTAAAGTAAACACATTAAATGTTTTCAAAGAAGTGATAGGAAAAGACACTATAGATTATGCAAAATTGAATGTTGAATATTTTGATAACAATAAGAAATCATTAGGTGTATTCGATAAATTCGCACAATACGTTTTAGTTTCTGTAGCAACTCCTAAAAACCCCAACAAAGAGTTCAAATTCTTCTTCCTGAAATTCTATACCAAACCCGTAAAAGACACTACTGTCGTGGGTAAAACAAGATAATTTAAAGGGATGTCATTTTCCCAAACATCATCAATATCTTTATCGGGGTTAAAAAAATTAACTCCGATTTTTTTTACATTTTGTGTAAGACCCTCAAAAAAAGCATCGTAAAAACCTTTTCCATAACCCACTCTATTTCCTTTACTATCGCAATATAATAATGGCGTAAGCACATAATCAAAATCTAAAACTTTAGAATCGATATTTGAAATAGGTTCAGAAATTCCCCATTCATTGGTTTTGTATTCTGTATCTTTAAAAATTTCAACTGAAATAATATCATTTCCCATAATTTTTGGAACAAAAACTCTTATTTCTTGACTCAAAAAATAAGAAATAAAAAAATGAGTATTAATTTCCTTAAACTTTTCTATAGCAATAAAAATATGGATTTTATCACCTTTTTTAGGCTTAAAATAATTAATAAAATTCTTAAAAATTTTTTCTGATAACAAGAAAGCCTCATCATTGGACAAGGCTTTTCTTTTTTGTAAATATTTCTTTCTGAGTTCAGCTTTTAACATAAAATTATGCATTTTCTAAAACTGGTAAAATTTTATATAATTTATCAGATAAACGAGTTCGGAAAGGAACTTCAAATGTTATTTGATCTCCTTCTTTTGCCGTTTCACTTGGAGCTCCGTTTACAAACAAATTTGTAATTACAAATTCTTGTTCTCCCGTGGTGGGTCCAGAAATTAAAACCTTATCTCCTACTGAAATCTCACTATTCTCCATTAAAAATTGCGTAATTTTTGATTTGGTAAAATAATGTTCCGCTTTTCCTAATAAAGTCTTTTTAACCTTTATTTTTTGACGAATATCTTTGGTTTCAGGTTTTGCTTTTCCTAAAGATTGAGTTGTTAAATCTCCAGATTTTTTAAACTTCAAGGCTTCAGATTTTCCTTTTCTGAAAACCTTATTTCCAACCTGAAGACCTTTCCTTTTCGCTACTTGCTCTTCCCAAGGTAAGTGAATGGTTTCCTGACATTCAGAAGAACAACAGTTTTCCATTGCAGCTTTACATTCATCACATTGGATAAACAATAAATGACAAGCATCATTAGCACAATTGGTATGGTTATCACAAGGTTTTCCACATTGGTGACATTGCGCAATAATATCATCGGTAATTCTCTCTCCTAAACGATGATCGAATACAAAGTTTTTACCAATAAATTTACTTGTAATATTTTCTTCTTTTATCTGACGGGTATATTCAATAATTCCACCTTCTAATTGGAATACATTTTTAAAACCTTGATGTTTGAAGTAAGCACTCGCTTTTTCACAACGAATACCTCCTGTACAATACATTAATAAATTTTTATCTTCTTTAAAGTCTTGAAGTTGATCATTAATAATAGGTAAACTTTCTCTAAAGTTTTCTACATCTGGCGTAATAGCTCCTTCAAAATGGCCTACTTCACTTTCGTAATGATTTCTGAAATCCACCACAATTGTGTTAGGATCTTCAAGCATATTATTAAATTCTTGAGCTTTTAAATGAATACCTTTATTGGTTACATCAAAAGTTTCATCATTCAAACCATCTGCTACAATTTTGTTTCTAACCTTAATTGTTAACTTCAAAAAAGAGTGATTATCTTGCTCTACTGCTACATTGAGACGAATACCTTTCATAAAATCATATACTTCTAACGTATCGCGAAAAGCCTCAAATTGATCCGCTGGAACACTCATTTGAGCGTTAATACCTTCATGAGCAACATAAATACGGCCAAGTGCATCAAGTGCATTCCAAGCTATAAATAAATCGTCGCGAAATTTTTTAGGATTTTCAATTTTGGCATACGCATAGAAAGACAATGTAAGGCGTTCCTTACCAGCTTCATCAATAAGTTGAGCTCTTTCTTCTGCGCTTAAGATGTTGTACAGTTGCATGCTATAAACGTTTTAAGTGAGAAAAATTTTTGCAAAGATAAGCAAATTCTTCAAAACTCTTGGACAAAAAGTCAGTACAATAAATAGAATGGCTTGGTTTTGGTTCAATAAACACAGAATTTTAGGTTTAAAACACGACTTTATTGTCACATAAATGACAAAAAGATTTAATTGATGTTAAATTTTAGTTAAAACTGCAACTTTAGACTTGAATTTAACACTTATTTAGCATTAAATTTGCTAAATCAAATATCAAAAAAAATATTAAAAAAAAGGAGATATACAATGAAGAATACTTTTAAAAAACTATTACCATTCGCTTTTGTAGGAGTTGTATCTGGAGCTACCACTTTTGGAGCAATTCAATATTTTGATAAAAATTCAGGCTCAGAAGATTACTCTTTTTTTAAGCCTTCCAACAATGTTTCTTTTGTAGGACTGAATACAGGTGCTGTAGGAGATGATTTTGTAAAAGCCTCTAAAACCACTGTTCCTGCAGTTGTAACCATAAAAAATTACCAAAACAAAACTTCTTCAAGCCGAGCTTCTGAACAAGATTTGTTTGATTTCTTTTTTGGACCACAAGGAAATGGAAGAGGACAGCAACGACAAAACCAACGTACACCAGATAATATGCCTTCGGGTCTAGGCTCGGGAGTAATTATTTCACCTGATGGTTATATTATTTCCAATAACCACGTTGTGGCAGGCGCTAATAAACTAGAAGTAGTTTTAAGCAACAAAAAATCTTATATCGCAACCTTAGTTGGAACAGACCCCAACACCGATATTTCTTTATTAAAAATTGAAGAAAAAGGGCTTCCGTACTTAAATTTTGCTAATTCGGATAATGTGGAAGTGGGACAATGGGTCTTAGCTGTAGGAAATCCACTAGGATTAAATTCAACGGTAACAGCGGGAATTATTTCTGCAAAAGGTAGAGGAATTGGAATTCTAGGAAGCCAAGGCACTGCAACCAACCCTATTGAAAGCTTCTTACAAACGGATGCCGCTATTAACCCAGGAAACTCCGGAGGAGCTTTGGTAAATGTAAATGGTGAACTTATTGGTATTAACTCTGCAATTTCTTCAACAAACGGCTATTATCAAGGTTATGGCTTTGCAGTTCCTGCCAACTTGGCAAGAAAAGTGGTGGAAGACATTAAGAAATTCGGTATTGTACAAAGAGGCTTTTTAGGTGTTTCTTCATTAGACCTTTCGGATGAAAGACAAGTTGCCTCTTACAACCGACAGTACAAAACCAATATTAAAAATGGTTCAGGGATTTATGTAACATCAGTAACGGATAATAGCGGTGCGGAAAATGCTGGAATTAGAAAAGGAGATGTTATTACTAAGGTTGATAATATGAACATTACTGATTTTGCTGATTTATCTATGTCTGTTGGAAGCAAAAGACCTGGAGATAAAGTACAAGTAACGTATCAAAGAAACGGTAAAGAAACTACCACTACAGTAACATTAAAAGACCAGAAAGGAGGAACTTCTGCAAGATCGAAAGCCGATTTAGGAGTGACTGAAAAAATTGGTTCAGATTTCGAGCCACTAAGTGAAAAATTTAAAACTGATTACGGTTTAAATAGCGGTGTTATTGCAAAAAATGTAATTGAAGGAAGTGAAATGTCTAAAATAGGGGTTGTTGACAACTATATTGTAATAGAAATTAACGGAAAGCCTGTAAACTCTCAGAAGGATGTAGAAAAAATTCTAGATAAATACCAAGGAAACGTTCAGGTAAAATTCGTGGATGAATATGGTAGAATCTACACCAAAGGATTTAAAATGCCATAAACTGGTTTAAGATAACAAAATAAAAACGCCGCAAATTGCGGCGTTTTTTATTTTTTACTATTCATACGTTCAATAGTTTGTCTTTTCTTTTTCCTTTCATAGATTACCTCAACAATTTTACCTCCCATCCATGCAAAAGGGAAAAACGTAAGGAAAATACATATTTTATAAAATGTTGGATGGTAAGGATAAATAATAACGTCCAACATTGCTATAAACAACATTATAAAACCAATTAAGATAGCATAAGCCACCTTGGCATATTTTACAATGATAGCAGTAGCAACTCCTCCAACTGTAGCAGCCAAACCAGAAATAAAAAGCAAGAAACCAAAAAAAGATTTATCATTCTGAACACTTTTTAGGAAATGTTCCCAATGCTCAAAAGGAGAAAAAGCCTCAAAGGTAATCCAGTTAGGATTAATTCTTATTCCCAATGTAATGATTAACGTAGAAATCGCTAATCCGAAAAGTACCGCAAATGTATTCCTTAAAAAACTCATTAGTCTTGATGAGCAATCATAGAGATTTCAATATCCACATTTTTTGGAAGACAAGAAACTTGTACAGTTTCTCTTGCAGGAAAAGCATCTTGATCCAAATATGAAGCATAAATATCATTCATAACAGCAAAATCATCCATACTTTTAAGGAAGATTGTTGCTTTTACAACATTTTTAAAAGTCATTCCTGCTTCTGTAAGTATAGCTTGAAGATTTTTCATCACCTGATGTGTTTCTTTCTCAATACCTTCAACTAATTTTCCTGTTGCAGGATCTACTGGAATTTGACCAGAAATATACAAAACTCCATTAGCCATATTAGCTTGTGAGTAAGGTCCAATTGCTGCAGGAGCATTTTCTGTAGATATTATTTTCTTCATGAATAATTAAATTTATTTCGTGCAAATATAAAACTAAAAATATCAATATTCAACTTGCTAGAATGGAGCATTGGGTTGCGTGAAACTCCTGTCCTTATATTTAAGGGCATCTTTTAGGATATTCGCTTTAATTCCGATGAAGAAATCATAAACCTTATATTGTCCAAAAGGAACCCAGTTGAAAGTAATGGTGAAACTTCTTTGATCCCTTGAAAAACCAAGTCTTGTATAAGCGAGGTCTTTACTAATAACATCGTAATGCGTACTACCATTGATGTTCCAATAGGGAGTAAGTTTTATAGAGCCATCCAAACCAATAGACGCCACTTTATTTCCAAATTTACTCAATGATTTTGAATAAGAATAACTTGCTGTAAGATTAAGCGTCCAAGGTTGTTCAAAACGAGCATAATTATCATCATCAAAATAATAATTCTCATTTCTAATTTCTCCTTTTTTAGAATATTTAGCCGCTAAATCACTGTCATCAGTTTTATTTTCTTCTTTACCCTCTTTAATATCAATGTTTTCGTTTTCATTTACAGCATCATTATTTTCTTTTTCGCTTTTTTTCTTCTTGGCTTTAGCACCAAAAAGCTCACTGCTTAAAGGAAAACTCATCTGCATATTGAAACCCTGAAGATTAAAATATCCAAAATCTTCCGTTCTTATACCTGTGTCTTGACCTGGTAAAAACTCTATTCTATAAGGATCTAAACTTAAACTAGTATTAACACTTAGTTTATTATCAAAAAACGAAGATTGACCATTGATACTAAATATTGACCAAGGATGAGATTTTGCGGCAAAGTTGTACCCTCCAGAAACATTTAAAGATTCGAAAATCTTTACTTTTTTCACCCCTGTAGAATCTGATTTAGACCTCACCTTCATTTCAATATTATTACCAATATTAAAATTTAAAGATCCAACTTCACCGTTTGAAGGTGTGCCAATAATTCCACCATCAAAAATAGAATAGGGCGTTAAAGCACCATAAGCATTGTAATAGTTTTTGTAATACCCAAACTTTGGATTTCCAAAATCTGGAGAATACGTAAAACCAATACTTGGAGTAACAACATGCCTAATTGCTTCTATAGCCGAACCTTTTTTAAAGTTAGCTTGTCCGTAAACAATAGTCTGTAAACTTGCGCCTGCAGAATAGGTGGAATAACCTGCTACTTTTTTATCAATCCTTGCTACTTCTTTATTTTCTAGTGGATCATAAAATTTTGTGGTGCTTTTGGTAGTAAATGCATTATCAATAGTTGCATTTACACTAAAAGTAAAATATTTTGCAATGGTAGTGTTGGTTCCAATTTGGATATTGTTTTTTATACCTGTTTGAAGTTTATCCCACATTTCTTTCTTAAACAATTCCCCTTCCTGAGTGGTAACAAAATTATTAAGATTAAGGCCTGTATTTACCGTAATATTCTCCAATAAACCTTCTCTAACCCCTGTTTTAGATTTAAATAAATAAAATTGGTTAACTGCAACATTCAATTGTGGCAATCTTAAATCCGCATTTCCAGTGGCAAAATTCTGAGAGTAAGATGCGTTTCCTGTAATTGTAATAGGTAAATTAAGAAAACGTTTTGTTAAACTTAAACTAGAGTTTTGTTGCGTATTCAGTACATTTTGATTAAAAATATAGTTATTATTAACCGTATTGTTATAGAATTTAGTGCTTACAATGTCTACAGACGCAGAAAAATTGAGGAAAGGATTGGCTTTCATATCCTGAGAATGTCTCCAAGCTATTCTATAGGTATTAGATTTGTTGTATTCTGGTAATCCTTTTATTCCTCTAACCATAGTTCCTATATCCGCAGAAAAATTACCATTATATCGGTATTTTTTAATATAGTTCAGTTCAGGTTTAAAATTCCAACTTCCTTTGGTATAAATATCAGCGAGTATTTTTATATCAAAATGCTCACCAATAGGTTGATAATACCCTAAACCGTTTAAGAAAAAACCTACATCCTGTCTTTCTCCAAAACTTGGAATAAGAATCCCAGCAGACCTTTTATCTGAAAACGGTAAAATAGCAAACGGCATAATAAGAGGTGTGGGAACTTCCTCTATATACATCTGAACTGGTCCTGTAACCACCTGAGATTTATTTTTGCCTTTTATAAGTTTAATATGAGGAGCTAATAAATAATAATCAGCAACAGTATCTTTCTTTTTAATGAAATAGTCGTCGGTAGTATATTTTCCTCTTCGCATAAAGAAGACAGAATCGTTATACTTTTTGGTTTTATCTGCTACAATTACCCCTTCACTTTCTTCGGTTCTTGCGTTGAAAGCAATAGCTTGTTTGGTTTTGTAGTTGTAGTTAAACTGATCTGTTTCGTATTTTTTACCAGCTTGCGTAGTAATTACAGGTTCAATAATTCTTCCTGTGGAATCTTGTTTTCCTCTCGCAAAAATTAAATTCTTAGACTCATCAATGCTAATATAATCAGCATCAATTTGCATATCTTGATATTGTACTTGAGCCTTTCTTTTTAGGAAAATCATTTTTTTAGGAAAATCCCTACTTATAGACTCCGCTTTCTTGTATAAGATACTCTCCAATCGCTCTGGCTTTTGAATAATTGTATCCTTTTGGGGAATAGTATCGCCAACTATCTTATTTTCTAACAAATTCCCAGGACTTTTCTGTGCTAAAAAATTGTTAAAAATTAGGATAATTGGAATTTGTAATATATTTTTGAAGCGGGCTTTATGCAATGTTATCTCCTTGTAATTTGGGCTCAAAATTAATACAATTTTTAAAATTCTAATATGAATCCGCAAAGATTTTATATCAAAATATTCACAACCATCTTTTTAATGGTATTTTCAGGTCTTTTATTTTCTCAAAAAAAATTCACTGTAGTTCTAGATGCAGGACATGGAGGGAAAGACATTGGTGCTAACAGAACGTATTCTGATTTAGGTTATTTAGCAGAAAAGGACATCACCTTAGCTGTAACCTTGAAAGTAGGAAAACTTTTAGAGTCACAAAAAGACTATAAAGTAATATACACAAGAAAAATTGATGAATATCCTAGCTTAACGGATAGAACCACCCTTGCGAATAGAAGTAAAGCTGATTTATTTATCTCTATTCACGTAAATGCAAACCAAAGATCTGCGCCTTATGGTACTGAAACTTTTGTTCAAGGTCCAGATCAAAACAAAGAAAATCTTGAAGTAGCAAAAGCTGAAAATGATGTAATTTACCTTGACGAAAAAGACAAGCAGACTTTTGCTAACGGTGATTCACCAGAAAACTTAATCGCATTAAAACTTCAACAAAGTAAATATCTCGAGAAAAGCTTAATCTTTGGAGCCTTTGTGGAAGAAAATTTCGAAAAAAAGGATAAGAGATTTTCAAGAGGAGTAAAACAACAAAACTTACACGTTTTAAGAAGAAATGCCATGCCTTCTGTTCTTATAGAAATGGGATTTATAAGCAACAGAGAAGATGCTGCCTATATCTCTTCTGAAAAAGGACAAAACGAAATTGCACAAAGTATTTACCAAGCTATTATTTCTTATAAAAAAGGAATAGATAGAAAAGCAGGCAACACAGATGATAATTATACTAAAAACACTCAGCAACCTAAAAAAGTTGATGAGACGCCTCTAAGAAATGATTTCAGAATCTTATTAATGAGTTCTCCAATAAAATACAATGAGGGAGATCCAGAACTAAAAGGCTTGAACTACATTCTTACCCTTAAAGAAAACGGCCTTTATAAATATTATTACGCAGTAACGAATCTTGCTTCTGTAAGAGATAGTAATGTAAAAACAGCCAAAGATGCTGGATTTAGAAATGCATTCTCTGTGGGTTTCATGCCAAATCAAAAATTAAGCTCTGGTTTTTATACAATAGAAGTATATGCTGGAAAAGATAAATTAAGTAGCAATAATCCTATTTTGCTCAGTCTTAAAAACGTGGACAGAAATAAAGAAAACGGCATTTTTTATTACAATTACGGAAAAGCCAACACTTTGGAAGATGCCATTAAACTTTTGAAAGAAGTTGAAAATAAAGGCATTAAAAATGCGGTGATAGAAAAAAGGTTCAAATAACAAAAAAAAGTTGCATAATTCGAAAATCATTTCTATTTTTGCATTCCTAAAAACAACGGTCTATTCGTCTAGTGGTTAGGACTCAAGATTTTCATTCTTGCAACAGGGGTTCGATTCCCCTATAGACTACAAAAGGAAGCTTTATCGCTTCCTTTTTTGTTTACAATATTTTCCCTATTCTACAACTAAACCAACACTGATAATTCTTATTTTAGTCTTTATTATTCTTAGTGATCTATAAATTTGGGAGTTCATTAATATTTATATGCAAAAAAGGGCGGTTAAAAACCACCCTGAAAAACATTTCATTTTTACTTCTAAACTACATTAATAACAACATCATTAATTAACCCGTAGTGCATTTAGGCAATACTAATTTTTAAATTGTTAATATTTCTGTTGTTTTGTTTATTAATGAGTTGTATCACAGTTAGAGCGGTTATTTTAGCTAATATTCTTGTTTTAAATCCT
>JAEWOR010000040.1 GCA_023399595.1 Bacteroidota bacterium | reverse complement strand
GAAATATCTCCAATTATACCTCAATGAGTTTGTTTATAAGCTAAACCGTAGATATTTTGGCGACAGACTTTTTGAAAAGCTTATTGTTGCTAATATTACAGGATTAGGTAATTAAACGGATAATCAGTTTTGTTTTGTTTGAAAATAAAGGTGAAGAATTTAATATTGAAGCAACAGAAGATGCTGTAGTGCTTATTATTAGCGGCAAACCTATTAATGAACCTATCTTTCCGCATGGTCCTTTTGTAATGAATACAAGAGAAGAAATTATTCAAGCTTTTGAAGATTTCAATACAGGAAAATTCGGTTATTTAGAAGACTAATTTTTAGAACTTAAAAAAAGACAAAAATATGAAACCAGAATTTGAAAATATAGCTTTAGTAAAAAACGAAAATAAAAGTCGTTTCGAAATAGATGTGGATGGACACTTTGCTTTTATCGATTTTAAAGAAAAAGAAAACAACATTGCTCTTGTACACACCGAAGCCGAACCAGAATTAACCGGAACAGGAGCTGCAGCTGCTGTGGTTGAAAAAACATTATATTATATAGAAAAATCAGGAAAAAAACTGCTTCCATTTTGTCCTTATGTTTTTGCTTATATCAAAAAACACCCAGAATGGAAACGCATTGTTGATGAAAATTTCCCTAATTTTAATGAATTATAAGCAAGAAAAATCATGTCAAATATTGGATTAATATTAGAAGAAAAAGCAGCCAATATTGGTAATTTTTTAGTGGGAAGATTACTCCCATTTAGAGAAAAACGAGCTGTTGGACCATTTGTTTTTATAGATCATATGGGACCTGTGCAATTAAAGAATTTCCAAAATCTTGATGTTGCTCCGCATCCGCATATTGGTTTATCTACCCTCACTTATCTTTTTGAAGGCTCTATTTTCCATAGAGATAGTTTGGGAAGCGCTATTGAAATAAAACCTGGTGCTGTAAATTGGATGAATGCAGGAAAAGGTGTGGTACATTCGGAAAGAACTCCCGAATATTTGCGAACTACAGATAAATCTTTGCATGGTTTTCAAATTTGGGTGGGACTTCCTAAACATTTAGAACAATCTGAACCTACATTCCACCATACCGAAGCGGATGACATTCCGACTTGGACGGAAGATGATGTAGAATATAAATTAATTGCGGGGGAAGCTTTCGGCAAGAAATCTCCAGTTCCTGTTCAGAGTCCTCTTTTCTTTATAGAAATTAAAACCAAGGAGCAAAAAACAATTAATATAGGAAAGGATTTATTTGGTGAAGTTGCGATGTATGTTTTAGAGGGAACGGTAAATATTGAAGGAAACACGTATGGTTCTAAACAGCTTCTGATTGCAAAAAACGCCAATCTTTGCTCATTTGAAATGAGTGAAAACGCTTGTGTTTATTTATTTGGAGGTGAACCTTTTGAAGAAGAAAGATATATTTATTGGAATTTTGTCAACTCAGATAAAGAACTTATAGAACAAGCAAAAATCAACTGGTTTGATCAAAACCATGAAGCTTTCCCATTAGTTCCAGGTGATGAAAACGAATACGTTCCGTTACCTAAATCAGTTTTGGACAGAAAATAAAAAAACAAAAACTAATGACAAAAGGGCGTTTAGAAGCTTTCAGTGATGGTGTTTTAGCGATTATCATTACCATAATGGTCTTGGAACTTAAAGTTCCAGAGGGGAATTCTTGGGAGAGTTTAAAACCTTTACTTCCCAAATTCTTATCCTATATTTTTAGTTTTATTTATGTAGGAATTTATTGGAACAATCATCATCATTTATTTCAGGCTATAAAAAAAGTCAATGGTAAAATTCTTTGGGCCAATTTGCACCTTTTATTTTGGCTTTCGCTTTTACCTGTTGCCACAAATTGGATAGGAGAAACTCATTTTTCTAAAAATCCTGTAGCGGCTTATGGATTTATAGTGATGATGTGCGCACTTGCTTACACCGTGTTGGAGAATCTAGCGGAAAAAAACGAAGGAAAAGAATCTGTTTTAAATACAGCTATAAAATCTAAATGGAAAGAAATAACTTCTTTAGTATTGTATGTTTTAGGGATTTTTTTTTCCTTTTTCTACCCATATTTAGGAATCGCTTGTTATTATATTGTAGCCGTTTTATGGTTGGTTCCCGATAAAAGAATTGAAAAATCATTTAATGAATAAAAATCATGGAAAAAGTACATAAATATCCGAATGATAAAGTAAATGTAGTTTGGAAGCCCGAAAAATGCACCCACTCAGGAATTTGCGTTAAGCTTCTACCGAATGTTTATCATCCAAAAGAGAAACCTTGGATAAAATGTGAGAATGTTACCGATGAAGAATTGATTAACCAAATTAAGCAATGCCCTTCTGGAGCTTTGTCTTATGAAATAAAGAAAGAAAAATAAATGTCTGCAAACGTAAAAGCATCATTAGGAACAAAAAATTATTATACGGAAATATCTGCAGGAGAACACCATATTATTTCTGATGAACCCTGGGAAAAAGGAGGCGAAAATAAAGGTCTTAAACCTACTGAACTCCTTGCTTCCTCATTAGCAAGTTGTACGGCTATTACCCTAAAAATGTATATAGACAGAAAAGGCTGGACTGCTACAAAAATAAATGTAGAGGTGGATTTAGAAGATCCCGACTCCGAAAAAACAACCAAAATGACAAGAACTATAGAATTTGTTGACGCTGATTTTTCTGAGGAACAGTTGCAAAGACTTTCTAAAATTGCTGATGCTTGTCCTGTTCATAAAATTTTAGTAGGAAATACAGTAATTAATACCCACATAAAATAAGTAATAATGATACAGATTGAAAGAAAAGAATACGAACATAAAGGAAGCTTTGAAGCTAAATGGGATGGAGAAAAGGCTGGATTAATGACCTATTCTATGGCCAACGATAAAATGATAATAGACCATACGGAAGTAAATCCGGGTTTCAATGGTAAAGGAATCGGTAAAGAATTGGTTTTTGCAGCGGTGGAATTTGCACGAAATGAAAATTTAAAAATAATTCCTCTTTGTCCTTTTGCCAATGCTACTTTTAAGAAATATCCAGCAATTCAGGATGTATTAGTTTAATACAAAACAATTCACATTTTTATAAAACCCTTTCGGAAAACAAAAGTCTGGAAGGGTTTTCTTTTTACAATCCCTCAGAAAAACTATATTTGTGAAAATTAAAATAAATATATGTCGCCAATTGTATTATTGCTCATTATTGTTGCCTACTTCGGACTATTACTTTGGGTAGCTTACAGAACAGGAAAAGGAAGTGATAACGATAGCTTCTTCATCGGAAACAGAAAAAGTAACTGGATGTTGGTAGCTTTTGGGATGATAGGAACTTCACTTTCTGGGGTAACCTTTGTAAGTGTTCCTGGAGCTGTAGGAAAAGACGGCTTCACCTATATGCAAATTACTTTGGGGTACCTTATTGGATATATTGTAATTGCTTACATCCTTCTCCCACTCTATTATCGTTTAAAATTAACCTCTATTTATGGCTATCTACAACAAAGGATGGGACAAATGTCTTATAAATCTGGAGCTTGGATATTTATAGTTTCGCGTTTGGTAGGAGCAACAGCAAGATTGTATTTAGTAGTGAATATTCTGCAAATAAGTATTTTAGATAGTTTAGGAGTTCCATTTATTGTAACTACTTTGGTCATCCTCGCAATGATTATCCTTTATACGTACGAAGGTGGTGTAAAAACAATTGTTTGGACAGATACTTTACAAACTAGCTGTATGCTTTTAGGGTTAATTATCTGTACGGTTTATATGCTGAATCATTTAGGTTTAAATGTAAGCGACAGTTTTACAGCAATGAATGAACAAGGTTTAACAAAAATGTTTGGGACAGATCCTAATGAAAAATCTTTCTTTATAAAACAAATTTTGGCGGGTGCTTTTATTACCATTACTATGACAGGTATTGACCAAGAAATGATGCAAAAATCTCTTTCTGTAACCAACTTAAAAGATTCTCAAAAAAACATGGTGACTTTAGGTTTCATTATGGTGGGAGTTATTGGTTTATTCCTTTATATGGGTGGGTTATTGCATTTGTACGGAGCTCAAGAGCATGTTGTAAGTTCGGGAGATCAATTATTTCCTGATATTGCATTAAACCATATGCCTGGATTTATTTCCATCATCTTTATTATTGCATTAATTTCTGCCTTATTCCCAAGTGCAGATGGAGCGATGACGGCTTTAACGTCTTCACTTTGTATTGATATTTTTGGTCTAAAAGAGAAAAAATGGGACGAAAAAAAGAAAGAAAGATTCAGAAAAAATATACATTTAATTGTAGCATTAGCTTTCTTAATTATGGTGGTTATCTTTAAGGTTATTGATGACAAATCGATGATAGGACTTATCCTTAAACTTGCCGGATTTACTTATGGGCCTCTTCTAGGTTTATTTGCTTTTGGAATTTTCACCAAATTCAAAGTGAAAGATAAATTGGTTCCTTATGTGTGTATTGCAGCTCCCGCAATTTCATTTTTCATCGATAAATATCAAGGAAAACTATTGGGAGATTTCCAAATTGGATTAGAATTACTCATTATCAACGGACTCCTAACTTTCATCGGTCTTTGGTTGATTAGAAAACGATAATGCTACAAAACTTTACGAAATAAATTTTCTTTACCATGGAAAGTAATTTTGAAAAGTAAAATGGTATAAAAACAAAAAAATCTGCTTTTCAGCAGATTTTTTTAATGTATAAAATAAGATTAAGTTATTTGTAAAATACTACAAATCTGATTCACCAATGATAATGCAATCCTATCTTGCGCTTCCACGGTAGAAGCTCCTGTATGCGGCGTTAAAGAAATTTTAGCATGCGACAGAATTTCTCGCGAAGGTGTTGGTTCATTTATAAATACATCCAATCCAGCAAATGCTACTTTCCCTGAATTTAATGCGTTTATCAACGCTGTTTCATCTATCACACCTCCTCTAGAGCAGTTAACTATAGCCACTCCATATTTCATTAAATCAAATTCATTTTTGCCTATTACAAAGCCTTCTTTTTGAGCGGGAACATGCAAAGTAATAAAATCCGAATGTTTTAATACCTCTTCCATAGGCTCGGTTTCAATATCAACATTAATAAATTGATTATTGTAAAACTTCACTTTTATACTGGCTTTTCCCACATTTGTGTCTGCTGCAATTACTCTCATTCCTAATCCAAGAGCTAATTTTGCAACCTCTTGTCCTATTCTTCCCATCCCAATAATACCAATGGTTTTCCCTCTTAATTCGATACCTTGAGTATAGGATTTTTTAAGTTTTGCAAATTCTGTATTCCCCAAAAGTGGCATTTTCCTGTTAGAATCTTCTAAAAATCTTGCTCCAGAAAAGAAGTGAGCAAAAACCAATTCAGCAACCGATGCGGAAGATGCTGAAGGAGTATTAATAACATGAATTCCTTTTTGGCGGGCATAATCTACATCAATATTATCCATTCCTACTCCACCTCTACCAATAATTTCAATGCTTGGACAATTATCTATTATATTTTTTCTGATTTGTGTAGCACTTCTTACTAAGACTGTTTTTATTTTATTTTCGTTAATAAACGCTTCCAAATCTTCTTGGGCTACTTTTTTTGTTATCACCTCAAAACCTTTAGATTGCAAAGCATCAATACCAGATTGTTCCAATCCGTCATTTGCCAATATCTTCATAATTATTAATCTTTAAAAACTTCTATTTTTACGTGTTTTTCTATTAAATCTGTAAATTTACCATTGTATCTTGTTGCTCTTACCAAATGATTATCTATCCAATGGTAATTCCCACCTCTCGGTTTTCCACAAAGTATACTGTGGTATTTAAATCCGTGTTTATCCAGCCATTCTTTTGTAATTTGTTTTAAATCTTCCGTTCTAGAAGTAAAAAAACATATTTGGTGACCTTCGTCATACCATTTATTAATAGTTGCTAAAGCATCTGGATAGGGCTCGCAAGTAGACATTCTTTCTGGCTCTTCATTAGGAATATCATCTGTAATAGTACCATCTATATCTATTAAATAATTCTTGATTCCTTTCTTTAAAATAGGACTTAAATGATCTTTAAACTCTAACTCCATTTTCAATATTTTAAGGTGTAAAGTTAAATAAATGCAGGATAAGATTTTGTAATTTATTAATAATTAACATCTGAAAATGAATTTTATACATTATTAACAGTCTAAAAATCACCTATAGAAAAGCTTCATAGTTGTTCATTAATTTTCACGTAAATCTCATTTTCAAAACCCATTTAAAAATCGTAAATTCGCGAGCGAAATAAATCCTATAAAATGAGTAAAAGCATTGAAGAGTTAGAAACTCTTGCAACACAAATCCGAAGAGACATTTTGCGTATGGTACACGCTGTAAATTCTGGTCATCCAGGAGGAAGTTTGGGCTGTACAGAATATTTCACAGCATTGTATGGTAAAGTAATGAACTATAAATTACCGTTTACAATGGAAGGAAAAGGTGAAGATCATTTTTATCTTTCCAATGGTCATATTTCTCCAGTAATCTATTCTACTTTAGCAAGATTTGATTTTTTCCCTGTGGAAGAGTTATCAACTTTCAGAAAACTGAATTCAAGATTACAAGGACACCCAACAACTCACGATCATTTACCAGGAATTCGTATCGCTTCAGGTTCTTTAGGACAAGGTCTTTCTGTGGCTTTAGGAGTTGCTCAAGGTAAAAAATTAGATGGTGACAAGTCTTTAGTTTACTCTCTTCACGGAGATGGTGAATTGCAAGAAGGACAAATTTGGGAAGCTCTAATGTATGCTGCGGCTAATAAAGTTGATAATATTATTTCAACGATAGATTATAACGGTCGTCAGATTGATGGAGATACTGAAGATGTTCTTACGCTAGGAAACCTTCATGCAAAACTAGAAGCTTTTGGATGGATTGTTTTAGAGGAAAAAAATGGAAACGATTTAGAAGCTGTAATCGGCATTCTAGAAAGAGCAAAAGCAGAAACTGGAAAAGGTAAACCTGTTGCTATTATGCTTCATACAGAAATGGGTGCAGGAATAGATTATATGATGGGGACACACGCTTGGCATGGTAAGGCTCCAAATGATGATCAGTTGGAAAAAGCATTACAGCAATTAGAACTTGATGAAGTTTCTGATTATTAAAATATAATTCTTTTATCACCTATTTTTTAACTCTAAAATTAGATGCAAAAAGCCACAAGCCTATTGCACAAAAAATAAAAATGAAATTTACTTATACAGAAAAAAAAGATACAAGAAGCGGATTTGGTGCTGGTTTAGCTGAACTTGCTGATAAAAACCCTAAAGTGGTTGCTCTTTGTGCAGACCTTATCGGTTCTTTAAAAATGGAAAAATTCATTGAAAAAGCACCTGAAAGATTTTACCAAGTAGGCATCGCTGAAGCTAACATGATGGGTCTTGCTGCTGGTTTAAGCATCACTGGGAAAATTCCTTTTACAGGAACTTTCGCGAACTTTTCTACTTCAAGGGTTTATGACCAAATTCGTCAATCTATTGCTTATTCTGAAAAGAATGTAAAAATATGTGCTTCTCACGCTGGTTTAACATTAGGAGAAGATGGTGCTACTCACCAAGTTTTAGAAGACATCGGTATGATGAAAATGCTTCCAGGAATGGTAGTAATCAACCCTTGTGATTATAATCAAACTAAAGCAGCAACTATTGCTATTGCAGATTATGAAGGTCCAGTTTATTTGAGATTTGGCCGTCCTGCTGTTCCTGTATTTATGCCAGAAGATATGCCTTTCGAAATTGGAAAAGGCATTTTATTACAAGAAGGTAAAGATGTAACTATTGTTGCAACTGGTCACCTTGTTTGGGAATCTTTAGTAGCCGCTGAAGAACTTGAAAAAGAAGGTATTTCTTGTGAGGTAATCAACATCCATACTATTAAACCTTTAGATGAAGAAATCATCTTAAAATCTGTAGAAAAAACCGGGAAAATAGTAACTGCAGAAGAACATAACTACCTTGGTGGTTTAGGAGAATCTGTAGCGGGAATGTTATCGAGAAGAAGACCAACTCCGCAAGAGTTTGTAGCAGTGAACGATACTTTCGGGGAATCTGCAACACCTGCTGAGTTAATGAGAAAATACGAAATTGATGCTGAAGCAGTGGTGAAAGCTGTGAAGAAAGTTTTAACGAGATAATTTTTCTTAAAGATATTTATTGATCGCGCGGAGCTTCGCTCCGCGCGATTTTTTATTACCAGTTTCGGCG
>JAEWOR010000026.1 GCA_023399595.1 Bacteroidota bacterium | reverse complement strand
TCAAGGATTTAAAACAAGAATATTAGCTAAAATAACCGCTCTAACTGTGATACAACTCATTAATAAACAAAACAACAGAAATATTAACAATTTAAAAATTAGTATTGCCTAAATGCACTACGGGTTTATATAAACAACAAATAAAGTTTATTTTTCTGCCAATAAACTATTCAACATCTCTTTAACATTCGGGTATTGAAAATGAAATTCTGTTTTTTCAAGCTTTTCAGAACTCACTCTTGAGCCTTCCAAAATCATACTTGAAGCTTCACCGAAAACTAATTTCAAAATAAAACTTGGAACGTTGGGAAGCCATAAAGTTTTATTCAACTGTTGAGCAATAGTTTTTGTAAGATCTTTATTATTAACATGTTGAGGAGCTACAGCATTGAAAACTCCATGAAAATTTTCATCTTCAATCGCTTTTTTATAAATACTGCACAAGTCATCAATATGTAGCCAAGGTATATATTGTTTTCCAGAACCTAAAGCAGAACCAAAGCCATTTTTCACAGAATTTACCATTTTTTCTAAAGCACCACCTTTTTCACTAAAAACGACTCCAGTTCTTAATTTCACAACCCTATCAGCAATTTTTTCAAGTTCAAATTCATCGGCTGCAGCTTCCCATTTCCTAACCACTTCCGCTAAAAAATCATTTCCAGAAGCATCTTCTTCTTTAAAAATATGTTCGGAAGTTATGGCTCCATAAAAACCTACTGCAGAGGAAGAAACAAAAGATTTCAAATGTTGATTTCTTACTTTTAAACATTCCAAAATAAGCTTTGCCGAATCTACTCTACTGTTAATAATTTCTTCTTTCTGAGTTGGAGACCAACGTTTTTCAAAAATATTTGCTCCCGCAAGATGTATAATATGCGCTGCGTTATCAAAAACATTTTCGTCTATTGTTTTTTGATGAACATTCCATTCAAATTCATTCTTTGAAGTTTTTTTACGGGTTAAAAATCTCAGTTCATAATCCGTCTTAAGCCTTTTACTCAAAGCTTTTGCAACCATTCCGTTCGCTCCTGTAATAATTATAATTTCTTTTTTCATTTTGTTTCTTTTTTTACCAACAATACAAAATCATCATCTAGAATTTTATAACCTTGATCGTATATAAATTTGTATTCGGAACCATTTTTATAGACTATTAATTGTGTAAAATAATCAAAATAAAATCCTACAGATGTTAGTTTTAGTAAAGGCAATTTGGTTTTTCCATCTACATTAAAATCTGACAGAATACGATAATTTTTGCGTAGTTTATTATTAATATTTCGCATTAAATTTGTCGAATCTTTATTCTGTTTATTGTTATAAGAATTCCTACAACCATCCGAACAGAATTTTTTATCGGCTCTACCAACAATTTTTTCACCACATTCTAAACATTCCATTTTATTAAGTTTTTCCCTTCTATCTCTAGAAAATTTGTGAATTAAAGTTACAAATTATTCGTTTACAAACGACTACAAACGCTATTAAATATTTTTCTACCGAATAAATTCATTGAGTTTTTAAAAATTTGCAAAGAGAATCAGGGAAAACAGTGAGTCTCTCTGATTAAAAGTTTAATTAATAAAAAAATAGAAATTATGTCACTAAGAAACAAAGTAACTCTTATCGGGTACACAGGAAAAGAAGTTGAAGTTTTAAATTTCGAAAACGGAGGTCAAAAAGCAAATGTCTCTTTAGCCACAAACGACCATTACACCAACGCAAAAGGCGAAAAAGTAGAAGAAACCCAATGGCACAATTTGGTAGCTTTTGGTAAAATAGCGGAAATATTACAAAAGTACGTTTCAAAAGGTAAAGAAATAGCTATTGAAGGAAAGATAATGTATAGAACGTATGAAGACAAGGAAGGGGTAAAAAGACAGTTTACAGAAATCCGTGTAGATGAATTGCTCCTTTTGGGAAATAAATCTTAAGGTCTTCTGTTATGAGAACACAAGTGTTTACAATAAGACTTGATGCATTGTTTTTACACCAAGATCAAATAGAATTAGATGCATTTTTAGCTCAGAATGAAATTGTAAAAACTGAATGCGCCTATGTCGCTTCTGAAAACTATTGGACTGTTCTGCTTTTTTATGAGCAGTCCAAAGTTTCAAAGTACGTTAGAGAAACTAAGACCGAAAAATACAGTATAAAAGATGAGGAACTGAATATGGATGAAAATATAGTTTTTCAAAACTTAATAAAATGGCGAATTCTACAAGCGAAAGAAGAAAACTTGCCACCCTATTTTATCGCGTCCAACAACGAGTTAAAATCTGTTTCCAAAATGAAACCTCACACAGAAAATGAGCTTTCACAAATTAAAGGTTTTGGAAGGTATAAAATTGAAAACTACGGAAAAGATATTCTAAAAATTGTAAATGAGTTATAAACTCAAATAATTGGCAATTTTATTAAATATTGTGGGAAACTCTAGTGTATTTAAGCTTTATTAACTTTTAAAACCCAAAAAAAATCACGATATTTGTATATTAATTTGCTTCAGAGAAATGAAGCAATTTTTATTCACAATTTAATATAAATTAAGACTAAAAAATAGCAAATATATGAGTCAGAAGCAATATAATGCGAGCAGTATTCAAGCTTTGGAAGGAATGGAGCACGTGCGTATGCGTCCTTCAATGTATATAGGTGATGTAGGATTAAGAGGACTCCACCATTTGGTATACGAGGTGGTAGATAACTCGATAGACGAAGCGTTAGCAGGCTATTGCGATACTATTACAGTAACTATTAAAGAAGGTAACGCTATTGAAGTAACCGATAATGGTAGAGGTATTCCAGTAGATTATCACGAAAAAGAACAAAAATCTGCCCTAGAAGTTGTAATGACCAAAATTGGTGCAGGTGGTAAATTTGATAAAGATTCATATAAAGTATCTGGGGGTCTTCACGGTGTGGGTGTTTCTTGTGTGAACGCTCTTTCTAATGAAATGATTACCACAGTTTTTAAAGATGGGCATATTTATCAACAAGTTTATTCTAAAGGTAAGGCTCAAACAGAGGTAGAACAGATAGGTGAAACGGAAATAAGAGGAACTAAACAGTTCTTCCAGCCAGATGATACTATTTTTACAGAGTTGGTATACAACTATGATACATTAGCAACCCGTTTGCGTGAACTTTCTTTCTTGAACAAAGGAATTAGTATTACTTTAACGGATGAAAGAGAAACTTTAGAAGATGGATCTTTTAAATCTGAAATTTTCCATTCTGATGGTGGTTTAAAAGAATTCGTTGAATATATCGACGGAAACAGAGAAGCCATTATGGAGCATGTAATCTTCATGGAAGGAGAAAGAGACGATATTCCTGTGGAAGTTGCAATGCGTTATAATACTTCTTTCAACGAGAATTTACATTCTTATGTAAATAACATTAATACTCATGAAGGAGGAACTCACCTAGCTGGTTTTAGAAGAGCTTTAACAAGAACACTTAAAAAATATGCAGATGAGCTTGGTTTACCAGCAAAAGAAAAAGTAGAAGTTACTGGTGATGACTTTAGAGAAGGTCTTACAGCTGTAATTTCTGTAAAAGTAATGGAGCCTCAGTTTGAAGGTCAAACTAAAACTAAATTAGGAAACTCCGAAGTTTCTGGTGCTGTAGATAAAATTGTTGGGGAAATGCTTAGCAATTTCTTGGAAGAAAACCCTAATGAAGCTAAGCAAATTGTACAAAAAGTAGTTTTAGCTGCTAAAGCAAGACAAGCTGCTAAGAAAGCCAGAGAAATGGTTCAGAGAAAATCTCCAATGGGGGGGTCTGGACTTCCAGGGAAACTTTCAGACTGTTCTTCTAAAAATCCTGCAGAGTCAGAATTATTCTTAGTAGAGGGAGATTCAGCGGGTGGAACTGCAAAACAAGGTAGAGATAGACATTTCCAAGCTATTCTTCCATTGAGAGGTAAGATTTTGAACGTTGAAAAATCTATGCTTCACAGAGTTTATGATAACGACGAAATTAAAAATATCTATACTGCTCTTGGTGTTTCTGTAGGAACTGAAGAGGACAGCAAAGCTTTAAATATGGCTAAGTTGAGATATCATAAAATCGTAATTATGACCGATGCCGATATTGATGGTTCGCATATCTCAACCCTAATTCTTACTTTCTTCTTTAGATATATGAAAGAACTTATTGAGAACGGATACATTTATATTGCACAACCACCACTCTATCTTTTGAAAAAAGGAAATAAAAAAATATATGCTTATAACGAGAAAGAGCGTGAAGAACTTACTTTAGAAATGTCTCCAGATGGTAAAGGTGTGGAAGTACAACGTTATAAAGGTCTTGGGGAAATGAATCCTGAACAACTTTGGGAAACTACCCTAAACCCAGAACATAGAATTCTTAAGCAAGTGAATATCGACAATGCTGGTGAAGCTGATAGAATTTTCTCAATGTTGATGGGTGATGAAGTTCCACCAAGAAGGGAATTCATTGAAAAGAATGCTAAGTATGCGAAAATTGATGCTTAATTAACATCTTTAAAACTTAAAAACTACCGCCGCCGCTCTTCGAGCGGCGGCGGTAGTTTTTTACTTATTTTTCTTAAGAATATTTTTATTAGGATCTTCTGTAAAAACAAAAGTATGATGATCGTCTGGATCCTCCATACTAGGTAATTCTTCGTTTGGGAACATCTCCGCTTGCATTTTCATTTCATCGGCAATCATTTTTTCAACCCTCACTTTTTTAATAGCGATGTTCAATTCATTGCCTAAAAGAATTAAAATAATATTAATATTTACCCAAACCATTAATAAAATAATAGAACCTATGGACCCATATAACACATTATATTGAGCGAAATTTTTAACGTATATCGCAAAAAAATAAGTTAATACTACAAATAATATTGTAGTGAATATAGCACCTGGAATAGATTGTTTCCAAGCTGTAATTTTTAAACAGCCCACCCAATAAAATAAGCTTAATAATCCAAAATACAAGAGTGGAAAAGAAATGAAACCAATAATTTTTGAAAGGTTATCTACAAACCAAGAAATATTGTAATTAGGCGTAAATAACTTAAGAACCACCTCACTGTAATACACCCCGAAAAGAGTGCAAATAATTAACATAGCAAAAGCTAAAGTTATAAATAAAGCAATAAGATATTCCTTAAAAGCACCTCTCTTAAGATCAATATTAACATTAAATCCATTAATCAACGACTGTGTTCCGTTCGTAGCAAAAACTAATGCCAATACCAATGTCCAATTGCTAATTCCCTTCATATTAGGAATTATTGAATTTTGAATGTAACTAGAAACATCTTTTTGCATATGCGCAGGAAAAACATTGTGCATTAATACTTCAAAAATGTAGAATTGGAGCTTCTCATAATGCGGTAAATACGGAAGCAAAGACAATAAAAAAAGTATAAACGGAAACAAACTCAAAAAGAAAGCCCAAGAAATACTAGCCGCTTGTTTTCCCAATTGAATCTTGAAAATCCCATGACCATAGATTTCAAACATTTTCCAAAGAGAAATCCCCAAAAAAGGAATATGTATTCCGTCTAGAAAGTTTTTAATCTTAAGGAAAAATTTAGGAGTTTTTATACCCATCATCTATATTTGCACAACAAAGATAAGAAATGAGAATTAATTTAATTTGCATAGGAAAAACAGACGACAAGGAAATCAAGAATTTAATCAACTATTATCTTCCCCGGCTTCCCAAACATTGGAATTTTGAGCTTTTGGAGCTTCCAGATATAAAAAATGCCAAAAATTTGAGTCCAGAACTTATCAAAAAAGAAGAAACCAAACTTTTCCATCAACATATTGAAAACTCTGATATTGTAGTTCTTTTAGACGAAAAAGGAAAACAATATACCAGCAGAGAATTTGCAGGAAAAATAGGCAATTGGTTGAATTCTTCCACCAAAAAAGTTCATATTTTAATTGGTGGCGCTTATGGTTTTTCCCCTGAAATGTACGAAAGAGCCAACGAGAAAATTTCTTTATCTAAAATGACATTTACGCACCAAATGATACGCTTATTCATTGTTGAACAAATGTACAGAGCAGATCAAATTCTACAAGGAAAACCTTACCACAATGATTAAACCTCATTCAGGATTTTATAAAAAAGCCACCATTTTTTACTAAAATGGTGGCTTTAATTTTATTTTAAAAAGCTTATTTAATCAAGCATTTTGAATAATAATCCGTAAGTAAAGATTTTTCATATCCTAAATTGACGGCTTTATCCAGACTTGCACAAGCTTCCTTATTTTTATTAGTAGCCATTAAAATTAAGGCTTTTGTAACATGAGAAGGCGCAAATTTAGCATCTACAGAAATGGCTTTATTAACATCTGCTAAAGCTTCTTTTTGTTTTTTCATTTTATAATAAACCTCTGCTCTACCGTTGTACAAAAGAGATTCTGGCTTTTCGGAAATCAATTGATTATAATCTACTAGCGCCGCTTGAAGGTCGCCACTTTTATTTTTCAAACTAGCCAAACCTGTTCTCGCATATAAATTATCAGGAGCAAAATTGAGAATGGTATTTAAGTCTTGTTTAGCCAAGTCCGTTTTTCCCATATCTTCATAAATTCTTGCTCTCGTTAAATACAAATCAGGATTTTCTTGTTCAGCTTTTAAACCAGTTGCAATATATTCCAAAGCTTTAGGTTTATTACCTTTCATACTTTGTATGGAAGCCATATTCACATATCCAGGAACAGACATGGGGTTAATTCTAATAGCAGATTCAAAAGATTTTATGGCTAATGCGGATTTTCCTAATCGTCTTTGAGCCTGACCTAAGCCAAGATAATATTCGGAAAGTTTCTTCTGAATTTTTTCTTTATTAACTAAAACTTGATATTCAGTTTCAGCACATTTAAAATTTCCAGCTTTTAAGCATTCTTCGGCTTTTTGGGCATCTTGACCAAAAGTAGAAATAGCAGTTAAAACTACAACAGAAAGTAAAAGTTTTTTCATGTGGGTATATTTTGCTTGTTGATGACTTTTTGTGCGAGTGTAGCAAATAAACCTCCCAACAAAAATCCAACACAAGCCCCCATCAAAATATCCATCGGGAAGTGTACACCTAAATATATTCGGCTATAGGAAACTAAAGCGGCCCAAGTTAAAACAAACCATGGGAACCATTTAAGTTTCTTTTTTAAAAGAACCGTTAAAAAACTTGCCAAAAAGAATGTATTGGAAGCATGTGCGGAATAAAATCCGAATTGTCCACCACATTTAACAATTCTCATGTGATTCTGAATTTCAGGATCATGACAAGGCCTTAAACGTGCAATACCTAATTTAAAAACTGTAGCCAACTGATCGGAAACCGTAATACCAATTGCTACAAATATAAGGATGTATAATAAAGATTTAAGTGAATAATTTTTGTATAATAAATACAAAAAGATAACGTACAATGGTACCCAAACAAAAGTTCCTGAAACCATTATCCAAAACTGATCGAAAGAAGAATTTCCCAAATTATTGAGAAAAAGAAATACTTTTTTATCCTCTTGAATTACTTCTTCCATCATCTATTACCTGCTTACTGGTCCTTCATATTGCTCGTCATCAACGGGCTTTATCTGTGGTTTTTCAGTTGTTTTTTCATCGTTTAAAGAAACATCTTTAAGCTCATTGGCAGGATTAAATTCTGTAACAGATTGTTTAACCTTTTCTATTTCTTTTTTAATTTCAGAAACGGGATTGTCTGTTTCTTTTAGAATTTCAGTTTTAATATCTTCTACTGCTCCTTTCATTTTACGCACACCAGAACCTAAATCACGCGCAATCTGCGGTAATTTATCGGGTCCAAATAAAACTACAATTGCCAAAGCAATCATTAACATTTCAGAAATTCCTACTTCCATGCTACAAAATTACGAAAGTTTATGCATAAAATATTCATTACCAAAAATTTTAAATAAATTTTACACCTTCTTTTTCTCAAAAGCGTAATAAGTAATCACTACACTTAGTGCCATCATAATAAAAGCTAAGAAAAATGGAGCTCCAGCAAATTCAAAAGGAGCTTCTTTGTGCGTGAAGAAATAAAATAAATTGGTCATTAAAGGAGGTCCAATAATAGAAGTAGCACTCATTAAACTGGTTAAAGCACCTTGAAGTTCACCTTGCTCATTGGAAGGAACTCCCTTGGTGATAATTGATTGTAAAGCGGGTCCACAAATCCCTCCTAAACAATAAGGAATGAGGAATACAAACATCTGCCATTCCTTGGTAGCAAAAGCAAAAAGTAACATACCTATTGCATACAATGATAAACCATAATAAATACTCTTCTTCTCTCCTAGTTTTGGAGTTGTCCATCGGATAAGAACCCCTTGAACCAAACCTACCAATAAACCAATAACTCCTAAAGAAATACCTACCATACGTTCATTCCAATTGAATTGGTACATGGTAAAATAATTCCAATTGCTTTGTACAGCATGACCAGCAATATAAATAAGCACCAAAGCAACGATTAATCCTGAAATTTCGGGGTGTTTTCTTAAAAACTTAAAAGAACCAACAGGATTGGCTTTTCTCCAATTAAATTCTCTTCTTTTAGATTTGTCTAAACTTTCAGGAAGAATAAAATATCCATATAAAAAATTAATAAAACATAAAACTGCTGCTGCATAAAAAGGAACTCGTGAACCATAATGTCCCAAAACACCACCAATCACTGGCCCTATTATAAAACCTAATCCGAATGCTGCTCCAATAAGTCCAAAATTCTTTGCCCTGTCTTCATCTGTAGAAATATCAGCAATATAAGCACTTGCTGTGGTAACACTTGCTCCTGTAATTCCCGCAATAATTCTTCCTACAAAAAGCCACCAAATACTAGGAGCTAAAGCTAGAAAAACATAATCTACAGCAAAACCAAATAATGAAATAAGAATAATAGGTCTACGTCCGTATTTATCACTAAGATTACCTACCAAAGGTGAAAATATAAACTGTACAAAAGCATAAGCAAAACCCAACCAACCACCATATTTAGCGGCTTCTGAAATATCTGCATGTATTAATTCTTCTATAAGTTTAGGAACAACGGGGATAATAATTCCCCAACCCGTAATATCAATAAGTAAAGTAATAAAAATAAAGCCTATAGCAGCTTTCTTTTTGGAATTTTCCATTGGAACTAAAAATATGCAACAAAAGTAAGTTATTAGAAGGTTAAGTCGATAAAAAAATAAACAGCCTCATAAAAAAACAGCCCTTTTTTTGAGAAGGGCTGTTTATAACGTATTGTAAGGAAAGGCTTATTTTGAAGTAACCAATTCTTCTTTATTAGAAGTTGTTTTTCCGTGAGGAAGTTCTTCTTTCTTTTTACCTTTTAATAAGTCGTACGCAATTGCGGATGCAATAAATATGGATGAGTAAGTACCAAACCCAATACCAATAAGCATTGCAAACATAAATCCTCTTAGGTTATCTCCTCCGAAGATAAAGATTGCCAAAATTACTAATATAGTAGTAAATGAGGTGTTGAATGTTCTACCGATAGTACTAGAGATAGAGTCATCAAACAATCCTGCCAATGTAAGAGATTTTTTCTCTCTTAAATACTCTCTAATTCTATCAAAGATAATTACGGTATCGTTAATTGAATACCCTAATACAGTTAAGATTGCAGCAACAAAATCCTGGTTAATTTCCATGTTGAAAGGCGCAAACTTATAGAATAAAGAGTAAGCTCCTAAAATTATAATTGCATCATGGAATAAGGCAGCTACAGCACCTAAAGAGAATTGCCATTTTCTAAATCTAAATAAGATATAGATGAAAATTCCTGCTAATGCAGCAACTACAGCTAAAATACCATGCGTTTGAATATCGTCTGCTACAGTAGGTCCTACTTTTTCAGAAGAGATAATTCCTGCATGCTCATTATCCGCAGATTTAAACTCTTGAAGAGTTAAAGAGGCTGGTAAATCAGATTTAAGACCTTCATAAAGTTTTTGTTCAATAGTTTGGTCAGCTTTTAAAGATTCATCATCAATAAGGTAATCTGTAGAGATTTTTAACTGTTTGTTGTTTCCAATAGTTTTAGCTTCTACTGAAGAATTTTTACCGTCTTCAGTTTTGAAAACTTTTACTAATTTCTTTTCAACATCATTAATATTAATTTCTTTATCAAATCTTACAATATAGTTTCTACCCCCTGTAAAGTCGATTCCATATTTAAATCCATTGGTAAAAATAGATCCAAGACAAACAACAGTTAATACTATTGAGACGATGTAAGCATATTTTCTTTTTCCAATAAAATCAATCCAAACATTTCTGAATGCATTTTTAGTTGGAGGGGTCCACACAGAAAGATGTTTTCCTTTGTTCAATCTAGCAAAAATCATTACTCTTGAAAGCAATACAGAAGTAAATAATGTCATCAAAATACCAATACCTAAAGTAAGGGCAAAACCTTTAATAGGACCAGTTCCGAAGAAATATAACACAACTGCCGTCAATAAAGTAGTTAAGTGACCATCAATAATCGCACTTAAAGCGTGTTTGAAACCATCTTTATAAGCTTCTAAGATATTTTTGCCTGCAAAAAGTTCTTCCTTAGTTCTTTCATAGATAATTACGTTGGTATCCACCGCCATTGCCATGGTAAGTACAATACCCGCAATACCAGGAAGGGTAAGTGTGAAATCTCCAGAATCCATAATTCCGAAAATATAGAACAAGTTAATAATCATTGCAATAACCGCATAAATACCAGCTCCACCATAATAGAAAATGATGTAAACAATGATGATAGCGAATGCAATTAAGAATGAAATCAAACCATCATGAATAGCTTCTTGACCTAAAGATGGACCTACTTGTGTAGCCTGTACCACTTTAGCTCCTGCTGGTAATTTACCTGCACCTAAAACATCTGTAAGCTCTTTAGCTTCTTCCTGAGAGAAGTTACCAGAGATTTGTGTTCTACCGTTAGGGATTGCGTTCACAACGTTTGGCGCTGTATACACTCTGTTATCCAAAGTTACCGCTACTGGCTTATTTACGTTTTTCTCAGTAAGAGTTTTCCAATCTTTAGCTCCTTGAGAATCCATTTGCATGTCTACCACAATTCTTCCCAAATCGTCATAGCTAATTTGTGCAGTTTCTACTGCTCCATCTACTGGTGCTTTTTGATTGATATTTCCTCTAATAGCATATAAAGCCAATCTATCAGGATCTGTAGATTCAGGCTTATAACCCCACATAAATTGGGTATATTTAATGTTTCCTGGACGTAAAGTTTGAGCAATTTTACTGTTTAAAATTTTATTAACAACAGCAGTATCAGACAATTTTACGTTGGCAACACCATTTGTTTTTAGGGTATTAATTCCTAAAAGGTTAATTAAGTTAGTATTTTTAGCAACTCCTATAGAATCTCCTTTAAGCTTTACAGCATTATCTAAAGATTCAAAATAAGGAGCCATTTCAGGAACTTGTTGCACTTCCCAGAATTGAAGTTTTGCAGAAGTTTGAAGCATCTTCTTCACCTTGTCAATATCCTTCATACCAGGCATTTCCACAGAGATTCTAGCTGTTCCAGGAACTCTCTGTACGTTTGGTTGTACCGCTCCCATTTTGTCAATCCTTGTACGGATTACTTCAAAAGCGGTTCCTACAGACTGGTCTATTTTTCTTCTAACAATGCTTTTTACTTGCTCATCAGTAGTGTTAAATTTCACTTCTGTAAGATTGGTATTTCCAAAAATCTCAGGATCAGCTAACTTTAAATTAGTTCCTTTTTCCTTGTTTACAATATCGAACTGCGTAAAGAAGTTTTCGATATAAGATTTTGTTGAATTTTTCTGTGCAACATCAGTTCTGTTTAAAGCTTCAATAAGAACTGGATTGGTAGAATAATGAGTTAAATCATTCACCAAATCTCTCTGATTAATCTCCAAAAGTACGTTAATACCTCCTTTTAAGTCGAGACCAAGCTTCATTTCTTTGTCTTTAGCTCTTGAGTAATACAATTTTGTAAAACCAAGATTTAAAGTGTCTTTGGATAGCTTTTCAATTTCTTTCTGATACTTCACAGGGTTGTCTCCTGCGACAGCTGCTGCCTGATTTTCAATTTTGCTGGCGTACCAAGTGGGCAATAATTCGTTGATACAAATGAGCCCAAGTACTATTGCAATAATTGTAATAAGTCCTTTTCCTTGCATTGTTATACGTTAAATTTAATCGGCAAATATAATGATTTTTTGATATTTTATGAATTTTTAACAACTGAATCTATTTATTTTCAATGACATGCAAATTTGTATTTTTTTCATATTGATAAAAATTTTCCATTTTTTTAGCATATCAATAAAAATATTGTTTTCATTTTTTTTTCTTAAATTTAAAACAACTTAAATATCAACCCATTATGAAAAAACATCTTCTTCTTTTTAGTGTTTTTTCTTCCATATCTTTTTATTCACAAATTATTAATTTGGAGGAATTTGCAAGTGGTTTGAGCAATCCTGTAGAAATAGCACATGCTAATGATAACAGGTTATTTGTAGTGCAGCAAACTGGCGCTATAAAAGTTGTAAACGCTAATGGAACAGTAAATACAACAGATTTTTTGAATGTTACATCAAAAATAACATTTGGTGGAGAACGAGGGCTTCTTGGATTGGCTTTTCATCCCAATTATGCTAGTAACAAATATTTTTTTGTGTATTACAATGCCGCAACTACAGGAAATATTACCGTAGCAAGGTTTACTACAAGTGCTGCTAATCCTAATGTTGCAGACCCTACTTCTGAAAAAATTATCATTAGTATTCCCAAGCCTTTTGATAACCATAATGGTGGAAGTATACACTTCGCCCCCGATGGAATGCTTTGGATTTCTACGGGTGATGGTGGAAGCGGTGGCGATCCCAATAATAACTCCCAGAATAAAAATTCCTTATTAGGGAAAATTTTAAGATTAGACATCAACTCATCTACTCCATATAATATTCCCGCTAATAACCCATTTGCTACAGCAGGAGGTGCGCCAGAAATTTGGTCTTATGGTTTAAGAAATGCTTGGAAATTCTCTTTTGATACTACTGCAGGAAATGTTTGGATTGCAGATGTTGGCCAAAATGCCATCGAAGAAATTAATAAAAATCCGATTTCACAATCGGGGATTAATTATGGTTGGCGTTGTTATGAAGGAAATTCTGTCTACAATTCTTCAGGATGTGCTTCACAGTCTATAATGACGTTTCCAGTTACCACTTATGACCATTCTAACGGAAGGTGCTCCATAACTGGAGGCTATGTTTACAGAGGAACGAGTTATCCTGTTTTCCAGGGAAAATACTTTTTTACAGATTATTGCACTCCACAAATAGGGCTAGTAAATGCAGATAACTCCATTACATGGTCATCTACTTTTGCAGGAAATAATTTTTCAAGTTTTGGTGAAGATTTTCAAAAGGAATTATATCTCATTTCTAGAGGTTCAGGGAAAATTTATAAAATTAAATCTACTACTTTAGGAACTCAAGAAACTGATTTTGCAAGTATAAAAATTTATCCCAACCCAGCTTCAAAGATTCTTTATATTGAAGGAATTAATAAAAAAAACTATCAAGCAGAAATAATTAATATGGAAGGAAAAATACTATTGAAAGAAGATGTGAAAAATAATGAGATTGATATTTCATTGCTTCCTAAAGGAATTTATTTTATAACTATAAAAAATGGTAGTGAAAAAATATATTCTCAAAAAATAATAAAAGAATAAGATGTTAGATGTTAGATGTTAGATGTTAGATGTTAGAAATTTAAAACAAAAAAAGGAATATTGCTATTCCTTTTTTTGTTTTAATTGGATTTATTTCTAATAATTTGAACTATAAATATTCTAAAGCCCTTGATTGAAGCGAAATAAAAAATGATGTAAAAATATTTTCAAAACTGGACCATTACACTTTTAACAAGCCTCTAAATCCTCTTGCAGCATAATAAGAATCTGCACCGTTATGATAAATAAAAGTATGGTTGTATCTTTTATCTCCAAAAATGGCTCCTCCGAATTTTCTAATATTGTCGGGCGTTTTCAACCATGAAGATGTTTTAAGATCGAAATTTCCTAAACTTTGAAGCTGTTTGTATTCCTCCTCGGTTAGAAGTTCAACTCCCATTTCTTTAGCAACATCTACTGCATTATTTTCTGGCTTATTTTGTTTTCTAGATTCCCAAGCAGCTTTATCATAACACCAACTTCTTCTTTCTTTGGGACTTTCTGTAGAGCAATCGCAAAAAATAAAAGCATTTGTTTTTTCATCCCATCCAATGACATCTGGTTCTCCGCCAGTTTCTTCCATTTTCTTTAATATTGAAATTTTTTTGGGAGATTCTCTTAATTTCTTGTCCACATCTTTCCATTGTATTGATGGATGAAGAGGTTTATTTTTTTCAAAACGATTTTTTAAAACTTCTAAAAAGTCTTCTTGATTTTGTTTGCCCATGATTTGGATGGTTTCTGGATGAACTAAATTAAGAAAAAAATCTATAAAAAAACGACTTCCACGAAAGTCGTTTTAAGCTTTATATCGTCATAGAAAAAATCCTTGTTTCAGGTTTGTTTCGTAACATTCGAAGATCAAAAGTCATGGCTACATTTCGGGTGAAAGGCCTTCCTTTTTCTGTAATTTTTATTGAGTTTTCAGAAATTTCAACCAAACCATCGTTTTCCATTTCTTGTAAGTGCTCAATAGCATTTTCAATTTCTGGTATATAGGTTTCATCATTCCAAGAAGTTTCTAAACGACACATTAAATTGAGAATATGCTGACGGATAATTAAATCTTCTTTATTCAGAATATGTCCTTTTACCACTGGGATTACGCCTTCTTCAACAATTTTTTGATATTCTTCCACAGATTTTTCATTTTGTGCAAAAGCATACCAAGAATCTGAAATAGAACTCATCCCCAAACCAATCATAAGTTGTGTTTTACTAGATGAATATCCCATGAAATTTCTATGGATTTTACCATTTAATAATGATTGATACAAATCGTCATGTTCCAAAGAGAAATGATCCATTCCTACTTCTAAATATCCCAATTCTTCAAGAAGTTTTTTCCCATTTTCATAGAGTCTTCTTTTTTCTTCACCACTTGGTAAATCATTTTCATCAAAACCTCTTTGTCCAACTCCTTTTATCCATGGAACGTGCGCATAAGAATAGAAAGCCAAACGATCCGGATGCAACTCCAAAGTTTTATGAATGGTATGCTCCATACTTTCCCAATTGGAATGTGGAAGACCAAAAACCAAATCATGAGAAATACTTATATAACCTATTTCTCTTGCCCACTCGGTCACATTTTTTACATTTTCAAAAGGCTGAACTCTATTGATGGCTTTTTGAACTTTAGGATCATAATCCTGAACCCCAAAACTTACCCTTCTAAAACCTAAATCGTAAAACATTTGCAAATGTTCTTTGGTGGTGTTATTAGGATGCCCTTCAAAACTAAATTCTGGATGTTCAGCAATTTCAGATTTTGAGAAAATACCTTCCAAAAGTGTTCTTAAATTCTCCACCGAGAAAAACGTTGGGGTTCCTCCTCCTAAATGAAGTTCTTTTATTTTGGGTTTTCTTCCGAATAATTTAATGTACAAATCCCATTCTTTAAGAACAGATTCTAAATATGGAACTTCTACAGAATGTTGCTTAGTAATCCTTTTATGACATGCACAAAATGTACATAAAGCCTCACAAAAAGGAAGATGGATATAAATGGAAATTCCTTCTTCATCATTACTTTCTTCAAATGATTTTTTTACAGATTCTAACCATTTTTTGGGTGTAAAACTGTTTTCGTCCCAAAATGGAACCGTAGGATAAGAGGTGTATCTTGGTCCCGGAATATTATATTTATTAATTAATGAACTCATTTTATTTATTCTTTATCTTGTTCTTCTTCATTATTTTTTTCTGAATCTAAATTGTTTTCTTGAATAGTTGCCTCTTCGGTGTTTTCCAACAATATTACATCTACTACTCCACTTGCCATAGAGAATACTTTATTCAAACTCAAAAAAAATTTTTACAAAAATACGAAATAAGTTAGGAGTAAAAACTAATGAAAAATGAGATTTGCTATCTATTCTATAGCTTATAGCTATTGAAAGTTTATTTTAAAAAGTGAATTTTGCCTTTAGAATTCTATTTTTTCCGGCAAAAACTAAAGTATTTTCATCTATCCAAGTGCAGACAAACAATCCTTTTTCATCGGAAATTTTTGTCCAAGTTTTTCCAAAATCACTAGAAAATTCAATATTTTGATCTCCCACTGCGATAATATGTTTTCCTTTAGAGTTTGGGCGAATTTTCACGCAGGTTTTATATCCAGCATTTTTCCCAGAAGCTTGAATGGTCCATGTTTTTCCTCCGTTATTAGTAATCGCAATATTATTGATATTGGCTTGTTGTTGGGTATAATCTCCGCCAACTGCAATTCCGACATCATCATTATAAAAATCAATAGAATAAATACCTTGCGAAGATTCTCCTTGAACAAAAGGAGTTTCAAAAACTTCAAATTTTTGGGTTTTAAAATCCATTCTAATAATTCTTGAAGACTTTCCTCCTGTAGCTATCCACAGATGCTTTTTTGAGGAAGCAATATTAGAATTACTCGCCGCAAAAGCAGCCTCACCTTCATTAAGTTTTATATCATCATAAAAACTAAACTTAAAAAGATTTTTTTTAGATGTGAATTTTAAAAATCTGAGATCTAAGTCTTTTTTAGGATCACTAAAGGTATAGAAATTATTATTCGCAAAATGCAAAGCATCGTAAAATGCTGTTTTTACAGTATCTGTAAAAATAATTTTCGTTTTTAATGTGTTCTTATCCACTTTATAAAAATTGGCCGGACTTTCTATATTTATGGCATAAAATGCGTTTTTATCCTGAGCCAATGTTCTAAACTCTAATTTTTTATCAGAAAGTATAATTTGTTTTTTATCAAGAGAATTTTCCAAATTAACATAACCTAGTTTAGATTTTGAACCCGCGTACCAAACCTTATCTTTATCAACTTGAATCGCTCTAATAGAAATTTCATCATTTAATAAAGTTTCAAAACTCAATTTTTGCGCATTTAAAATACTTATATAAAATACAAAAATTAAAAAGGTAAATTTTCTCATAATTCAAAAATAAAAATTCCGCTAAAGCTAGCGGAATTTACATTTTTATTTTTTGTTATCAATATCGATATCAACTTCCTCAAGAGGCTTTTGCTCGGCTTTGAAAGTTTCTCCAAACTCACCTTTCTGTAGTTTAGAATGTTTTTTACTATATAAAAAATATACAATAATCCCCAAAGCTACCCAAATTAAAGACAATTGTAAAGCTAGTTTATCCAAAGTGATTATTAAATATAAGTTAATAAGAACTCCGCAAACTACTACAAAATTAACGAAAGGAACTTTAAATGGACGAACTAAATTAGGCTCTTTTTTTCTAAGTACCCAAACCGCAATACAAACCATGGTAAACGCAAATAAAGTACCGAAACTCGTCATATGTGCCAATGTAGAAATTGGAGTTAATGACGCTACTACAGCAACAATGCTACCTAATAAAATAATACCTTTATAAGGCGTTTTTGTTTTAGGATGTAAGTCTCCAAAAAACTTAGGTATTAATCCATCCTTGGACATTCCCATAAAAATTCTAGATTGTCCCATAATCATTACCATGATTACAGAAATTAAACCTACTGTAGCGGCAACTGTAATAATATTACTTGCCCAAGGCTTACCTGCCACTTCAAATGCATACGCTACAGGAGCTTTAATAGCATCTGGATATGGACCTTTAGGATCAAAAAGTTCGTAATTCATCATTCCTGTTAACACCAAAGAAACAGCAATGTATAATACGGTACAAATAAGTAAAGAGGTAATAATAGCAAATGGAACATCTTTTTTAGGGTTAATAGCTTCTCCAGCTTGAGTAGAAACCGCATCAAAACCAATATAAGCAAAAAAGATGGCTGCTGCACCAGAAATAATACCATGAAAACCATAGGCAGGAGCTTCTTCTCCACTAGGCATTAATATTGTTTTTTCTGCAGGAACAAAAGGAAACCAATTTTCTGGAACTACATAAAAAGCACCTACAATGACTACAAAAATAACCGCAGAAGTTTTAAGAATTACAATAAAATTATTGGTTTTTGCAGCTTCTTTAGTTCCTTTTGCCACCAAAGCAGTAATTAAAAGAACTATAACTAAAGCAGGAAGATTTACTGAAAAACCTTCTCCTGCATAACTTACAGGATCATTTGTTAAATACTCCGGCAGATGTATACCAAACATTTTCAGGAATTTATTGAAATACCCAGACCAACTTACCGCTACCGCCATACTCGCCATGGCATACTCCAATATTAGACACCAGCCCAATCCCCAAGCAAATATTTCTCCTACAGTCCCGTAAGCATAAGCATATGCTGAACCTTCTACAGGAATAATAGATGAGAATTCTGCATAACATAAAGCTGCAAAAATACAAGCGATACCCGCTACAATAAACGAAAGTGCTAAGGCAGGACCCGCATGATAATATGCTCCTGTACCCGTAAGTACAAAAATTCCACCACCTATAATAGCTCCAACACCAATAGCTGTTAAACTCCATTTACCTAAAACCCTTTTCAGCTCACTTTTTTTCATTTCAGCTTCATAGGTGCTGATGGGCTTTTTAATCCAAATATTTGACATATATATACTATAATTAAAGATTCACGAAAATAAAAAAAAATTGGAATACTTAGTGTATAATATTAATATTTATGCGATTTAAAGTAGTTTTTTTTATTCAAAAAAAAGATTTTTATGATGATTATCTAAATTTTAGAACTCTCAAATTTTAACTATTTTTGAACTCATGAATTTGCACGATCTTTTTATTAAACCCTACGAATCTTACACTTATTTACAAATATTTCTGGAGGCTTTGGCTACCATTTTTGGTGTTTTAAGTGTTTTCTTCTCTATCAAAAAGAATATTTGGGTGTATCCTACTGGTATTGTTTCTACAGCGCTTTACGTGTATATCCTCTTTAATTTCGGGCTTTTAGGAGATATGTTGATTAATTTTTACTATACTGTGATGAGTATTTACGGTTGGATTCTTTGGTCTAAAAATGCTGAAGACCATATTCATGTAGATGTTTCTTGGACTACAAAAAAAGAATGGCTATTGGCTTCAATACTATTTGTAGTAAGTTTATTATTAGTAACTGTAGTTTATTATTTTAAACCCGCTATCGACAATAATTTTTCATTTGAAAATATAGATTTAGGACTTTATCATTTAGATTGGGCCAATTGGCTTGATGTTTTTACAACTGCTATTTTTTTGGTGGGAATGTGGCTCATGGCAAAACGACGCATAGAAAATTGGATTTTCTGGATTATTGGAGATTTCATTTGTGTCCCTATGATGCTGTATAAAGGGCTTGGTATAACTTCGGTACAGTATTTGGTATTTACAGGTATGGCTATCTTAGGATACCAAAATTGGAAAAAAAATTTTAAAAAGTAAATTCTTTAAAAACATTATGAAAAATTTAATAAAAATAGGTTTAGGATTAATTTTAATGGGAAGTTTAACTTCTTGTATTGCCTATACTGATGGTGGTTACGGAGGCAATTACCCTTACAATGATGCCTATTATAACAATGGTTATTATTATGCACCGTCTACCTATTATGGTTCTGGAGGATATTGGGGAAATGATGGTTATTATTACAGAAATGATATGAGCTATTATTATGATAGTGGAATACCATATTATTACGGAAATAACAGACAAAAAATATATGTTGAAAAAAGAAACGTGGTTTCTCAAAGAAATTATGGTTCAGCCAACAACAATAACGGAAACTATAATAACAACCGTTACAGAAACAATAATTCTTCTAATAGAAACAGTAATTCTAGCGGTTTCAGAACCAATAACCAAAATAGAAATTATAGAAACCAAAATCAGCAGGTAGCTCCTAGTACAACTACACCGAGATCCAATAATTCTAGAGGGTATAGAAATAACAATAATTCTTCTACAACTCCTAGAGTTACCACTCCTGCTCCAACCCCGCAGAGAAACAATGAATCATCTGGCGGATATAGAAACTCTGGAAATTCAGAAAACTCAAGACAATATAATTCTGGTTCATCATCTTCTTCCTCTTCTTCAAGAAACAACGAAAGCGGATTTAGAAGATAAACATAACAAATCTATTTATACAAAGAACAGCCTTGCTGTTCTTTGTTTTTTCAATGATGTAGTATAAGGATAATGACAATTAGTTTTAGTATTTTTGTAGGCTAAATTTTAAACAAATCATGGAATTTTATAAATATCAAGGAACTGGGAATGATTTTGTAATGATAGACAATCGCGCATTAGATTTTCCCAAAAATCAGGAACTAATAGAAAAACTTTGTCACCGCCGTTTTGGTATTGGTGCAGATGGACTTATCCTTCTTGAAAACGACGAACAATACGATTTCAAAATGGTCTATTATAATGCAGATGGTAACGAAAGTAGCATGTGTGGAAACGGCGGAAGATGTTTAGTAGCCTTTGCTTTTTTTCTGGATATTTTTGAAGAAAAATGCACATTTAATGCAGTAGACGGAATTCATGAAGCCGAAATTAACAATGGAATTATTAAACTAAAAATGATTGATGTTGAAAGCATTTCTAATAATGGGGAAGATTTTGTCTTGAATACAGGTTCTCCACATTATGTACAATATATTGAAGATCTAGAAAAACTCAATGTTTTTGCAAAAGGACAAGAAATTAGAAATTCTGAAAATTATTTCCAAGAAGGAATTAACGTAAATTTTGTAGAACAAATTTCTGATAATCAAATATTTGTGAGAACCTTTGAAAGAGGTGTAGAAGACGAAACTTACAGTTGCGGAACTGGAGTTACCGCTTCAGCTTTAACTTTCTTGGAAAAAAACAATCTATTATCTGTGGACATTAAAACTTTAGGTGGAAATCTTAAAGTTTATGCTGAAAAGGATGGACATTCTTTTAAAAATATTTGGCTAGAAGGCCCTGCAAAACAAGTTTTTAAAGGTAAAATAGAAATTTAATAAATAAAATTATAGAAACTCTTCTATGAAAAAAGGCATAATATTATTCATTATTCTTATCATCCTTGTTGGCGGCTTTTTCGGCTACAAATTTTATAGTAAATATTACGGAAATAACGTGGAGAAATCTGGGTTTATTTTAGTTCCTCACAATGCTACATTTAAACAAGTTTTAGATTCTATTTCTCCATATCTACAAAATAAACAACAATTTGAAGAAGTAGCTTTGAGCAAAAATTTAGACAAAAACATCAAAGCTGGACGATATGAGGTGAAAGAAGGAAACAACAATACCAATTTGGTGAACATGATAAAAGCCGGAAACCAAACTCCTAATACTTTTAGAATTGGAGATTTCGGTGATATTTATCAAATGGTGGGAAAAGTAAGCAAAAAAACAGAGCTTGATTCCTTGAAATTTACTCAAGAATTTGACAAAATTGCAATTTCTAAAGGTTATAAAAATGCTGAAGATTTAAAAAAATACTTCTTCATAGATTCTTATGAATTCTTCTGGACAGTAACACCACAAGAGTTTTTTAAGAAGTTTGATGATCAATACAATGATTTTTGGACTCCTGAAAGAAAAAACAAAGAACAGCAATCTGGCTTAACAAGAGATCAAATTTATGCTTTAGCTTCTATTGTTTACAAAGAATCTGGAGGAAAACCAGACGAAATGAAAACCATTGCAGGTTTATATTTAAACCGTTACCACAAAGGAATGAAACTACAATCTGACCCAACGGTAATTTATGCCATGAATAAGCTTACCAATTTTAAAGAGCCTATTAAAAGGGTTTTGTATAAATATCTAACTACTCCCTCTCCTTATAACACTTACGCCAATGCAGGAATTCCTCCAGGACCTATTTGTGTAACCGATAAGAAATCTGTAGATGCTGTTCTTAATGCTGAGAAAAACCATTATATTTTTATGTGTGCAGATCCTAAAAGACCTGGTCTACACAAATTTACAGATAGTGCAACGGAACATGCTATTAACGCAAAAGCTTATCAGGATTGGCTAAACTCAAAAAATATAACAAAATAATTAACGTTATTTTAACATTTTTCAAACTAACAAATCTCTTGGAATAACTACTTATATAGTATAAAAAAAAATTTATTAACGAAGGAAATCTATTGATTTTTCAGAGAAAATAATTCTATGAATCAAACAGAAATTTTTAGCATTTTTAGTAAAAAAGCACTAGGACTTACTTTTGTTTTATCTGCAGCTGCAATTGCATTTGCACAAGAAAAAGTAAATATCTCTGGAACAGTTGTCAATAAAGACAATCAAGCTGTTCCGTATGCATCTGTAACCTTTAGTAATAAAGCGAATAAAATTAACAGTGATGCAACTTTAACCGACGAAAAAGGACAATATAAAGTTCAATTGGTTCGTGGTGAATATGATGTAATTATAGAAGCTATTGACTATAAAAAAATCACTCAGAGCAAGCAAATAACTTCTGGAGGAAGTCTTCCACCCTTTTCTATAGAGCCTGAAGTAAGCTCTACTACAACAAAAACTCAGGAAATTCAAGGAGTTACTATTACAGCTTCTACAAAACCTTACAAGGTTGAATTGGATAAAAAAACCTACGATCCTTCTTCCGATATTGTAAGTAAAGGAGGAAATCTACAAGATGTTTTATCTAATGTTCCTTCGGTTTCTGTGGATACAGACGGAACAGTTTCTATGCGAGGAAGTTCTAACGTAAAATTCTTAATCAACGGAAAACCTTCTTCATTATTAGGAATTGACGATGGAGCCAACGCATTACAATCTATTCCTGCAGACCAAATTGAAAAAATTGAAGTCATTACCAACCCATCTTCTAAATTTGAAGCTTCAGGAACATCTGGTATTTTGAATATTATTCTTAAGAAAAGTAAAAAAGTTGGTTTCAATGGTAGTGTTACAGGAAGTGTAGGTTATCTCCCAAAAACAAATCTTAATGCGAACTTAAGCTGGAGAAAAAATAAAATGACTTGGTTCTTGAATGGCGGTGGCGGATATTCAGAAAGTAAAGGAAAAAATGATACAGAAACTAATTATAATGTAAATTTTAACGCTCCAGACCCTGCTTCTCCAATATTGAGACAAATGGCGTATGAAGTTCAGAATTCTGAAAGCAATAACACTAATAAAAATTATAATGCTACTGGTGGTTTTGTGTATGATTTTTCTGATAAAACTTCTTTTAACCTTTCTGGGATGGTAAGAACTTTTGATGGAGAAAATGATGCCATTTTAAAGGGTTATGATGAATTTTTTATCTATGATAACAACATTTGGAATCCTCATTCTTCAACATTAGACAGATATTCAAAAGGAAATTCTAACAACCTTGCATTTCAAGGAGATGTAGGATTAGATCATAAGTTTGATGATAAAGGACAGAACATTTCATTATCATTAAGTTTACAACGAAATAGAAGTAATAATAATTCTTCAATTGAAGAGTTTAATGATTCCATTTTAACAAGAAACGAAGAAACGAATAGAAAATCTGTAAGCAAATCTGCTATTGGTAAAATAGATTATGAATTACCAATTGGTGAAAAATCTAAATTAGAAGCTGGTTATAGATTAGACATTAATGATAACGATTATTTAAGCTTAGTTGAGAGTTCAGTATCTGATCCTGTTATTGATTATTATAATAATGATACACAATATAAAGAGATGTTTAATGCTTTCTATCTGCAGTTTAAGAGTAAAATTGGTAACTTCGGATATCAGTTAGGTTTAAGAGATGAGATTTCAAATATTAAGATAGATTACTCCAATAATGCAGGTGAAGTATTAAACAATACAAAAACTTATAATAACCTTTTCCCAAGTGTTTATTTAAGCTACGATTTCGCTAAAGACAATCAGTTATTGCTAAATTATTCAAGAAGGATAGACAGACCTCGTTCTTTCTTTATGGTTCCCTATTCTAACTATACTAACAGACAAAATAATTTTGAAGGGAATATTGATTTGAATCCATCTTATGTTGATATGTACGAATTGGGATATAGCATAAGCAAAAGGAAATTTACAGTAAATCCTACACTTTATTTCAGACATGCAGAAGATGACAATAAAATGTTGGTGTACAGAAAAGACGAAAGAACAACCAATTTCTTCACAAAACCTATTAATCTTGGAAGTGATGACCGTTATGGTTTAGACCTTAACTTTTCTTATGATCCTTTCTCTTGGTTAAAATTAATGGGTAGCTTAGATTTATTTGGATACAATACTAAGGGAATTGCTTACTATAATGCAATTGATGAAAAAGGAAACGACGTTACCAGATCTATGGATTTTACAGGAAGTGGTTTCTCTACAAGAGCAAGATTAAACTCTACTTTTAAAATTGATAGAACTTTTAGCGTACAATTACAAGGATTCTTTAGAGGTGGACAAAAAACTGCCAACCAAAGAACTGAAGATATGTATGCTCTAAATATGGGAGCTTCTAAAACAATCTGGAAAGGAGACGGAACAATTTCTTTCAATATCCAAGATATCTTCAATACAAGAAGCAGAGAGGTTTATAGTTTTAATGAAGATTATAACAGAAGAAATTTTATGCAATGGCAACCAAGACAGTTCTCCATTTCTTTAACGTATAGATTTAAACAAGGAGAAAAAATTGATCAACCAAAACGTAAAAAAGACATCAATTCTAATACATCTAGTGACGATCAACAAGGTCCAATGTAATAGTTAACTTATAAAAAAGCCTCACATTTTACTGTGAGGCTTTTTTTATTGAATACTTTTTATTTGTATTACTCCTTTGCTTTCGTGATACATCATGCACATAACTTTATCAGTATTCTCAATGCACTTTTCAGTAGAATCAAAAACAACACTCACTTTTTCACCTGTCTTTCTGGATTCCAAAATTTTGGAATTACAAACTAAAAAATCTTCGTTTTCTCCTACTCTAATGTAAGTTCCTGTACAGTCTCTAACAATAGTTCCTGCCTTTAGTTGATCTTGCGCAGTTGCACAAGAAAATAATAGGATTGAGAAAGTCCCTAAAGATAAAATTTGCGATACTTTCATAGTTTTTTTATAAAGATAATTAAATTACAAAAAAAGACCTCAAAAATCTGAGGCCTTTTCATTAATATTTTAAATAATTTACATTTTCTCCATTTGGAAAGTCATGCTTTCAATTACTTTTAAAATCGCTTCTACAGTATCCATAGATGTTAAACAAGGAACACCGTTTTCTACCGACATTCTTCGGATTTGGAAACCGTCTCTTTCGGCTTGTTTCCCTTTGGTAGTGGTATTTACAACGTATTGAACTTTACCTTTCTGAATCAAGTCAATTAGGTTAACGTCTTCTTCACCAATTTTGTAACCAATTTTTGCAGGAACCCCGTGTTGTGCGAAGAATTTCGCCGTTCCTTCCGTTGCCCAAATCCTGAAACCAACTTGGTTGAAACGTCTTGCCAATTCCACCGCTTCTTGCTTATCATTATCCGCAACCGTGAATAGGATAGATCCAAATGTTGGAACTTTTCTTCCTGCTCCCACCAAACCTTTGTACAAGGCTTTTTCCAGCGTGGTATCTTTCCCCATTACTTCACCTGTAGATTTCATTTCTGGGCCTAAAGAAATATCCACTTTAGACAATTTACTGAAAGAGAAAACAGGAACTTTCACATAAACACCTTCTTTATTCGGGACTAAACCATTTTTGTAACCTAAATCCGTCAATTTTGCTCCTAAAACCGCTTTGGTAGCCAGTTTTGCCATTGGAACATCAGTGATTTTAGACAAGAAAGGAACCGTTCTCGATGAACGTGGATTCACTTCGATAACATACACATTTCCTTCAGAAATTACATACTGAATATTCATCAAACCAATGATATTCAATCCTTTTGCTAATCTTTGCGTATAATCAACTAAGGTATCAATTTGCGTTTGCGTTAAATTCTGTGGAGGATACACCGCGATAGAGTCTCCAGAGTGAACTCCCGCTCTTTCGATATGCTCCATAATTCCTGGAATAATCACCGTTTCTCCGTCGCAAATGGCATCAACCTCTACTTCTTTTCCTGTTAAATAACGGTCGATCAAAACGGGTTGATCTGGACTTGCTTCCACCGCATTTTCCATATAATGCGCCAATTCTATTTCGTTGTAAACGATTTCCATGGCACGACCTCCCAAAACATAGCTCGGACGAACCAAAACTGGATAACCAATTTCATTAGCAATAACAATCGCTTCTTCTTTTGATGTAGAGGTTTTTCCAAGCGGTTGAGGAATTCCTAAATCTTGAAGTGCTTTTTCAAATTTATCTCTGTTTTCAGCTCTATCAAGGTCTTCAAGGGAAGTTCCTAATATTTTTACGCCATGAGCAGCCAATTTATCAGCTAAATTAATCGCTGTTTGTCCACCAAACTGCACCACAACACCTTTTGGCTTTTCGAGTTCGATGATGTTCATGACATCTTCCTCTGTTAAAGGCTCGAAATACAATTTATCTGAAATAGAGAAATCCGTAGAAACCGTTTCTGGATTGGAGTTGATGATGATCGCCTCGTAACCCATTTCTTGAATCGCCCAAACCGAGTGAACCGTCGCATAATCGAATTCCACACCTTGTCCAATTCTAATTGGTCCAGAACCTAGAACGATTATTTTTTCTTTATCGGTAACGATGCTTTCGTTTTCTTCTTCGTAAGTTCCGTAGAAATAAGGCGTTTCCGACTCAAATTCTGCAGCGCAAGTGTCCACCATTTTATAAACTGGCATCACACCATTTTCTTTTCTGAAAGCGAAAACTTCTTTATTCGTAATTCCCCAAAGATATCCGATGTTGACATCTGAGAAACCTAATTTTTTAGCTTCAATTAAGATGTCTTTGTCGAATTTATTTTCTTTAATCGTGGTTTCAAAATCAATCAGTTTTTTGATTTTCCAAATGAAGAATTTATCAATTTTACTCCATTCTACAATTTGCTCCCAATCGTAACCTCTTCTTAAAGCATCACCAATGATGAACAATCTTTCGTCATCGCAAACCCTTATTCTTCTTTCAATTTCTTCGTCTGTAAGCGCATCTGCTTGTTTTTTCTTCAATCCTAAATGACGAATTCCAGTTTCTAAAGAACGGATGGCTTTTTGTAAAGATTCTTCAAAATTTCTACCGATCGCCATTACTTCTCCCGTTGCTTTCATCTGTGTTGAAAGCCTTCTGTCCGCCGTTTCAAACTTATCGAATGGGAATCTTGGGAATTTTGTTACCACATAATCCAAAGCTGGCTCGAAACAAGCATAAGTTTTACCCGTTACAGGGTTCATAATTTCATCTAAAGTCAATCCCACAGCAATTTTTGCAGCGATTTTTGCAATTGGATAACCTGTTGCTTTTGATGCTAAAGCCGATGAACGAGAAACTCTCGGATTCACCTCGATGATATAATAATTGAATGAATGCGGATCTAAAGCCAACTGTACGTTGCACCCCCCTTCAATTCCTAAAGCTCTGATGATTTTTAGGGAAGCATTTCTCAACAACTGATATTCTCTATCCGAAAGTGTTTGCGAAGGCGCCACAACAATGGAATCTCCCGTGTGAACTCCCACTGGATCGATGTTTTCCATATTACAAACCACAATCGCATTGTCGTTGGAATCACGCATTACCTCGTACTCGATTTCTTTGTAACCTGCGATGGATTTTTCAATCAAACACTGTGTTACAGGAGAATATTTAAGTCCCAATTCAGAAATTTCACGAAGTTCGGTTTCATTGGAAGCAATTCCACCTCCTGTTCCACCCATCGTAAACGCTGGACGAACAATCACCGGATAACCAATTTTATTGGCGAAAGCAATTGATTCTTCCACGGTGTGAACGATATCGGAATCTGGAACGGGTTCGTTTAATTCGCGCATCAATTCACGGAACAAATCTCTGTCTTCCGCTTGGTTGATAGCAGAAAGCTTCGTTCCCAAAACTTCAACTTTGCATTCCTCCAAAATTCCAGAATTTTCTAAAGCTACTGCCATGTTAAGACCTGTTTGTCCACCCAAAGTTGGTAACAAAGCGTCTGGACGCTCTTTTCTGATAATTCTTGATACAAATTCCAAAGAAATCGGCTCGATATATACTTTATCGGCAATTTCAACATCCGTCATAATCGTTGCCGGATTGGAATTGATCAAAATTACTTTATAGCCTTCTTCCTTCAAAGAAAGACAAGCTTGTGTTCCCGAATAATCGAATTCTGCCGCCTGACCAATGATGATAGGTCCCGAACCGATTACTAAAATTGTTTTTATATCTGTACGTTTTGCCATGTTCTTTTATTAATGTAACAATTTATCAATTTAACAATCAATGTACTAATGTAACAGTGTAACAATGTAGCAATGTACTAATGTAACAGTGTAACAGTGTAACAGTGTTATTATTCACCGTTTTTTTTTGATAAACTTGTGCTTAAAATTTTATAAATAATTTTTCCTATTTCTATAATCTGTGTTTCCAATTCCTCATTAAAAGGATAGGTTTTAGAATGCTTACACAGATATAACCAATATTTTGTTTCTTCAAGCTCTTTGGCTGCTATTTTCATTTTATTGATAAAATCCTTTTTGCTATAGGGGTTTTGTGCCTCAAAAGAATTTGCACCAATGCTTGTTCCAGAACGTAATAATTGTTTTGCAATGACAATTTTTTTGGACGATTCAAGAAGTTCGCAATATTCAATAATATCTAAAGAAAATTGAACTGTTTTTTGAATTAATGGATTGTTCTCAAAATTAATCATTACGCAAATTGTTACACTGTTACATTCTTAAATTGGTACATTAGATCAATAAACTCATCAAACAAATAATTCGCGTCTTCTGGACCTGGACTTGCTTCTGGGTGATATTGTACCGAGAATACTGGGTGAATTTTGTGTTTTACGCCTTCATTAGTTCTGTCGTTCAAAGCGATGTGCGTTTCTACTAAATCTGTATTTTTCAAACTTTCCTGATCTACAGCGTAGCCGTGATTTTGAGAAGTTATCGCTACTTTATTTTTGGTTAAATCCAAAACGGGGTGATTTCCACCTCGGTGTCCGAATTTTAATTTGAATGTTTTTGCACCACAAGCCAAAGCGATTAACTGATGACCTAAACAAATCCCGAAAATGGGAACTTTCCCGATTAACTGACGAATCGTTTCATGGATATGTGGAACATCTTGTGGATCTCCAGGACCGTTGGAAAGCATAATTCCATCGGGATTCATCATTAGAATTTCCTCTGCTGGCGTATCTTGAGAAACCACGATGATGTCGCAATCTCTTTGAGAAAGCTCACGAATAATTCCCAATTTGGAACCAAAATCCATTAAAACTACTTTAAAACCTCTTCCTGGAGCTGCATAAGGCGTTTTTGTGGAAACCGTTTTTACATGATCAACCGGAAAATCTTTTCCTTTTAAATCATTAATAACAGTTGTTTCATCAGCGTCGGCATTAACAATTTTACCTTTAACAACACCTTGATTACGAAGAATTCTTGTTAGTTTTCTGGTATCAATTCCAGAAATACCGCTTAGCTTTTTATGTTTAAAGAACTCGTCCAAATCCATTTGTGTCCTGAAATTAGAAGGCAAATCACAAACTTCTTTTACGATAAGACCTTTAATGGCTGGTTCAATACTTTCGTAATCATCACGATTAATTCCGTAATTACCGATCAGAGGATAGGTCATACACACGATTTGTCCGCAATAGGAAGGATCGGAGATCAGTTCCTGATAGCCCGTCATTCCTGTGTTGAAAACCACTTCCCCTTCCGTGTCCAGATTGGCTCCGAAACCTTTTCCGTGAAAAACTTCTCCTGTTTCTAATATTAATTTCTTTTTCATTTTCTTTATTAGGTATTAGATAATAGATAATAGATGATAGATTTTTAGATGATAGACTGATATTACGTCATTTTTATTATCTATTGGTCTATTATCTATTGGTCTATTATCTATTTGTCTTTATTCAAATTCAAATCCTTTTTGTTCCAATGCATTTTTTAGGATGGCCATTCTAGCGTAAACACCGTTTTCCATTTGTTTAAAAATACGAGAACGCTCACATTCCACCAAATCAGTATCTATCTCAACCCCTCTGTTGATAGGAGCAGGATGCATAATGATGGCAGTAGGCTTCATATTTTTTTCGCGCTCTTTGGTTAAGCCGTATTTTTTATGGTATTCTTCTGCAGAAAAACTCATTTTTGCATCATGTCTTTCATGCTGAATTCTTAGCAATATTAAAACATCAACTTCCTTTATCAATTCATCAAAAGGCAAATAAGTTCCATTAATCAAAGCACCTTCATCAAACCAATTTTCAGGACCAGAGAAATAAACTTTTGCGCCCAATTTTCTCAATGCTTCAGCATTAGAATTAGCAACTCTACTGTGTTTAACATCGCCTACAATTCCAACTTTCAAGCCTTCAATCTTACCAAATTCTTGATAAATCGTCATTACATCTAACATGCATTGAGAAGGATGATTTCCTGTTCCATCGCCACCGTTGACAACAGCTACTGAAATATTTTTCAGTTCGTTATAAAATTCATTTCGTTTGTGACGAATTACAACAAGATTAATCCCTATACTTTCTAAAGTTTTTACGGTATCATATAAAGATTCTCCCTTATTGACCGAAGAATGAGAGGTGTCAAATGGTACAACTTTCAATCCTAGTTTTCTTTCAGCAACATCAAAACTGGTTTTTGTACGCGTACTGTCTTCAAAGAAAAGGTTTGAAACAAAAATCTGTTGTTTAGGTTTAAGTATTTTGCCTTCCGAAAAAGAAATGGCTTCTTTAAGAAGGTCTAACAATTCTTGATTAGTAAAGTGACTCAGATTCAGCATGGTGATTTAGTTTTACACAAAAAAAACGAAGCCAAAAGGACTTCGTTTAAAAAAATATTATTACTGACGGTGTTGCCGCCTATGTTTACAAATTCAACTAATGATTGTGTTGCTCTCATTAGGATGCAAAGATATAAAATTTATTGAAATTAGCAATAGATTTCTGTAGGTTTTCTTTTTTAAGGAAAATACAATGTTTACTTTTACTTATAAATTCAAAAATATGAGTATTGACGATATTCTAGATAAAATTTATCCACTTCCTTATGAGTCAAAACAAAAAATAAAGAATATAACAAATGAAATTTCCCTACCCAAAGGACATATTTTAATGGAAGCAGGGAAAATTATTCCTTATTTCTACTTTATAAAAAAAGGAATTGTAAGAGCTTATTCTGTGGTAAATAACAGCGAAATTACGTTCTGGTTTGGAAGCGAAACCGAGGCTATTCTTTCTATGAGAAGTTATGTGGATAACAAAGCAAGCTATGAAAGTATTGAGCTTTTAGAGAATTGTGAACTCTACAGACTAAGAAATGAAGATATTCAACAACTTTTTGAAAAAGATATTAATATCGCCAATTGGGGAAGAAAATATGCAGAAAAAGAATTGATGAAAACCGAAGAAATTTTTATCTCTCGTCAGTTTAAAACTGCTTCAGAGCGCTATAAAGACTTATTTAAAACACGACCAGAGCTTTTAAAAAGAGTTTCTTTAGGAAATATTGCTTCATTTTTAGGAATTACCCAAGTAAGTTTGAGCAGAATAAGAACCGAAGTTTAATTTTTTATCATTTGTAAAAAAATCTCTGATTTTTTATTGAGAAATTTGCACCCAAAATAATAATAAATGAATTGGGTAGTATTAATTATTGCAGGCCTTTTTGAAGTAGCATTTGCGTCTTGTTTAGCAAAAGTAAAAGAAACATCTGGCAACGAAATGTATTGGTGGTTTGGAGGTTTTTTAGTGTGTTTAACAGTAAGTATGCTATTGCTTATAAAATCAACTCAAACCTTGCCTATTGGTACCGCTTATGCAGTTTGGACAGGAATTGGAGCTGTAGGAACTGTTTTAATGGGAATTTTCTTTTTTAAAGATCCAGTAAGTTTTTGGAGAATATTCTTTATTATTACTTTAATAGGTTCTGTGGTAGGTTTAAAAGCAGTTTCAGCACACTAAACAGATTTATAATGATGCAAAAAGGAGGAAAATTTCCTCCTTTTTTTGTTTTTTATTCAATTTCAAAATCTACAATTTGATCTAGTTTTGGGTATTTCCTTTCGCAAATGAAAGTTTTCCCCGTACAATCAATTTCTTTCCAGCCTTTTTTTCTAGTCAAATCACCTACTTCTGATACTATGGGAACAAAACTAATCTCCTCATCTCCTGGTTTTATTTCTTCCTTATATTGCACAGCAACATCTAAAATACATGGAAAATCTGTATTGAGTTTTACATTTCTGTAAATAATATCATAATGAGATTCTTTATTTTCAGGAATTTTAAAATAATCTTCCCAATTTTCTTCGTTTTTAAACTTAGAAATCTCCAATAGTGTATAATATAAAGCTATTGTATAGTTTTTTCTAGATTCAAAACGTTGATAATCATTTTCAAAATGCCCCCCTTCAAATAACATAGTGGGAATTCCTGCTTTCATAAAATTATCACCCACAGAAGTTGGGTAAAACTCATCCGAATATCTTCCAATATGTTTAGGAATTAAAGTTTCCATTTTAGCAGCTACATTCGCAATTAAAGACATTACTTTCTTTCTATTAGTGGTAATATTCCTTTCCACATCCTCAGAAGGGGATAAGAACGATAACGTAGCCGGATGAATAGCATCTGTTGAAAAAATAGTCCTTTGCTCGTGAAGATTTAAAGCAAAATCATACTTCTTATAGTCGATTAAATCCTTTAAAAATAAGATTTCTTTACTCGATTCCTTTAAATAATCTCTATTCAAATCAATATCCAATGCATTTCTTCTCGTCCATTGTTCAGAACCGTCGGGATTAAGCATAAAAATAAAATCTAAATTTATTTCCGAAAAAATATCTGTGAATAATACATTCTTCTTCTCAAAAGAATAAATCAAATCAAGCATTGCATGAGTTGCATTCGATTCATTTCCATGCATTTGAGACCAAGCAAGAACATTAGTCTTACCAGTTCCTAAAGATAATAGATAGATCGGTTTATTGAGATAAGAGGTACCTATTTGCGAAATATAATCGCTGAGATTGCTCTGTAGGTAAGAAAATAATTTTTCTGGGGATATATAACGATTAGGAAAATTAGGATTTTTCTGATAAATATTTTCGAATAGCATTTCAAGTCAGTTTACAATAGTCAAAAATACAACAAAATAAATTTATCCCATATTATTTACAAATGTAATTTAAATAAACAATGTAAAATGTCAGAATGTCTGTGGATAATATTGTTAATTACATTAATTAAAATTAATAATTACAAAAATTTATAAATCAGTATTTTATGATTTTTATATTAAGTGAATTTTTAAATATACTTTAAGTGTAAAATTACGGAAATTGGTTATTTAACCGTAAGTTTTTTAAACATAAAAATTGTGGATAAGTATAAAATTGAGAAAAAATAAACAATTGTAAAATTTTAGTATGAAGCTTAAAATAGGGTTTTTCTCACCAATAAAATAAAATTCAGGAATTGTGAGTTTTAAATAAATCTTATGTTTGAGCTGTAAACACAATGTAAATGGAAATTATAGTATATATACTATTGTAATACAGTTGTTTAGGTGTGTTTTATAGAATTCACATAAGTCATTAAGAAAATAGCTATTAACATTTGTATTCTTAAGTATTAAAGATTATCATTAATATACAAAAGTAAACATAGCAAATATATAACATTTGTAATCAAATTTAAGTAGGTTAAATTAAACTAATATATTGTAATTAATTGATTTACAGTATTGTATTTGTGTTTATTAACTTTTGTATATTGCAAATTAATTATTGCAACATCTGTAAATTACATTTGTACTTTTTAAATTCATTTTCTTTGTTTACATTTGTATTTGTGAATTTTACATTTTTATCATGAATTTGAACAATAGAATTTCAAAAATAATAGAATATTCAAATTTTACATCTTCAGAATTTGCGGATGAAATAGATGTGCAAAGATCATCTGTTTCTCATATTACTTCTGGAAGAAACAAACCATCTTTGGAGTTCATCATCAAAATAAAAAATAGGTTTCCCGAAATACAATGGGATTGGTTGATTAACGGTGAAGGTGAAATGTTAAAAAGTGAAGAAAAAATAATTCCCGATACCACTGAGCAAGATATTCCGAAAACCACTGCCCTACCCGATTTGTTCAGTTTAATAGATGATGAATCTTTTGGAAGCAAAGAAGTCTCTGAAGAGATTAATTTTCAAACGTCTCCAAAATCTAATATTCATACACAAGCGACAATTTCTCCTAAAATAGACGATTCTCAGCGATTAGGAATTCAGGAAGAAAAGTTGAATTTAGAAAATACTGTAAATCAGAATGATAAGATTAAGCGAATAGTTATATTCTATGAAAGTGGAAAATTTGAAAGTTTTCAACAATAAACAAAAAAAAAACTCATCAAAATTTGATGAGTTTTTTTTAATTACTAATTGTAATTATTTTTTAATTGTAATAAAAACAGTTTTCTTTCCGTTATAATCTTTAATTTCAAAAGTCTCAATGATATTTGAATAAATAGTCATATTTGCAGGAATCTCATATCCATCAAGAATAATGGGATTGTCTGCTGGCAAATTATTCTGCTCATTCATTGTTTTAACTGGATATAAATCTACTGGAAGACCCATTTCTGGTTTAAAAGTAGCTTCCAATAATCCATTATCTGCAATAATATTGAATTTCTGCATAGATGTAGATAAAGCAGCTCCCTTATTAAATTTCTTAGTTGATTTAATATTGTTTTTAAACTCTTTTACAAGAGATTCTGTACCAATAGCACCATCAATAACCGCAAAACGAACATTTGGGTTTTTCTGAGAATACATAAATGCTGCAGTAAATAATGCGATAGAAAATATAATTTTTTTCATAATCTTCCTCTTAAAAATTAATTGGGCTAAAGATAATCATTTTTTCAAAATAAATTTAATATTTATAAAATTTTTATTATTTTAAGCCAGAAACAATCCTAAAATATTAAATTTTAGAAGCAAAATTAAAAATATTAGAAATGATATTAATTAAATATTAAATATCCGTTATTAATCATAACGCTTTATTTTAACGCAAAGTCCGCAATTTTTTTTTAAAACACTCACTGTTTTTAAAGTTCGCAAAGGCGTTTCACTTAGCGAAGAAACACAAAATTTTTAATTATGACGAATTATGAACAAACAGTAATTAAATTAAGCTTTTAGAAAGTTTCTTAATTCCTCTATATTTTGCTTATCATTTCCAATAAAAATAGCATTATCAGTAATAAATACTGGTCTTTTCAAGAAAGTATAATGATCTAAAAGCAGAGATTTAAAATCATTTTCGGAAAGTTCTTTTACAGATAAATTTCTCAGTTTTATTTGTGTAGATTTTTTGCTGAATAACGCTTCATAAGAACCTGTTCTTTCATACATCTCTGTCAATTCTTGCTCAGTTATAGGTTGAGACTTTATCTCTCTTAATTCCCAATCAGATAAGTCAAATTCAGACATTATTCTTGTACAAGTGCTACAAGTTTTTAAAAAATATACCTTTTTCATACTGCAAAATTAAGATTAAATTCATTCATTTAAAAATTGTATTGCCCTTTATTCTATAGCTTAATTCAGCTATTACAGACAAGAAAATAAATAATGAATAAAAAGGTTTAAAAACAACAAAAAAGGCTCAAATTGAGCCTTTTTTGTTGTCATTATCTTTAAAGATTATTTTATCTTGCAATATTCACTGCTCTAGTTTCTCTAATAACAGTTACTTTCACTTGTCCAGGATAGGTAAGTTCATTCTGAATTTTCTCAGAAATATCATAAGACAACTGAGAAGCAATTTCATCATTTACTTTTCCACTTTCCACCATTACACGCAGTTCTCTACCCGCCTGAATAGCATAAGCACTAGAAACTCCTTCAAAACTTAAAGCTGCAGATTCTAAATCTTTCAATCTTTGGATATAAGATTCTAAAACTTGTCTTCTAGCGCCTGGTCTGGCTCCAGAAATAGCATCCGCTACCTGAATAATAGGCGATAGAAGAGAGGTCATTTCAATCTCATCATGGTGAGCTCCAATAGCGTTAATTACTTCAGCATTTTCACCAAACTTCTCTGCCCACTGCATCCCTAAAAGTGCGTGTGGAAGTTCAGATTCTTGCTCTGGAACTTTACCAATATCGTGTAAAAGGCCTGCTCTTTTAGCTAATTTAACATTTAATCCTAATTCAGCAGCCATTGTAGCAGCAATATTAGCTACTTCACGAGAGTGTTGAAGAAGGTTTTGACCGTAAGAAGAACGATACTTCATTCTACCCACAATTTTCACCAATTCTGGATGTAAACCATGAATTCCTAAGTCTATAATGGTTCTTTTTCCTACTTCAATAATTTCCTCTTCAATTTGTTTTCTTGTTTTTTCAACAACTTCTTCAATTCTTGCAGGGTGAATTCTACCATCAGTTACCAATCTGTGCAAAGAAAGTCTAGCAATTTCTCTTCTTACAGGATCAAAACATGATAATAAAATAGCTTCGGGAGTATCATCAACAATAATTTCTACACCTGTTGCAGCTTCTAAGGCACGGATGTTTCTACCTTCACGTCCAATAATTCTACCTTTAACTTCATCAGATTCAATATTGAAAACAGAAACCGAGTTTTCTATAGCTTGTTCTGTTCCAATTCTTTGAATGGTTTGGATAACGATTTTTCTAGCTTCATTTTTAGCATTCAACTGAGCTTCCTCCATAATTCCTTGTACATGGGCTTGTGCTCTAGTTTTAGCTTCAGCTTTTAAAGTTTCTACCAATTCAGCTTTTGCTTCTTCAGCAGTATAATTAGATACTTTTTCTAAAATTTCAATTTTTTTAGCAGTTACAGTATCTAATTCTACTTGTTTTTTTTCTAAATTTTCTACTTTTTTAGCATAATCAGCAATCTGTCTATCTAAATCTTTTTCAAGTTTTCCAATTTTGCTAAGCTCATCATTTAGTTTATGCTCTTTATCCTTAGTTCTTTTTTCTACTTCCTGCATCTTCTTTTCACGAGAATTGATATCTGCATCATGCTGAGATTTTAGTTCCAAAAATTTCTCCTTAGCTTGAAAGTTCTTTTCCTTTTTAATAGATTCTGCTTGGACATTGGCTTTTTCTATAAGGTTTTCGGCATTTTTTTTAGCATCATCTATAATGAATTTCGCTTTGGAATTGAGTGAACTTTTTGAAAAAAACATTCCCAAAACGGCTCCAATTATAAGTGCTACAATGCCTACAATAGTTGTAATCATAATATATATCGAGTTTATAATATCATAGTTAATAAAAACAAAAAACCTACAACAATTCAGAGATTTAGAGTAAACTCCTAATCAACACGATTTGAACTGATTTCTACTGTCTGTAATCTGGAAATCCAGCACGCCATTCAGCAGACATTTGTTCGGTAATTGTTTAGCGTTGAGTTTACCTTTAATGTGTTAGAACTATTGTAGGCAGATTTGCGGGAAAAATAATCTATTTCCCTATTTCATCCAACTTTTGATTGATTATTGCTAATCTATCATTGGTTGTATTTATATTTTTTTCGAAATTCAATTGTGAAACTTCAGCATTAGTACCTAGTTTTAATGCACACATTGCCAAAGCATCTTGCTTATCTCGAACATCGAAATTTTGTTCAAAATCTTTAATCATATTTTCAATTTGCTTCCCTACCTTACGCAACGTTTCTTCCTCTGTTGCTGGTACGTTTAGCGGATACACCCTTCCGGCAATATTGATGGTAATTCTTCTTACTTCCATTACAATCCACTATTTTGAAGCTCTGCAATACAAAAATCCACTTCTTTTATTAAACGGTTAATGTGATTTTTCATTAACTTATTATGGTCTGGATTTCCAGATATTGCTGAATATAATTTTATATTTTTATGTTCTTCTGCTAGTTCCTGATATTTTTTCTTTTCTTCATTATACTTCTTTTTTAATTCTTGATTTTCTTTTTCAAGATCAGAATATTTTTCAGAAAGAATAAGATGCTTTTTGTACACATCATCTATTTTCTTTTCTAATTCTGAAAAATTTTTCTCTATATTTTGAAGCATTTCAGGACTTTAATTTCTAACTACTACAAAAATAACAAAATTTAATTCTTATTAAAATATTTAGGCTATATTTTTACACAAAAAAAGGAGATTGCTACATCTCCTCCTATTTTTTATATCAAAATTCGCTATTATTCGAATTTAAGAACAAAGAAAACGGCTCTTGTTTGTAAGCTTGTAGTTGCTGCTGTCCAATACGGAGGTGTAGTTGGATTGTCTTTCACAACTTCATTGTTCATAAAGAATGTTCCTCTAACTGCTGGAGTTAGTTTAAATTTACCAAAATACAATTGAATACCTGCTTCTACAGAGTAAGCGAAGTTATGTGTAGTAGATCTGAAAACTCCTTGTAAGTTATCATCTGTAGAATCTGAATTAGATTGTAAATTAATAATATAGTTTAAACCACCTGCAACATACGGTCTTGAGTTATACCATCTATCTCCATGAAGTTCTAACATTACAGGAATATCCACCAATGTAGATTTTACTTCTCTTACACTTCTTTTTTCGGTTAATTGAATAGGAACAAAAGGATCATTCGTTAATGTACCATTGGCGTATTGATCATTGCTTTGGGTATTATAAGTAAGCTGTCTAGAACCAAACTGCAAACCTGGTTCAATACGAAGATCTAAATGATCATTTATTCTCATTTTACCAATTAAACCAGCTCCAAAACTATAACTTTCTTTAGCATGTACAGCATTCTGATTTCCATCCATTCCGTATCTTGGATTAAGAACTATTTTATAGTCTAATCTATTTCCGTTAAGATAAAATCCCCAAGAAAACTTTTGCTCATCAAAACCTTCTAAATTGTCCATACGGTTTCTGGTTCTGAACTGTGCATCTGCGAAAATTGCAATATTTACTGAAGTAAGAACTAATGCTTTTAATAAAAATTTATTCATAGGTTATTTTGTTGCTTTATAAATGGTGGCAATACCCAAACTAAGTTTTTTATATTCTACTTTTTTAAATCCGGTGTCTAATAAAATTTGTTTCATTTTTTCACCAAAAGGGAAAGCATTTACTGAATCTGGAAGGTATGTATAAGCTCTGTTATCTTTAGAAACCAATTTTCCTATGGCAGGAAGTATATTTTTAAAATAAAACATATAAAATGGTCCTAAAAACCCTTCAACTTTAGAAAACTCTAGTATGTAAACACTTTTATTTTCTTTTACAACTCTTCTTAACTCTGCTAAACCTTTGGTAAGGTTTTCGAAATTTCTTACGCCAAAAGCTACAGAAACAGCATCAAATCTATCATCATCAAAAGGTAAATTTTCTGCATCACCTTTTTGCATAGAAATTTTGCGGTCTAAATTAAGTTTTTTTATTTTAATTACACCAACATTTAACATTTGTTGCGATAAATCTAATCCAACTACGTTTGCGCTTGTACCTTTTTCAATGGCAATGGCTAAATCTCCTGTCCCTGTTGCAACATCCAAAACCTCTTTTGGTTGGTCTTTATTCATCCATTTTACCAACTTTTTTCTCCACAATACATCTATCTTCATAGATAGAACGTGGTTTAGAAGATCATATTTTGGAGCAATGTTATCAAACATATCCTCCACTTGGCTTTTTTTGCTAGAGTTGCTGTTATAGGGCGTTACTTTTGTAATATCTTTTGTCAAAACTTGTAATATTCTTTATAATAATTAAGGTAATCTTGTTTTCTGAAAATTTTGGTACGAGATTCCACTTTTTGGATGTTCTTGATTACTTTATCATAATCTTCATCCACGTTATAGTAAAAATCTTCGGTATACATTTTATTAAAACGTTTTGGTCCACCAAAATATTCTTTGCCATCTATATTTGTTTTAGGCAATGCTAATAATAATGAATCTTTATTGAGGTTATACCCATAAAATTGCTTATTGATGTAATAATCTTGATTGGCAATATTAATTAAGCCACGAACTTTATCTACTGTAAAAGCAGAATCGTAAAGTAATTTTTTATTGGCATCAAAAACCTGAATGCTATTTTTCCCTTTTTTAAGATCAATGTTTACGGTTTGACCGCTGGAAATAATTCCTTCGGAACCGTTATTTATTTTATAATAAAAGGTTTTTGTAGTTGGGTTGTCCACTACGTAGTAATTTTCCTTAGCTAAATACAGAAAGTAAATTCCGAATGCAAGAATAAAAGTTACAATTCCAAGTAATAGACCTTTAAGAGGTGCGCTAAGTTTCATTGACTGTTAATGATTTTTGCAAATTTAATAATATTTTTAATTTTTTCAGTTTACAGATTAATTATTACCTTTGTTTGTTAAAAATAATTAGAATTACCAATGCCAAATACGATAATAATAGGTTCCGGACACTATCTCCCTAAAAATGTTATTGGAAGAGATTTTTTTATGAATTCCGAATTTTACACTGATGAAGGAGAAAAAATTGAAAAACCCAATGCTGAAATTATTAATAAGTTTGTAGAAATTACTGAAATTGAAAACAGAAGATTTATTGATGAGAACCAAACCAATTCGGAAATTGGATATGAAGCTGCAAAAGTAGCTATTGAAGATTCAAAAATAGACCCAGAAACTTTAGATTATATTATCTATGCCAGTAATTTTGGGGAAGTTACTAAAGAAGGTTATGTAAACTTTATGCCGAATATGGCAGCAAGAGTAAAGAACAAATTAGGGATTAAAAACAGATTTTGCATCACTTATGACATGATTTTCGGATGTCCAGGTTGGGTAGAAGCAATGATTCTTGCTAATAACCTTATAAAAGCCAAAGCAGCAAAAACAATTTTAGTAGTTGGAGCAGAAACTTTAAGCAAAGTTACAGACCCACACGACAGAAACAGAATGATTTTTGCAGACGGAGCTGGAGCTGTTGTAGTACAAGCTACTGAACAAGAAAATGTAGGTATTATTTCTCATAAGACAATTTGTGATAATGATGCAGAGCTGGAATATCTTACTAACAAACCGTCCATTAATACAAATTCTGACCCAAAAAGACTTTGGGTAAGAATGATGGGTAGAAAAATCTACGAATATGCTTTAAAAAATGTTCCTCAGGCCATTAAAGATACTATTGATGCAGCGGAATTAAGCATTGAAGATATAGACAAAGTATTAATCCACCAAGCGAATGCTAAAATGGATTATGCCATGATAGAAAGACTATTTAAACTTTATGGAATTAAAGACGGAGACCATAATATTGCGCCAATGACAATCCAAGAATTTGGAAACTCTTCGGTGGCAACTATCCCTACAATGTATGACCTGATTATTAAAAATAAAATGAATGGTCATCATTTTAAAGAAAAAGGAAATATTGTAATGACATCTGTAGGAGCTGGAATGAACATAAATGCTCTTGTTTATAAATTCCCTTAACTTTTAATTAATATTTTAATCGAGATATTGGCACAAAGTTTTCTTTGTGCTTTTTTAATTTATAATGACAAAGAATTTAATCATCATAACAGGTATTTTCCTAATTTTGGAAATATACATGTACCAAGCAATAAAAACCTTAACTCAGGTTTCGTGGGTAAGAACATTGTATTGGGTAATTAGTCTTTCCGTGTATGGTTATATGGCTTTTGAAATGTCAACTTTCGATAAAAGTACAGACAAAGCTTTTAAAATTCGTCTTTTAGCTTCTCTATTTTTAATATTTGTTTTGCCCAAAATATTTTTGGTGATTTTTCTTCTAATTGATGATATTTTAAGAATGTTCACCTTCGGATATCAATATTTAAAAACTGGAAATTCCGACTATGTAGAGAGAAGAAAATTTTTAAGTTTAATGGGATTAGGTTTAGGAGCTTTGTTCGCAGGTCTGTTTACTGACGGTATTTTCTTCGGAAAATTTAGACATAAAGTAAGAAAGGTAAAATTAAAAATAGCCCATCTTCCTAACAGTTTTAAAGGATATAAAATTCTTCAAATTTCTGATGTTCACAGCGGAAGTTTTTCGGATCCTGCTAAACTTCAAAAGGCTATTCATCTAATTAATGAGCAAAATGCCGATTTAATAGTCTTTACAGGAGATATGGTTAATACTTTATCGAGTGAATTTAAACCATTTATCGAGTTATTTTCTAGCATTCAATCCAAAGACGGAAAGCTTTCTGTTCTAGGAAATCATGATTATGGTGATTATCATAAATGGGAAAATACTCAATTAAAACAAAAAAACTTTGAAGATTTATTGAAATACGAAAAACAAGCAGGTTTTGACATCCTTTTGAATGAAAACAGAATTATTGAGAAAAACGGTGAGAAAATCTATATTCTTGGTGTAGAAAACTGGGGACTTCCCCCTTTTCCTCAATATGGTGATTTAGAAAAATCAATGCTGAATGTTCCAAAAGATGCTGTGAAAATTCTAATGAGTCATGATCCTACTCATTTTGATGAAGTGGTAAAAAAATATCCTTCTCACGTTCATTTAACGCTTTCTGGACATACACATGGAATGCAATTCGGGATAGATTTAAAGAATATAAAATGGTCTCCTGCACAGTTCAGATATAAAAAATGGGCGGATTTATATGAAAGTAATGGCCGATATTTGTACGTTAATAGAGGTTTTGGCGTAATAGGTTATCCTGGAAGAGTGGGCGTTTTACCCGAGATTACAGTATTTGAATTGAGTTAATTTTATAATACAAATTTTACGATTTTTTCGGCGGAGCTTCGCTCCGCCGAAAAAAACGAAAAAAAACTGCCCTCAAATTGAGGGCAGTTTTTCCTTTTCACTTTTCCTTTTTCACTTATTTATTCAAACAAACCTGAATTTTCTCCTTTTTCAACAGGATACTGCTCTGTGAAACATCCAAAACAGTGATTTGATGAACCTAGAATAACTTTCAAGTTATCAATACTTAAAAACTCTAAAGAGTCTACTCCTAAATATTGTCTTAGCTCTTCAGTTGTCATGTTCGCAGAAATTAAATCGTCTTTTGAAGGCGTATCAATTCCCAAATAACAAGGTGCAATAATAGGTGGCGAAACACTTCTAAAGTGGATTTCTTTAACACCAGCATCTTTTAAAATTTTCACCAATCTTTTAGAGGTTGTTCCTCTTACGATAGAATCGTCGATAATAACAACTCTTTTGTCTTTAATTTCAGAAATAATAGGATTGAGTTTTAAGTTCACTACCCTTTCTCTCATTTCCTGAGTGGGAACGATGAAACTTCTTCCTATGTATCTATTTTTAATTAAAACTGGACGAAACGGAATACCAGAAGCCTTAGAAAAACCAATAGCAGCAGGAACTCCAGAATCTGGAACACCAATTACCAAATCAGCTTCTACAGGAGCTTGTTCCCAAATTTTTTCACCCGATTTTTCACGAATTTCGTAAACGTTAATATTTTCTATGGTAGAATCGGGACGCGCAAAATAAATATACTCAAAAGAGCAAATTCTCTGTTTCCCTTCCCCTTCATTTGCCATGTACGATTTTAAGCCTTCTTCATTTTCGCTGGTGTAAATAATTTCGCCAGGCAAAATATCTCTTACATATTGAGCTCCCACTGCATCTAAAGCAACAGATTCTGATGCCACAACAAAAGATCTCTCATCGATAGCTCCTAAAACCAAAGGACGAATTCCGTTGAAATCTCTAAAAGCGAAGAATTTATTTCTTGTCATACCCACAACTGAATAAGCACCTTCAATCTTCTCCATTGTTGCTTTAATAGCTCCTCTAAGACCTAAATCAAGGTTTTTTTGGATTAATCTTAAGATCACCTCCGAATCTGAAGTCGCACGGAAAACAACTCCTTCTGCTTCTAATTCAGTTTTAAGTTCTTTAGCGTTCGTTAAATTACCATTATGAGCTATAGAAAGGATAATTTGGTCATACTCATTCTTCGCAAAGAAAGGCTGAAAATTATACTTCTTTTTATCTCCTGCAGTGGTATAACGAGTATGTCCAATAGCAGAATTTCCCATGAAAGCTTCTGGATCTTGGATTTCTTTATAAACATCCAGAACCAAACCTTCATCTTTTAAATTGGTAATTTTACCATTTTTAAGAACAGAAATACCACAAGCTTCTTGTCCACGGTGTTGAAGCGCAAACAAACCAAACTGAGAAAGTGAAAACGTATCTAAATCATTATCGGAATACATCCCGAAAATTCCACATTCTTCGTTAGGTGCATCAAGTTTTTCCTCATCTTGGGTACGGAACATATTTCTTCCGTAAACCTGATCTTTAAACTGTTGTAAATACTCTTCTTTATGAGTTTGTAAACTTTTCATTTTTCTTTTACATTAGAAGTTAGAAGTTAGATATTAGATGTTAGTGAATTGCTAACCTCAAAATCACAACTTTAAACTCGTTTTTAATGAATATATCATTTTTTGAATCTCAATGAGATGTTCTTTAATTTGCAAAGATTCGTTTTCAGAAATAAATCCTAAATCTATTGTTAATTGTAGTTGAGTTTGCATTTCGTAGGTTGATCCAAACGCAATTCCTAAAAACTGGTAGAATTCATTTTTGTTATTTCGTCCTGCTCCTTCCGCAATATTAGATGGAATTGAAATAGCACATCTTCGCATTTGAGAAAATAATCCAAATTTTTCCTCTTGAGGTAATTTTGAAGTAAGAATATAAATTTCTTTAACCAATACCATTGATTTTCTCCAAACTAGTAAATCTTCAAGACGATGCGATTTCATACTAATTTCTAACTTCTAATCTCTAATTTCTATTTTAACAAATTTTTCAAACGGTTGTAAATTTCTACATAAGCTTCTGTAACCTCTCCTAAATCTCTACGGAAACGGTCTTTATCTAGCTTTTTCATGGTGTCTTTATCCCAAAGTCTGCATGTATCAGGAGAAATTTCATCAGCAAGGATAATTTTTCCGTCTGAAGTTTTTCCTAATTCAATTTTGAAATCCACCAAGATGATATTGATTTTATCGAATAAATCTATTAATATTTCATTGATTTTATCCGTTAAAGCGTACATTTCTTTTAATTCGTCATACGTTGCAGCTCCTAAGAAAACTGCGTGGTGATCATTGATAAGTGGATCTCCCAATTCGTCTTTTTTATAGCAAATATCAAAAATAGTCACTGGAGATTTAATACCTTCTTCCACCCCTAATCTTTGTGCCATGCTTCCCGCAGAATAGTTTCTTACCACCATTTCTAAAGGAATAATAGACACTTTTTTCACCAACTGCTCTCTTTCATCCAATTGCTTGATAAAGTGAGTATCGATACCTTTTTCGTTTAAATATTCGAAAATTAAAGTGGTAATGGCGTTATTCATTTCCCCTTTTAAATCTACCTGACCTTTTTTCTGTGCATTAAAAGCAGTAGCATCATCTTTAAAACGAACTACCACCTCATCTGGATGATCCGTAGCAAATACTTGTTTTGCTTTTCCCTCATAAAGCATTTCTTTCTTTTGGCTCATAATTTTACTTTTTTTTCAAAATTTTGAACATCGGCCCAAAATTTATTCTATTTAGATTTATTTTTAAATTTTTCCAATAACAATAGCGACTAAAACCGCCATACCGAAACTCAATAAAGTTCCTATTAATACATATTCTGTAAGTTTTCTTTGTTTAGCTTGAGCAATATCACTGAATCTAAAAATAGATTTTGCGGCTACCATAAAACCTACTCCTTCCCAATGGTTGACTATAACAAACGTGAAAACCAATAAACGTTCTAAAATTCCAATATATTTTCCTGCATCGCTCAAAGATTCTGTTTGCAAAGAGGTTTGTTCTGCAGAAACGGGCGTCCAAGAGGATAATAATAATTTTATAATTAGGGAGGATGGAACGGTAAGGAATATTGCACCCACCAAAACCTTCATAAATGGTGCTGAATGCAAGAAATCAAAATTAAATTCTTGGAAATAATAAGAAATCCCTGCGATAACCGAAATATGTAAAGCTTGATCTACAAAAAACCAAATTTTTCGGGTTTTGATAGTCTGAAATTGCAGTTTTGCGGCATCGATAATAAAGTGTGTAATACCGACCATTAAAGCGACCCACCATAACTCAACATTCCATAAAAATAGAAACGACAGAACGATATGCAATAATATATGGATGTATAAATATTTGCTTTTCAGTCTGTTTCTTTCTTTATCTGCTACCCATGAGCTTGGCTGAAGAATAAAATCTCCAAACAAATGCGCCAATATGAGTGCAAGAAAAATCATGATTGTAGTTGAAGTTCTTTAATTTTTATTTTAAAATAATCGTTGGTTTCCACCAATAAATCAAAGTTGGCACGTTTCAACCTCTGACTAACGGAGGATTGAGAAATATTGAATTTCTTGGCTAAATCTTCTTGATTAGATTCTGGATTAATGATTAATTCATGGATAATTTCTGCCGTAGCCACCGTCCATCCATCAAAATCTTTTGAAGCCCACTTTAGCAGGATGTTCAAATCTTCATTAATGCAATCTTCAGGTGTTTTTATGGCCAAATTATAGCCATCAGATTTTAAACCATTCAGCAATCTTCCAGAATTAATATAAGCAGAACCATTGGATTCGGTGATTTTCTCGGAGGAGAAAGTTTCTTCACCAATGCCAATTGCAATACGAACGTCTAAATTTTCTTGACTTTTAATAAGTGATTTTATGGCTAAGAATTTCCAAAAAACCTCTTCCACAGAGCATTTTATTTGAAATTCGTCACCGCGATAAATTTCCCAATGGAAAGGCGCATCTCCCCATTGACCAAGTAAATTTTTAAGTTTACTGATCCAAACTTCTGTATCTGAATGTTGGGAGTTTACAACGTCGCCGGTAATTACCGCTATCATTTTGCAAATATAAGTAATTCTACTTATAAATAAAAAATATAAGCAAAAAACATTATAAACAATATTTATAAGGCATTTAGCTTATATTAAAAAGTTGTTAAGTATTATTTTTTAATAAACTTAATCGTTTTATAAGGAGTTCTAATAAAGTACACTCCTTCACTTAATTGAGAAACAGAAATACTTTTTGTAGTCTTAAAAGGTTTTTCTTTTTTCAACACTTCTCTTCCACTCGCATCTACAATACTAATAAGATGTATTTTTTCTAATCCATCTCCTTTGAAATTTAAAACTCCATCTGTAACAGGATTGGGATAAATTGAAAACAGATCAGAAGAAAGATTCACATCTTGAACCTCCAAAGTTCCTGAACAATAATTTTGAGCATAAAAATCCCATTCAGAGATTGTAAAATTAAGATTAGGCTGATTAATATTGGATTTTCTGTACAAAGTTACATTCCCTAAAACAGAAGAATTCGACTGTCCGCTCACTCCTATTGCATCCACAATTGTAGATTTATAACGCAATTCAAGATACTGACTTCCTGTAAAAGTCATTTGCGGAGCGGCAGTTACAAATCTTGCCTGATTATTATTAAAGCAAGATAAATTAGCATAAGGATTCAGAATAATTGCTTTTTCACCATTCTGAATAACCCCTTCCAACTCATAAGGATCGGGGTAATAATAATTCCCATTTCCATAAAACTGAATAGAAAGTCTGTAATCCGACAAATTCACGGGGTGACCTGTTGTATTGATAATTTCTAATGCTTTGTTGTTTGAGCTTCCTTCAATATATTTAGTAAAGTAAATATCTTTTGAATAAATATCAGTTGATAAAGTAGTTGTAGAAACAGAATTAGAATCCGCAGAATACAAATATCCATTATCATAAGCTTTTACCGTAAAATTATAAGCTGTGGAAGGCGTTAAATGATCTGCATAAAAAGTATTGGTTTTCGAAGTTCCAATTAATGTTCCATTTTGGTAAATTTTATAGCCAATAACATCCATACTTGCACTAGGAGTCCAACTTAAAGTAGTAAAATAAGCCGAATTCTGACTCACCGAAAGATTAGTTGGAGCCTGTGGAGCAATATTATCTGGTGTTTGGCTCCAAATTGCATTCACCCAACTTGGATTATCTACAAAAGGATTTCTATTTTTTTGAATAGTATAAACGGCATTATTTCTATCAATTTCTCTTTGAGAAACAGGATCTTGATTACTCCATTGCAAAAGCATCGCAATATAAGCATCATCAAAAGCTCTTTCCTCTGTTCCATCCAAAGGACATTGGTCGTTGGTAGGATTTGGATTTGAAGAGGTGCTATTCACGAACTTAAAACTTCCCAATTTCCCTTCATACCTTACTGCAAAATACAACAAACTTCTAGCAATATCTCCCTTAAATTCATCAATAGGTTCATAAACTCTTCCTGTATAAGCATAGTTGGGGATGGCACTATTTCCAATTTTGGAGGTGTTGGAAAATGTATAAAATACTGTTGAATTTGCAATTCCGTAAGGATAAATATTTCTTAACTGATTAATCCTTGCATCGGTAGGAACAACATAAAACAAATCCGAATACATGGGATAATTACTGTAAAATGTACTTTGAGGCATCATATGTTCCCTATTCCAACCCAATCCTTCAGCATTAGCAGAACCAATAATATTTTCAGAAGTATATTCATAAGAATCTGCGCCCGAAGGTTTTTCAGAATAAATATCTAACAAAATATAATCTGTAGTATTGGTAGCAGTATTAAAATAAGGATTATTACTAGTATTATGATCATAATAAACATCCAAATCTGTTTGTTTATAATAATCTTGCAAATCTCCATAATGCCAATTAATATTCTTAGCAGAAATAATATCATGAAGCTTTGTTTTCAATGCATAACCTGTAAGTCCAGATGTCCCGTCATAGTAACCCGCTGGAGCTTGAGCCACAAAAATTAATGGCAAAAAATTAATACATAATAAAAATTTCTTCATTTTTTGACAATTTTGATTATTCAAAGTTAAGCAATATCAACAAATTGATTCTCTATCGTATATGAATTACATGTTAAATAAAAAAAGAATCGCATGATGAATGCGATTCTAAAAACACAAATGATGAAAAAAAATTATTGCTTCTAAAAGTTAGATTAACTTAGAAAAGCTGAGCAAATCTAATAATTTTTCTGTAACAATTGCAATGTCATACAACATATTTTTTGTTTTTCATAAAACCTTATTTTACAACTTTTAATTAAATTTGCCGTATATATTTATCACCCAACATCATATAGTTAAAAAATATAATGAACATAGAATCAAAAAAATTATCAAATTTTAGATTAAGAAAAATAATTCATTATTCGCTTATACTATGTATATTACTGATACAATTAATTTTAGCTGCTTTTTTTTACAACGAATTTATCCGTAAAAAAAATCTCAGTTTTATAGAAAAACAGATAAAAGAGATAAATTCCCTGGAGAAAATCACAGATAATTCAAGAAAAGAACTTTTAAATTCGCAGGATTATTTCCAAAAATATCTTGAAACAAAAGACAAAAAATACCTTGATCTTTATTTTCAATCCGCAAATAATCTTACCAAATCTATTGATAGCATTAATCAATTTAAAAACAGAAATTCAAAATTAAAAGCTATCCTCAATGATAAAAAAACGGATTCTATTGAAGTAAAAAAATTAAAAACTTTAATTGATTCCACCCACAAAATTTCATCCCAAACCAACTTAAGAATTCAAGACGCAGTACCTTCTTTAAAGAATTATGAAATCAATACATCTTTAGAAAGTCCTCTTAATATTGAGACTAAGGTTTATAAAGACACAGTTAACAAAAAGAAAAAACTTTTTGGACGCCTAGGAGATGCCATTTCTGGAAAAGAAAATGTCCGCAAAGAAAGTATTGTAGTCACCATGAAAAAAAATGGAAGAATTACCACTCCAATTCAAATAAAAAAAGAAAAGGACAGTATTATAAAATCCATTAATCACTACTACTCCAAAGAAATAAAAAAAATACAGCTCAACGTTATTAAAAATAAAGATGAAAGCAGCAAATTCTACAGGGTTTTCAATAATCTTATTATTTACAGTAACAGCTTAATGACGATTTATGAATCCGCTATTAAAGATGCCAAAATAGAGCTAGAAAAAGAATACAATAAGCAGAATTCCAAGAATAATAGAATAAGAAACTACCTTATTTTTGGAGCAATGGCGCTAATGTTTATTGTTTCTATTTTAATAATGCTGCTTACAAGAATAGCATTTTTATATGAAAAACGCCTAAAATCTGCCAATCAACAAATTGAAGAAAACTTAAAATTTAAAAATAGAATTTTAGGTATGTTGAGCCACGAACTAAGAACTCCTTTAAAGATTATCGGCATTTTCCTCAACAGAATCAATAAAAAAACAGAAGATCCAAGCATTAAAGAATATTTAAAATCCATTAGTTTTACCAACAACACTTTGTTGATGCATTCCAATCAAATTTTGGAGTACACCAAAAATCAACAAGTGAAAAACAAACTTATTCCCGTTAATTTCAATCTTAAAAATGAAATTCAAGAGATTTTAACTTCAGTACGACCTTATATAGAAACCAGAAACAACGTAATGGTTATTAATGAAAATATAGATTCTACAATTGAAGTATTTTCAGACAACACCAAAATCAATCAGTTATATATGAATATTCTTGGTAACGCCAATAAATTTACAGAAAACGGTAAAATAACTGTCAATATAAAAACTGAAAACATAGATCAAAATACCATTTCTTTAATCACCGAAATTAAAGATTCAGGAACGGGAATTTCTTCTTCAGATTTAGAAAAAATATTTGAACCTTATTATCAAGGAATTTTATCCGAAGAATTAGAAAATATTGGAGCTGGTTTAGGTTTGAGTTTATGTAAAGAAATTGTAGAATTATTCCCAGGAAATATTTCTGTAACAAGCGTTCAAAACCAGGGAACAACCGTTAAATTTGATTTAAATCTTAAACTTATTCATCACAATGCCTAAAATCACTTTTCTTATTGCCGATGACCATAGTATGATAAGACAAGGACTTGTTTTTATTATTGAAGATCTGGATATCGATTATGAAATTATTCAAACCTCTAGCATATCAGGCATTTTAGAAACAATAAAAAACAAACCAATTGATATTGCTATTATTGATGTGCATTTTCCAGACGGCAATAGTCTAAATATTTTGCAAGAAATAAGAAAATTGAACTCTGAAATCAAAATCCTTATCTTCACTGGAGTTGATGAAAATGCTCATGCTTTAAAGTTTATCAAAGCTGGTGCAAATGGTTTTTTAGGCAAGTTAAGCGAGGAAGAAGACATTCAACAAGCTATTCAAAAAATAATTAATACAGGTGAATACATCTCTCCTATTACTCAAGCTGCTATACTAAATTCAATTCAAAATCCCAGTCTTTTCAATCCTTTGGCCAGTTTAACGGAAAGAGAAATGCAAATAGCGAAATTATATGCTAAAGGTTTAGGAAATCTTGAAATCGCTAACCAATTAGACATTAAGCAAAACACCGTAAGTACACAAAAAAAGAGAATTTTCGAAAAATTGAAAATTGAAAATATTGTGGAACTTATAGAACTAATGAATCAAGATTTGTAGATAAATATCTACACGTTAATAGACATATTTCATACTAAAATCCAAGCTTTCACTATTTTTACTTTGTAGTTTTGCATCAATAAATGAGTTCAACTGATTTATAGATTCTGAAAACACAAAAATTATACGAAACACAATGATGTGGTGTTAATTTTAAATTTTAATAATTTAGCTAACATTCACCTTAAAGTCACACAGTAAATTTATTTTGCAGTGTGACTTTTTTTTATCATTCATCGTTGAGTTCGTAACTTCCTTTTTTTTTGCTATCCTTCCTATAAATTATTTTTTTTAACGAAATTCTAAAAAAGATTTAACAATTATTACAATTTAATTATCTTTGGCGTCAAAGTTATTTTTATGAACACAGAGACTATGGACAATATCAAAATGATTGCGGAAACAGCACGTGAATTTGCTGAGAAGAATATTAGACCCAATATTATGGAGTGGGACGAAAGCCAAACTTTTCCAAAAGATTTATTTCACCAATTAGGAGAAATGGGTTTTATGGGAATTGTTATTCCTGAACAATATGGTGGTTCTGGTCTTGGTTATCATGAATACGTGGCTATTTTAGATGAAATTTCTCAGGTGGATCCTTCCATCGGTCTTTCTGTAGCAGCTCACAACTCACTTTGTACTAATCACATCTATGAATTCGGAAACGAAGAACAAAGAATGAAATGGCTTCCTCAATTGGCTTCTGGTAAAGTAATCGGAGCTTGGGGACTTACAGAACATAACACTGGATCCGATTCAGGAGGAATGTCTACAACTGCAGTAAAAGAGGGTGACGATTGGATTATCAACGGTGCTAAAAACTTCATCACTCACGCTATTTCTGGAGATATCGCGGTAGTAATGACCAGAACAGGTGAAAAAGGAGCTAAAAATAACTCTACTGCATTTGTTTTAGAAAAAGGAATGCCTGGTTTTACATCTGGTAAAAAAGAAAATAAATTAGGAATGAGAGCTTCTGAAACTGCCGAATTAATCTTCGACAATGTAAGAGTTCCAGATTCTCACAGATTAGGAGAAGTAGGAAGTGGTTTCAAACAAGCCATGAAAATTCTTGACGGTGGTAGAATATCTATCGCGGCTTTAAGTTTAGGAACAGCTAGAGGAGCTTACAAAGCAGCTTTAAAATACGCTAAAGAAAGAAACCAGTTCGGACAACCTATTTCCAACTTCCAAGCGATCAACTTTATGTTGGCAGATATGGCTACAGAAATAGACGCTTCTGAATTGCTAATCAACAGAGCAGCTACTTTGAAAATGGCTAAACAACCCATGACAAGAGAAGGTGCAATGGCAAAACTATATGCTTCTGAAGCTTGTGTAAGAATTTCTAACAATGCTGTTCAGATATTTGGAGGTTACGGTTACACAAAAGATTTCCCTGCAGAAAAATTCTACAGAGATTCTAAACTTTGTACAATTGGTGAAGGAACTTCAGAAATCCAAAGATTAGTAATTGGTAGAGATATCACTAAATAAGAGGTTAGATACTAGAAGTTAGAGATTAGAGTTAGTATTCAGAATCTCAAATTTCAAATAAAATAAAGATCGCTTCGTGCGGTCTTTTTTTATACCCTCTCAAATTCTTATCTTTGCGCAAATAAGAAAATTTCATGGATAAAATTGATAGTTTGAACCAAGTTGCAGAATTTCACACCACTTTTAAAGCCCCTATTTTAGATACTCCAACCATTCCTTCAAAAGAAAGATGCGAATTAAGAGTTAGTCTTCTTCAAGAAGAATTAAACGAATTAAAACAAGCCATTGCTGATAATGATCTAGTAGAAATTGCTGATGCATTGTGCGATTTGCAATATGTTTTAAGCGGAGCCGTTTTAGAATTCGGACTTGGCAACAAATTTGTAGAACTCTTTGACGAAGTTCAGCGTTCTAATATGTCTAAAGCTTGTGATAACGAGCAACAGGCGCAAGAAACAATGGAATTTTATAAAGAGAAAGGAACAGATTCTTTCCATGAAAAGTCTGGAGAAAAATTTAATGTTTACAGAAAAGAAGACCATAAAGTTTTAAAAAATAAATATTATTCTCCTGCAGATTTAAAAACTATTTTAGAAAAATAAATTATGAAAAAAATACTACTTCAATCTTTAATGATTGCAGGTTTAATGGGAGGATTTAACTCTTCTTATGCACAAAAAGTTGTAGTCAACAGAGAAGTGGATACCGAAAACGATGGAAAAATGCTTCTTGGACATCAATTAAAAGAACAATTTCTGAAAGAACCTTATAAAACGTGGTATGTAAAAGAGCATGATGAATATTCTATAGACAAAAAAGCAGTTTCTGAATTAAAAAAACAAAAAATTAATTCTTATAATATAACCGCCTTCATTGGAACATGGTGCGAAGATAGCCACAGAGATTTCCCTAGATTGTTGAAAATTTTAGAGGAAGTTGGTTATCCTGAAAGCAAACTTACCATTATTGCTGTTAACCGCAAAAAGGAGTCTCCAAGCGGCGAAGAAGGTCAATACAACATTCAGAAAGTACCAACCATTATCGTTGAAAAATTCGGTAAGGAAATTGGAAGAATTATAGAAATGCCAAAAACGGGTTATATAGAAAGAGATTTGGTGGAAATTCTAAAAAAAGACGACTCTTCTGTTATCAGAGAAATATTTAAAGGTAAAAATTGAGAAATAAAGGCTTCATACTATCATTTTTCACAGGAATAATACTTACAATTGTAGTATTCTTTAGTGTAAAATCTTGTTTTTATACGGGTAAAAAGGAAGGACAAACAGATTATTATGTCCTTACTAACCAAATTCAGAAAATGAATAAAATGGTGGTAATGGAACAAAACACGTCTTCCATGCAGAAAACCAATTTTGATTATAGCATTTTGGGGCAAAAAGTTTCTGGCAACCAAATTATTACTTTTACCAAAACCAATGCTCAAGTTTCTTATGATTTAAGCAAAATGAAATTGGAAGTAGATTCTATTAATAAAAAACTGATTATTAATGAGCTTCCAGATGCCGACATCAGAATTACGCCAAGTGTAGAAATTCAATCTATGGACGATTCCTTCATAAACAGAATTTCTCAGGAAGATATTAAAAAGGTTACAGAAAAATCTAAAGAAAATGCCATTAAATCTATCGATCAAAATAAACTAAGATCCGAAGGAAGACTACAATTAATGGATAATCTCAATCAGATTTTTGTGCTTGCAAAAGCATTAAATTATAAAATTGAGGACAAAACTGGCAAGCTCAATCTTAGCTTGTGAAACTAAATAAAAACAACTAAATAAAAGAGAAAATGAGTGCATTTTCTCTTTTTGTGATTTTAATATTGAACAAACATATAAATTCATAAAATTCATTTTAAAATTGAAGCCCAACATTTCTATAAATTTAGTAAATTTGCATAAACTTTACTATTCAATATGATAAAAATCTCACTTCCAGACGGAAGCATTAAAGAATTTGAGAGTGGTATATCTCCTCTTGATGTTGCAAAATCAATAAGTGAAGGCTTAGCCAGAAACACCATTTCTGCCCTTGTAGACGGAAATCAGGTAGAAATTACTACGCCTATAACCACAGACGCAACGGTTCAGCTTCTCACGTGGAATGACGAGATGGGTAAAAAAGCTTTTTGGCATTCTTCAGCTCACCTTTTAGCACAAGCTATTGTAGAATTCTATCCTAACGCCAAATTAACTATTGGTCCAGCTATTGAAAATGGATTCTATTATGATGTAGATTTCGGTGAAGATTCTCTTTCTGAAAAAGATTTCGAAAAAATTGAAAAGAAAGTTCTAGAAAACGCTAAAAAAGATTCTACTTTCAAACTATATCCGGTTTCTAAGGCTGATGCTTTGAAAGAATATGCCGACAACCCTTTTAAAACAGAATTAATTTCTAATCTTAACGATGGCGAAATTACTTTTGTTACTCATGATAATTTTACAGATTTATGTAGAGGTGGTCACATCCCATCAACAGGAATTGTAAAAGCAGTAAAAATATTGAACGCTGCAGGTGCTTATTGGAGAGGAAACGAAAACAACCCACAACTTACAAGAGTTTACGGTATTTCTTTCCCAAAACAAAAAGAACTTACAGAATATCTTGAAAGACTTGAAGAAGCTAAAAGACGTGATCACAGAAAATTAGGTAAAGAACTTGGAATTTTTGCTTTCTCAGAAAAAGTAGGCGCAGGTTTACCATTGTGGTTGCCTAAAGGAGCGGCTTTAAGAAAAAAACTAGAAAACTTTTTATCGGCAGCTCAGAAAAAAGCAGGTTACGAATTCGTAATGTCGCCACATATTGGTGCAAAAGAACTGTATGTAACTTCTGGTCACTGGGATAAATATGGAGCAGACAGCTTCCAACCCATAAAAACACCCAACGAAGGTGAAGAATTCATGCTAAAACCAATGAACTGCCCTCACCACTGCGAAATTTATAAAGTAGGACAATGGTCTTACAGAGACTTACCAAAACGTTTTGCAGAATTCGGAACGGTTTATAGATATGAGCAATCAGGGGAATTACACGGCTTAACAAGAGTTCGTGGATTTACTCAGGATGATGCGCATTTATTCTGTACTCCAGATCAATTGCTTTCTGAATTTGAAGGCGTTATTGATTTAGTTCTTTATGTATTTAGATCTTTAGGATTTGAAGATTTTGTCACTCAAGTTTCCCTTCGTGATCCTGAAAACAGAGAAAAATACATCGGTTCTGATGAAAACTGGGAAAAAGCTGAAAACGCTATCATCACAGCTGCTAAAAACAAAGGTTTAAAAACAGTTGTTGAATATGGTGAAGCCGCTTTCTATGGTCCGAAACTAGATTTCATGGTGAAAGATGCTTTAGGAAGAAGTTGGCAGTTAGGAACCATTCAGGTGGATTACAACCTACCAGAAAGATTTGATTTAACTTATATTGGAAACGATAACGAAAAACACAGACCAGTAATGATTCACAGAGCGCCATTTGGTTCTATGGAAAGATTTATTGCGATTTTATTGGAGAACACTGCGGGAGATTTCCCATTGTGGTTGGCTCCAGAGCAATTTACCGTTCTCCCAATTAGTGAAAAATATGTAGATTACGCTAATAAAATTGCAAATCAGTTAGAAATTAACGAAATTAGTGGAACTATAGATGACAGAAATGAGAAAACCGGAAAGAAAATCCGTGATGCCGAATTAAAGAAAACTCCATTTATGCTTGTTGTAGGCGAAAATGAAGAACACAATGGTACAGTTTCTGTAAGAAGACGTGGCGAAGGCGATTTAGGAACAATGACTATTGAGGATTTCATTAATTATTTCGAAAACGAAGCCGCAATATAAAAAAGTTTGAAGTCTAAAGTTTAATGTTTGAAGTCCAAAACTATCAACTAACAACTCTAAACTATCAACTCAATAAAGATTAACCTTTAAAATATAATACAATAGCACAAAAATTTAACAGTAGAGGAAGAGGACCAATGCGTCGCCCTGTACAAGAAGATTTACATCAGATTAACGACAAAATTCGTGCAAGAGAAGTACGTTTAGTTGGTGACAATGTGGAACCAGGCGTTTATCCTTTAGCTCAAGCTCAACAGATTGCTAGAGATCAAGAATTAGACTTGGTGGTTATCTCCGATAAGTCTGAACCTTTTATTACTCGTATTTTAGATTATAAAAAATTCTTATACGAACAAAAGAAAAAGCAAAAAGAACTTAAAGCTAAGCAAGTAAAAGTAGTTGTAAAAGAAATTCGCTTCGGACCTCAAACGGATGAGCACGATTACGAATTCAAAAAGAAGCACGCTGAAAAATTCTTAGAAGAAGGTTCTAAGCTAAAAACTTATGTGTTTTTCAAAGGTCGTTCTATCGTATTTAAAGATCAAGGGGAAATTTTGCTTTTAAAACTGGCTCAAGAACTAGAGCACGTTGGAAAAGTAGACCAACTTCCTAAGCTTGAAGGTAAGAGAATGATTATGATGATGAGCCCTAAAAAACCTGCTAAATAGTCTTTGATAAAGAGAATTTCATTATAATTCTCCAATAGCATATAAAGAGATTTTTTCTAGAATCTCTTTTTTGTATTACCATCCCATATATATGGAAATTATTTTGTAATTTTGCAACCTATTTACAGGGCACATTTTTGTGTGCAATACAACAACAATGTTGTTTTTTTAAAAAAATTTGATAACAAAAAATATAAAAAAGCAGAACAATGCCAAAATTAAAAACGAAATCAGGTGCTAAAAAGCGTTTTAAGCTTACCGGAACTGGTAAGATTAAAAGAAAAAATGCTTTCAAAAGCCACATCTTGACGAAAAAAGAAACGAAGCAAAAGAGAAATCTTACGCAAACGTCTTATGTTGCTACTGTGGATGAGAAGAGTGTTAAACGTCAATTAGCAATTAAGTAGTTTTTATAAACATATTCGGTTTATAAGAATTCACAAAACAATTCAAAATTTTAACCCTGAAACGGTGCCCAAAAGAGCAATTATATTGCCGCCCTTTTCAAAAAAAACAATTTAAATTATGCCAAGATCAGTAAACGCTGTAGCGTCTAGAGCGCGCAGAAAAAAAGTAATGAAGCAGGCTAAAGGTTTTTTCGGTAGAAGAAAAAATGTTTGGACGGTAGCTAAAAATGCGGTAGAAAAAGCAATGCAATATGCTTACCGTGGTAGAAAAGAGAAAAAGAGAAACTTCAGAGCACTTTGGATTACTCGTATTAATGCGGGAGCTAGAGAACATGGAATGTCTTACTCTCAGTTTATGGGAGCTCTTAAGAAAAACAACATCGAGCTTAACAGAAAAGTTCTTGCTGACTTAGCAATGAACCATCCTGAAGCTTTCAAAGCTGTTGTAGATCAAGTAAAATAATTAATCAGTTTTTGTTATCAATATTGAAATCCTGAGCTTCGCTCAGGATTTTTTATATAAAAACAGCCCCAAATTTGGAGCTGTTTTTTAGTGTAAATATTTTACTATTCTTTAATAAATTTATGAGAAACCTCTCCTACCGACAAGAAATAAACACCTTTTGATAATTCTGAAACAGAAATGGTATTCAGGCCTTTATTTATCTTGAATTCTTTCATAAGTCTTCCTTCCGTATTTACTATTTTACCTACTTCATTTTTATTAAAATCACTTGTAAAATTAATCACATCTTTAGCGGGATTAGGATAAATACTAAATTTATCTTTGCTTATTTCATTAGTACTCATTACGCATGTATAAGCTGGTAAAGAATATCCTGTAGCCGTCATTTCCTGAGTAATAATATTCACATCATTACACGTAAACCCGAAAGTCCCCAACATATCTATAGCCGCTTGCCTTACCGCAATTGCTGCAGTTTGTTGATTAGCAGAAGAATTTGTTAAGCTTAGACCTTCCAAAAATGCACGATCCGTTTTTTCTTTTCCTATTTGATTGTAAATACGCATTAAACATGATGCCCAAATTTGACCATCTGTATGGATTGATCCTGTAAGACCACCTGGATAAGTTGCGGTATAATTGGTTATCCTACCTGCCCAAAACGTATTATGACCATCCCAACTGAACATCCAATTGTATTGGGGCGAAGAACTAGGCCATTGATTTAAACTTCTGCTATATGACATTGCCCAATAATCACCAGAACCCTCACCTAAACCCTGAGCTGAAGAAGAACTAAGTGCAGTAAGCCAATGGTGAACTCATGCCCTAACTCATGAATAATAACATCCGCATCTTCAGCATCATCTACTCCCCCTTCACCAAAAGCCAAACTTTGTGTTCCTAACACATAATGAGAATTATCTGTCCCACTCACCCCATGAGGATCATATCTAACAACGCCAGAATTTAAAGTAGGTTTACACTGAATTCCTAGTGTTTCGTTAATATACCTCAGATTTTTATCAATATGATAGAATACATTTACCGCCTCGAAACCTTGTTCATTTCTATTAAAAAGGAAATGGGGTGTTGACTGAGAAAACAAGCCTGTACTTGGAGCTTCAAAATCAGCAATCATAACATAAGAGTTATTCAAACTGTAAGTTGATCCCAACAAAGTAACATCTGGAAGATTAACCAACGTTCTCGCCGCATCTAAACTTGCATTAGTAGCATCGTTGTTGTCTACATAAGTTCCACCATAAGTTTGCTGGGTTGGCGACAGCGGATCTGGATCAAATACATAAGCTGTTCCCGAAGTTTTCAATGTTTTATTTTCGGAACCCATTATTTTTTTGGGAGTTTTTTTTTTTTTCGGTAGTGGCTCATCATGACCATTGTGATAAATAGAAACATCTTTCATACTAATAACTTCACCAGTATGAGCATCAATTATAGTTTCCCAAGAACCTTTTTTCTCATAAGAATTGATAGTTACTCTGTAAAAAGGCTTAGTATCGCCATCATTAAGGTTATAAACAAATAGTTTATTTTCTTCAAATTCAATATTTCCTTTGGGTTCACTTACAATTTTTGCTTTTTCTAAAGCTGCTTGTGCACTAATAGTTGGAATAGTATTTATTTTTTGAAGATTTTTAGTATAAACCGTTTCCGCCATATAAGTTATAAAACCTTGTTTATTAAAATTGACAGCAATATCTCCATTTAGAACGGGAACACCATTCATTTCTTGGTTAAACCTTAAAGTTTCACCCGATAAACCTTTTCTAACTGATTGTAATTTCAGTTCAGAAAATTTACTTTTTCCAGATTTTTCCAAATTTCTATCGATATAAGACTTTGCTTGTGATTCAAAATCTGATGATTGAGCCTAAAAGTTAGAAAAACACAAAGATTCCAAAAGAAAGGAAACAATTATAAATTTCTTTTTCATAATTAATTTTTATTTAATGTAAAATTAAAATATTTCACATTAAATAAATGATATTTTTATAAATTAATTCAACAATCATTAAACAAAATATAAAGAAAACAAGTTTATATAATTTATAACGAAGGAAAAACATTCCAATATTGAAAACGCCCCATTATTCAGTGGTTTTATTATTCATTTTCTAAAAACTTTTACTTAAATATAAATTCACGTAAACATTTCACCGAATATTATAAAATTTTGTTAATAGCCTATTTTATTAGCAAACAAAATATTTTTTTAGATAAATTTGGCGCGTAAAATTTTACAATGAAGAAAATCATCCTTGCAGCGGTAGCAATTGTTTCAATATCAACATTTAAGGCGCAAACTTTTATTCAAGCCTACCAAAACCGTGTAAATCAAATTTCACAAACCAATATTAATACTCTTTTACAAGAATTTTCTGATTTCGGTATAAAAACAACTGGATCCGTAAATAACAATAACACCTTCAATTGGTTAAAAGGAAAATACCAATCCTTTGGCTATTCTAATACTCAAATAGAAGAACAAAGTTTTACCTACAACGGAAACACTAGTAAAAACTTAATTATTACAAAAACTGGGACATTATACCCTAATACTTTTGTAATTGTGTGCGGTCATTTTGATACCATTAATGGACCGGGAGCAAATGACAATGGAAGTGGAACATCCGTACTTTTAGAAGCGGCAAGAATACTTAAAGATGTTTCTACCGAATATTCCATTAAATTCATTCATTTTTCTGGAGAAGAACAAGGTTTACTTGGTAGTCAGAAATATGTAAATGATATTGTAAATGCTACAAATCCAAAAATGAATATTCGATTAGTTTTTAATTTAGATCAAGTTGGTGGAAAAATTGGAAACACAAATACTTCTATTAAATGCGAGCGCGACGAGAGTTCACCTTCAGCAAATAATGCTGCGAGCAATACTAAAACACAGGAATTAATGAATTGTGTAACGTTGTATTCTCCTCTACAGCCCGTTTTATCTAATGCTTATTCGTCTGATTACATTCCATTTCAAAACAATGGAGAAATTATTACAGGTTTTTACGAAAATACGAGAAGCTACGTAGAACATACCGCAAATGATACTTTTGCAAATGTTGATAAAACTTTTGTTTATAATGTAGGAAAAGCGGCAATAGGAGCCATTCAGCATTTTGCCATTGCAAATACAAATCTCGGAGTAATGGAAAATGGTGAAATTACACCGAAATTTTCTGTAGTTCCTAATCCTGCAAAAGATACCATTCAACTTATTTTTGATGGAATAAAAAATTCTAAGTTCAAATTCTTTATTACAGATTTATCTGGCAAACAAGTAATGAAATTGGAAGATAAAAAAGAGATTGATATTTCTGAACTTCCCAATGGAGTTTATTTAGGAACATTAACAACAGACAAGTTTACAATTACAGAAAAAATAATTGTAGAAAAATAGCAATAAAAAACTCCTCCAATTAAAAATTAGAGGAGTTTTTATTTTTATCTTATTTCTCTTTATTTTCTATTATTCCACAATTTTATTTCCATCAATTTATGCTTCTATTTAAATAATTGTCCTAAAATAATGGCTCCTGCAATTGAAACGTTTAAACTTTCGGTGGACTGAGAAATTCCAAATCTTGGGATACTCACTTTTTCTTGAAGAATAGCTTCAATTTCTGGTCGAATTCCATTTCCTTCATTTCCTAGAACTAGGTTAATTTTTTCGGGTTTTTGAAATTCATAGATATTAGTACCAATCATATCCGTTCCTACAGAAACATTCTCAGAATTTGAGAGAAATTCTTCCAAATTTTTATAAAGGATATTCACTCTGGTAAAAGATCCCATGCTTGCTTGCACCACTTTGGGATTATAATAATCTACGGTATCTTCACTACAGATAATTTGTTGAATACCGAACCAATCCGCTAAACGAATAATTGTACCCATATTACCAGGATCTTGGATGCCATCTAGAACCAATTGAAAATCGACTTCTTTTTCTAACTCAAAATCCGACCGATAACAAACTGCAACAGAATCTTTAGGGTTCATTAGGAAACTTACCCTACGTAGCTCATTCTCTGTGACTTTCGTTATAGGAACGTTCATAAATTCCAATTCATTTATATCTAAAGAAAATATTTCTTTAATTTTATAGTTAGAATTATGAAGTTCTTTAATTACTTTATTACCTTCAACCAAAAACAAATTGTATTTTTGTCTGAATTTTTTTTTATCTAAAGACTGTAAAATTTTTATTGTATGCGCAGTAATCATTTCTGGAATAATGTTCAAAAGTATTATAAAATAATATTATCTGCAATTTTTTTTGTTGGACTTATCGCTTGTAGCACCACCAAAAAAGTTCCGGATGGCGATTTCTTATTAACTAAAAACAACTTCAAATTCGAGGACGATAAAAAATTCTTTCAAGATGAATTAAAAAATCGTGTGGGACAAAAACCTAATAAAAGACAGCTTTTTGTCCTTCCCTTAAGTCTTTGGTTGTATAATCTTTCAAACCCGAAATACGACACCCTTCTTACCGAATATATGACCTTTCCTAATGAAATGAGGAATCAAGATCTTAGAGATTCTTTATACATTAAGTACAATATGCCCGAAATGAAAGGAAAAGGGATATTTTTTGATAGATTAATGCACAGTTGGGGTGCAGCGCCAGTAATTTTAGATGAAACAAAATCTGTAGTAGGTGCAGAATCAATTAAAAAAAGATTAACCTACAGAGGATATTGGGATTCGCAGGTTGGGTACAGTCAGAAAATAGATTCTGCTGCTAAAAAAGCTGAAGTTACCTACACAATTAAACATAATGACCCTACCATTATCAAAGATTATTACTATAATATTCCCGATAAAAACATTAAAGCCATTTACGAGGAGAACCTTAAGAGCTCTCTAATAAAGTCTAAACAAATCCTAGATCAAACTGTTTTAGAGGATGAACTCGCACGTATTAATACATTAATGAAATCTAGAGGTTATTATAAATTTAATAACTCGGGAGAAGAGATTGGTTTTGTAGCAGATACTTTAAAAAACACCAAAAGCGTTCCTCTAATTCTTGAAATTCATAAGGACACTATTGATTCGCCCTACAAAATTGCAACTTTCGGAAAGGTAGATATTGCTGTGGTAGACGAAATGAAAGATTTTCCTAACAACACGGTAAAAGACAGTTTAAGACGAATTAACTTCCATAAAGTTAATGACAATTATAAAACAAATGCCTTGTGGCGCGCTATTTTAGTAAGTCCTAACAACGTTTACAATCAAAAACAATTGGACATCACCAAAAGAAACATTCTAAGCATGAATAACTTTAGTATTCTAAAGGCTAGAGACTCATTAAGAAGAGGTGGTGAAGGTAGCCCGAATGATAGCATAATAGACGTTATGTACATTCTAAAACCTCTTCCTAAATATGAATTTAAAGCTGCTTTAGATGCTAATTATTCGCAATTATTGAACTGGGGAGGTGGACCATCTATAGATTTAACTGCAAGAAATGTTTTTGGAGGTGCAGAAAACCTTACTACAAACATTACAGGAACTTTCGGAAGTATTGCCGATCCTAAAGGGGAGAAAAAAAGAATCTTTGCCAGCGAAATTTCTGGACAAGTAGCCTTGAATTTCCCTCGTTTATTATTACCCTTTAATTACTACAAAATAATACCAAAACGATATACTCCTACTTCAACTATCTTTTTAGGAGCTTCTAACCAAACCAATATTGGATTAGGAAGGGTAAACTTTAATACTGGTTTGGTGTATTCTGCCAACGTGAATGATATTGTTAGTCATAAACTTACCTTATTTAACACGCAGCTGAGTTTAACAAAGAATAAAGAAAAATATTACGACTTCTTCAAAGTGGATGGCGATATTAAAGATTTAATGTTCAGCGATTATTTTGCAACGCATCCCGATGTTTCACTTGCCTTTTATAATGGCCAACTGAGTACAGATGATGTTTCCGCAATAATTATATCTGATGAAGTATTTAAAAGCAATCTTTCCCCCGAACAAGCTAATAATTTCAATAATTTTTTCCAGTCTTTAATTAATAAAGATAGACAAACTCAAAACGTGCTTATTTCATCTTTAATTTATAATTTTAGTTATAACGAGATAGGTAAAAAAGATTATAAAAACCCTTTCTATTTTAATGGGAAAGTAGAACTTGCAGGAAATATTTTCAGTGTTTTCAATAGTAATGGCGAGGATCAAGGAGTTGTTTCTAATACTCAGAAGACTATTTTCAAAATCCCGTATTCACAATTTGTAAAATTTGATTTTGATATAAGAAAATACTTTAAATTCTTTAACGAAAAACATACATTGGCTTTACGTCAATTCATTGGAATAGGAATTCCTTACGGAAACTCTTCCTCAATGCCTTTTATTAGATCGTATTTTAATGGTGGATCTAATGATATTAGAGCTTGGGTAGCATTTGGAGGTTTAGGTCCTGCAGATTCTCAACTAGACGAAAGAATACGTAAATACGTAATGGATAACGTGAAATTAACAACAAATATAGAATATCGTGTTCCGTTTAACGAAATGTTTGAAGGTGCTATTTTTACAGATATCGGTAACATTTGGAGCTTAAAAGACAGTGGCTTTGATGACCAATTTAAATTCAATAAATTCTTAAAGCAAGTAGGGGTTGGTAGCGGAGTTGGTCTTAGATTAAATGTAGCTTATATTACCGTTCGTTTAGATTTCGCCTATAAAATTTACGACCCTAATAAACCTGAAGGTGATCGTTGGAGATTTGATGACATTAAGCCATTGCAACCAACAATGAATATAGCATTTGGATATCCGTTCTAATATTGGTGATGAGTGATGAGTAATAGATGATAGACATTTATCTAAACCAATTAAAAAGGATTTTAATTATTGGACTCTATTATTCTGGAGAAATACCAATAATAAAATAGAAAACAGCCAAATCTCTCGCCAAAAATTCACGGAATTGATTTCTGTAGTAGCTCTCGGGTTTCGAAACGTCTTGCGCATCAAATCCTAATGCATTCATTTGGTTATTTCTTGCAAAAAATAAAGCTCTAAGGTTATGAAAACCTTGTGAAACAATAATCACATTTACGGCTTTATAAACCTCTTTGCTTCTAATAATACTTTTGTGAGTGTTAAAACCTTTTGGGTCTTCAATTATAATATTTTCAGGAACTCCTTTTTCACGGACTAAAAAATTCTTCATGGCTTTAGGTTCATTATAACCTTTGCTTTTTTCGCCACTTACAATAATTTTTTTAATTTTTCCATGATGGTACAATAAAGCTGCCGCATCCATCCTTTTCAAAAAATACGGATTGGCAACTCCAGAACGCATCTTAGGAGACGTTCCCAAAACCAACGCATATTCCCTTGGTGGAATTTTAGATATCTTGGAGTAAGTTCTACCATTGGTTAATGCAAACACCCAAATATTCGCCAAAATCATCAGAAGAAATACAATTTCCCCTAAACGATAAACAATTTTTAGTATGTTGCTTACTTTTTTCAAACCAAATCGAAATTAACTTTTATTTTTTTACTTAAAACCACAGACATACACGCTAAAATATGTCCTGCTTTTTCTTCTTTTTCTGTAAGATATTCATTTTCTAACAATTCTACCTCACCTTCAATCAGTTTACATTCGCAACTTCCACAAATCCCCGATTTACATGAATAAGGAACAGGAAACTTCTGAATTAATAATTGCTGAAGAAGTCTTGTTTTATTATCTGCTAAAGTAGTTGTATATTCTTTATTAAAAAGTTGAAACTCCACATCAACATCCTCTACCAAAGGAAATTCTTTTTCTTGAGGATAAATATCGTCATTAAACTCTTCAAAAAGTTCAAAATGAATATTTCTTTTTAAAATTCCATTGTTGTAACAGGCATTGGCAAGTGTTTTTATCATTTCACCTTTCCCACAAATAAGAACTTCATCTACAGAATCCCAAATGGTAGATTCCTCATCGGTATCGTCCAAATGTAAAACCTGATTAATAATGAGTTTTAATTTATGATCATCCAACCTTCCTCTTAAAAACGGATCAGCAATATTCTCTTTTGAATAAAAATAAAAAATTTGAAGTCTGTCTTGGTATTTCTTAGCCAGATTATCTAATTCACTTCTAAAAACCACATCTTGTGAACTTTTATTCCCATAAAAAAGGAACAATCTTGTTCTAGGTTCGTTGTGAAGAATATTTTTGAAATGACTAAAAATGGGGGTAATCCCAATTCCCGCTGCAAAACCTAAAATTGTTCTGAATTCATGAGGCTTAGAAACCATAGTAAATCTTCCATTAGGTTCACTTACTTCTAAAAAATCGCCCACATTATAATTCTGAAATAAATCTTCTGCAGAACTTTCCTCAGAATTTATTTTAATGGCCAAAGAAATTTTATTTTCAAAAGGAGCCGAAGTCATGGAAAAATCATTAAACCACTCTTTACCATCATGTAAAAATTTTATTCTCACATATTGCCCAGCTTCAAACTGAAAATTAGATTTCAGATTTTCAGGAATTTCAAATTCTATAGCGAAGCTGTTTTTGGTCAATCCCTCTTTTTTCGCTAATTTTAGACGATGAAAACGAAACTGATTTGCCTTTGGTAATTGTTTTTCCATAATTTCAGATTCAAAAATAGATAAAAAAAATGAGAAAAATAGTTCTTACATTCTTTGCTATTACAATGCTTGTAAGCTGTAAAAAAGAAAATACATCTGTCGAAAATAAAAGCACTTCTTCGGATTCTACCATTGTTGAAAATACACTAGAACCTGAAAATACCCTTTTTGCAAAAATCCCAGAATTTAGTGTAGAAAAAGTATCCCATTTAGTACAACCTAAAAAGAATGATACTTTGTATGTTACCAACTTTTTCGCGACTTGGTGTGGACCTTGTAGAAGAGAAATGCCACATTTTAAAGAAAAAATGGAAAGCATGAAAGATCAACCCGTTAAATTTACTTTTGTGAGTTTGGATAATAAAACAGAATGGGAAACTGAGGTAAAATATTTTGGAGATGAATACGGAATTACCAGCAATATTGTTCTTCTAGATGGTTCTTTATTAGGTCCAGATTTCTTTTCTCAAAACTTCAAAACGTGGGACGGGGGTTCAATTCCATTTACTGTTTTTTCTAAAAACGAAAAATCTGATGAGTTTGTAGGAATGATGACTAAAGAACAATTGGAAAGCAAAATAGCTGCTTTGAACTAGATTTCGGGTTTCGAGATACGAGTTCTGAGATTTTAAACTTTAAACAAAATTATTTTATAATTAATAACCAAAAAAAATATGCACAAAAACTTCAAAATACTCATCAGTACATTGGTTGTTTTTGTTTTTATATTAATCATTATTAATCTGAATATTGGTTTTATAAAACTCCAATTTTCAGATTTTTTTTCTGCTGATTCAGTCAATCATCAAATTGCAGAACTGAGAATCAATAGGATTTTAGGGATGCTATTAGCAGGGATTTCCATTCCTACAGCAGGTTTTTTATTGCAAGAATATTTTCAAAATCCTATTGCAGGACCAGAAGTTTTAGGAATTTCTTCCGTTGGTAGTTTAGCCGTTGCTTTTTACATTTTTTTGTTCAGCAGTTTTCCTTTGCCAGACTTTTTACAAAACAGTTTTATAAGCATTTCAGCAATTTCAGGAAGTGTCCTTTTAATGCTTATTTTGCTGTTGTTTTCAAGGAAATTTCAGGATAAAACTTACCTCATTGTTTTTGGATTTTTGGTTTCAGCTTTTACTGGCGCCCTCATTTCTATAATGCAATTGTATACAGAAAATCAAAATCTCAAGAATTATCTTTTGTGGAGTTTTGGAGCCAACAATCAAGCCAGCAGAAATCAAATTTATGTTTTGGGAATTTTTGTTTTAATAGGAGTTTTCTTTTGTTTCCGAACCATAAAACCTTTAATTGGAAGCGCTTTTGGAACTCAATACGCTCAAAGTTTAGGAGTTAATCTTAAGCATTTGAAAGTTCTCATTATCATTACTTCTTCCATTTTATCAGCTTCGGTTACAGCATTTATTGGTCCCATTTTATTTATAGGAATTGTAGTTCCACATTTTTGTAGAATGCTTTGGAATCCTTCCCAACTTTGGCATCAATGGATTTTGAATATGTTGATTGGCATCATCTCCATGGAATTTTTCTCTATTTTCTCAGAAATTTTGAAATTACCAATTAATATTATGACATCCATACTTGGAATACCCATTGTTTTTATGATGTTATTAAAAAAGAAAGCCTAATGTTTTTAGAAATTAATCAAGTAGATATAGGTTATCAAGAACCACTTATTTCCAATATTCAAGTGCATTTGGAAGTGGGAAATCTATGTTTGATTATCGGGAACAATGGTGTTGGAAAAACCACTCTTATCAAAACCATTCTAAAACAAACTTCTTTATTGAAGGGAGAAATAAAAATTAATTCTAAAAATATTTCAGAATATTCCACCACACAAATTGCCGAACAAATTGCTGTGGTTTTTTCGAAAGCCAATCTACCTGCCAATTACACGGTAACAGATCTTATTTCCTTAGGTAAATTTCAACAATATCCTTTTTATTTTGAATTGAAAGATGAGGATAAAAAGGAAGTTTCAGACATTATTCAAAAACTAAATTTAGAAATCTATAAAAACCTTCCTCTGCAAAAACTCTCGGATGGAAATCTTCAAAAAGCTTTTATAGGAAGAGCTTTAGCGCAAAATTCACCCTTTATTATTTTAGATGAACCTACTGCCCATTTAGATGAAGAAAATAAAATTATTATTCTTCAACTTCTCAGAAGTCTAGCAAAAAAACATCAGAAATTAGTTCTTTTTACCTCACACGATTGGCGTTTAGCAAAAGAGTTTGCAGACAGAATTTGGTATATCGAAAATCAAACTTTATACGAAGGAATTGCTGAAGATATTCTCATTAATCATCCACCTCTTTCTCAACCTCATCTTTTCAATTTTCATAAAAATTTTGTTCCTCCCGTAATTTTGGCTTCCAGTTTTGAGAAAGAATTACTCTACTCTAGTCTTCAAAAAAACTTCGATTTAGATCTTTCAAAGTGGAAAATTGAGAAAAAAAACAAGTTTTGGAACATTCAAAACGGAAGTTATCAAGAAATAACTCATAATTTTGAAAATATCATTAAAATAATCTCAAACCACCATTAATCCTACATTTATCGTTATTTTAAAAAATACTATGCATGCATAGTATTATGCTTTTCATATATTTTAATCAATTGATTACTAGTGTATTAACAAAAATTAACTTTACAAAAGTATTATGCATGCATAATATTTCTTAACTTTGAGTAAATCAGAATTTAAAAAAATTATGGAGAACAATAAAGACAAAGTAGATAATATTGATCTTATTTTAAAACAAACTTGGCTTTCAGTTTCTAAAATGTATTCTGAATTTGCGCAAGATTATGATGCAACGGCGGTTCAAGCTTTAACATTATTAAAAATAGATCCTAAAGAAGGTACCCGAAGCACGAATTTGGGACCTAAAATGGCCATTGAACCCACCTCTTTAACAAGAATAATAAAATTGTTAGAAGACAACGGATATATCTATAAAGAAAAAACCACGACAGATAAAAGGGAAGTCATTATAAAACTTACGGATAAAGGAATTAATTCTAGAAATCTCTCCAAAGAAGTGGTGGTAAATTTTAACAAAAGAGTCCTTGAAAAAATTCCGCAAGAAAAAATGGAAATTTTTAAAGAAGTGATGAACGAAATTAAACAAATAGCCAACGATTTAAATAACAAAAAATAAAATCAATATATTCAAATGAAAAGAAGAATAAAACACGTTACCGTACTTGGTTCTGGGATTATGGGTTCTGGTATCGCAGCACACTTCGCCAATATTGGAGTAGAAGTTTTGCTTTTGGATATCGTTCCTAACCAATTAACCGATGCGGAAACTGCTAAAGGTCTTACATTGGAGGACAAAGCCGTACGTAACAGGATTGCAACAGAAAGTTTAGCTAAACTTCCTAAAGCAAGTCCTGCTCTGCTCTATTCTACAAAGTTTGCAAGCAGAATTACTGCTGGTAACTTTGATGACGACTTAGAAAAAATAAAAAATACAGATTGGATTATCGAGGTGGTTGTAGAACGGCTTGATATTAAAAAATCTGTCTATGAAAAAATAGAAAAATACAGAGAACCAGGAACTTTAGTTTCTTCTAACACTTCTGGGATTCCTATTCATTTCCTTATTGAGGGAAGAAGTGAAGATTTCAAAAAATATTTTGCGGGAACACACTTCTTTAACCCAGTAAGATATTTACCCTTATTAGAGATTATTCCTACGCCAGAAACCGATCCAGAAATCATCCAATTCTACATGGATTATGGGGCTAAATTTTTAGGAAAAACTACGGTTTTAGCAAAAGATACTCCAGCGTTTATCGCCAACAGAATTGGTGTTTTCGGAATTATGAACCTTTTCCACAATATCAAAAAACTAGGTTTAACCGTTGGAGATATTGACAAATTAACGGGCCCAGTAATTGGTCGTCCAAAATCGGCTACTTTCCGTACTGCGGATGTGGTAGGTTTGGATACTTTGGTGCATGTTGCTAATGGTGTTCGTGAAAGTGGTGTAGAGTCTGATACTTTTAAAGATCAATTTGTACTTCCAGATTACATCAATTTTATGATGGAAAACAAATTACTAGGTTCTAAAACTGAAGCTGGTTTCTTTAAAAAAGTAAAAGGCGCTGATGGTAAATCGGAAATTTTAGCCTTAAAACTTGATACACTACAATATGAGCCTCAAGGAAAATCTTCTTTCCCAACTTTAGAACTCACCAAAACTATTGATAAACCTATTGATAGATTCAAAGTATTAATCGGCGGAAAAGACAAAGCTGGTGAATTGTACAGATTAATGTTAGGTGCTTTGTTCGCTTACGTTTCTCATAAAGTTCCAGAAATTTCTGATGAAGTTTATAAAATTGACGATGCTATGAAAGCTGGTTTCGGTTGGGAAAACGGACCATTTGAAATTTGGGATGCTGTAGGAATTCAAAAAGGTATTGATCTAGCTAAAGAAGCTGGTTATGAAGTTTCGGATTGGGTGAAAGCAATGCCACAAGGAAAAACTTTCTATGAGGTGAATAATGAAGGTCAGAAAACTTTCTACAACGAAAAATCTCAAGAATTTAATAAAATTCCTGGTCAAGATGCATTTATCATTTTAGATAATATCAGAAAAAACAAAACGCTTTGGAGCAATTCTGGAGCTGCCATTCAAGATTTGGGAGACGGAATTATCAACTTCGAAATTCGTTCTAAAATGAATTCTTTAGGTGGTGAAGTTTTAGATGGTTTAAACAGAGCTATTGATCTTGCAGAAAAAGATTACGACGGTTTAGTAATCGGAAATCAAGCAACAAATTTCTCTGTCGGAGCTAATCTTGCCATGATTTTAATGATGGCTGTGGATCAAGATTGGGATGATTTGAATATGGCGATTAACTATTTCCAACAATCCATGATGAGAGTTCGTTACTCAGATATTCCTGTAGTGGTCGCTCCTCACGGAATGGCTCTTGGTGGTGGTTGCGAAATGACCATGCATGCAGACAGAGTGGTTGCCGCTGCGGAAACTTATATCGGTTTAGTAGAACTTGGTGTTGGTGTAATTCCTGGTGGTGGTGGAACAAAAGAGTTTACGCTGAGAACTTCAAAACTTCTTCATCCAGATGATGTTAAAGACAACAGACTTCGTGATGCTTTCATGAATATTGCCATGGCTAAAGTATCTACTTCTGCTTATGAAGCTTTTGATTTAGGAATTCTTCAAGAAGGAAAAGATATTGTTGTTGTAAACCCTAACCGACAAATTGCTGAGGCTAAAAAAATTGCTTTACAAATGGCGGAACACGGTTATACGCAACCTATCCAACAAAAAGTAAAAGTTCTTGGACAAGATGCTCTAGGTTTATTCTTAGTAGGAACCGACCAAATGTTAACGGGTAATTTCATCTCAGAATACGATAAGAAAATCGCAGATAAACTCGCCTACGTTATGGTGGGTGGAAACTTATCTGAATCTACAGAAGTTACAGAACAATATCTACTGAATCTTGAAAGAGAAGCTTTCTTATCCCTTTGTGGTGAAAGAAAAACGTTGGAAAGAATACAGTACATGTTACAAAACGGAAAACCGCTTAGGAATTAGAAGTTAGATTTTAGATATTAGAAATTAGATGAAGTCACATCGCTTAAAAGATTTATTAATTTGGGGAAAATCAGTTGAGTTGACAAAGGAAATTTACTTAATCACTCAAGAACTTCCAAATGAAGAAAGATTCGGACTAATTGGTCAAATGAGAAGATGTGCAGTTTCTATTCCATCTAATATCGCTGAGGGAGCTGGCAGAAATAATATTAAAGAATTTTATCAGTTTTTAGGAATTGCTCAAGGCTCATGCTACGAATTGGAAACTCAATTAATCCTTTTAATTGAATTAAATTTTATTGAAGATAGCAAGGTTTCCCTCATACTAGATAATCTAACTGAGATTCAAAAAATGATTTATAAGTTTAAAACAAATTTAATTAATGGTTAGCAGTCTAACTTCTAACCTCTAATTTCTAATCTCTAAATTATGAAACAAGCATATATAGTTGCAGGATACAGAACAGCGGTGGGTAAAGCTCCGAAAGGATCTCTTCGTTTTACCAGACCCGATGTAATGGCAACAGAAGTTATACAAAAATTAGTGGGCGATTTCCCACAACTAGACCACGCTAGAATTGACGACCTTATCGTAGGTAACGCAATGCCAGAGGCTGAACAAGGCCTTAACGTAGCACGTTTAATCTCTCTAATGGCTTTAAAAACAGATAAAGTTCCTGGAGTTACCATTAACAGATATTGTGCGTCAGGTTCGGAAGCCATTGCTTTGGCTGCAGCAAAAATTCAAACGGGAATGGCAGAATGTATTATAGCAGGTGGAACAGAATCTATGAGTTATATTCCAATGGGAGGTTACAAACCCACACCTGAAACCAAAACTTCGGGAGTTCATCCAGATTATTATTGGGGAATGGGTTATACCGCAGAAGAAGTAGCTAAAGAATATAATATTTCTCGTGAAGAACAAGATTTATTTGCATTTGAATCTCATCAAAAAGCCTTGAAAGCTAATGAAACTGGTAGATTTAAAGATCAAATTGTTTCTCTTCCTGTAGAATACAACTTCATGGATGAAAACCAAAAAGTCCAAACCAAAAAATTCGATTTTTCCGTGGATGAAGGCCCAAGAAAAGATACTTCTTTGGAAGGATTAGCAAAACTAAGACCTGTTTTCAAAAATGGAGGATCTGTAACTGCAGGAAACTCTTCTCAAATGTCTGATGGAGCAGCTTTCGTAATGGTAATGTCGGAAGAAATGGTGAAAGAATTAGGCGTTACTCCTATCGCAAGATTGGTTTCTTATGCAGCAGCAGGTGTTCCACCAAGAATTATGGGAATTGGACCTATTTACGCTATTCCAAAAGCTTTAAAACAAGCTGGACTTTCTTTAAATGATATTGAGTTAATTGAGTTAAATGAAGCATTTGCTTCGCAATCGGTGGCTATTATTAAAGAATTAGGTTTGAACAAAGAAATTCTTAATGTTAATGGAGGTGCAATAGCATTAGGACATCCACTGGGTTGTACGGGAACAAAACTTACAGTTCAGCTTTTAGACGAAATGAAAAAACGCGGCAACAAATACGGAATGGTTTCTATGTGCGTAGGAACTGGACAAGGAGCTGCATCAATTTTTGAACTACTTTAAATACAAACATTAATAGATAATAGACGAAAAGATAATAGACAAATGAGTGATTTTAAAAGACATAATTTCAAAAAACTTAAAATTTGGCTAATGGAAATGGAATTGTCAAAAATCACGTTTGACTTAACTGATACTTTTCCTCCTTATGAAAATTATGGTTTAAAAAGTCAGATGGACAGATGTTCTATCTCAATTCCTTCAAATATAGCAGAAGGTTCAAGTAGAACAAATAAATCTTTTAGTCACTTTTTAGATATTGCTCTGGGTTCATCATTCGAACTTCAAACACAATTTTTATTAGCAACTCATAGAAAATATTTAACATTGATGATTGTAAAATATTTGAAAATAAAATTGAAGAATTTCAAAAAGCAACAATGGTTTTTCAAAATACATTGCAACAATAAAAATCTATCATCTATCTGTCTATCATCTTAAAATCTTTTAAATAATTTAAAATTAATAACATATGGCAAATACAAAAGGAGGCGAATTCCTAATAAAAGACATAGATGCACAAGCAATTTTCAGCATCGAAGAATTTAATGACGACCAAAAAATGATGCGTGACTCTGCAAAAGAGTTCATCGACAGAGAAGTGGTTCCTAATAAAGAACGTTTCGAGAAAAAAGATTACGCTTATACTGAAGAAGTAATGCGTAAAATTGGAGAAATGGGATTCTTAGGAATTGCCGTTCCAGAAGCTTATGGAGGTCTTGGAATGGGCTTTGTAACTACGGTTTTGGCTTGTGACTATCTTTCAGGTGCTACAGGTTCTTTGGCTACCGCTTATGGTGCGCATACCGGAATTGGAACCCTTCCCGTTGTTCTTTACGGAAATGAGGCTCAAAAACAAAAATACCTTCCAGATTTAGCTACAGGAAATCATTTTGGGGCTTATTGTTTAACTGAACCTGATGCAGGTTCTGATGCGAATAGTGGTAAAACAAAAGCAAAATTGTCTGAAGATGGTAAACATTACATTATTAACGGACAAAAAATGTGGATTTCTAACGCAGGCTTTGCAGAAACTTTTACATTGTTTGCAAGAATTGATGATGATAAAAACATTACTGGTTTCGTTATCAACAAATCAGAATTGGAAAATCCGGAAAGTTTAACTTTCGGTGAAGAGGAACATAAATTAGGAATTCGTGCGTCTTCAACAAGACAGGTTTTCTTTAACGACATGAAAGTGCCTGTTGAAAATCTTTTAGGAGAAAGAAATAACGGTTTCAAAATCGCTTTAAATGCATTAAATGTGGGCCGTATTAAATTGGCGGCGGCTTGTCTAGATGCACAAAGAAGAATTATGAACCACTCTATTCAATATGCTAATGAAAGAAAGCAATTTGGAGTCGCTATTTCAACTTTTGGAGCCGTAAGAAAGAAAATCGCTGAAATGGGAACGGGAGCTTTCGTAAGTGAAGCTGGAACTTACCGTGCTGCTAAAGATATTGAGGATAAAATAAATGAGCTTGTCGCAGGCGGAATGGATCACCAACAAGCGGAATTGAAAGGTGTAGAAGAATTTGCTGTAGAATGTTCAATCCTTAAATCTTATGTTTCAGATTTGGCTCAACATACAGCTGATGAAGGAATTCAGGTGTATGGTGGAATGGGATTCTCTGAAGATACACCAATGGAAGCAGCTTGGAGAGATTCTAGAATTTCAAGAATTTATGAAGGAACCAACGAAATCAACAGACTTCTTTCTGTAGGAATGTTAATTAAACGTGCTATGAAAGGAGAAATCGACTTAATGTCTCCTGCAATGGCGGTCGGTAAAGAATTAATGGGAATTCCATCATTCGAAACTCCTGATTATTCTGCATTTATGTCTGAAGAAAAAGCAATGATTCATAATTTGAAGAAAGTTTTCTTAATGGTGGCTGGTGCAGCTCTTCAAAAATACATGATGGATATTGAAAAGCAACAACATTTATTATTAAACGCTTCGGAAATTCTGAACCAAATTTATATGGCGGAATCTGCTATTTTAAGAGCTGAAAAACATTACGCAGAAGGTAGTGTAGAAGCTTCAATGGCCAGATTAAACCTTTATAAAGCAATTGAAAAAATTACAGAAGCTGCTAAAGAAGGAATTATTTCTTTTGCGGAAGGTGATGAACAAAGAATGATGCTTTCTGGTTTAAGGAGATTTACAAAATATACTAACTTCCCGAATGTAATTGCCCTTACAGAGAGCATTGCAGATCATTTTATTAAAAAAGGAAGCTACTAAATTTAATCTTTTTTAAATACTCTAAAACCTAACAAAATCTGTTAGGTTTTTTTATTTTTAACAATATTTTTTGTTTATTTTCTTTTTCATAATTTTACTAAAAATTACAGAAAATGAGATCTTTAATTCTATTATTTATAGCAACATCTACTTTTGTTTGCGCTCAAAAAAAAGCGGAAATACAACCTATTCCCAATCTAGGATTAGATTCAACCAAAATTTTTAAGCTTGATGATTTATTGGCTAAAAAGATGAAAAAAGAAGATCCTCAAGCTAATTCAGTTTTTAAAATTCTTTGTAAAAAACCAGACACTGCACTTTACAGAATGCCCAACAGAAAAGTAAAAACTGATAAATTATTAACTTTAAAAGAACCAACAAAAGCAAAACCCAACGTAGAGTATTTTGTTCCAGAATATAAATTCCCAAAGATTGAAAAAAAGGAAAATCAATAAAAATTTTATCACAAATGTAGCTTATTTTAAGAGACATTTTTTATTTTTGGAACTCAAAATTTTTCTTAATCAATGACAAAAGAAGAACTCTTAAATAAAGCCATAAAGATTGCAGATAAAGCCCACAAAGGACAAACCGATAAATATAACGCACCTTATATTGGGCATGTAATGCGTGTAATGAACTATGGCAAAACACTTGACGAAAAAATTGTGGGTGTTTTACATGACGTAGTGGAAGACCATCCTGAAGAGTTCAGTTATGAATATTTACGAAATGAAGGTTTCCCAGAATATATTTTATTTGCCATAAAATGTCTTACCAAAACTTCTCCCGAAGAAAACTACGACGATTTTGTTAAACGCACCGAAAAATCTTCATTAGCCATTGCTGTAAAACTAAATGATTTACGCGATAATATGGATTTAAGAAGAGTGAACCGAGAACTTACCGAAAAAGACATTAAAAGACTCAACAAATATCTAAAAGCTTATAAATATTTAATCGAGAAATATTAATCAGCTCCTGGGAATTCGTAGGTTTTTTCTGGATGTTTTGTACCATCAATATTAATATTCAGGGCTAAATAAACAAAATGAGTATTTTTATTACCCTTCGCTTCGAAATCTCTTTGCCATAAATAACCTGCTACAAGTCCGAAGTTTTCATCCGCTTGATAACCGAAACCACCGTATAATCTGTTTCTTGCGAAAGTAGGTTTCATAGGAGAAATAAAGAAAACCTCATCATAAACATTGGCAAAAACAGTTCCTGGTTTTACTTCTTTAGCATTAAGAGGCGCAGAAACATTTAATCTGTAACGGTAACGGTTTCTGGTATATTTATCGTTTTTATTGATATCATTGAACCAAGCTTGCTCTAAACGAATACGGTTTTCGAATTTTACAATACCTTTTTTAATTTCATACACATCTTGAACCCAAATTCTGAATTCCTCTCTGCTCATAGAGTGGTTCTTATAATTCACATATCTTCCCACACCAATTAAAGGCTTATGTTTCCCTAAATTATAACCTATACCTCCCTTAATCTCGTAATAATCTGGATAAGAAAAATCTTCAACGGAACGCAATTGACCTTCTGCATACAAGAAAAATTTAGGGTGAAATTTATAGTTTAAAGAGATTGCTGTAAAGTTAGATGGATGCTCCTGTGCAAAAGCCTTAACTGCAAACAATACTATTACAAATGTCAATAATAAACGTTTCATTGAAAAAAATTTTTGCAAAAATATTACATAAATATTAACAACCTATAGTTTGAAGTTTAAGTTTTGTTAATATTGAAGATTTTAACTTTTATTATTATAAATTTAATAGTTTTACTTATTGTTGAATTTCAATTCATAGGAGAAACCTAATTGGAACCATCTTTTTGGCATCGGAACGCCAAAAGCTTCAGTATACTCTACATTAGTAAGATTATTGATGGTAAGATGAATTCCTAATTGGTCTTTTTTGAAACTCAATTTTTCATCTAAAAGATTATAACTTCCTGTAGTTACACGTTCCACATATCTATAAGAAAGTTCATTAGAGAAATATTTCAAGAATTTCACTCCCACCGAACTTACCAGTTGATGTGTTAAATTTTCAATAACATATTTTGAAATAAACTGATTAGATTCCTGCAATTTACTATCAATATAAGTATAAGTTACACCATAATTAAACCAAGAATTCAGTTGATGTTTAAATTCAGTTTCAAAACCTTTTGTATCAATCTTTCCAACGTTTTGTGCTTTCCAAACATTTTCTGTAGGCGCACTTTTTATCCAATCGATTGCATTATTAGAATTTCGCATGAAAACACTTGCTTTCCCCTGAATTTTTGAGTTTACAAACTGATAACCTATTTCTGAAGAAAGTGCATTTTCTGGAAGAAGATTTGGGTTTCCAACTTCGGTTTTGCTCACATAATATAAATCTGTAAAACTTGGAACACGATTTACTTTACCTACATTTCCATAAACTTTACTGGATGAACTTATCTGATAACCAACATCTAAACCTGGATAAAAGAAATTACCGTTGGTAGAATAATTAACCCAAGAAATTCCTGGTGAAATCTGCAATTTTTTATCGAATAAAGAAAAATGATGTTCTAAAAAAGCTTGCGTAACAAACCTATTTCTGTTACCCAGATTATTACTCACCAAAAATTCTTTTCTCAGTTCTATTCCAACCGCAGTAACACCTATTTCGGAAGTATAATTGGTTGAAATTTCTCCTCCCACATTATTTCCAATATGCATATTTCGGTAGCCTTTTTCATTATTCCTATCATATAAATAAAAGTCTTGTGCTCTTCTCCAATAAACATTAGAATTCAGTTTCAACTTACCATAATCTTGATTGGCAGAAATGCTCACAATAGAAGCCTGCATTTCTTCATACTGTTCCGTAGCTTTTGGAGAAGCGTAAAAACCGTTGGCTCCAAATTTCTTCTCAGAAAAACCAGCTTGCATTTGTAAATTTCCCTTGTTGAGTTTAATTTGATTTTGATAAAAAACATTTCTTATTTCAAAATCTGTATTATGGCGATAACCTTCAGAGGAAGAAGTATTGGCTTGTAACGAATTGGAGAAGTTCTCATTCCCAAAATCACCTTTAAAACCTAAACCATACAAACTATAATCTCCGCCATCAGCAGAAATTTTTACTCTTTTTCCAGAATATGTTTTAGTAATGATATTAATAACTCCTGCAAAAGCATTTTGTCCAAAACGTCTTGCAGCAGGACCTTTTATAACTTCAATTCTTTCAATATTATCTAAATCTACAGGTATATTCATGGAATTGTGCCCCGTTTGTGAGTCATTCATTCTAATACCATTAATTAAGATAAGAACTTGCTCGAAACTGCTTCCACGTAAAGTAATATCACTTTGTACTCCATTGGCTCCTCGCCTGCGGATATCTACTCCACTTACGTATTGCAAAACTTCATCAATAGTTGCTGCTGGAAGTTTTTGAATTTCTTTTTGGGTAAGAACTTCGATATTCTGATTGAGATTTTTGTAATGTTCAGAAATAAGTTTTCCTTGAAGCTCTACTTCATTAATCTCCGAAACATCGTTCTGTGCATAACTTAAAACACCTAAACCAAAAAACAAAGCACTTACAAAAAATTTTACCATAAACAATTATTAATGAATTTTATACTTTATAAGAAATCAAAAGTAGAATAAATACCCTTCAAAAAACAAATACTACGCATGACATATATCATAAAAAAAAGAGAATTCAAATTATTGAAATCCCTTTTTTGAGCCTTATCGTTTTCTCATCAAATGCGTAATAAAATCTTTAAGAAGTCTTCTCATTTTATTAGCATTAAATAGTACACAATTTTAAGTAAATTTTAATAATCCTACAATACTTAACTTATCTTTTTTAGTTAAAAAAATCGTAAATTTGCAAGTCATTTTTTTCCTATGAAAACCACTACAGAAATAGATATTAAAAAGCAAATTTTCGTTAAAAACGCTCATCTTAACAACCTAAAACACATTGATGTTCTTATTCCAAAAAATAAACTCATTGTTATTACCGGCGTTTCAGGGAGCGGTAAATCTTCTTTAGCATTTGATACTATTTATGCAGAAGGACAAAGAAGATATGTGGAAAGTTTGAGCTCTTACGCAAGACAATTTCTTGGTAAATTAGAAAAACCTAAAGTGGATGATATTAAAGGTTTAGCACCTTCTATTGCCATTCAGCAAAAAGTTATTTCTTCTAACCCAAGGTCTACAGTGGGAACTTCTACAGAGATCTACGATTATTTGAAACTTTTGTTTGCAAGAATAGGCAAAACCTATTCTCCTATTTCTGGTGAGGAAGTAAAAAAAGACAGCGTTACAGATGTTATTGATGAGATTAAAAATTCAAAAAAAGACTCTGTTTTCACGCTTTCTGTTCCATTGGAATTTAATGTTGAAGATTTTACAGAAACCCTTAATACTTTAAAAGTTTCTGGTTTTACAAGACTCGAAATTAACGATAATATTGTAGGAATTGAGGATTTAGAAAGCTTTGGGTTTCAGCCTGAAAAAGACATGAAAATTCATCTTATTATCGATAGGTTTTCCTACCAAGAAGATGAAAGTTTTTTACAAAGACTTGCAGATTCTGTACAAATGGCTTTTTATGAAGGAAGAGGTTATTTATACTTAAAAAATCTAGAATCCAATACCACTAAAGAATATTCTAATAAATTCGAGATGGATGGTATGGAATTTTTAGAACCCAATGTTCATTTCTTTAGTTTTAATAATCCATATGGTGCTTGTCCAACTTGCGAAGGTTACGGAAAAGTAATAGGTATAGATGAAGATTTAGTAGTTCCTAATAAAAATTTGTCGGTCTTTGAAGATGCTGTTGCAGCATGGAAAGGAGATAGCATGAGCGAATGGAAAAAAGATTTCATTAAAAAAGCGAAAGATTTCCCAATCCACAAACCTTATTTCCAGTTGACAAAAGAGCAAAAAAATATTTTGTGGAAAGGTGACGGTGGCAAAAATTTCCCGAGCATCAATAGTTTTTTCGAAATGGTGGAAGAAAACTTGTACAAAATTCAGTACAGAGTAATGCTTTCCCGATACCGTGGTAAAACCATTTGTCCAACTTGTGAAGGTTTACGTTTAAGAGAAGAAACGCAGTGGGTAAAAATTGATGGACACAACATTCAGTCTATGATTGAACTTCCATTAGATGAACTTTTACCATTGATAAAAGGTTTGCAATTATCTCAACACGATGCGGAAATTGCAAAAAGACTTTTATATGAAATTGACACCCGTTTAAAGTTTTTACTAAAGGTTGGTTTAGGATATTTAACATTGAATAGAACCTCAAATACTCTTTCTGGAGGAGAAAGTCAGAGAATAAACCTTGCAACAAGTTTGGGAAGTTCTTTGGTAGGTTCTATATATATTTTGGACGAACCTTCTATTGGTTTGCATTCTAGGGATACAGAAAATTTAATTGAGGTTTTAAAAAACCTTAGAGATTTAGGAAATACCGTAATAGTGGTAGAGCACGATGAAGACGTAATGCGCGCTGCAGATTACATTATAGATATTGGTCCAGAAGCTGGATATTTAGGAGGGGAATTGGTTTTTGCAGGCGATTTTAAAGATCTTAAAAAAGGAAATACGTTAACCTCAAAATATTTAACTGGCCAATTAACAATTGATGTTCCTAAAAAAAGGAGAAACCCTAAAGAATGGATTCATATAAAAGGAGCTCGACAAAATAATCTTAAAAATATTGATGTAGACATTCCGTTAGAAGTTTTATCTGTAATAACAGGTGTTTCAGGAAGTGGAAAATCTACTTTAATGAAGGAAATCCTTACCAACGATATTCAAATTCAATTGGGAATGGGTGGTAAAAAAGGAGATTATGACAGTGTTGAATTCCCCAAAAAACTCATTAAAAACATTGAGTTAATCGATCAAAACCCTATTGGAAAATCCTCTAGATCCAATCCTGTAACCTATTTAAAAGCTTATGACGATATTAGAGATTTGTTCTCTAAACAAAAGCTATCAAAAATGATGGGCTACAAACCCAAACATTTCTCTTTTAATGTAGATGGAGGAAGATGTGATGAATGTAAAGGAGAAGGCGTCATCAGTGTTTCTATGCAGTTTATGGCGGATATCGAACTAGAATGTGAAGCTTGTCATGGAAACCGCTTCAAAAACGAAATTTTGGACGTTAAGTTCGATGAAAAAAGCATTTCTGACATTCTAAAAATGACTGTAGATGAAGCTTTGGTATTTTTTAAAGAAAACAATGAAGATAAAATTGTTACTAAATTAAAACCACTTCAAGATGTTGGTTTAGGATATTTACAACTCGGACAAAGCTCTTCCACACTTTCTGGAGGGGAAGCTCAACGTGTAAAATTAGCTTCCTTCTTAGTGAAAGGTGTTACCAATGAGAAAACACTTTTTATTTTCGACGAACCTTCTACAGGGTTGCATTTTCATGATATTGCTAAGCTCTTGAAATCTTTACAAGCTTTAATAGATTTGGGACATTCCGTAATTGTAATTGAACATCAACCCGACATTATAAAAACTGCCGATTATATTATAGACATAGGTCCAGAAGCTGGAAAACATGGTGGCGAAGTGGTTTTTGCGGGTACGCCCGAGGATTTAATAAAGAATAAAAAATCTCACACAGCAAAATATATTAAAGAGAAGTTATAACATAAAAAAACCTGCAAAATTTGCAGGTTTTTTATTGCTATATTTCCAATATAAGGGATATTAGTCTCTACCTTTTCCGTGTTTATGACCATGCTTCCCATGTTTATGCTTTCCGTGTCCTCTATCGTAATGATGATAGTGTCTGTCTCTATGTCCATGTCTAGATTCTACTACATATACTTTTTTTCTTGGTTGTTTATAGTGATGACTATTATGATAAACTACAACAGGATTTCTACCTCTATAATATTTATGTTTGAATTTTTTATATTTAACAGGGCCTAAAATTCTTTCTATTTCTACATATCTGTCATTTCTCCATCTATCAGGGTGATTTACATACACCACATTCCATGAATCATAAGAAGGATATCTGTTATTAAGGGCAAAAAGTTGATCTTTTTGACGAGGTGTTAACACCAAATCTGCAACTATAGTTTGCCAATTAATGTCGGTAATACTTCTTCTGTAATCATCATAGTAATACCTAGACTGCGAATATCCGAATGTAAAAACCCCTACGAGCATTACCACTGCTAAAATCTTTTTCATATCTCCAACTAATTTATTGTTATGAATTTCAATTTCCAACTATTATGCCAATTATGATAATAAAATTGTTAAAATAAATAAGTATTCTTTATTTTTTAAAAATGAAATTGATTTTCAAACCATTAAAATTATAAAAACACCTGCACAAAAGTCTTGCATATTTTTTTATAAATAAAATTAAAATTTTAACATTTAATTTATATTAATCATCGATTTAAATTGTATATTTAATCGGTAAAAACAAAATAGTGAAATCTAATTTAGTTTTTTGTGGTGAAATTTTCTTGTTAAATTTGAAATAAAAATTTAAGCACAGCATTGTCCGCTGTGCTTTTTTGTTGCTGTCTAACTAAAAAAATGAGATGTATTTATCTACTGAGTCCACTTCTAAAGAGTGGACTCTTTTGTTAATAATTAACAAATTGAGTTCCGAGCCTTCGGCTCGGAACTCAATTTTTCAAACAACAAAACAGATTAATTTTCAACCTGCTTTATTTATATTTTTTTAGATAATTAGTATTTTTGTATATGTTTTAGGCCTCATAGTTCAACGGATAGAATAGAAGTTTCCTAAACTTTAGATCCAAGTTCGATTCTTGGTGAGGCTACAAAAATTACTTACAATTATTGTTATAATCAACAATTATTTCCTCCACCATTTCTGGAACGTTAGATTTAGCATTGTCTATTTCGGATTTAATAAACTTACCTATTGCTGATTTTTTTTCTTTTCCTGTCTTTGCAGAAGCATATTCACCAGCCTCAAATTTCTTCTTAATAAGACTACAATCCGCAGTAATCATTTTAATTTCTGTAAAGTTTAATTCCTTCGGCTTGCTTCCTCTTTTAGAATAAATATAGCCTGGGAAATCGCGAAGTCTTTTAGATTCTTTCTCCGCTACTTGAATCTGACTTCCAGCAGAAAAAGTGGTTGGATAACCATAAATTTTATAAACCTTTATCTTCCCATCTATCAATAATTCTGCAAATTGAGTAGACTTTGTAACATTATTAAATGTTTTCAAAGCTCCACTTAAACCACCTGTTGCAGTATTATTTCCTTCTTTAAAATTGGTATATTTTACAGATTCAAAATATCTCGCTTGGTCTCCATCATAAGCCATATATTCTTTAATATCATCGGCATCATAAGTCGTAAACTTTTGCTTCTTTTTACTTTTATCAATAGTATTAGAAGCTATAAATCTCACCTTCTTCTGATTATTCCAAGGGTTTTGAGAATCTCCATTTAATCGAACAATTCCTTCTATTTTGTTCCCAGATTTATTGATGATATACCCCGTTTTTTCATCATCACGAAGTTCATAATCTGTATTGTTTTCTTCTTGTGCATATGACCATAAAGAAATCCCTAACAAACTAACTAAAAAAAACTTTTTCATTTTATTTATTTTCTTTTTTATCTACCACAATTCTTGCTTCTCTATTGGCCAAATCCCATGCAGTTGTAAAAATTAACTGTGTTCTTTTTTGTAGCAAAGGATAATCAATTTTATCAGGTGTATCACTGGGTTTATGATAATCTTCATGAATACCATCAAAGAAAAACGCTACAGGAATATTATTTTTCGCAAAATTATAATGATCTGATCTGTAATACAATCTATCAGGATCTTTAGGATCATCATATTTATAATTCAGTTCAAGCTTTACAGTTTTATTATTGGCAGCTTCATTGATAACTTTTAATTCAGAGCTCAACATTTCGGAACCAATCACATACACATATTGTTTTCCACGGTTAGCAGGATCATCACGACCAATCATGTCAATATTAAGATTCGCAACGGTGTTTGCTAAAGGAAAAACTGGATTCTGAGAATAATAATCGGAACCAAATAAACCATGCTCTTCTCCTGTTACATGAAGAAATAAAATAGATCTTTTAGGTCCTTTACCCGCTTTTTTAGCATCTTGGAAAGCTTTTGCAATCTGCATTACAGCCACTGTTCCACTTCCATCATCATCGGCGCCGTTGTACACTACTCCATTTTTCATTCCCACATGATCATAATGCGCAGAAACAACAATAATTTCATTAGGTTTTTCTGAACCTTCGATGAAAGCTAAAATATTTTCAGAATCTGGGAGATTGCCTCCACCCCATTTTTTCATAAAAGAAGATGGAACATTTTGATAGTATGAACCCAAAGCTTTTGGATAGGAAATCCCTAAAGATTTGTAGTAATTTACTATGTAGTCACCAGCCTTTTTTTGTCCTGGACTTCCAGTATCTCTACCTTCCATTTCATCCGAAGCAATAACGTAAAGATTTTTCTTTAGTTCTTCTGATTTAATGGATTCGTAAGATGATTTAAAAACTGTTTCTAATGATTTTGTGGACGAACAACTCGCCAAAACTACCACAGAGAAAAGTGGTAACAAGAGTTTTTTCATAAACTTTCTGATTTATTCAAAGATAAAAAATATTTGTGAAGTTTGAGAGATGAAGTTAGGAGGTTATAAGGTTATGGAGGTTGGAGGTTGAAGGTTGAAGGTTGAAGTTTAGCAAAATTAATTCATAATTCATACTTCATAACTCATAATTCATACTCCATATTTCATAATTCATAATTCATAACTCATACTCCATATTTCATACTTCATACTTCATAACTCATTACTCATTACTCATTACTAAATTCCTCGTTCCGAAATTTCCTTTTGCATTTTTTTGGTAAGGTTTTTAAAAACCAAATCGTAGGAGTGGTCTATCATTTCATAGATGAGTTTGGGTTTTATTCCTTGAGCCACAACCGTATTCCAATGGGTTTTGTTCATGTGATAAGCTCCTGTAATTTGTGGATATTGTTCCCGAAGTTCTTCAGACCATTCTGGATCTGCTTTTAGACTAATTTGCAGCGGCTGTTTTTCTAATGGAAGTAAAGCATACATTTTGCCGCCCACTTTCAACACCAAAGTTTCTTTATCAAAAGGAAAGGCTTCTTCATTTCCCCTTTTAGCTGCACAATATTCTAAAACTTCTTGAATTTCCATAAGTTATTTTATTTTGAATGAAGAACTTCAGTGTAAACTTTCATGAGCTCTTTTGCAATCACCTCATCATTAAATTTTTGAACAAAGTCAAAACCCTTTTCAGCACGGCGTTTTCTTTCGGCATCGTTGTTCCAAAGGAAGAGGATTTTAGATTTTAAATCGGTAATATTCAACGGATCTACATACAAAGAATCTGGACCACCCGCTTCTGGCAGACAACTCAAATTACTTGTAATAACAGGTGTTTTAGAAAATAAAGCTTCAATAACAGGGATTCCAAAACCTTCAAATAAACTTGGATAAATAAATATTTTGGCTAAACGATAAATTACCGCCAATTCATCCATGGAAACATTTTCTAAAAAATAAACTTTTACACCATTTTTTTTAATTTCCTTTTCTATTTTTTCAAAATATTTGGCTTTTTTTCCCACTACCACCAATGGAATTTGGGTGTCTTTCAAAGCTTTTACTACCGAAAGAAGATTCTTCCTTTCCTCAATAGTTCCTACGTTTAAAAGAAATTCATCGGGCAAATTGAATTTGGTTTTTACAGAATTTATTTGTTCTAAAGAAACTTCTTTTTTAAAACTCTCATGACAACCCTGATAAACCACTTTAATTTTAGACTCTGGAACTTTTAAAAATTGAATGATATCTCTTTTCGTCTGTTCAGAAATGGCAATAATTATATCGGAATTAACTGCAGCTTTCTTAAACTTCCAAAAGTGAATTTTACGGTCAAAAAAAGAATAATAGTATGGAAACCTTTCGAAAATAAGATCGTGAATGGTTACAATTTTTTTAATGGGTTTGTTTTCATCCCATTTTAAAGGCAACTCACCTGAAAGTCCATGAAAAATATCGGCTCCTAAATTTTGAGCATCAATCCCCATTTTAAACTGTCGAGACATATTTCCTTTAGAAATAGGCTGAAAATCTACGGCTGAAAGTTCTACAATCTCTTTTCCACGTTCATTTTGACGTTTCGCCAAAAGACTGTATTGATTATCGGGAAAATACTGTGCTAACATCCGCACCAAGTCGCGCGAATAATTACCCAATCCCGAAGTATTATTAAAAAAACGTTTGGCGTCGTATGCGATTTTCATTTAATCTTCAGATGGTTTTATAATGTCTTGTGAATGTTGTTTTTTCTTCCAATGTTCAGATTTTTTCCCATAGAGAAAAATTCTTCCCAGTTTATATTTAAAAATAAGATGGCCTTGGAAATCGGTTCCCAAAAAACGATGTGCCGTTTGTGGATGTTCTTTTAACACCTCATTTACTGCTTCTGTATACGCTGTAGGTCCAGTTGTATAATGAACATTATGTGGATAGCGATGCATTTGAATATTGTTTAAAACTTTTTCTAAAGTTCGCTTCAAAAAAGGATGATCTTTATCTGAAATTAAAGCCCATTGACAGTACAAACCTGGGTTTCCTTCGTAGCTTACAATGGCAACATCATCCTCTTTTATGAATTGATTTAAAGGAGTTTTATTATAACTATCAATATCCAAATACAAACCTCCTTTTTTGTACAGAATAGCATACCTGAAAAAATCTGCTTTAGCCGCACCAATGGTTAATCTTTTGTAGGCTTTCAGATATTCGGGTGGAAATTCTTTTTCAAAGAAATCTAGAATTCTTGCATCATCGTAAAATTCATAATTCCAATCGGGATTTTTTTTCTTCATCCTCGATATATAAAAACGGGTAATCCATGGTAGGTTACCCGTTTTGAAAGTTTGAAATATATTTTTTGGAATAGCCATCTAAAAAATATTAAACCGCTACATTATTTTCTCTTAAAGCATCATTAAGAGAGGTTTTCTTGTCGGTAGATTCTTTTCTTTTTCCAATAATCAATGCACAAGGAACTTGATATTCTCCTGCTGGGAATTTTTTAGTATAACTTCCAGGGATTACAACCGAACGTTCTGGAACATAACCTTTCATTTCCACTGGCTCATCGCCTGTAATATCAATAATTTTTGTAGACATCGTTAAACAAACATTAGCTCCTAAAACAGCTTCTTTACCCACTCTTACACCTTCTACAACAATACAACGTGAACCAATAAATGCATCATCCTCAATAATTACTGGGGCAGCTTGTAATGGTTCTAAAACTCCACCAATACCAACACCACCAGAAAGGTGAACATTTTTACCAATTTGAGCGCAGCTTCCTACCGTTGCCCAAGTATCCACCATGGTTCCAGAATCTACATAAGCTCCAATATTAACGTAAGAAGGCATCATAATAACACCACTTGCTACAAAACTTCCGTGTCTTGCAATAGCATGAGGAACAACGCGTACTCCTTTTTCTGCGTAGTTTTTCTTCAAAGGAATTTTATCATGAAACTCGAAGGGTCCCACCTCAATAGTTTCCATTGTTTGAATAGGGAAATACAAAACCACTGCTTTTTTCACCCATTCGTTCACTTGCCAACCGTTTTCTGTAGGTTCAGCAACACGAAGTTCTCCCAAATCTAATTTTTCAACAACATTTCTAATAGCATCTGTGTACTGAGTTTCTTTCAAAAGCTCTCTGTTTTCCCATACTTTTTCAATGGTTTCTCTTAATTCCTGTAAAGACATTTTTTATTTTTATGTTTAATTATAATACTCTTTGTGCGTGTAAAAACGATTTGTTCCAATATTTTTCATTCAAAGATGAAATAATAACTCCTTTGGAAGTGGATGCGTGAATAAATTTTATTTCGCCATCACCACCAATATTATGAACGATTCCCACATGAGAAACTCTGCTTCCTCCACCTGTTGCAAAAAAGAGTAAATCACCAGGTTTTACTCTATTCACATCTATTTTATCGCCAGTTTTGGATTGATCCCCAGAATTTCTTGGCAATTTAAAATTGTTTTCATTGAATACCGTTAAAGTAAACCCCGAACAATCGAATCCTGAAGTTGTGGTTCCTCCAAATTTATAGGGAGTTCCCAAGTATTTTTCAGCATCCTTCAACATTCTATCGATATTGCTAGAATTTCTTCCCGAAAAATTGGATTCTAAACTACGCAATCCTGCTGTTTTTGCAACTGTTTTGTGAGTCGTTTTTTTCTTTGAAGAAGCCACTTTAGAACTTCCACAAGAAATAATAAGTACAGAAGACGCAATAATCACAAAAATCCTTTTCATATGCTTTTTTCGGTTTTTCAAATTTAATAAAAATGAATAAGATATTTCTTTAAATAAAGAAATTAACTAGCCCTCATCTTCATACTGCTCCAAAAAGTAAGTAAAAGTAAATTCTTCTACCTCATCTTCGGCATCTTCTAAAGTGGTTAAAAGATCTTCAAACATTTCTAGCTGATCTACACTCATATTGACAAATTCGATATGCAAAGGCATTTCTAACTCGCCAGTAATAACATCGAAAAGGGCATCTAAATTATCTCCAAAATGATCTGGAAGCGTTAATTTTTCTTTTAATTGAGTGTAAAAATCTTCGTAATCACCAATATCGGTGAAGTCTATGTATATTGTTTTCATTATTTTTTTGAGGTGAGTGATTTAGGTTTATGGGTTAGCAAAATTAATTAATAAGTCTTACTTTTTATCAAACGTTTTGTAATGATCATGCGTTACCCAAACGTCACCATTTTTAGTAAAAACGATTCTATCAGCATCTCTGTGACCACAATCGTAGTTCACATCGGCTTCAAAATATTGTTCTCCTTTCGGTAATTTTTTTTCTCTATTGCTGAAACGATCTCCACCAATGGCTTTTCCAGGAATTGCATCGCATAAATTCCCCTTGGATGGATTCCAACCCTGCTTTTTAGCTTCCGATTTTGTGATATAATAATTGGGTAAGTCATGATTTTGTTTAATATAATCTGCGACCAGATTTTCTTCGGTTTTAGAAGCAATATCATTGAAAGAAGTATTATTATTCTGCTGATATTGATTATCATTATAGTTAGAAACTTGTGTAGTTTCCGACTTATCCTTCTTTTTAACAATTTTGTAATTACTAAAAATATATAAAGCGATAACGGCGCAAAACACACCAATAAAGAAGGTAAAAACTCTATTTTTATTTTTCATTTTTGTTAGACTTTAATCTTTAGACAAAATTAATTTCTCCACTCCTCGGGAATATCATAAACAGGAATAGGATTAATTTTATGCTGAGCCGCTTTGTGCATTCTATCAAAGATTTGGAAGACTTCTTTATCTCTTCCTTCGTAATCTTCTACCGTTTTTGTTCCGTATTCTTTTTGAATTTTTTCTAATTCGGGATAAGTAGCGCCAATCTGCTGTTCATCTGTTCTTTCGGCATCCCACAAACCATCTGTAGGAATAGCTTCTTGAATACTTTTTATTAAATTTAAAGCTCTAGCCAAAGCATAAACTTCCGTTTTGTACAAATCGCCAATAGGGGAAACATCTACTCCTCCATCGCCATATTTGGTGTAAAACCCAATTCCGAAATCTTCTACTTTATTTCCTGTTCCACAAACTAAAAGTCCATTAATTTGACCGTAATAATACAACGTAAGCATTCTTAAACGAGAACGAGTATTGGCAAAAGCTAATTTTTCGTTGGGAAATTCTTCATCATGAACGTCAAAAGTTTTATACAATTCTTCAAAAGCTGGAGTAAGATTTACAGACAAAATTTCCACATTCGGAAAACGAGATTTTAAATCCTCCATATGATCTTTCGCTCTATCCACTTGATCGGTTTTTTGACGAATGGGCATTTCTATTAACAGCGTATTCAACCCTGTCATGGCGCAAAGTGTAGAAACCACACCAGAATCTACTCCACCAGAAACACCAATTACATAACCTTTAACTCTAGATTTCTCGGCATATTCTTTTAACCAATTAACGATTCCGTCTATTATTTTTTGTGTCTGCATTTTTTTAATCCAATATTTTTGTTGTAACGCATTTGCGCTAATTTATGAGATAAACTTTGTGAAAAATAAGACGCCAAAATGATCTTTATACCAATCTTTAATTTTTTCTTTGCGTTTAACAATATTAAATATTTTGCGTCTTAGCCTTTATTTTTTAAGTCAAAATCTTCTTTTCTCAACTCATACCAAGTGCAAATATCGCCACTATCCTCAAAATTTCCTTTATTTTTAAAGCCTAATTTTTCTAAAGTATGAACAGAAGCAGTGTTTTCAATATCTACATAAGCATAAATAATGTCTGTTCCCCTATTTCCGAAACCATACTCCAACCAAGCTTTCGCAGATTCCGTAGCATAACCCTTACCCCAAAATTCGGGAAGAAGACGATATCCTAATTCGTAAATATTTTGATGTCCATTAATTTCATAAGAAATAAACTTCAAACCACACCAACCTATAAGTAAACCTGAACTTTTTTCGACAACAGCAAATCTTCCAATACCATTATCAGCGTATTGTTGGCGAATCATTTTAATCACTTCTAAGGTTTCTTCCACCTTTTTAAGAGGCTTCATCCCTACATACTTCATCACTTCCGGATTAGAATCCAAAAGAAAAAGTCGATCTGCATCAGACGCTACTAATTCTCGTAGCAATAAGCGTTCAGTTTCCAAGTGGATAGTCATAATAAATTTACTATTTTTGTTCGGTTAAATTTCGTGTAAAAATACTAATTATTGAGCATGAAATTATGGTAATTTATTATGAAAAAAAGAATTTTATTAATATCCCTTTTATCTTTATTAGCGGTTCAAAGTTGTAAAAAAGATCCAGAAAACATTTGGAAAATTGAAGTAAAAAAATCTGTAGAAAAAATTCAAATTACAGATATTTCAAAGGAGTTTTTCGATCCAAATTTCCCTTTAGAACAATTTAAAACACAATATCCTTGGTTTCAGGGAACAGTTACAGATGAGGATTATGCAAAACGCAGACTAGATCCTTTGGAAGTAAAAATTTACAAAGAAGCCATCGCTAAGATAGATGTTAATAAACTTTCTACTGAATTAGCGGATTTATTTGCTCATGTTCAGCATTATTTCCCACAATTTAAAAATCCAAAAGTTTATTTATTTTCTTCAAGTTTACAAATGGCGGAAGAACCCATTTTATATCAACCTCAAGAAAACCTTTTGTTTATAGACATTACAGGTTTTATGGGAGAAAATAATACCAATTATAAAGGAGTTGTTGAAAATTACTTTCAAAAATCCATGAATCCACAAAATATTGTTCCTAAAGTATCTTTAGCTTTTGCACAAAACGCTGTAAGAATAGATGGAGATCAACAGAAATTCATCGACGAACTTATTTATAGTGGTAAAATCATGATGCTTCAAGATGCATTTTTACCAGAAACACCAGAATATCTAAAGTTAAATTACACTCAAAAACAATATGATTGGGCAATCCAAAATGAAGCCAATGTTTGGAATTATTTTGTTGAAAGCAACTTGCTTTTTAGTAGTGATGCAAGATTGGTTGGTCGTTTTATCGCTCCTGGACCGTTCTCAAAGTTCTACACCGAAATAGATAATGAATCCTCACCGCAAATTGGAGTTTTTACAGGTTATAAAATTTGTAAGAAATATTTTGCAGAAAACCCTGAAACCAAATTGTTAGATTTCCTAAAAATGAGTGGAACCGACATCTTCAATAAATCAGATTACAAACCAAAACAACCATAAAAACGCCAACATCACATCATTAAACATGGAAAACATTATTGAAATTCGGAATCTCAATTTTTCGTTTTCGAAGGATAAACTTATCTTGAAAAACGTTAATTTGGAAGTTCCCAAAGGCAGCATTTTTGGCTTTTTAGGAGCTAATGGCGCAGGGAAATCTACCACCATGAAAGCTATTATTGGAATTTTAGAAGACCCTCATGAAAGTATTAAAATTTTTGGCGAAAAAACAAAAGATTTTTATCCTGAAGGTTTTCAAAAAATTGGTTCTTTAATAGATTATCCTGCATTTTACGACCATCTTTCGGGTTGGGATAATTTAATGGTGCTTTCTGAACTGAGAAAACTTCCCAAAGAAAATGCCGAAGATGTACTGAATTTAGTTGGACTCTGGGACGCTAGAAACACCAAAATGAAAAAATACTCTTTGGGAATGAAACAGCGTCTTGCCATTGCTATGGCCTTATTGGGAGAACCTGAACTTTTGATTTTGGATGAACCCGTAAACGGTTTGGATCCTAATGGGATGATAGAAATGCGTGAGCTTTTCATTAAATTAACCAAAGAAAAAGGTATCACTTTATTTATTTCGAGTCATTTGCTTCAAGAAATTGACAAAATGATTACCCATTTAGCCATTATTTCTAAAGGTGAAATTAAATTTACGGGAAGCAAGGAAGAATTGAATAAATTGTATCAATACAGAAAATTAGCCGTGAAATTATTGGATGCTGAAAAACATATTCAGGAAATTCAACAAAATTATTCCGCAGAAATAACGGGTGAAAACACCATTGAATTCAACATCACATCGAAAGAAGATATTATTAAAATTAATAAAGATTTGGTGAGTAAAAACTTGCAAGTTTTCGAGCTGAAAAGCAACACCGGACTAGAAGATTGGTTTATAGAACTTACAAAATCCACCAACGAATGAAAAATCTTTTTTTAGCCTATAAAGTTGAATGGTTGAAAACCAAAGGCCTAGGATTAACCTATTTAGCCATCGGAATTGGTGCTTTGCTCCCAATTATTATTGTTATTAGCTCTTTTTTTTCTCCCGATTTTTCTGATCCTACTGATTTAAAAGAACCTATTTTTGAAAACGGTATCGAAGAATCATTAAAATCTTTTGTTCTTTTTTTATTTCTTCTTTTTATAATCGTTTGCGCCAACAGAATTACACAAACCGACCATAAAAACGGAGGTTGGCTTTTGATGGAAACCCAACCCGTAAAGAAATTGAATATTTATCTTGGGAAATATTTTACGCTTTTAACCTATAGTTTAATCTGCATTATTTCCTATTTTATTTTTGTAAATATTGCCATACTCGTACTTTATTATATTAAACCCTCACCTACCAATCTTTTGGAATTTGATGGGATTTGGATACTCAAAACCTTTATCAGGATTTTTATTTCTTGTTTAGGAATTTGTGCGTTACAACTTTTAATTTCGGTGATTATTAAAGGGTTTATTTGGCCTTTTTTAATAGGTATTTTAGGATTTATAGTGAATGTTTTTTCTTTAACTCAAAATAAAAACTTCCCGTATTCTCCATACAACACATTCTATTTAATGACTAAAAATAAGAATGTTCGAGATTTAAATCATATTATTTCTTACTCGGAATATTTAAGTCTTTTTTATGCTCTTATTTTCTTATTAATAGGTTATTTATGGTACTCCAACAAAGGTTTTTTAAATGCGTTTATTCACAAGAAAAAATGGATAATGAGCTTGCTTGGAATTCTTGTAATAGGTGGAATTTACTACTTTATTACCCAACCAAAAGTTCTTCCTTCTGAAAATATAACGAGAATTCAAGGGAAATTTGAAACAGATGAAAAAATAGATTCTGTAAAAATTATCACCAAAAACTTGCATACAAAAATCGCCTCCGTGCCAGTAAAAAATAATGAATTTTTATGGGAAACAAAAGAAAATTTACCTTTAGATGAGTATATTTTAATTTTTGGAAGCAAAAAATACCCTCTTACATTTGCAAAAGGAGATTGGTTCGATTTATTCTTTAGATTTAACGGAACTACAGTAGTAGATTTCATGAAATCCAACCGAAAAGCAGAACAAGAATATGCGCAACATAATGATAATTTTGGAAGAAAATTCACTTATCTAGATCAAACACAAGATGTTTCTAAAGCTAAAGAATACTACGAAGTCGCCGAGGACGATTGGAAGACGCAACTAGAATACCTAAATAATTTTGCAACTGCTGAAAATTATGGTCTTTCGGACGACTTCAAGCAGTATAGAAAACAACTTTTAGCGGTACAATATTTGAATAAAATCAATGATTTTAAACAACTTGCCGCAGCCAATCACATTAATATAGCTCCTTCAAAATATTTTGTGGATGAATTACAAAAAATAATATCAAAACCTACACAACTTCTTTTGAATAATAGCGATTATCTTAATTTTAAGTTGAATGAAATCGGTCAAAAAAACAATATTAAAGAAGATCAAGACAGCTTAATGTTTAAAATTTTAGCCCAACTTCCCAACGAATACGAAAAAGATCAATTGGTTGCTAAAAAACTTCTTACCACTTTAAAATTAAAAACAGATTCAGCTTCCCGAAATTCATTATTTAGAACGGAAGTTGTGAATATAGAGAACAAGGAGATTAAAAACTATGTGACTAAAGAACTTTTCAGTTTAAATGTAGCACAAAAAGGCATGCCTTTTCCAGATTTAGATTTTATTGATGCGGCTGGCAAAAATGTAAAACTTTCGAGCTTGAAAGGAAAATATGTGGTGATTGATCTTTGGGCAACTTGGTGCCAACCATGCTTAAAAATCCGTCCAATTTATGAAGCCAGAGCAAAAGATTATAGATATTATGACAATATAAAATTCATGTCCGTAAGCGTAGATGAGGATAGAAAAAAATGGGAAAATTTCCTAAAAATAAAGCCCAGTGCAACCGCACAATGGTATTTACCGAACGCACAACAAATGCTGAATGCGTTTAAAATTAAGGGAATTCCTACATTTATTGTATTAGATCCGCAAGGAAAAATTTATACAATGAACGCTCCTCGTCCTGATGAAGACGATTTTGTAGAATTATTAAACAATATTAAACAGTTTTAATTGAATAAAATGAGAAAAACCCAAATTACCGTAGAAGTAGAATTGGATGAAAACCACGTTCCCGAAAAAATGACTTGGAATGCAGAAGACGGTGGAGTAACACAACAGGAAACAAAAGCCACCATGATTTCCGTGTGGGACGATAAAAAGATGGAAGCCTTAAGAATTGATCTTTGGACTAAAGACATGCCTGTAGATCAAATGAAACGTTTCTTTCATCAAATTTTAATTTCTCTTGGAGACACTTATCTTCGCGCCACTGGTGAAGAAGACGTAACAGAATGGATGCACGAAATGGCTGAAGAATTTGCAGTGAAATCAGCTATTAAAATGTAAATGAGCGGTATGCAGTAAGCTATTAGCTTGATGCATCTACTTGTTTTTAATATTAATTGAAATTAAGTTTAGTGCAATAAAAAGCTTATTGCGTAAAGCTTAAAACCTAAATCAACAAACAATGAAATTCAATACAAAAGTAATACATGGTGGTCAGGAACATGAACCACATACAGGATCTGTAAACGTACCTGTTTTTTTAACCTCTACATTTGCGCAAACATCTCCAGGGCAACTAAAAGCGGGTTACGAATATTCTAGAGGAGCAAATCCAACAAGACAGGCTTTAGAAGACTCTTTAGCAAGCATTGAAAACGGAGCTAGAGGTTTGGCTTTTGGTTCTGGTTTAGCAGCAATAGATTGCGTTTTGAAATTATTAAGTCCAGGTGATGAAGTAATTGCTGTTGACGATTTGTACGGAGGAACTTATAGAATGTTCACAAGACTTTTCGCTCAATATCAAATTAAGTTTACGTTCGTTAATTTTGATGATGTTTCAAAAATAGCAGAAGTAATTACTGATAAAACGAAACTTATCTGGTTAGAAACGCCTACCAATCCGTTAATGAAATTGGTGGATATAAAAGCGGTGACCGATTTAGTGAAAGGTAAAAATATCTTAGTGGCTGTAGACAATACTTTTGCAACACCTTATTTACAAAGACCATTAGATTTAGGAGCTGATATCGTAATGCATTCTGCTACCAAATATTTAGGTGGTCATTCCGATGTTGTTGCAGGAGCTTTAATAGCAAAAAACCCTGAATTAGGTGAGCAATTGCACTTTATACAGTTTGCAAGTGGTGGAATTTTAGGACCTCATGATTCTTATTTGGTTTTAAGAGGAATAAAAACGCTAGCTTTAAGAGTTCAAAGACACAGTGAAAACGGTGTTGAAGTGTCTAAATTTTTAGAAAATCACCCAGCAATCGCTCAAGTTTTTTATCCAGGTTCAAACTCTCATCCTCAACATGATTTAGCCAAGAAACAAATGAAAGATTTTGGAGGAATGGTTTCTTTCACCTTTAAATCTGGTAAAAAAGAAGATGCTGTGAAGTTTTTAGAAAACCTAAAAGTATTTACATTAGCGGAATCTTTAGGAGGTGTAGAATCTTTAGCGAATCATCCTGCAATGATGACTCACGCTTCTATCCCAGCTGAAAAACGTGCAGAATTGGGCATTACAGATGACTTAGTGCGTTTAAGCGCAGGAATTGAGGATATTGAAGATTTAATTGCTGATTTAGAACAAGCTTTGAAATAATTTTCAAAGAAAAGCTTCAATAAGAAGGGCGGCTGAACTTTGTTCAGCCGCCCTTCTTACTTATATTTTTAAACAAACTTTTAGGCTTGTAAGTATCTTGCATAAGCATAACCTTCTTCACCATCGGCAGTTTTTACTTTCCACCATTCGTCAGAAGTTTGCTCTACTAGTGTTACAGTTTCACCTTTTGCAGCTTTTCCTACAACAGCAGCTTCTGTAGAAGGCTCTTGTCTGATGTTAAGGTTAGACTGCTCTGTAATAACCGTTAAATTAGCTCCAGCTGCTAAACCTGTTACAGGAACATTAATATTGATATCTGTAGCAGAATAAGCAGGATCTATAGCTCCTAAAGCATTCCAAACTGTATCTTTTGCAGCAGTATTAGTAGCATCTCCACTAATGTATAAAATACCATCTTGCTCTTGCACTTGTAAATTAGAAAGCCCAGCACCTTGAGCTGCCGCTACTACACTTGCGTATTTATCTTGTAATGCGCTCATCTTAAATTATTTTACTACTAAGTTATTATTATATTTACCGATTTTTAAAGCATCTACAGATTCTTTAATTTTTCTAGCTTGTGTAGAAGATACATTTCCTGTAAGAGTAAGCTCTCCGTTTACCACTTCAACTTTTACTGTGGGAAAATCCTTCACAGCATCTTGAAGTTTTTGCTGAACTGCAGGATCTACAGCTGTAGTAGTTTCTACAGGAGCAACCACAGGAGCCATCTGCGTCATATCGTGAACATCTTTAATTCCTTTAATTGCCTTTAGGTTAGCAATCATAGCATCTTTTTCTTGCTGAGTAGCAAAAGTTCCAGATAAATGAGCTACACCATCCTTAATTTCTACAGAAGCAGCAGGATTAGAAGTAACTACAGTAGTAGCTTGGGTTTGAAGATCTGCATCAGAAATTTTTTTCTTACAAGAAATTGCTCCTAAAGACACCATAAGAGCTAATGCAGCCATTGCAAAAGTTTTTTTCATAGTTGATTTTTTAAATTAGTTATTAAATGTATTTTTATCAAATGTAATAATAAAAAGTCAACCTCAATCTTAAAATTTCTATAAATTTTTGTAGATCGAAGTTTAATTTCCCTTCTTTATTCTTTATCCTCAATGAATATTCTCAAAATTCTCTATACTTCTGAAGGTTAAATTTATTCTTGGGGAATTTACCTTTTTAGTGTGAGGTAAACGATGTTGCCAAAAACTTTGCGTTTCGTCTTTCATCACCAATAAACTTGCGTTTTCTAAAAAAATTTCTACCTTTTCTTTGGACTCTATATGTTTAAATAAAAATTTTCTTTCCGCACCAAAACTTAAGGAAGCAATAGCTCCATTCTTTTTCAAATCCTTCTCGCCGTCACTATGATAAGCCATTCCTTCACTTCCATCATGATAAAGATTTAATAAACAAGAATTAAAAACTTCGCCCGTTTCTTCTTCACATTTTATTTTCATTTCCAAAAGTTCTTTTGTCCATGGTAAAGCTAGTTTTGTTCTTTTAGAATAGGTATATTCATAAGGTTGATCACCAAACCAAGCCACTTTTCTTTTGGTAAGAATTAGTTTTCCCATAATCATGGCTTCGTCTTGTTTCCATGGAATTCCATGAAGTAAATATTCGTAAAATTTTAAAGCTTCTTTTTCTGTAAAAACTTTTCCGTAATAATTTACTGTTCCATCTTTAGGCAACAAATTAACATGAGGTTGATATTCTCTTTCAAATAGTTCCACAAACGTAATTTAAAATAATTATTAAAGATAATAAATAGTTCATTCAAAAATCATAATTTATCATTAAAAATAAAATTTAATTTAATTTAATTAAAATATTTTTTAACTTTGTTAAAGTAAAAATCAAACTATGGAAATGAAACTTCCTATTTTTTGTCCCAGTTGCGAATCTGCATTACGGGTTTCTCAAATGACTTGTAATAATTGTCCAACCACTGTGAATGGCGATTTTGATTTGCCTTTGTATCTAAAACTTAATAGAGAAGAGCAAAATTTCATCTTAGAATTTTTCTTGAGCAGCGGCAGCATTAAAGAAATGGCGAAACAAGCCAATATCTCCTACCCTACAATGCGCAACAAATTGGACGACCTTATCGAAAAAATAAATTCATTAAAATCTTAAAACCATGAATTGGACTATACTCTTCAACCCTTTAGCAAAACTTCCTGCAAAACCCGTTCTCCTTGTTGGAATTATTAGTGCCGTTATTGGCTCATTTATTTCCCAATTCAATCACACAATATTTGATGGATTAATTGATGCGCATACCTATCATTTACTTACTTATGCGCAAGCCATTACAGCTAATTTGGTCAATATTATTTTGCCTTGTGTGTTTTTATTTATTTTGGGGCGATTTATCAATCCAAAAACCAGAATGATTGATATTCTTAACATTTCTTTCCTATACAGAATTCCAATTTATATTATTCCGTTTGTTACAAGTTTTCCAAGTATGAAAAGCATCGAAGCTAAGATTAATGAGCCTATGATGAGCATTAAAGATCTTCAGTTTTCATCCGACGAAATGACAATGCTTATTATTTTTTCTTGCATCAGTCTTGCCATTCTTGCTTATGCGATTGCACTTTTGTTTATGGGATTCAAAACAGCGACTAATGCTAAAAAAGCTTGGCATTATTTGGCTTTTGTTGGGGTATTTATCCTTTGCGAGATTTTAAGCAAATTCATCATTCATTCTTTTTTATAAATTCAGAATTATGAAACAACAATTTTTAATATTAGCATTTTTATTGACGGTGTTTTTTATAAATGCCCAAAATATTATTGGTAGCTGGAAAGGGGAAATTGAATTTTCTGGACAAAAATTAACCTTAATTTTCAATCTAACAGGAAGTCCAGACAATCTAAAAGCTACTATGGACAGCCCAATGCAAGGAGCAAAAGATATCCCAATACAAAAAGCAAGTTTTATTGGTAAACAACTTAATATTAATGCAGAAAACCTAGGCATTACGTATTTAGGAATTTTAAAAGACAATAAAATCTATGGGAAGTTTATGCAAAGTGGATTGAGTTTTGATCTTATATTAACACCATTTGACACTAAAAACACTTCTGTTTTTAACCGTCCACAAACTCCAAAACCTCCATTTGATTATCCTATGGAAGAAGTAAGTTTTGTAAACCCAAATGATAAAAATATTTTAGCAGGGACTTTAATCCTCCCAAAAGACAAAAAAAACTTCCCTATCGTTGTTTTAATAACTGGTTCTGGAAAACAAAATAGAGATGAAGAACTATTCGGACATAAGCCTTTTGCTGTTATTGCTGATGATTTTGCGAAAAAAGGAATTGGAACTTTAAGACTAGATGACCGTGGAGTTGGCAGTTCCAGCGAAGGAAATATCAATGATACTTCAGCGAATTATGCAGGGGATATTGGTGCAGCTGTAGATTTTTTAGTAAAAAAAGCTTATAAAAACATTGGACTTGTTGGTCACAGCGAAGGTGGAATGATTGCACCAATGGTTGCAGTTAAAAATCCAAATGTCAAATTTATCATTTCATTGGCGGGTCCAGGAGTTCCAATAAATGAATTGATGTATCAGCAAAATGAAGATATTTTAAAACAAATGCAACTTCCAGAAGACATTATCAAAAAGGATTTGAGCAATAAAAAGTTAATGTTCGATTATCTGGCTACTTATAATGGAAAAAACATTAAATCTGATTTTGATAATTTCTTAACTATAAAACTATCAGGAATTTCAGAACAAGAAAAGAAAGCTTACTTAGAACTCACAATTCCTTGGATGTTGTATTTTATGCAATACAAACCTTCGGAAAATTGGTCTAAAATTAAAATACCAGTATTGGCTCTTAATGGAAATCTTGATACACAAGTTGCAGCAAAGCCTAATCTTGACGCTATAAAAACAGCTTTAATAAAAGCAAAAAACAAGAATTTCAAAACTAAAGAAATCTTAGGTGCTAACCATTTATTTCAAACTGCAAAAACCGGAAGTCCCAACGAATATTCACAAATTGAAGAAACATTCTCACCGAAAGTTTTAGACATAATGAGTGAGTGGATTTTAAATTTAAAATAACGATAAAGCCTTTTCAAAATTTGAAAAGGTTTTTTCTTTCCTTATCTTTGCAAAAAATTAAAAAAATGCCTTTAAAAGCTGTTTTATTCGATATGGATGGTGTTATTGTAAACACTGAACCTCTTCACAAGAAAGCCTATTATAAAATGTTTGAAGAGTTTAAGATGAATGTTTCTGACGAATTGTACGCTACTTTTACGGGAGCTTCTACAAAAAGGGTTTGCAACACACTTATTGAAGAATTCGGGTTGGATAAAACACATGAAGAGCTTTCTGCTATTAAAAGATTACATTTTAAAGATTATTTTTATAATGATGCAGAATTTGATTTAATTCCAGGAGTAAAAAAACTAATTCAACATTATTTTGATAATGATATTAAATTGGTTTTGGCTTCTTCAGCAAGTAGCATAACTATTGAAATGGTTTTTGAAAAGTTTGAATTAGATCCCTATTTTATCGGAAAAATTAGTGGTGCAGAACTAAAAGAATCGAAACCCAATCCCGAAATATTTTTAAAAGCAGCCGATATTGCCAATGAACCTATTGAAAACTGCATGGTAATTGAGGATTCTACTAATGGAATTTTAGCTTCTCACAGAGCTGGTATTTTCTGCGCTGCCTACAAAAGTGAACACACACACCAACAAGATTACTCTTTAGCCAACACATTGGTTGATAACTACTTGGAGCTGGAATTAGAAAAAATTTCTAAATTCTTCTTTTAAAATAGTTTTAAAAAAAATTTTTTCAGCATTTTTCAAATTTTCAGACTTATTTCACAAATAAACCTGAAATAAATTATGCATTCTTTATCATTTCATCATTATACAGGCATTGAATTCAATATATTTTTCGTATATTAGAACTAACCAAATTCAAAAGCCATGTATGTTGATAGAAAAATATTAGAACAAAAAAATGATAAAGAGTTAGAACTTTACATTTGTCCAAATGATCGTTATGTTTCTAAATCGATAGAATATGCATTTAACATTTTAAAAAATAGAGGACGACCTTTTAGCTTACAAGAAGGGCAACAGATTCAAAATTTGATTGATGACAAGAAAAAAGCCGAAGAAATACACATTCATCCCAATCATACAAAAGCTGGAAATCTTGTTTATTTATCGGGTGCTATAGGAATAGGGATTTTTATTTGGAAATTTGATCAGTTATCAAATCCTCTCTTCAATGTCTTTCCTTTTATAGCAATATGCGTTATTTTTTCAATGGGATATTTAATGAAACGCGGTGTAGATTGGTTACGCTTTATTTTACTCGTATTTGTAATTGTAGGGACTTTAGCCATGCCCATAGTCCTTATGAATATCCTTAATGACCCTATTCTAGTTATTGCTAATGCTGTTCAAGGGGTTTTACAAATTTGGGCATTAATTTTAATGTTTAAAATCCCCGAAAATTGTCGAAATAAAGATTAAATTTTAATTTTATATTTTACCGCGGCAACTT
>JAEWOR010000006.1 GCA_023399595.1 Bacteroidota bacterium | reverse complement strand
TCAAGGATTTAAAACAAGAATATTAGCTAAAATAACCGCTCTAACTGTGATACAACTCATTAATAAACAAAACAACAGAAATATTAACAATTTAAAAATTAGTATTGCCTAAATGCACTACGGGTTAACTATATTTTAAGAGACTATAAATAGGTCTCTTTTTAATTAAAAATTCTTGTTGATTAAAATAAATTCAGATTTCTAGAAAATTAAAGAGCAAGCAAGTTCAAAATATTGTCATTTAATGGAACATAGTATAACAATTAACAAAAACTAGTATTAAATGAGTAAGTTATATGTACCAGATGGAGCATGGTTAGTTTGCTCTGATGGAATGAAGAAACAACAAATTAAGGTTACAAGCCAATCAACTGTAACTATTGCTGGAGGATATCTAAAAGCGACTGTTGATGATCGTCCTGGTGGAAACTTTATTTGTGGGAAAATGATGTTAATTGGTGCTGTTGCTGGACTAGTAATTGGTGCTGTTTTTGTTGCTGGTACTATTGCTACTGGTGGAGCTTTGGCAATAGGAGCAGGTGCAACAATTGCAGCAGCAGCAGCAGGGGGAGCCGCTGTTGGAGGATTAGCTTCCATTATTCCGTCAATTTGTGGAATGTTACTGAATGATTGGAAACCTTATGATAGTGATGTTTTAACTGTAGGTAAACACCCGTTACTAGAAAACTCGACAATACCATGCAAGTTGGGTGGTAATGTAATAGTTTTATATTCTGAAAAAGCAGCTGATGAAATGATAGATGTTGTTAGAGGAAATACAGCAATAGGCGTTTTGGGAACAATTGCATTTGGATATATTTTAGGGCCTGCAATGGTTGCTATTGGAAGTGCAGGGGCAACAGCAAGCGCTTTATATAGCACTTATGGAGCTTCTGCTATGGGTAATTATCTTTCCGGTGTGATTGCTTCAGGTGCAGTAGCATATACACTTAATGAAATGGTTAACTTAGGAAAAGAATATGGCTATAATCAAATACCTTTACCAAATTCAGAAAGAACATATGGAGATTATGTGAAAGGAGTAGATACCAATATTGAAAAACTGAAAGAAGAGGGATTGAAACCCAATCCAAATGATGAACCAAAATCATATACTGATATTGCTAATGATGGAGGTTCAGCATCAGATATGGGGCAAAAAACAGTTGGAAATAGAACTTCTGATTTTGAACAACATCGTACAACTCGTTTTACGAGATTAGATGACATTGTAGAAACAGGATCAACGAGTACTGCAACTTATGGTAGAGTACCAAATTCTATCGAAGGAAGATCTCCGACTATACAGCCTGAACGACCTATAGTTGTCAATCAAGATTACGGTGGAAGATATCAAGAGGGATATTGGGCGCAAACAACAAATAATACGCAATATACTCCATTAAAAGGATCAGATGCCCTAAAACTAGTAAAAGGAGGTGCTTCTAATTTTGCCAAAGATCAATTAAGTAGACCTTATTTTGATAAGGATGGAACGAAAGGAGGAGGCTTTTATTATGGATTAATTCAAGATGCAACAAAAGCAATTGGAAACTATTTGTTGGAAGGTCAAGCTAAAGATGTTATTGAAGCATTGAAAAAAGAAGAAATTGAAGCAAGAGCAAAAATAACAGTATTAGCGGGTAAAGATTAGTATAATGAAAGAGATAAATCTAAGATTAACTCAAGTAGCTGGTTTTTTATGGCTATTATATTTTATATTTTCAATATTTACATCTTATAATGATAGTTTAGAAATAAAAAAAATCAATTGGTATAATGCTAAAAATATGAGTTCTACTTACAAAGGATTTAGAGCAACTACTTTGAACTATACATTCCAAAAGAATGAAATTTTAATACAAAGAAAATATGGGTACTTTACGCAAGGATTATGCGTTTATCTTTGGAATATTGATAAAGATGCTTCTTTTTTGGATATGTCGTTTTTTGTAAAGAAAGACCATTATAATGCTATCAAATTAAATCAACCATATTATAAAAATGCTTGGTTTACAAACGTAAAAAAAATAGATGAAATTCCTTTTTTTGGGCTTAGAAAGTTAAATGAAAATCCAAGTAAATTTATACTTTTTTTGGATTTATGGAAATATAATTATTCGATTGTTATAGCATTTTTATTTCTATTAATACCTATGCTTATAGTCTATATATTGAAAAAAGTAACTAAAAATAAAACCTATAGTATGGAGGAAACCTACAATGTAAATGCAGGCAAATGGACTAACAAAGTTTACTTATTTTTTTTATTAACTATTTTATTAAGATTTATCATTTAAAAATTATTTATGAAAAAGATGATATTGTTTATTCTCGGAATAATTGCTATTCTAGGGATAGTTGCCATTGTGGAAAATAACTACATTTTTTCTTTTGGAGATAAGGAGCGATTGGATAAAGGTTGGAATGCATATGAAAGCAAAGACTATGGTTTTGCTATTAGTCAGTTTTCTACTGTAGATCACAATAAACATCCTGAAGTAATTTTGCCACTTGCAGATTCTTATCTAGAAATTAATGAAGTGTATAATGCAATTAAATACTTAGAACCTGCTTATTCAAGTAAAAGTAATCATAAAGATTTATCTAAAATCACTAATATGTTAGGAATAGCCTATATAAGAAATAAAGATTATAAAAAAGCTAGAGTTATGTTGTTGGAATCTGAAAGATTAGGAAATGAAAATTCTAAAGAAAACCTTCAGATTTTAGATTCTTTAGAGCAAGCACAGAAAAAATAAGATAAGGGACTTTAAAAAGTCTCTTTTATTTTATTCTACAAGATCAAGTTGACGATTTGATAGAGGCTTTGAAAAAAGAAGAAGCTGAAGCAAAAGCAAAAATAGCAGTAGTTGCAGGAAAAGATTAAACTTAAAATGTAAATGAAAATTAATGAATCTAACATTCAAAAAATAACATTATCTCTATGTTTACTTTATTTTTTGTTTTCTATAATTCAAACTATCTACGATGTAAATAATTTAAAACATGAAGACTGGAAATATGCAGAAAATCAAAGTACAATATACTCAAGTAGAAGAAGTACTACTGTTACTTATAATTTTATAAAGGATGGTATAAGAATTACTCGAAAGTATCCGGGTATTTTAGAAGGATTAAATACTTGGATGTGGGATATTGATAAAAATAATAAAAAGGTGGATATATCTTTTTTCATTAGAAATTCAGATTATGAAAGAATGTTTAATAATAAATTAACAAATAGAAAGGATGTGTTTGGTAATGAGCTAAACGAGTTGGAAGGTATACCATTTTTTGGATTGAGAAAAATAAATATATATTCTAACAAACTACTTTTAACATTAGATATTTGGAAATATAATTATAATATTCTTGTTGCACTTATTTTATTAATCCTGCCTTATTTAATAATATTTATTTTAAAGAAAATATTTAGACAATCAATAGATAAAAATAATAATACAAAATTAGAAAGTAAAATAGGAACTTATATTATAATATTTTTTATGTTACTTTTTATGAATTTAATTGTGTAGAAATGAAAAAAATAATACAAATTATAATTGGAATAATTGCGATAGGTTTTATTGTTGTTATTGCAAAAAATGCTCTTTTTACAAGCGCTGATGAAAAGTTGTATGACCAAGGTTGGTCTGCTTATGAAAAAGGAGATTATAAAACCGCTATTTTTTATTTTGATAAGGTAGACAAAGCTAAATATCCCGATGTTTTTGTTGGGTTAGGGTCATCTTACATGAATATAGAGGATTTTGATAATGCTATTCAAAATTTTCAAGAAGCATACAAAAAGAACTTGGGTAAAGGAACGGAAGATTATAATAAAGTTCGAAACTCTTTAGGATACTGTTATTTGCAGATTGGAGACTATAAAAATGCGAGATTTTATTTCCAAGAAGCGATGAAATCTGGAAGTTCTAATAGTAAAAAAAATATTCAAATTATTGATTCGCTAGAACCAACACAGAATAAAATAAGATGAATTTGTATCACAACTCAATGATGTGGGTTGAGAATCGCTTAAAACAAAAGAGGTCTCGAACAGGATCCGTTAAAAAACATAAAAAAAGTCCGTTTTCACTAGTTGTGATACGGACTCATCTTATTCGCATAATGACTCCAGAGATGTAGGAGGATAAAGTAAGTACCAACAGAGGTTTCATGGCAATTCCAGAGGTAGGAGATCAAGTAATGATAGGTTTCCAGCACAACCATCCAGATAGACCTTTTGTTTTTGGAGGAATGTTCCACGGAAAAGTGGGCGCAGGCGGTGGCGCAGGGAATAATGTTAGAAGCTTTAGTTCTAAAAGTGGAAATATCATCAAACTAAACGATGGTGCAGGTATCGAGATTAAAGATAAGGCTGGAAACCACGTAACATTGAGTGGTACTGGTAATTTAACTACTGAGATTAGTGCAGATTATACTGAAAAAATTGGAGGTAGTCAAACTACAGATATTGCCAATATCAATACGATTAATATAGGAAGTAAAGAAGGGGGAGGGGCAAATTCTGTATTAAAACTTGATAGTGCAGGAAATGTTAGTATTACTTGTGATACTGAAATAAAATTTGAAACAGGAGCTAGCTGTATTACTTTATATAGTGATGGATGCATAAAAATTGTAGGTAAAAATATTACAATTGATGGATCTGAAAGTGTTTGTAATAATTCTGCTAAAGAAGTACATATTAAAGGTTCAGGAACAGCGGAAGCTAAATTTAATGGAACAACAATAATCAATGGTTCACAAGTAGATATTAAATAATGGAGTGGATAAAACATGTCAAACAAACAGATGACACCTTAGAATCGATAGCAAACAAATATAAAATTAACCCAAAAGATCTATCAGATTTTCATAATTCAAATGTTTCAGCAACACAACAATTTTATGGATCAGAAATTCCTTTTCATATCACTGAAGTTAAAGTCCCAATAATTGAAAATGAAGTTAAAGAAGAAATTATTATTTCTGAAAATGAAGCAAAAGCAATATATCGTTGTGAGCAGACAGTAATCATGAAATTAAATGGTATTGTTCATAGTCATGCAGATACAAAAAGAGAATTTTTGGTTACTAAAAGCAAAAGTATCAATGATATTATTGTAAAGTCGGAGTTAGTTGAAAATGTGATTGAGGCATATCAGCAACAACTGGAGTTGGCAATAAAGTTGGTATGTGAGATAGATATTATTAAATCTAATCTAAAAGTAAATCTAAAAAAAGATGGAAAAATAAATAAAATTTTAAACCATCAAGAAATTGTTAAAAATTGGAATAAGAAAAAAGTAGAGCTTGAATCGGATTTTTCTTTTTTAAGAGATAAAAAAACACATCAAGATTTCAAAAACTTTTTAAAACTGAATGATGAACAATTCAATAATCAGGAAAACTTAATTAATGATTTGAATTCAAAAATGTTTTTTGATGTGTTTTTTGATAAATACCTTACTTCAGATAATTTTTTGGATAATTATTCTCGTACTTATTATTCACAATTGTTCGATGGCTATGGTGTTAATCTTGATTTTAACCAAGATATTTTGGCAGAAAGTCCAGATCAGGTAGAAGTAAGAAAAGTAAGTTCCTTTGCAAAATCCGATTTAAATAATGAATTTTTGGAAAAGCAATATGATTTTAAATTTAAACCTATTGTAAAATATAAATTTTCAGAATATAACTTTAGTGTAAGGGAAAGAAGTATTATCAATACAAAAGATAGATGGATAGAACAATCTGATATCACTATTATTGAAGAAGTAAAAAACAATGTACAGGTTTTAATAGATTATAAACTAAGAAAAATTGAATAATTATGGCAGAATCTTATATACCAGAAGGGACTGATGTAATTTGTACCTTAATGCAAAAAGGACCCAATAAAATTGGTCTGGGAGACAGAACATCTTATGTCGCCTACAAAGGGAAAAATGCTCCTCTTCTTAATATTTCTGATAAAAAAATTAGTGAATCATTTCAATGTAAGAATGCATCTAAATTTTGGGGCGGATTGCAGGCTTTATGTGCAGGTATTGCTATTGGAGCTATAGTTGTATTAGCAGTTGCAGCAACCGTACTTACGGGTGGCGCTGCAGCAATATTTATTGCAGCTATTGCATTTACAGCAGGTGTAAGCTTAGGTGCAGGTATTGTTGGGCTGTACAAAACTGCACATGATTGTGATGTTATTAAAGATTCTACATGGTCGCTTCCGCATGATACTGTAAGAATTGAAGGTGAAAAAGCACTGCTAAACCGTTCCTTTATTAGTTGTAGTAAAGGTGGTAAAGTAACTATTATTGTAGATCCTGTTATTGCCCAAAATGCAGCAGAAATAATAACCAGTAATAACCAAAATGAAGTGTTGTCTCATATGGGGAGCCAATTTGTAATGGGAATTATTACTGGTGCTACATCTGCTTCGCCTTTGGCACTTGCAGCCGCTTCACCTTTAGCTGTATATTCTTATAATGATGCAGAAAATACAGAACAAGAACAAAGATCCAAAAATCAAGACAGAGATCAATTTTGGACACAAGCAGGAGATGCGTTGAAAGACGAGGGAAGAGATGCAGCTATAGGATTACCAGGAGATTTTATAGAAGGAGCTGCTGAATCTACCGCAATAAACCAAGCGGCTCAGAGAGAGGCGATGGAACTTGCACAACAGGCTGCAGCAAGAGAAGCAGCAGGAGATATTGCTGGAGCTGCTAATACAAGAATTGCACAAGGTATTGCATCTAGAGTTTACCATACACCATGGAAAGGCATGCTTAAAGGATTAGGAATAGGTTTGGCAGCAGGAGTAGTAAATTTTGGAATCGACCAATGGTCGAATTCTTACGAGGATAAAATGCATAAAGGATCTCGTGACGAAAGTAGAGATTCTGATAGATCTGACTCAAACAACCATATAGGAATAGTAGCAATAGAAGCATGAAAAATTTAGGAGCAGGTTACGCGGTAGGCTATATAATAGCAGGAGTTATCTTACTACCATTATTAATATTTGTAATAAATAAATTCTTTTTTCAAGGCAATGATGTTGAAAAAAATATTCATAAATATTTAAATAATATGGAAAATATAAAAGTTCATTTAGAACCAAATATTGAAATAAAAACAGATTATGAAAGATATACAGCTTTTTTGGCAAAACGAGGTGATGGTATTATTCATATTGATGTTAATACATTCTATTCTAAACAGTATAATAAATATTTTCAATTTAGAATGGCAAATATTGGAGATAATTTTTTCTATGCTTTTGATAATCATATAAAAAAGAATGGTATCATAATGACTGTCAGTAAAGACGATATGAAAAATCCTTTGATGGGATCAAAGGAAAATCCTATTCCTGTTTTTCGAGTTGTAGGAGATGAAACACCAATATCATTATTTCATTTTGATAAAAATGATAAAAAAATTGTAGAAAATTATGACATCACCCAAGCACAATATGAAAGTAGTGTGTACTGTCATTTAAAATATGTCATGTCCAAAGAAGAGTTTAAAAAGCGTTTTAAATAATAGTGAAGTTAATATATAAAATTTTAGGATTAGTATTAATTCTTATAACACTTAATTTTCTTGCCACTTGGATTTTTGTAAGCAAAAACAAAGGTGAAAAGTATATTGACAGTTATATTTCTTCTTCAAAAGAAGTTAAAATTAAAGTAAAAGACGAATATTTTGAGGGACAATTTAATAGCTATAGCTATCTTAGAAGAATCATTATTTTTAAAGGAATTTTTGGAAATAGTTCTAATTATACTTTTAGAGATGGATATTCGGGTAAATTTTATAAAATTGTAAGGTTTGATAAATATGGCAACAAATTTAGTCATCCACAAACTTATTTAATAAACAATAAAGAGCTCAATGTAAAAGTAGATCCTCTACAAATTAATAATCCTTCATTTGGTACAAAAGAAAATCCAATTCTTGTATTTTCATATAAAGGTGTTAATGATGATTTTATTATGGATATGGATACCGATGAAAAAGACGAGGGCGGCATTTACAAACAAGCTCCAATTTCTATTGCACCTACAGAAGAAGAGTATCGCTACAACGTAGAACAATATTTGACTTACGTAATGCCTAAAGAAGAGTTTAAAAAGCGTTTTAAATAGTGAACAACATATATAAAGTATTTGGAACAATAATATTAATCTTGCTCCTAAATTTTATTATAAATTTTATCTTTGTAAGTAAAAATAAAGGAAAAGATTTTGTTAATGAATATATTAAATCATCACAAGTAATAAAAATTAAGGTAAATCCAGATTTTTTTGAAGGACAAAACTCTCATACAAGCTTTTTTAAATATACCATATTTTTTAAAGGTATATATGGTAACAGTGGTGATTTTATATTTAAAGATGATTTAAGTAACAAATTTTTTAAAATAATGAGATTTGATTATTATGATGATAAATTTGGCTTACCTCAAAGTACCAAATTGGACGGAGAAGAACTTTACATAAAAGTAGATCCTTTACAAATTAATAATCCTTCTTTTGGTACAAAAGAAAATCCCGTTCTTGTTTTCAGTTACAAAGGCGTTAATAAAGAGTTGAAGACTGATATACGTACAGATGAAATTGGAAATGATGGATTTTATATCAATAAAGAAGTGCAACTTTCTCCTACAGAAGAAGAATACCGTTACAATGTAGAACAGTAGAGATTTATGATTTGGATATGTCTAATTCTGTTACTGTATTTTCAAATCAAATTTAATATTAAATTTATTACTAAACTATATCTTACCAATTGATAAAAATAATTGACATGAAAATATAATTAATAAGATTGTAAACTAGCAAAGCTAAAAATTAACAAAAATGAATATTAAGGTTGATTTCAAAACAGTGCGGTGTTGCCAAAGGCAACACCGCACTGTTTTATTGTATAAGAACTTATTAGTTAGAAGTCATTTTATTTTCATTGAACATCAATGTTGGCATATAATCTTGGTTCAACCAATAGTATACTTCGCCATTTTGTTCAATTCTAATCTTAGGGTCGTTTTTATTTTCTAATAATCTATCCGAAAGTGTTTTGAAATACTCGAAATATAATTTTACGGTAGCTTCACGAACGATTTTATTTTTCTTCCAACCCTTAAGCATATACTTCGCCATTAGTTCTTCATTAGAGTTGTCGAAACCTGTGCTCATTGCTACAGAATAAGACATGGGTTGCTCATACAATGTTTTCTTAGGGAAATCCCTCAAAGAGTTATAATTCTGTTTTAAAAGCTTCACATACGCACTTACAGCAGAAGATTGAGAGAAGTTTCGATTATTTAAAATGGTTTCTTGATAAATTTTTCTGTAAAAATCTCTTAATTGATCATATTCAGCTGAAGAAACTAGAATTCCTTTTTCAACACCAGGGCTATAATCTCTCATCTCTGGCTTAAATTTACCTTCCACTAAGAAAGGATATTCATATACTAAAAACTGAGATGCAGCTTCATATGGTATAGGATTAGGAGCATCAAGATATGAATAACGATATTCTGGTTTTAACTCCGTTTTTGAAACGCCAATATTAGATTTAAAATGCTCTTTTAAAGAAGCATCAACCTGTTTGTTTTCATGAGTTACTTGTGCTACAATACTGTCAATAGATTTTACCAATAAAGCATGAGTGTTAATATCTCCTTTTTTAGGATAAATAACATAGCCCTGAACCATACTTGTTTTAGGATAATCTAATGAATAATATCCATCAGAAGATTTTTGAAGATTGTAATTGTTTTTATTCACCACATCTTTCTGGTCGACAATAATTCTTTTCTTTTCTTCAGAAATACTTTTAGCAGAATTTGTTACAATATTTTCAGAAACTAGAACAAAGTTGTTGTATCCTGTAGAAGAACGAGATACTGTTTGATAAGAAATAATTTTAGCTCTAGCTTGTGTTAGCTGTCTAATTGCACTTTGGATACCTACATTTGCGGGCGCTGTAGAACCGATTACTACAACGATATTTGTTTCATCAGGAACGGTAGATAGTAAACCCCCTGCAGCTGCAAGACCTTCTTGTAAAGGTTGATCTCCTGCTGAATTACATCTTGATTCTGAGGATTTTTGGTCTATAAATTTAGATAAATCACTGTAATCATTAGAAAGTTCAGATACTACAACGTTGTCTCCACATGAATTGTTTTTATAAAGAACAACTCCGTATTTTACGTTATCATAATAGCTAAATTTATCTAGGTTCACCTGAATATTTTGGAATACCGTTTTGGCAATAGATGTACTTTGCGCATTTTCACTGCTGATATCAATGGTGAAAACAATATTTAAGTTTTTATTCTTCTTAATTACTTCTTTGTATCTGTCATAATACAAAGGTTCACCCAAAGCATTGTAAACGAAATTGTTGTTGTAATTGAAAACGTTGTTGAAGAATCTCGTTTTAGTATTCAATTCTCCGTTTTTATTTGCGATTAAAGAAATAGGAAATACGTTTTCCATTGCTTTTCTATTAATAGCATCTGTAAGCAATACTTCAGGTTTTGCTTCAGGAGAAGTGTTGTTAATATTATAAATTCCTAAAGTGTTATCGGCTTCGTACTTATAATTGTCAGCAATTTTCAAAGCAGATCTTTCACCCCAATACGTCACCATATTAGAAGCTACCCAACCATAAATATTATTCTGAATGCTATCAATATTTATTTGCGGAGATTTTCCTATTAAGAATCTTTTGTTGTTGTCAGATTGTTTGTAAATGTACACCATTTTCCCAACAGGAAGTTTTGTGGGTACGGGTTTGCTAAGATCTGGTGCATCAAAAATAATGACAGAATCATTTTTCAAGTATTTTTCAGCACCATTAATCACATCAATATTATTAGGTGCTAATGTCGCTTTAATAGTAAAGCCATTTTCTTGACTTTTCAGTGCGTTTCTCCACAATAAAACTTGATCTTCAGGAATCCAACCATAGGTTTTTACTGAGCTTGACGGTAATTTTTGCATCAATGCATTGGGATTGTATTCCGCAACTTTTACCATTTTTTTAGACTCATTGTATTTCATTACCATTAAAGGCTCTAGAAATTTAATTTCTTTGGGAGATCTTATATCACCTTTGTTTACGTTTACCGTATTTTTAGCTCTTTCAGAGATTACCACCCAAGGTTCGCTGTTTTTAGGGAAACCATTAATAACTGGAGTGTTGTTTATAACTCCATAAGCGGTTGGAGACGGTGTTTTTTCTGAAGGAAGTCTTACGTTACAGCTTGCAAGTATTACAGAAGATAAAATAAGATATGTAGTTGATGTTTTAATTTTCATAGGTGTTTTTTATTTACTCTGTTTTACATCTACTTTTATTACACAATTTTGACTGTTGTCATAGGTAACAACCACTTCATCAATATGATTATTTTTGTCGAACTGAAGTCCAGTACAATAGTAGTAGAAACTTTGTTTTGTGTCGTTTACGGTTGTCGGAACATTATCCTTTCTACAAAGGTATTTGTCTAACAAATAATTATAATGTGTGTTGAAATTATTACCAGAAGCAATTTGTTGCAAGTGGTATTTAAAGTCATCATTTATTTTTTTGATAATATCGTCTACTGAAGCTACTTCTACCTCTGGTAAATCTTGTACAGAAGGGACAATTGTTATATAATGTCTTATCGGGTTTTCATAATCTCTGTCTACTATTAACTGCACTTCATAAGGACCTGTCTTTTTATACATGTAAGAAGGTGTTCTTTCTTGGGAATCTATCATTCCACTTTCTCCAAATTTCCATTCATATTCTTTAGCGGTTAAAGAATTGGCTCTAAAGCTTACACTTTCAAATTGGCGTGCTTGTATGGGAGCATCAATGGTTGCTCTAGATTTTATAGTATCTTTTGCTGTAGGTCTAGGATTTACAACAACAGGAAATGTTTTGGTGTATTTGTTATTAATGACAAGACTAACATTGTAAACACCTTCCTTTTGGAAAATATGGGTTCCTTTTCTTTGTGTGGAAGTGGTTTGATCGGCAAAGCTCCAAATTAAACTTTTCGTAAAAGGAGTAGTGTCTTCATAATTTACCAATTCGCCTACAGTAACTGTTTGAGGGGTTACAGAAGCTAAAATATCTTCTGAGCTGAAATTGTTTTTTTGCTGAATCCAAAGTGCAATCATTGCTGCAATTAAAAATAAAGCTATTACAGCAATAAAAATATTTTGCTTGTTTTTCTGAATATAATTCATCGTAAAGTTTTTTTTGGTTTTTTTATGTGTATTTATTATTTATTTATTTAAAGTGCTATTATACATATTGCATTCTTGAATATCATTTTCAATATCTACAATTTTTTTTCTTGTACTAATGACTTGGTTTTTGTCATCAACAAACATTCTGCTAAAATATTCTATATGTTTATAAACCTCCATCCTTGGATCTTGAGATGGGTTGTCTATAGTAAACTGGTTGATGGAAGCAATCTTTAAGCTTACCTCGTCACCAATTGATATTCGTTCATTTTTATCGGGATCAATCTGCTTAATGTTGGCAAAAGTGCTATCTATTGTTGGTGTAATTTTAAGCATGTTTTTTTCATAATTACCTTTTATCTTTAAGTTCGAAGAATCTACTAGTTCGTCACTTTTATTTTTAAAAGGAGAATTCGCATTGTAAAGAAATATAATGCTCAATAATGCTACGGCAAATAATAGCATTCCTAGTAGATAGAAAAAATAGTGCTTTTTTTCGGCGTTGGATAAAGTTATTTGTTCCTGCATTTTGTTATTTTCTATTTCTTAATTCTCTTTCTTGAAGAGGTGAAAGTTTTTTTCTTGAAAGTTTCCTTGTTGTAGCTTCACAATCTGCTAATCGATTATTCACTTTCATTAATTTTTCATTCGAAGCTAATATTTGTTTTTTATGAGGCAAGATATTTCTTTCAATCTCTTTTATTAAAGAAGTGTATTGCTTGTATTCAGCGGTATCTTTTCCAATTAAAGCTTTACAATCCTTGATGTCTTTACTAATATAAGCACTTGCATTTGAATAGTCACCTTCGGTTCCATTATTTAGGTTAGCCATATTGCCTATTATTCTTGTAAGCTTCGAGTTTAATTGGTAGACAACACGTTGCATTTCCATGTACTTGTTGGCTTTTATTTTAGTTTGTTTCGTTTGTATATCGGAGGATTTATAAAATAAAAAAACACATAAAAAAGAAATAAATGCAAGAACAATGAATGACAAAAGAAAACGAAAAATCCCGCTTCTAACGTCGTTTTTATTAAGTTTATTTTGTCCGTAAGTATTCATAATTACAATATTAAATGCTTGAGTTGTAATAACCTTGTTCTACACAAAATCTTACCAAGTCCAATTTGCTTTTTAATTCTAGTTTTTCTGTAAGTCTATTAATATAAGTGTCAATAGTTCTTGTGCTTAAATTTATTCGCTCACCAATTTCTTTGTTGCTAAATCCTTCATAACAGAGTTTAATGATTTGAATTTCAGTAACTGTCAAATCTTTTTGACCCTCTTTCTGTCGCTCCATATAATCTTTAACCGCTAAAGATTGTTCCGCCCATTCTCTTTTATACTCTTCGTAACTGCCAAAATTTTCTATTATCATGCGTAGTAACTCCTTGATAATGATGCTGTTTTTTTGACAGTAAAAAGTGTTGGGTATTTCATCTATCAGTCTCGCCATATCTTCCTGGTAAGTCGTAGAATAAGTTAAGATAGGAGTCTCGGAATTAAATTTTCGAATATACTTTATTGCCTCAATACCACTAAGTATAGGCATAAAAAGATTTATCAAAAAAACATCTTCCTGTTTTCTATAAATTCTGTTAATCAGTTCGTTCCCATTGTTACAGTCATTTACAATCTTGTAAAATGGATTCTCCGACAGCATTTTTACCAAAAATTGTTTAAAATAAAAGTCATTCTCAGCAATAGAAAACCTAGTGATTACATTAGATTTATTATTCATCAAATTGTGTTGAGAAATTTTGTCTAAGGTATAAAAAAAAATGATATTTGAAAAAATATATTTAATAAATCACCATTTGGTGTCTTTTTTTTATTTGACTGAAAAAACATGGTTTAAGTTCATTATCATTTGCAAAAAAAATTGTAGTTTTGAAACAAAGGGTTAGGTTATTTGCTAGTCCTTTTTTGATAAAAAACAAAACACAGAAAAAATTATGAGTGTATTAATTAGTAATGACACTGTAAAACAGGTGTTTCATATTGCACAATCTATTGCTAAGGAAAACTACAACGCAACCTTTGGAGCTCCACATATTTTACAGGCTTTAATGCATAAAGATATTGGAATTAAGGAGTTCTTAATTGCTTTAGATAAAGACCCTGGTTATATTTATGAGTGGGCAGATGTAAGGATAGAAGAGTATCCTAAAAGAGCACACTTGCCAGATGAAGTAGTGAAAGATGAGAAGGTGTCTAAAATAATTGAGGAAGCTGATGAAATTCGTTTAAAATTAGGCTTAGATGAAGTTACGGCAATATGTATTCTAACAAGCATCGTAAAACCGAATGTCGCTTATACCGTTCAAGATTTAAAATCTTTACCTTTAAGGGAACATGAAATTATTAATTTCTTTCAAGGTGATTCGCCAATCATCAACTCAACCGAAGATTTTTTATTAGGTAATACAACTTCTGATTCAAATGGAAGTTTTCCTGCAATCAGTAGTTATTGCGTTGACAAAACGGCTCAAGCAAGACAAGGAAAATTAGATAATATTGTAGGAAGAGATAAAGAATTGAGAATGTTGGTTGAAATTCTTTGTAGAAGAACAAAACCGAATGTTATTATTGTTGGTGAGCCAGGAGTAGGTAAAACAGCGCTTATTGAAGGTTTTGCTATTGAAATCATGAACGGAAATGTTCCAGACATGCTTAAGGAAGCAACGCTGTTAGAACTGGATACAGGATCTATGCTGGCGGGAACTTCTTATAAAGGTGAAATTGAAGATCGTTTGAAAAAAGTAATCAACGAATGTAAAAAAATGAATAAAGCAGTTTTATTCATTGATGAAATTCATTCACTTTTAGATCCAAAAGGAAACGCAGGAAATGTTGCTAATCTTTTGAAACCTGAATTGGCACGTGGAGAAATCACTGTTATCGGAGCAACAACTCAAGAAGAATACCGTAAAATAATTGAACCAGAAAGAGCTTTTGATAGAAGGTTTGAGGTGTTAACAGTGGAAGAGCCCGATGATGCTACTTGCGTAAAAATGATCGAGGTGCTTTTAGAGGGCTATAAAAAACATCATGGTATTGAAGTCGATAAAAATGCGCTTCCAGATTGTATCCGTCTTGCAAAAAGATATTCAAAAGGTAAAAAATTACCGGATTCAGCAATCGATTTGTTGGACAGAACAATGGCGTCTATTAAAATGTTGGACGAGTTGTCCGAAATTAGATTAGAGGTGTGGAAAGAAAGCTACGACACACTGAAAAATGAAGAATATACTGAAGATTCACATAAGGTTGATGAACTTATCTGGCATTTCAATTTGCTTCAAAATAAATTGAGTCCAATTCTTTGGGGTTCTTTAGCGGAGCAACATACAATTGATAATTCAATGAGTGTTGAGGAGATTCTTAAACTGATTGATTCTACATTTCAGGAACTTACTCAACATGCTGCTGTAAAAAGAGAAAAAGTAGGTAAGCTTGAGCTTGCTGCGGTTATGGCAGCGAAAACAGGAATTCCAATCGGAAAAATTCAAGCTCAGGAGAAAGAAAAACTTTTGAATATGGAGTCTTTGCTCATGGGAAGGGTTGTGGGACAAGACCATGCACTAAAAATTCTTTCAGATGCTATTGTTGAAAACCGAAGTGGATTGAACAAACCAGGACAGCCTATTGGTTCATTCTTCTTGCTAGGACCTACTGGAACGGGGAAAACGGAATTGGCAAAATCAATGGCGGAGTTGTTATTTAACGATGAAAAATCGATGATTCGTTTTGATATGTCGGAGTTTAAAGAAGAGCATTCTGCAGCGTTATTATATGGTGCGCCTCCAGGATATGTGGGATATGAGGAAGGAGGAATGTTGGTGAATAAAATTCGTCAGCAACCTTATGCAGTGGTTTTATTTGATGAAATTGAAAAAGCACACAGTTCTGTTTTTGATGTCTTCTTACAAATTATGGACGAAGGAAAAGTTCATGATAAATTAGGAAAAGAAGGAGATTTTAGTAATTCTTTAATTCTCTTCACCTCAAACATTGGTAGCGAGGAGATTGTGAAAAAATTCGAAGCAGGTGAAATACCTCAATCTTCCGCTTTAATGAAGATTATGACAGACTCAGGAAGATTCCGTCCCGAGTTTTTAGCAAGAATTACCGAGATTATTCCTTTTGCGCCAATTACAGAGGACATGGCAGAACGAATTTTTAAAATTCAATTAAAAGCTTTGCTTAATTCATTATCAAGAATGGGGATGGATTTGAAAATTAGCGATGAAGCAAGTAAAAACCTTGCGAGAAACGGCTTTAGCAGTAAATATGGAGCAAGGCAAATATCGGGAGTAATAAGAACGCAATTGGCTCGTCCAATATCTAAAATGATTGTCCGGGAAGAAGTAAAAGCTGGACAAACAATGAATGTAGATTGGAATTCTGAAGAAGAAACAATAAAGTGGACCATTTCAGATTCTGAAAAATAATTATTTAAACTCAATTAAAACACACCACATGTTGAAAGAAATGCTTACGAAGATAATGATACCAGTAGTGATGTTTACTTGTAGTAGTACAATGAATGCACAATTGGGCGCTTCTGATACTTCTGCAAAAAGTGTTCAGCGTTATCAGAGTATTATTAGAAATAATAGAGACGTTGTTAGATTTATAGAGCAAACTTTTAGAAAAAAAGGATTACCCAAACATCTTAAAAATTTAGCTCTCATTGAGTCTGGTTTTAACGAGTCTGTAATATCTTCCGCTGGAGCAAAAGGGATGTGGCAATTTATGACGGGACACGCCAACGATTATGGTCTTACTGAAAGTGAACGTGCAGATATATATAAAAGTACACATACGGCCGCTGTTTCTTTGGCTAATCTCTACAATAAGCATAAAAACTGGGTAACTGTTGTTGCTGCTTATAATTGTGGAGATGGTAATATTCAGAAGGCGGTACAACGTGCAGGCTCTAATAAATATGATGAGTTTTATAAATATCTTCCTAACGAAACTATAAATCATGTTCAGAAATATTTGAATGCTTGTTATGCAAGTGGTGAGCTGAATGAAGTTTTGAATGATTATCATAGCTCAAAATTGGCTCTTAAAAGAAGCTTCGGTGGTAAATCAGGACAAATTCCGCAGAACCTTACAGAAACAGATTTAGAAGGAGCTTATAGTTTAGATGTTATTGCGAAGTTTTTGGATATTAGTTCTACAAAACTATTGTCTTGGAACCCTGGTATTGCTCAAGATTTAGATATGAATGGCGAAAGTAAACTCTATCTTCCGAGTGATTTAATGGTTACTTTTTTACTCAATAAAAATAAAATATTAACTGAGTCCTTAAGATCTACAAATTAGTCAACAGGATTTCTATTCATTAAAACAGTTCCTGCTATTTTTGAGACAATACTGTCTTTTTGGATAAGCACAATTTGAAAAAAATGGACAATATAAATTATAGAATACCATTCCAACCCACAACAATGATGTCTACAAATGGACATATTGAAACCTGTGAAGTTGGCGAGAGTATAGCACAAAATATCATGTTGCTTATTGTTACAAAGCAAGGTGAAAACAGATATGATGAAAATTATGGTAATGAAGTATGGAATTTGGAATTCGATAATGGAGTTACCACAACTTTATGGGAAAATATTTTTATAAATAGCCTAAAAAAACAGATTGCAGACTACGAACCTCGTATTGTAAATGCAAAAGTGGAAGCGTATGTTACCTTTGTAGAACACGGCTACGAAACCAGAGGTTTTAGTGAGGTGAAAAAGAAAGTGAAAATTGCAATAAACGCAAAAATGGAATCTACTGGTGAAAATTTTAATTTTTCTACAGAATTATTCCTAAGTCCTATGTCTATTGATTAACACCCATAACAATGAATTTATATCAACAATCTTATTCAAAAGAATCTATTAAAGCGAGGATGTTGCAAAATGCTACAAAGCTTTGGGGTGTTAAAAATACGCAATCTCTAGATCCGCTAGTAAAACTTCTTGTGGATGCTTTTAGTACAGAGGTTTTTAAAGCCAATAATGAAATACAAAGTATCAATGGGAGAATTTTAGAGAAATTAGCTAAACAATTAACACCTTCACGATATACTCATCCCAATCCTGCTCACGGAATAGCCTTCTGCAATGCTGAGGAAGACAGAGAGGTTTTAATGGAACATTCTGAGTTTTTCATTAAAAAGAACATGAATTCTTTAAGAAAAACACAATCTGACAAACAGTTGGAAATCCCGTTTACACCTATTGATAATGTTCAGCTGGTTAAAGCACAAACCATCTTAATGGTTGCAGGAAATACAGTATATAGCATAGATGAGCAACTGAATAAGTTTCCTATTAGTAGAATAGAAAGCAAAATAGAGAATTATAGAAAAATAAAAGTTGGAATTGATGTATCGAATTATTCTTCTGAATTATTCCCTGAAAGTTTAAATTTCTATTGTTCAAACCCGACCTATGAACATATTGATTTTGTTTATAGACTTTTACCCTATATCAATGTTTATTGCGATGGAATACCATTGCAGGTTTCAGGAGGTAAAACTTACGAAGAAGTGGAGGTTGAATCCGGATATGAAAGAATTTTTTGGGAACAATCGGTAAGGTATAAAGTAACTGAAGACATCAAGAATATTTATCAAAAGAGATTTGTTGAAGTTGCTGGGATTTATCCCAACATGCTAAAAAATTTGGATAAATTACCTGAAGAGTTCATGAATTCTGGTTCCGTATTCGAACAATATAAAGGAAAAAAAATTTTGTGGTTAACTTTTGAGTTTCCACCCCAATTTACTGCTGAAATTTTGGAGAATTTCCTTTTTGTGCTCAATGCTTTTCCAGTTTATAATAGAGGTTGGAAAAAAACGGAGTATAACCTTGATATTATGGGGAATAATATTCCTTTAGATACAACAGATGACGAGTATTTCTTATATGTGGAAGAAGTAGCTGATGAGTTAGGAAAAAGATATCAAGAAATACCTTTTACACCAACAAATGACCTCGAAAAAGGTTTGTACACGGTAAGAAAAGGGGGAATGGAAAGATTTACGCAGAGAAATGCTATAGATATGATGGCTACTGTAATGGAACTTTTAAGAGATGAAGTGGCAGCATTTTCTATTCTAAACCGTGATAAAGTAAAAGATGTTTTAGGTGAGATTTCTGAGAAGATGAAAGGCTTAATGAAGAAAGTAGAAATAGCCAACCAAGAACTTAAAGAAGAAGTAAACTATGTAATTATTGAGCCTCTTGAAGGGACGGCGCATACATTTGCTGCGTTCTGGGTGTCTCATTGTTCATTGGCTAATAATGTTCGTCCAGGAACAGAACTCAATTCGCAAAAGAAACAACAGAAAATTATGTTGCTTACCGAAACTGGGGGAGGACAAGAGGAACAGAAAAGAGGGGACACCATTCAGGCTTATCAGTACGCTCTTACGACTAGGGATAAAATTGTATCCATGGAGGATGTAAAAAACTTCTGTAAAATGATTTTAAGAGACGAGCTTAAAAAGATTAATGTAAAACGCGGCACCATGATTAGTGATAAACCTAAAGAAGGTTTTATACGAACGGTGGATGTGGAAATAACTCCTCATAATTACGCATTCTATGGTAAAAAATATTGGGATAACCACGCGGAGGTTTTAAAAAACAATATTAAACAGAAGGCTGTAGATGGGGTTGAGTATCGTGTAAGCATTTCAGAATTTTAGTGCATATGGAGATGGTATACGATAATATTGAGCAAATTTCTGAAAAAGAATACAACAAGCTTCATACTGATTATAAAGTGGAGGCCGTTGCAAGTAATCTATTGAAGTTTTACAATGCTAACGCAAATATCTTCATCAAACGGGTTGGAATTAATGAAAGACCCTACCTTAAGGATATTAAAACTATAAAATCTACTTATTTTGGTCTCGATGATGAAACTATTGTAATTGAAACTTACAGAGAAAGCATCTACGATTATCTTCCTGAAGCTTTATTTCACCCTCCTTCTTTGGGAGGAAGCAATAAAAATATTGAAAAAGTTGTTGCTGAAATAAAAAAACAAAAGGAAATAGAGGAGGATGCAAGGAATTTTTTTCAACCATTTGAACTAGAGTTTTTTTATACTGAAGTAGCAGCTTTATTAAAAGAAACAGAATTTGACGTTAGAGACCAATCGGGGAGCATTATCAATATCGTTTCGGAACTTTGGCCACTATTAAGAAAACTCGATTCGAAAACAGCAAAAACTTTTTTCTACATTCTTCCATTTTTACATGAAGTAAGAGGTAATAAAGAATGGATTGAAAGATTTTTAACTGCATTCAATCACGTTCCTGTAAATATTGAATTTACTCCAAATGTTGTAGATGGTGATGATGATAAACAAGGAATAAGCTTGTTGGGGAATACCAAATTGGGACTAACATTTATCCCAAGCGGAAAACATATGGATGGAGAAAGAAATTGGACAGTGAATATTGGACCTATTCCATCTCATAGAGTGTATCAATATGTTTCTGGACATCCTTACAGAGATTTACTGCAAAGTATTTATGAATATTTAATGCCTATATCGGTTAAAATTTATGAAAACTTTATCACCGTAAAGGAAAAAACATCATTTGTTTTAGATAAATCAAGTAATTCTAGCAGATTGGGATATACCACTTTTATTTAAAAAATTATTAAATTTAACAACTCAACTCAAGTAATAAAATTATGGAGGTATCCTCTATTAAAACAGTTTTTTTTAGATATATATTAATGCCATTAATGATGTTGGTGTTAATATTTATTATGAATTTAATTAGGAAAAACAAACCAGCAATTAAGCTGAAACACATCATTATTTACGTTTTACTAGGAGGTTTGTCTTTATCGGTTTTAGGATTCTTTGGTTTTGCTCAAAATACTTTTAATCCTTATTGGTATTTAATCTCTCAAGTAATATTCCTTTGTTTAGGGATTATTCATGTTAATTTATTGCATAAATATTTCAGACAACATATTAAAAGCTTGGGGATGTCCATTCTATTGGAGAGCATCCTTACCTTAACATGTATTTTGTTCGGTGGTTTTTTGTATGTTCTTATTTTCCGATGGATAAGTATGGGATTGGGCAATGAATATTGGTCGGCAAGTAGTATGCTTGCATTTACCATTCCGCTAATATTTTATTATTGTTATATTCAATTTATTAGTATTCCGTTTGATATTTATAAAACATGGCAATTTGATCCTGATAAAAAACCATTTAATTTTGAAGGGGTAGATTTTGATAGATTAATGGTTCTGAATGTAGAATTAAGTAAAAAAGTAGAAGACAGTCAGCGCTTTTTAATAAAAGCCAAAACCTTACCTACGGGTGTTAGTTTTGGAGATTGGTTTTATAGAGTGGTAGATGATTATAACCATAAAAATCCTAATGGAACCATAGATTTAATTGATTCTGGAAATGAGCCTTACTATTGGATATTCTATGTCAAAAAATCTTTTTTCAGCATGAGAAAATATATAGATTTTGAAAATGACATTACTGCAAATGATATTACAGAAAACCAAGTAATCATTTGTAAAAGAGTAATTCGTCACCAAGAGGAAGGGAGAGTAAATAATATTTCTTAAAAAAAACATTTATGATACAACCAATAAAGCATTATCCAGTAAACTGGGTAGATGGGATGAAAATCTCGCAGCAACACCTTATAGAACAAGATAATTTTGTAATTGACTCTATTAGGGATTCTAATTCTTTGCAAATTAATAATTTCAATTATGGTATTTTGCCTAATGCAGATTCGCATACGGATAAAACCATTTACGAGATTTATAACACAGCAACCAACGACGCAGAGCTGGTTATTAAAAAATGTGCAGCCATCACTTTAGCGGGTTACAGAATAGAATTGAGCGATTATAAGGTTAATGTACGTTCTTTATCAAAATCTTCGGGAAGTTCAACAGACGAAACAGATGGTGAATATTATGTTCTTGCTTCTGTAAATCCGTTCGATAAAGTTCCGTTTGGAGAAATAGATTCTGAAGAAATCCCTCCAAGACATCCTTACGGAAAACCCAACTACAAAATAGAATTGGTAAATACAGCTATTCTAAATAGCAGTTATTCTGGAGGTAATTACTTAGTGTTAGGGAAAGTGAGTATTATCTCTAATATTGCACAAATAGATCCCAATTTTATTCCGCCATGCGCTTCAGTGGAAAGCCATCCGAAATTAGTAGAATATTATAATTCCTATAATACTTCTTTGAGTAATTTAAGACAATTTACCTATAAAATTATTCAAAAAACAGCTCATAAAAATCAGAACACTGCGTTAGCGCACAATGTGAAAACACTTTGTAAAACTTTAATTGATAATATAGGCGATAATTATTTTAGATTTAGAAATGTTGTTATGCATCAACCGCCCATATTCTTAGTGGATATTTTTGCGAGACTTGCACTTAAGCTTTATAACGACACCCAATTAATGGTTTCATCAGAGTTAGAAGAAATGCTGAACTATAGCTTAGAGTGGAGTGAAGTTGCACCTCATACCTTATTGAACCAACTTACTACAGTGGCGGAAATTAATTATGATCATCATAATGCTGGTGAAGCTTTCTTTAACATTGGTCAAATGTTGAAGAGTTTAGAGGTAATCTTTGGAAAGCTTAGTGAACTAGATTATATTGGTCAAAGAAAAGAAAGTATTATTGTTAACGAACAACAAGTAAAATCGAATATTGATCCTAAAAAAGGATGGAGCGTAATCGACTAAAAACACAATGTTTACATCAATATTAAGTTTTATAAAATATTCATAATCAATTTTGTAGAACCTTAATTTTTTTATATTTTTAAGAAATAAACTAAAGTAAAACATAAATATTAAAATAGATTATTATGGCAATGTTTAATTATGGCGTTGGAGGCAATGAGATAAAGGTTGACGCCAATGAAGCAATTCAAGAGATACAAGAAAATAGAACCCTTTTGGTAAGCAAGCTTACCGCGGAAGAACCATTTGTTCCAGAAATTGTAAAAGGCCTTAAAACCGTAGAAGACGTATTCCGTCATTATCAACCAGCTATTAATGTTTCTCACGAAACAGAAGAGGGTAATATTGTAGATGAAGAATTCAGATTCCAAAATCTGGGAGACTTCACTCCAAAAAACATCACTCAAAATTCAAACTATTTAAAACAACTTAGCGTAGAGCAAGAGCAATACAATAAAATTCTAAGACAATTAAAAACCAATAAAATTTTGAAAAACGTTTTAGAAAACGATCAAACAAAATCTGCTTTGGTTGAGGTGTTGAAAGAAGTAGCTAAAGAGTTAGAAAAATAATTTTTGTCCTTAAAAAAATAGAGAGAATGGATAACAAACAACAGGCTGTACAAGGACAACAAAGTACCCAACAGCAAGAATTTAAACAACAAAAAGGCAATGCATTAAACGATCTTAATAAAGTTGGAGGTTTCAACTTTGTAGAATCAGTTGTAGATGGAATCGCCAACATGAATCCTACTAGAAAAGCGAGAAAAGAAATTTTTTTGAATGATGGTAATAAAGCTATTGAAAGAAAAGATCTTTTACAAAAAATAAACCTTTGGATTAATCTACTTGAAGAGAATGAAAACTCCGAAAAGATGTCTGAAATGTGCAAAACTAAAGCCATTTCTGCAGAGAATAATTTAAAGAAAAATCTAAAAAACGCCTTAGATACAACACGTGAACTAGAAACTTCATACCGCACTATTGCTCAGTTCTACAAGAATACAGAACAAGATAAAGTAGACAATGTAAGTATTGTAAATGCTACTTTGGAGCAAATGGCAGATTTAGATAACCCTTTATTTATAGACTCTATTGCTGATGAATTCAAGCAAAATTATGATAGATTAGATCTTAGAGATAATTATTCATTACTAGCTTTGCCAGGTTACCTTGGGTCCAATAAAGTAATCGAAAAATGGGCGAAAATTTGTAATGAGAACAAAGTAATGTTGCTAACAGATTTTGCTAACCTAGATAAACCAGACGACGTTGTAGATTTATTCCACTCTGCAAACCTTACAGGAGGAGAATTGCATAGAAGTAATGTTATTATGACTTGTAACTGGCTTGTAGGAAGAGGAAAAGCAGAAGAGGTAGGAGAAGAAGAAAACGTTGATCTTCCACCATCAACTTCTTTGGCTGGGAAAATCTACAAAACATTAATGTCTCAGGTGGCTGCAGGTAAAAAGCATGGTAATATTAATGAAGTTGACTCTGTAAAATTTGATTTGAAGAAGAGCGAAATTTCACAACTTGAAAAAATGGGACTTGTTCCTATGGTAAACGAATATGGGAAAATTATGGCTTTCTCAGCTAAAACATTGTTTACTGGTGATAACATTGGTCTTCAAACATATTCTGTAGTTAGAGTGTTCGATTATGTTACTAAAGTTTTATTAGACTTTCTTAACAGAAGAGCTTTTGAAAACTGGAATGCTAAAAACGAAGACGATTTAAGAAAACAAATTGTAAAATTCTTAGACGATATTAAAGGACCAGATAAATTAATCGAAAAATTTAAAATTGTAAGATTTGAGCAAGATAGAGTTAATAAAGACCGTGTATGGTTGGATATTAGAATGACTCCTTACTTCCCAACTAAAAGTTTCGTTATTAAATTAGATGGGCACAAAGGCGATGATGGTAATGAATGGGATGCAGAATATATGCAAGAATAATTAGTGTAGTGTTTCTACATTTTTAATTAATATTTATGGGAATTTTTCCTCTTCTATAGAGATAAATTCCCATTTTCATTTAAACTTTATTGTATGAGTAAAAGGTGCAATATTCTTGCTATGCTGAGCTTATTTTTGTTTTTTTTTAGTTGTAAGAAAGAGTATGAAAGACCCGACGTTTTTAAAGAAGATATCTATGCTGATGTAAGAAAGGAGCAAGTGGAAAAAAACTTTCTGGATCCAGAAATAGCCTTTGAAAAAAGTACAGTCGTTATTTTGAGTAATCAAGTAAAATTAATCGATAGTTCTTCAAAAGTTTTAGATTCTCCTTTGTATGTTTACAAAATTTCTGGTGGAAAAGTTTTAAAACCATCCGACACGGTGAAAATACCCTTTTTGTTTTTTTCAAATTATAATCTTAAAACGGATAAAACCAAAGATTCCGCTAAAGTCTATCTTGAGAATTTACAGGATTTCAAAATATTTGCTGAACCAATGAATGTCCAATATCAGACAGTTAAAAGTGCTCCTACATTTATAGATAAATAATAAAACCTGCAGCTTATGCAGGTTTTCTTTATTGTTATCTTTTCAGGTTTACTTATTAATCTCTATTGGATTGTTATTGGCTTTTAATTCTTCTTTCATCCTTTCTTCCATTCTTTTGCGCATCTCAGGATTGTCCATTCTTCCGCCCGAAACTCTCATTGGTGCAGCTGGAGCGCCTGAGCCGCCAAAATTTCTACCGCCACCGCTGTTCATACTTTGTTTCATATATTCCATAGGGTCTTTCAAGAATTTTGCTTGCTGGTTTTCAAAATCTTTACGTTTTACTTTTACGATATTTCCACGAGAACTTACATCAGGAAATTCTGCAATCTTATAATTCCTCATCAAATCAAAAGAATAATCTCCTGTAGAATCTTCAATTTTTACAATAAGACCTGGTAATCCACCAAATTTATAAGGACCATCTTGATAAGGTAAATCAGTGGTGAACCAAGCAGTCCATTTTCTTCCACCAAAATCTGTATCGGCCTTTTGAACTTTATACTCTCCAATTTTTGTTGTTTCAGAGCTAATTGCCCAATTCAAAGGTCTGTCCTCTTCATACATATAATTATCCCTTCCAATTCTATCTTTGAAAAAAGTTTTTTGGTTTTTTTTGTCCTTTTCAATGCTGTAAGAAAAATAACTTCTTAAAGATTCCATTTGTTCTCTATTAAAACCTCTTGCCCCTCCATTTTGAAAATGACTTCTCATAATAGAGTCTCTTTTAATTCTATTTTCAGAATAAAACATCGTTTTTTCAGGAGAGATATCTAAGTAAACTTCCTCGGTTTTAATATCGTTTTTATTATGGGTGTCCAATTTCATACTTGCCTGGTAAACAAATCGATTAACCTGAGCAAATCCCAAGTTCACCATAAGTAGTAAGATAGCAATTCCCGCTTTTTTCATTTTATAATTTGTTAGTTGGATTATGTTATACAATCAAAGTTAAACAACTCAATGATAATTATAGTTAAAATAAAACAACAAATTTGATTATCATTCTATTAAAGCTTAACTTTGTAGTATAAATTAATTCTAAATAAAAATGATTAAAGTTTCAGATCAGGCAAAAGCCAAAGCGGCACAGTTAATGACTGAGGAAGGCTTCAATCCTGAAACCGATTATATAAGAGTGGGCGTTAAGAGTGGAGGTTGCTCTGGACTTGAATATGTCCTAAAGTTTGATGACAAAAAAGAAGAAGCCGATCAGGTTTTTGAAGATAATGGCGTTAAAGTCATAATCGATAAAAAATCTATTCTTTATCTAGCGGGAACCATTTTGGAGTATTCTGGAGGTTTGAACGGTAAAGGTTTCGTTTTTAATAATCCCAATGCTGCAAGAACTTGCGGTTGCGGAGAGAGTTTTTCTTTGTAAGAATATAAGATAAGAGATTAAGAGATTTGGAAATTTAGAGATTAGATATGACGGTTTCATTTGAAAGTTTTCCTATTTATCAAAAAGTAATTTCATTTACTGTTAAAGTTTTTAAAATTCTTAATCACGAAACTTTGCAAAGAGAGTTTTCAATTAAAGATCAAATTAAAAGAGCAACATTATCTATTTCTAATAATATTGCTGAAGGTTCTGAATACGGAAGCAACAAACAATTTATCCACTTTTTGTGGATTGCAAAAGAAAATTGTGCAGAAGTAAGAAATATGCTTCGAGTTTTATTTGAATTAGAAAAGACTGACGAAGAAACATTTCAAAATTTAAATGAGGAATGTTTGGTGATGACAAAAGAAATTTACCATTTTATAAAGTATTTGGAAAAAACGATTTAGAATTTCTAAATCTCTAAATTTCCAAATCTCTAAATACTATGAAATATACAGAAGACGATCTAAGAGTAGATCTAGAAAATAAAAAATACGAATTCGGTTGGGAAACCAAAATTGATTATGAAGATTTCCCTACTGGACTGAATGAAGATATCGTTCGTGCAATTTCTGAAAAGAAGGAAGAACCAGAATGGATGACCAATTGGCGTTTGGAATCTTTCAGAATTTGGCAAAAAATGGAAGAACCAACATGGGCAAATATCAAATACGAAAAGCCAGATTTTCAGGCGATTCGTTATTATGCTGCTCCAAAAGTGAAACCAGAATTGGCAAGTTTGGATGAGGTGGATCCTGAACTTTTGAAAACTTTCGAAAAGTTAGGTATTAATATTGAAGAACAGAAGCGTTTAACAGGGGTTGCGGTAGATATCGTAATGGATTCGGTTTCTGTGAAAACCACTTTCCAAGAAACCTTGATGGAAAAAGGAATTATTTTCTGTTCCATTTCGGAAGCCATCAAAAATCACCCAGATTTAGTTAAAAAATACTTGGGAACAGTGGTTCCGAGAGGTGATAATTTTTATGCAGCTTTAAATTCAGCGGTATTTTCTGATGGATCATTCTGTTATATTCCAAAAGGCGTGAGATGTCCAATGGAACTTTCTACTTATTTCCGTATCAATCAGGCAGGAACTGGTCAGTTCGAAAGAACACTGTTAATTGCTGATGAAGGTTCTTACGTTTCGTATTTGGAAGGTTGCACGGCGCCTTCAAGAGATGAAAATCAGCTTCATGCAGCCGTTGTAGAGCTTATCGCAATGGATGATGCTGAAATTAAATATTCTACGGTTCAAAACTGGTATCCAGGAAATGAAGAAGGAAAAGGTGGTGTTTTCAATTTTGTAACCAAACGAGGAATGTGCGAGAAAAATGCAAAAATCTCTTGGACACAAGTAGAAACCGGTTCTGCAGTAACGTGGAAATATCCTTCATGTATTTTGAAAGGTGACAATTCTGTAGGCGAATTTTATTCGATTGCGGTGACCAATAATCACCAATACGCCGATACAGGAACGAAAATGATTCACATCGGAAAAAATACCAAATCGACGATTATTTCGAAAGGTATTTCTGCTGGAAAATCTAACAATTCTTATCGGGGATTGGTAAAAGTGATGCCTTCTGCAAAAGGAGCGAGAAATTTCTCTCAGTGTGACTCTTTGTTGATGGGTAATGATTGTGGAGCGCATACTTTCCCCTATATTGAAATAAAAGATCCTTCAGCACAATTGGAACACGAAGCAACGACTTCAAAAATTGGTGAAGATCAAATTTTCTATTGTAACCAAAGAGGAATTGATACCGAAAGAGCTATTGCATTAATCGTAAACGGATTCTCAAAAGAAGTTTTAAACAAACTGCCAATGGAATTCGCCATCGAAGCTCAGAAATTATTAGAAATTTCACTTGAGGGATCGGTAGGATAATTAGTTAATTTGAAAATGTGATAATTAGATAATGAAAGAGAATGTTATATTAAAAATGACTTTTGATTTTTCATTAAATGTTATCAAATATTGCGAATTACTACATGGACAAAAGAAATTTGTGATTTCCAATCAACTTCTCAGATCTGGAACTTCGATTGGAGCGAATGCCCGAGAAGCTCAGAACTCTGAAAGTTATAACGATTTTATACATAAATTTAAAATCGCTGCGAAAGAAATAGAAGAAACTAATTATTGGCTTTTGCTTTGTCAACATTCTGAAAGTTATCCCAATTGTGAGGATTTAATTCAGAATTAAAAGAAATAGAAAATATTATAAATAAAATAATTATAACATCTAAAATGAGATAGAATAATGAGATAATCAGGTAATTAAATAGCGAGATATTTTTTTAAAATCTCAAATCAATAATTACCACATTCTCAAATTACCACATTATCACATTCTCAAATTACCACATTAGAATTATGTTAAAAATAAATAATCTCCACGCCAAAATTGAAGATGGCGCAGAAATTTTAAAAGGAATTAATTTAGAAATAAAACCAGGTGAAGTTCACGCTATTATGGGTCCGAACGGCGCTGGTAAATCTACACTTTCGTCTGTAATTGCAGGGAAAGAAGATTATGAAGTGACCGATGGTGAAATCCTTTTCGAAGGTGAAAACATCAACGAAGATGCTCCCGAAGAAAGAGCTCACAAAGGAATTTTCTTGTCTTTCCAATATCCAGTGGAAATTCCGGGAGTTTCGGTGACCAATTTCATCAAAGCAGCTTTGAATGAAACTCGTAAAGCAAATGGTTTAGAAGAAATGCCTGCAAAAGAAATGTTGGCTTTAATTCGTGAAAAATCTGAGCTTTTGGAAATTAAAAAAGATTTCCTTTCTCGTTCATTAAACGAAGGTTTTTCGGGTGGTGAAAAGAAAAGAAACGAGATTTTCCAAATGATGATGCTGAATCCCAAATTAGCTATTTTGGACGAAACCGATTCAGGTTTGGATATCGATGCCTTAAGAATTGTTGCTGATGGCGTGAATAAATTCAGAAACGAAGGCAATGCAGTTCTTTTGATTACGCACTACCAAAGACTTTTGAATTATATTCAACCAGATTTTGTACACGTTTTAGCGGACGGGAAAATCATTAAAACAGGCGACAAATCTTTGGCTTTAGAATTAGAAGATAAAGGCTACGATTGGCTACTGAAATAATTCGAGATTCGATATTTGAAATTTGAAATTGTGGGAACGATAAATAATTTTGAAGATTTGGAAATTTGGCAAAATGCTAGAAAATTTTGCGAGTCTATTCATCAAAATTGTTTGCTCAATGATAGATTTCAAAGGTATGATAAAACACAAATTGACAGAGCTTCTTCGTCGATAATGGATAATATCGCTGAAGGTTTCGAAAGAGAAGGCAATCGTGAATTTGTTAATTTTTTAACAATATCCAAAGGGTCTGCGGGAGAAGTTCGATCGCAACTTATAAGAGCATTTGATAGAAAATATTTAGACGAAGAAACTTATTTAAAACTAAAAAATGAGAGTTTAGAGATTTCAAAAAAACTTTCGGGATTTATTAACTATCTGAAAAATTCAACTCATAAAGGAAATAAATTCAATAGAAATAATGGTGAATAAACTAAGGTTTAACATCATGAATTTCAAATCTCAAACCTCAAATTTCAAATATGATATTAGAACAAATTACAAATAATCATTCGGATTTTTTAGGAACTCTAAGTCATCGTTTTTTGGATGACAACAGAATTCAGGCTTTGAAAAAGTTTGAGGAAATTGGCTTTCCAACGAAGAAAGACGAAGAATATAAATACACCAACCTTAAGGAAATTACCGAAAAAAACTACAATTTTTTCGCGACCAAAGAGCATCATATCACTAAAGAACAGATTGATGAGTTGCATTTGGGGGAAGAAAATTTCGATTACATCGTTTTTGTAAATGGTGAATTGCATAAGGAACTGTCTAAAATTTCCATCGGAAATGTAGAGATGCTTTCTTTCAATTATGCTTTGAATGACGAAAAACATAAGAGCGTTTTCGAAAAATATTTCAATACCATCGCTTTAGAAAACAATCCTTTTGTGGATTTGAATGAAGCGTATTGCAAATTCGGATTCTTCCTTCATGTTCCCAAAAATACGGTGATTGAAAGACCAATTCATGTGTTTTATCTTTCTCAAAATCAACAAGAAAATACATTTTACAACACGCGAAATTTATTAATTGTTGAAGAAGGTTCAAAAGTAGAAATCATTGAAAGTCACCATAATTTTGATGAAAGTTTTGTGTTCACGAATTCAGTAACAGAAATTTTTGCATATTCAAATGCAAAAGCGGATTGGCATAAACTTCAAAATGATAGCGATACATCGTATTTAATTGATAGCACTTACGCAAAACAAGAAAGAGACAGTTTAGCGACGGTAAATACGTTTTCTTTTGGTGGGAAATTGGTTCGTAATAACTTAGATTTCATTCATAATGGAGAAAATATCAATTCTTTTATGAACGGAATTACGGTGATTGATCACGAACAATTGGTGGATCATCACACCGCAGTTCATCACAAAACGCCGCATTGTGAGTCTTACCAAAACTATAAAGGAATTTTTGGTGGAAAATCTCATGGTGTTTTCAACGGAAAAGTTTTTGTTGATAAAATTGCTCAAAAAACCAATGCTTATCAGCAAAATAACAATGTTTTGTTGAACGAAGGTGCAACAATTGATACCAAACCGCAATTGGAAATTTTCGCAGACGACGTAAAATGTTCTCACGGTTGCACAGTTGGACAATTGGATAGTGAAGCTTTATTTTATCTTCGTGCACGTGGAATTTCTGAGAAAGAAGCTAGAGCTTTATTGTTATATGCTTTTGCTCATGATGCCATGCAAAATATCGACATAGAGCCATTGAAACAAAAGGTTTCCTCGCTTTTAGCAGAGAAATTGGGAGTGGATTTAGTGGTAGAATAAAATAGATTTTCACATATATTTTAAAAGACAGCTTTGGAAAAGTTGTCTTTTTTTGATTTAAGGAATTTTTTCATCACAAATTAATAATGTATTTTTATCGTTAATTAAATTGATAAAATGATTTCAATTCAAAATATATCAAAGGTTTACGGGAATAATAAAGTTTTAGATATTCCAAATTTAGATATTCCAGACGGGCAAACTTTCGGTTTAGTCGGGAATAATGGAGCAGGAAAGACCACTCTTTTTAGTTGTTTATTAGATTTAATTCAGGCGACTAGCGGTAGTGTTCATATCAATGGAGAACAAGTCAACACTTCTGAAAAATGGAAAAATGATGTTTCTGCATTTATTGACGAGACGTTTTTGATTGGTTATCTAACGCCAGAAGAATATTTTTATTTTTTAGGAGAACTTCGAGGTCAAAACAAATTGAATGTGGATGAATTTTTAAAGCAGTTTGATGATTTTTTTAACGGTGAAATTTTAAAAGCCGGAAAATATATCCGCGATCTTTCTAAAGGAAATATGAAAAAAGTGGGTATTGTTGGTGCTTTAATAGGAACTCCTAAAGTAATTGTTTTAGATGAACCTTTTGCTAATCTTGATCCTTCAACACAAATTAAACTCAAGTTTTTGATTAAAAATTGGTCAAAAAATGACAATATTACTTTTTTAATTTCTAGTCACGACCTTTCTCACACCACGGAAGTTTGTGATAGAATTGTAGTGCTCAACAAAGGTGAATTGGTAAGAGATATTCAAACAAGTCCAGAAACCTTGAGAGATTTGGAACAATATTTTGCAGATCAGGTTGTCCTTTCTTAATTTCAAATGATGATTTCAGATCCTCAAAACGTGATTCATTGTCACTATTTCAATACTATGTTTTTAGTTTAATACTGAAATATATAAAGGATTTTAAACTAGCATTAATGTTCTTCTTTTATTTATTCTAAAACTAAATTTTGCAATTAGAAAACCTCTGAGAAATTTCTCAGAGGTTTTCTAATTTTAAATCTTAATTCTTACCTCTCGTCTCGTGATTCTTTATTCTACTTCAAACTTCCCACCATGTCTTCAGGTTTTACCCATTCATCAAATTGTTCTGCCGTTAACAATCCAAGATTAATAGCTTCTTCTTTTAAAGTTGTTCCGTTTTTGTGAGCTGTTTTCGCAATTTTTGCAGCGTTTTCGTAGCCGATATGCGTATTTAATGCCGTAACCAACATTAAAGATTTATCCACTAATTCTTTAATTCTTGGTAAATTCGGTTCAATTCCCACTGCACAATGAACGTTGAATGAAATACAAGCATCTGCAATCAACTGCGCCGATTGTAAAAAATTGTACGCCATCACAGGTTTGAAAACATTGAGTTCATAATTTCCTTGCGTTCCTGCAAACGAAATCGTGGTGTCATTTCCTAAAACTTGAGCACAAACCATAGTCAGAGCTTCGTTTTGGGTGGGATTTACTTTTCCGGGCATGATGGATGAGCCAGGTTCATTTTCTGGAATATGAATTTCGCCAATTCCTGAACGAGGTCCAGAAGCCAACATTCTGATATCTTGTGCAATTTTGAAAAGTGAAACCGCCAATTGTTTCAAAGCGCCGTGAGATTCTACGATTGCATCGTGAGCGGCCAAAGCTTCAAATTTATTTTCTGCCGTGATGAAAGGATGTCCCGTAAATTTTGCAATATATTCTGCGACTTTTACATCGTATGCTTTTGGAGTGTTGAGGCCTGTTCCAACTGCTGTTCCGCCCAAAGCTAATTCTGAAAGATGCGGAAGTGTGTTTTTCAGAGCGCGTAAACCAAATTCCAATTGAGCCACATAACCCGAAAATTCTTGTCCGAGCGTTAATGGCGTTGCATCCATTAAATGCGTTCTACCAATCTTCACAATATCCTTAAAAGCATCGGATTTTTCTTTCAACGTAATTTTTAGTTTTTCAACAGCTGGAATGGTTTGTTCTACTACTTTTTTGTATGCTGCAATGTGCATTGCCGTTGGATAAGTATCGTTGGATGATTGAGATTTGTTGACGTCATCATTTGGATGAATTTCAGATGTTTCGCCCAACTTCCCGCCATTGAGAACATGAGCTCGGTTAGAGATAACTTCATTCACATTCATGTTGGATTGTGTTCCAGAACCCGTTTGCCAAATCACCAACGGAAATTGATCGTTGAGTTTTCCGTCCAAAATTTCTTCACAAACTCTTGCAATCATGTCTCTTTTTTCTGTTGGAAGTACGCCTAAATCTGCATTAGCAAAAGCCGCCGCTTTTTTTAAATACGCAAAAGCTTCGATGATTTCGTGAGGCATGGATGCTTCGGGACCAATTTTAAAATTGTTACGTGATCTTTCGGTTTGGGCACCCCAATATTTATCGGCAGGGACTTTTACTTCGCCCATCGTGTCGTGTTCTATTCTGTATTCCATTTTTTTAAGATTTGATTAAAATTTTGTTGGATCAGGATGATGGAATTGATATTTTAAATCATTGATTAAAAGTGCTGAACTAATTTCTCTACCATAAGTTTCCTGAATCTTTGTTTCTACTTTTTGGGTTTGGTAGTCGATAACCTCTTGTTTTGTTGGATGCAAAGGTGCTACCAAATTATATTTCTTCGTATTCCAATTTTCATCAATCATCTTTTCGATAATATTTACAATGTCATCAAAATGAATGTGATTCACTATTTGATTGGGTTCCGAAATTTTGTATTTACTTATATAACGATCATCTCCCATCAATCCGCCCAATCGTAAAATATTGATTTGCGGAAATTGCTTCTTCATTAAATTTTCAACAGCAAGAATCGTAGGGTTTAATTGAGTTTTATCCAAATTGGCTTCGGTAATTTTCTGATTCATTTGAGGATAAATTCCAACAGAGCTCATAAGAAATACTTGTTTTGGGAAACCTTGAATAAATTTACTCAATGTTTTAAACCGCTCTTTCAATTGTTCAACATTATGAGATTTAGAAAACGGAACGGTGATAATGATTGCATCTAAACCGAGCCAGTTTTCGTTTGGTTTTAAACCTTTGTCGGAATCAAAATTAACCACCCAGGTCGGAATTCCAAGTCGTTCCAAATCTATTTTCTTTTTTTCTGATGTGGTAGTTGTAAAAACTTGAAATTGTGTCATCAAATGCTTTGCAAGTCTTATTCCTAGCCAACCACAGCCGATAATTCCTACTTTTTTTGTTGATTTTTTCATTGCGAAATTAAAGTTAGGAAGAAATTTTTTCTAAGCCAATTTATATTGATTATAAATATCGATAGAAGTGATTTTTTTCACGCATTTTATTCAACATGAGCATTTTGTATTCCTTATTTTTACATCTTTAATTTTCTACAAAAATTTTTCTAATGGAATTTTCATATCAGGAACCATTTCCTATTCTAAAAGACGATACACAATACAAAAAACTAAGTTCAGATTACGTAAAAGTTGAAAAATTGGGCGACAGAGAAATTCTTTCTGTTGATCCAAAAGCGTTGGAACTTTTATCTGAAAACGCGATGAAAGACGTTTCCTTTTTGCTTCGTTCAGCGCATTTGCAAAAACTTAAAAATATTATCGACGATCCAGAGGCTACGGACAACGACCGTTTCGTGGCGTATAATCTTCTACAAAACGCATCTGTAGCGGTTCAGGGAGCTTTACCTTCTTGTCAAGACACCGGGACTGCTATTTGTGTGGCTAAAAAAGGGGAGAATGTGTACACAGGATGCAACGACGCAGAATGGATTTCGAAAGGAATTTACAACACTTACCAAGAACAAAATTTAAGATATTCTCAAATTGTTCCTCTAACGATGTTTGAGGAGAAAAATTCGGGTTCTAACTTGCCTGCACAAATTGATATTTATGCGGAAGAAGGGAATGCTTACAAATTTTTATTTTTAGCGAAAGGGGGTGGCTCTGCGAACAAAACTTTTCTGTATCAAAAAACAAAATCTTTGTTGAATGATGCTTCTCTAGAGGCTTTCATCAAAGAAAAAATCATGGATTTGGGAACTGCAGCTTGTCCTCCTTACCATTTGGCTTTGGTAATTGGCGGAACTTCTGCGGAAGCAAATTTAGCAGCGGTGAAAAAAGCAAGTGCAGGTTATTATGACAATCTTCCAACCGAAGGAAATATGGGCGGCCAAGCCTTCCGTGATTTGGAATGGGAAAAAAGAGTTCAGGAAATTTGTCAAAAATCTTCTATCGGAGCTCAGTTTGGTGGAAAATATTTAACGCATGATGTTCGAGTGATTCGTTTACCGCGTCATGCAGCTTCTTGTCCAGTTGGAATGGGTGTTTCTTGTTCTGCGGATAGAAATATCAAAGGGAAAATTACAAAAGACGGGATTTTCTTGGAGCAATTGGAAACCAATCCTGAGAAATTTTTACCTGCAACACCTCCACATTTGGAAGAGGCCGTAGAGATTGACTTAAATCGTCCAATGCCAGAAATTCTTGCCGAACTTTCAAAATATCCAATCAAAACCCGCTTAAAATTGAACGGAACGCTGATTGTTGCTAGAGATATCGCTCACGCAAAAATCAAAGAATTATTGGATGCAGGACAGCCCATGCCAGAATATTTTAAAAATCACCCCATTTATTATGCGGGACCAGCAAAAACACCAGAAGGAATGCCTTCAGGAAGTTTCGGACCGACAACGGCGGGAAGAATGGATGTTTACGTAGATGAATTCCAAGCGAATGGCGGAAGTATGGTAATGCTTGCCAAAGGAAACAGAAGTAAAGATGTAACCAACGCTTGCGGAAAGTATGGTGGATTCTATTTAGGCTCTATCGGTGGTCCAGCGGCGATTTTAGCAAAAGAAAACATCAAATCTGTGGAAGTGGTAGATTTCCCAGAATTAGGAATGGAAGCGGTTCGTAAAATTGAAGTGGTAGATTTCCCTGCATTCATCATCACAGACAACAAAGGCAACGATTTCTTTGCTAATTTGGCGTAGTAATTTTTTAAAATAATTTTAAATTGCAAAAATCATCTTTAAAACTTTTGTTTAAACAAAAAATTAGAGTATTTTTGCCCTAAATACTGAAAACAATGTTAACGATATTATCTTCATTTTGGCCTTTTTATCAATTCCTTTGGACAGTTTATTTCATCATAATGTTCTTAGTAGGATTTTGGTGTATTTTTATGTTCTTCGGATTTGTAATCCCATTGTGGCTATCTGAAGGATTAATGGAATATTTTGGTAAGACAAAAGCTTTTGATCCTGAAGATATTAGAAGAAAGAATATTTATGAGCAAGATGGTGTAGAAGTAATCTACAATCAGCCAAAAGGGAATGGCCCTTTTATTCATGAAGCTCATCACTAAGAAAATTTAATTTTCAATATATAATCCCTTCATTTTTGAAGGGATTTTTTTTTATTCCTTTCTTTATTTTTTGGAAGAATACGAATGCTTCATATAATTACCCCTCGGCATTAACGAAGTTCATGCCGGGGGGTATGTTTGATATTATCTATAAATTAATCGTTCAGCTTCAATACAGCCATAAATGCAGATTGCGGAACTTCTACACGACCAATTTGTTTCATTTTCTTCTTACCTTCTTTTTGTTTTTCAAGAAGTTTACGTTTTCTGGAGATGTCGCCACCATAACACTTTGCGGTAACGTCTTTTCTTAGCGCTTTAATGGTCTCTCTAGCGATAATTTTCGCTCCCAAAGCGGCCTGAACAGCAATGTCAAACTGTTGTCTTGGAATTAACTCACGCAATTTTTCGCACATTCTTTTTCCAATGTAATAAGCATTGGAATCGTGAATTAATGAAGATAAAGCATCCACCATATCACCATTAATCAAGATGTCCATTTTCACTAATTTAGAAGCACGGAATCCGATTGGATGATAATCGAAAGAGGCATAACCTTTAGAAATTGATTTTAAACGATCGTAGAAATCGAAAACAACTTCCGCCAATGGCATATTGAAAATTAATTCTACTCTGTCTGCGGTTAAATAACTTTGGTTGACAATTTCGCCACGTTTTTCAATACAAAGCGTCATTACGGCACCTACAAAATCTGATTTTGTGATGATAGAAGCTTTAATATAAGGTTCTTCCACGCGATCCATCGTCATGGGATCCATCATTTCTGACGGGTTGTTAATCAAAATAGGAACTTCCGGTTCTTTCTTTGTATATCCATAGTAAGATACGTTGGGAACGGTGGTAATAACATTCATGTTAAACTCTCTATCCAAACGCTCTTGCACAATTTCCATGTGAAGCATTCCTAAGAATCCGCAACGGAAACCAAATCCTAAAGCAGCAGAACTTTCTGGCTCGAAAACCAAAGAAGCATCATTCAATCGAAGTTTTTCTAATGAAAATCTCAATTCTTCAAAATCTTCAGATTCAATAGGGTAAATACCTGCGAAAACCATTGGTTTTACTTCTTCGAAACCGTCGATTGCTGCCAATGCTGGATTATCTGTTGCGGTAATGGTGTCGCCCACTTTTACTTCGCGAGCATCTTTAATCCCGGAAATAATATAACCAACATCTCCTGTTTTAATTTCTTGTTTTGGAAGTTGCTTAAGTTTCAAAGTTCCCACTTCATCGGCATCATAGGTTTTTCCTGTTGCCATGAATTTTACTTTTTGGCCTTTTTTGATGCTTCCGTTTACGACTTTAAAATAAGCTTCAATTCCTCGGAAAGGATTATAAACAGAGTCAAAAATCAAAGCTTGAAGCGGTGCATCGGGTTCACCCACTGGAGCTGGAATTCTTTCTACGATTTGCTCTAAAAGATTGTGGACCCCATCACCTGTTTTTCCTGAAACTCTTAAAACATCCTCATATTCGCAACCGATAAGATTCATAATTTCATCGGTCACTTCTTCAGGATTAGCCGAAGGAAGGTCTATTTTATTAAGAATCGGAATAATCGTAAGGTCGTTTTCTAACGCCAAATAAAGGTTGGAAATGGTTTGCGCCTGAATACTTTGAGCTGCATCTACAATGAGCAAAGCACCTTCACAAGCGGCAATAGAACGAGAAACTTCGTAAGAAAAATCTACGTGTCCTGGTGTGTCAATAAGGTTAAGAACAAATTTTTCACCTTTATACTCATAGTCCATTTGGATGGCGTGAGATTTAATGGTGATACCGCGTTCTTTTTCCAAATCCATGTCATCCAAAGTCTGAGATTGAAGCTCTCTTTGGGTAACTGTATTGGTATATTCTAAAAGTCTGTCTGCCAAAGTACTTTTACCGTGATCGATATGTGCAATGATGCAGAAGTTTCTTATATTTTTCATGTATAACTCTTGTAATTTGCAAAGATAAAAAAAGAGACTTAAAAAGCCCCTTTTTTCTGTAAATCAGATGAAAACTTATTTTTCGTAAAGCAATTCTCCAATTAAAGAATCAATATAAATATTATAAAAGCCATCTTGTTCTTCTAACTTGTTTTTTTCTGGTGTTGGCGTCAATAATTCCACCCACAATTCCTCCAATAATTCCCCCAGTCATAGCGCCGATGAAAGTTGTAAGATTATTATTTTCAGGATTAAGTTCTTCTTTAGTAGCAAAAATGTAATATCCTTTTTGATCTTTTTGCATTTTTAAAAAACCAACAGGAGTTAAAAAATGGGGAACTCATTCATCCACGTATGCAAAAACATTTTTTCTTAAAACATCATAACCTTCTGTATCTCCAACTCCATTTACGATGCCTTTCTCGTTTTTCCTTACAAAGGATTTTTTTGAAAATTCTTGATTGCAAAAATTTTCAAAGCTTGAATATACTCTTTCCGCAACTTTTTCGGTGTTAAAGGATTTTATTTGAGAAGTTAATGCTATTTCATAATTAGATAGATTATCTTCATTAATTACAAATTTACTTACAGGATGAGAATAGGAATTTGTGATGAATTTTGTAAGTTTAAATCCAATTTTGTTTTTAAATCTTCATCCTCAAATTTTATATCAAAATTATTTTTTCTGTAAATAATGTTTCCAATATTTTTATCTTCTCTGAAATCTATAATAATTAGTGAGTGGGCTTGTCTGAAATCTATAATAATTAGTGAGTGGGCTTGTTTTAGATTTGTTTTTTAAGTTTTGTTTTAATGGGATATAAATTGTTTTTTGAGCGAAAAGTAACCGAAAAGAAATAAAAAAGAATAAAATGCTTTTTTTTATGAGTGAATTAGTTGAAAAATTATTGAGTGAAAACGTAATCTCCAGTTAAGGAATCTATATAAACAATACATTGTGCATGATTTGAGTATCCAAACGGAATCATTCCGCCTGAGTTATTGTTAGAATTGGCATCAATAATTCCGCCGATTAATGCGCCTACCATTCCTCCTGCCATCGCTCCTATCATTACATTATTGGAGTTTTTTAAGAAAATGTTATTTCTGGAAGTGTAGAGGTGAAATCCTTTTTCATCTTTTTGCATTTCGTCAAAACCTACTGGTGTTAGTTTATAAACTTTTCCGTTTTCTACAAACCCATAGATTTCGGAAAAGGGAACTTGTTCACCATTGTATTTCAATCTTTTTGGCTTGCCTTTCTTGTTCCTTTCTAAGGTGTAGTTTGCATCTGGTTCTTGATTCGAAAAATTTTTAAAGTTTTTATAAAAACCATCTTTTAATTCAGAACTATTCAGAGCTTTGGAGTTTTTCACTAAATAGTTATTATAATTATTAATTTCATTTTCAGGAATTACATAGCTTGATACCGTGCTTGTGTAAGATGATTTTATAAAGTTTGTAAAGAGATTTGAGATTTGATCTGCAAAGTAATCTTGTGAAAAAGCAGCTCTATTAATGGGAACAATTGCAATATTATCAAATCTATTAATGAAATAATATTTATCATTTCTTTTTATAAAACTAGAAATTTTCACTTTAAGTTTTGGAACGGATTCATTTGTTTCAAGATTTTGTTCTTGGTAAGATTTTATCTCTTCAATCATCAAAACAAGGTCTGTATTTCCTTCTGTTTTATTATCCGAGTTAAACCAATTTTCGATATAGCTTTTCAAATCTTCATTTTCAAACTTTAAACTCACTGTTTTTTTTGAATCAGACAATGTTCCAATATTTTTATCAGGTCTATTATCTATAACACTAAGAGATTTTATAAGTCCTCTTTTGTCTTTAATGTTTTTATAAAGTTTAATAAGTTCAATATCTTGCGAGAACGCAAAAGAAAAAATGAATATAAATGTGAAGGCAAATAATGTTTTCATATTCTTTATTTTTTAACAAAAGTAAAAGAATTATAGAATGTTTTATCAAAAATTAAACGACTCTCACAAAATACTTTATGAGAGTCGTCCAACATTAAAAAAATAAACTATTATGAGATCATCTCGATCTTCTCTGAGAGGAATTCCTAGTGTTAGGATGTTTTCTCTCATTCATTTTATCCCTTACCATTCCTTCTGTTTGGAATAGTTTTAAAACCTTTTGTGGTGGGATTACTTGCTGAAATTTTTCTGCATATCTTTTTCTGTTATCCAATAAACTTTGTCCCATTTCAAAACTCTGATTAAGTTTTTGCTTAGCTTCAATATCCGAAAGGTCTTCTGGTTTAAAATGCGGATTAAATTGTTTTTTTATGTTCGATTGGTTTTCTAAATATTCGTTGTAAACTTTAGTAAACTCCTCTTTATTTTCGGGTTTTATGTCTAGATTTTCAATCACCATATTATTTCTGAACTTTTTTAAAAGTTCTTTTCTTTCCTCAGGTGAAAGGTTGTTAATGACTTCTTTTCTCTCTTCGGGCTTCATTTTCTTCCAATCGTAATTAAGCTTCTGCGCATTAATGCTGAATCCTCCGAAGATTATAAGAATATATAATAAAAATATCTTTTTCATTTGTTGTTAGTTATATAAATCTAAATATACATCCGAAACTGAATTCTGTGCAATGTCCGAGATTTCTTTATTGGACAAAACATCTAAATATACATTCATCTCTTCTTCATTTACTTCTTTGTTTGGAAGATTTACCGCTTTTATATTCGTTTTTTTAATCTCTTGGCGTGAAGCAATGGTTTTAACATTAGTGGTATTTGTATTCTTTTTAGAATCATCAACATCAATGGAACTCACGTCAGATTTTACAATATTGTAAGCTTGTGTACTTTCTACTGCATTATGTGGAAGCTCAGTTTTCACTAAAGTATCAATAGTATTAATGTTGTTTTGGTTGGTGAATGAATCCGAAAATATCCATCCTAAACCAAATATTAATACCAAAGATGCTGCCGCAGCCATCCACCAATTCAACTTAACAATTTTGCCTTTGTTAGTGCTAATTACTGTTTCTTCAGTATCAATAGAAATAGCATTCATCACATTTTCCTGAACATTATCAAAAAGTGTATCGGGAATTTTATAAATGTTTTTTCTTTCTAAATTTTCTATATCAAAATTCTTCATTTTGCGGTCTTAAAAATTATTTATCATAATTTTCTTTAATATAATCTTCTATTTTTTGCTTGGCATAGTGGTAATTGGTTTTTAATGTACCTACCGACATGTCAACAATTTTTGAAATCTCCTCATACGGCAAATCGTCATAATACCTCATTGTGAAAACCAGTTTTTGTTTTTCTGGTAAACTATGAATTGCTTTTTGCAATAAAATTTGAATTTCTGTACCATCTTTTTCTACTTCATCAGCTACAATGTTTTGGAGGTAATAATCTGCATCTTCATCTGTTTTTTGCATCTTTTTAAGCTTGTTAATTTGTTGTAAAGCTTCGTTAGTTGCAATTCTGTAAAGCCAAGTGTATAACTGACTGTCATTCTTAAACTGATGAAAATTCTGATACACTTTAATAAAAGTCTCCTGCAAAACATCCTGAGCTAAATCTGCATCTACAATTAAACGTCTTATATGCCAATACAACCTACTTTGATATGCATCCATCAATGCCCGAATCCCTTTTTCTTGGGTTCGTGTATTCTGCATCAGGGCAATAATCTCAGCGTCTTTGGTCTTCATAAGATGCGTTCATTGTTTGGATTACAAAAATATCCAAAAGTTAAAAGTATTACTAATTATTTGAAAAATTATTAATTAACCAATTTTAAACCAAACTTTTTAATGCTCTATATTTGCAATATGGATTTAGTAATTATTGGTTCCGGAAATGTAGCTTATCATCTAACAAAAGCTTTTAAAGAAAATAATATCCTGGTGAAGCAAGTCTACGGAAGAAACGAAGCTGAGCTTCAAAAAATATCTAATGAAACAGGTTTTAACTATTCTACAGCTCAATTGGAGTCGGCGGATTTGTATTTAATTTCGGTGAGCGATAATGCTGTTCATGACGTTTCTAAAATAATTACCAATCCGAATGTTTTGGTGGCTCATACTTCAGGATCTTTGCCCAAAGAAATTTTGGCTGGAAATTATAGAAAGGCCAGCTTTTATCCGCTTCAAACTTTTTCTAAAAATAAAAAATTGCAATATTCTGAAATTCCTTTTTTTGTTGAAGCGGAAAATAATGAGGATGAAGAATTGTTGTTAAACTTAGCTAGAAAAGTTTCGGATAAAGTAATGCTAAGTACGTATGATAAAAGAAAATACATTCATTTAACGGCGGTTTTTGCTTGTAATTTTGTGAATCATCTTTTTGCAAGAGCCAAAGAAATTTCTGATAGTCAAGAAATTCCATTTTCTTATTTTTTACCATTAATAGATGAAACTACAGAGAAAATTCATCATTTGGAGCCTCTAAATGCTCAAACTGGTCCTGCGGTAAGAAATGATAAAAGAATTTTAGAAATGCATGAAGAACTTTTATCTGGCGAACATTTAGAAATTTATAAAGTTTTAAATGAATCCATTAAAAAAATGTACAACCTTGAATAAATTAAAATTTCAGAATAAAAATGTCTTATAAAGGAAAATTAAAAAATATAAAAGCTTTTGTGTTTGATGTAGACGGTGTTTTTACCGACGGAAATGTTTATCTAATGCCAGGTGGAAATATGTGCAGAGTGATGAATGTTTTGGATGGTTACGCGGTGGTAAAAGCTTTAAAAAACAATTATATTATAGGGGTAATTACTGGAGGAAATGATGAAATGGTGAAACATAGGATAGAATATCTTGGGATACAAGATTATTATCCAAAATCGCACAACAAGATGGTAGATTATAAAGCTTTTAAAAAGAAACATAATCTTCACGACGATGAAATTCTTACCATGGGCGATGATTTACCAGATATTCACCTTTTAGAAAACTGTGCAGTGGCTACTTGTCCAGAAAATGCAGTTCCGGAAGTGAAAGCAGTTGCGCATTATATTTCGCCTAAAACTGGCGGAAGTGGTGCGGTTCGTGATGTTATTGAGCAAGTAATGAAATCTCAAAACACGTGGTTGGAAGACAATACACAATCCATTTAAAATTGGTAGAATGAAGATACTTTTAGCATCGCAATCGCCGAGACGTAAAGAACTGCTTTCGGGTTTAGGATTTGGTTTTAATGTTGTGAAAATAGATTGTGATGAAATTTTACCTCAAGAAATTGAGCCAAAAAATGCAGCAAGTTATTTATCGGAATTAAAAGCGAATACTTATCAAAATCTTCAAGCTGATGAAGTTTTAATTACTGCAGATACAGTTGTCGTTTTTAAGGAAAATATTTTGGGAAAACCTAAAGACAGAAATGAAGCTTTTGAAACGATAAGGAAACTTTCTGGCAGTCAACACCAAGTATTTACAGGAATTACCGTGAAAAATATTTATAAAAGCATCACTGAAACGGATGTTGCTACGGTATATTTTGATGAAATTTCGGATGATGAAATCAATTATTATATTGATGCTTTTAAACCATTTGATAAAGCGGGAAGTTACGGAATTCAAGAGTGGATTGGAATGGCGAAAATCAAAAAAATTGAAGGGAGTTTCTACACCATTATGGGCTTACCAACACATTTATTGTATAAAATGATACGTGATATTAATGATTCAAGTCTATAAATATATTTTTTCATTAAATTTACATCTTTATCAAGATTGTTGATAATAAAACAGAAGTTAGTAAGTTATACAACTACAATGAAAAAAAACATTTTATTTCTTTTAATAATTTCTATAGTTGTTTCTTGTGCATCTACCTCTAAGAAGCCTGAGAAAAGATCTAAATTTTTAAAAGGGTTTTCTACCTATTACAATACTTTATTTAATGCAAAAGATGCATTAAATTATGAGTTTGAAGAGAGAGATAAAGGACATAAAGATAATTTTTATGCTCCTTATATTCCTATTCTTACTTACGAAGATCAACCTGTTGGAAGCGATTTAGGACAAACTACAGCTTTTGCGGACAATACCATGAAAATGGCTTCTGTAAATAATTCTTCAGAGAGTCTTCGAAAAAGTGCTGGAGCTCCAGGTATGCCACCTAATGCAGGAAATATAAGTTCTGGTATCGGACAGGAAGCTCCAAAAGGGGCAAATTCTTTGGAAATTGCAGAAGCAAAAGCCTTAAAAGCGATTCAAAATTATTCGGTGATAAGAAAAGGAGCGGAACAAAATAAAACCTTATTTGATGCTTATATTATTGCTGCTCAATCTAGAATTTATCAGAATAAACCAGTTGCTGCATTAGATATTCTCAATACACTTTTTGCGAAAATGAAAGATGATAAGCGTTTGCCTTTAGCAAGAGTTTATCAAGGTTTGGCTTATGCAAAAATGAAAGATTTTGAAAAGGCCAATGAGGTTTTTGCAAAAGTAAAAGGAGAAGGACTTACTAAAGAATACGAGAAGATATTTTCCATTTATTATGCAGAGTCTTTGTTGGATGAAGGTAAAAAAGATTTGGCTTTAAAGGAACTCGATAGAGCTTTTGAAGTGAATTCTAGCCGTAAATTAAAAAGTAGAATCGCCTTTGTAAGAGGTCAGCTTTTGCAAAACCTAGGGAAGAATAATTTAGCGAGAGAAAGCTTTAAAGAAGCTTATAAATACGCTAATAACTTTGAATTTGAAGTGAAATCTCAAATAGAAATTGCTAAAACTTTCAATGGAAGTGGCGATTATCAAGGAGCAAAAAATTATTTGGAAGGAATTAGTAAAAAAGGAACTTATGGTTCTCGAAAAAATGAATTTTACTATGCTTTGGGTTTAATGGCTAATAAAGCTAATAAAAAGGACGAGGCTCAAACTTTTTTCAGAAAATCTCTTGAAGAAAAAGAATCGGATCCACAAATTAGAGGTCTTACTTTTTACGAAATAGGAAATGGATATTTAGACAAAAACGATTATATAGGAGCTGGAGTTTACTACGATTCTGCTTTGGTTGCGATGACTTATGAACCGTCTAAAATGCTTCTTAGAGAGCAATCTGAGAATATTAAAAAAATAGCTAAAAATTATTATTTAATTAAAAAGAACGACAGTATTCTTAGTCTTGCTAAGATGGATGATCCTCAGAAAAAAGCTTTTTTCAATAATTATATTACAAGATTAAAAGCTAAGGAAGAAAAAGAAGAACAAGAAAGAAGAAAAGCGGAACGTCAAAAAGGTTTTGATTCGGGAGATTACAGTTCCAATTCAATTTTCGGAAGTAGCGGAAACTCTTTTACAGATTTTGGGGTTGCAACCAAGGGTTTTTATTTCAGTAATAATAACACCGTTTCTAAAGGTACGTCGGCATTTAAACAGGTTTGGGGAAGTAGGGGATTAGCAGATAACTGGAGGTATTCGCAAACCATGGGTAGCAGTCTTCAAGATAAAAAGAATGAAGCTCTAGGAATTAGCAATACACCTAATCCAAGGAGATATGAACCCGAGTTTTATATTGAAAAAATTCCAACCAATCCTACTATGTTAAGTCAATTAAAGAAAGATAGGGACACAGCATCTCTTGGTATGGGGGTAATGTATCAGAATTATTTTACCAATACACCTTTGGCCACAAAAACTTTATATGATTTAGTAGATGTAAAACCCGAAGAAAAAGTAATGCTACAAGCACTTTACGAAATTTATGCAATGAATTATGAGAAGAATCCTAACGCTGCGGAAAGAGCTAAACAGATTCTCTTAAAAGATTATCCTTACACTTCGTATGCGGAGTTTGTGAGAAATCCTAAAAATTCAACTTTTGTAAAGTCGGATGCTAGTGTGGAAGGAGCTTATATAAGAGCTTTCAGTTTGTATGAGGAAGAGAAATTTCAGGAGAGTAAAGATTTGTTAGAGCAAACCATTGCGCAATATCCAAAAGATGCATTAATACCTAAATTAACCTTGTTAAATGCTTTTAACACAGGTAAAATGACGGGTAAGGAAGTGATGATCTTACAGCTAGAACAAATTGCACTGAATTATGCTAAAACTCCAGAAGGCATTAAAGCAAAGGAAATGTTGAATTACTTAAAAAGTGAATTGCAATTTAAACCAACTGATAATAAAGGAAATAATATTCAACTGACCAATCCTAATCAGCCCCCTGTTCAACCATTGAATATGAATGCTCCGCAACAGGGAGTTCAACAATTAGTACCACCTAATCAGCCCCCAGGAAATGCCAATCCAGCGTCAGGAATAGGTGTTCCTGCTCAGAAAAACGGACTTCCTTTGAGTGCTCCAAATAAAGAAGCTGTAAAAGATACTCAACTGAATAAAATTGAAATGAAAGAATAAAATTGAGGCTATCCTTTTGGGTAGCTTTTTTTATCAATCTATGTGTTGTAATTTTGCAAAAAAATATTTGAAACAAATTATCAATAAAATTCTCCTAGTTCTATTTATTGCTGCGCAAGTTTATTTTGTGGTAGCAATTATCAGGGAACAAACATTAAAGCCATGGTTTATTATTGTGTTTTCACTGATTGTTTTGGGAATGGCGATGTCTTATCGAAAAAAACAATACTTGCATATTGAACTTAAACATGAAGTGCATTATGATTTGTTTGTTTGGTTTCTTATTGGGAGTTTTGTAACCTATTTTTTGCAGTCAGAAGCTGAACTCAATACCGTTTTTGCTGCGGGATTAGTGGGGTTTGTAGGAAGTTTTACGCGTAATATTAAAAATAAAGTAAAATCTGCAGCGCATTGGCCTATTGCCATCTATTGTGGAGCTTTTGTAGGAATGACCAAGTTGCCATATGGTTATCTTTTTATCTTTTTATCCACAGTTCTTACCGCAATCTTTTATAACTTCTCGCATCATTATTTCCATGGAATTGGAGGGAAGTTAGGAACTTTAGCATTTATGGGTGTTTTGTACGCTTATATTATCTATAAATTCTTTTTGCCATGGTAGAAATGCTTATTTTTAATATTGTCTTGGCAATTTGTGGTTCTTGGTTGACTTTTCATTTAAATAAAAATTTAAAATTAGGTCCCGTAAGAGCTTCTGGGTTAATTGCGATGCTTGTGGGCGGTTTTTATCAATTTAATACTTGGTTTTGGACCTTTAATTTACCCAATGATATTCCCTATATCATCATTGGATCTACTTTCATTGGGATGATTTCTTCTAGAAAACACTTTAAAAATTTTAATCTATTTATCGCACCAATTATCTTTACACTTATTTATCATAACATATCGAAAGAATTTAAATCGTTTGGTGGCGCTTTGGGAACAGCAGCTTGTATTTCGTTAGTGGTCACCATTTATTTGAGGTCTTTAAAGCCTATAAAAAGAGCAATTAAGCCTTTTAGAAAGGTGAAAGTTGCCACATTAAAAAATCACAGACAAAAAAAACAATTATAAAACATTACTTTTTTGTGATGATGACAGCAATAAAAAAGCTCACCTTTTTTAAGTGAGCTTTTAAATTTTTATTTTAATTTCCAAGAATGATTGTCCTTATTCTCAGATCTTTTTTTGCCATTTTCAAGGTTGTAAGCAAAACCTACTCCTAAAGTTTGTTTAAGCTGAGTTTTCTGAATTTGGTTATGATCGTACAATAAATCTAATGTTATGTTAGTGGAAATGAATTTATTAATTTTCATGTTTAAAATTCCACTGTAAGACAATACTAATCTTTCAGGATGATCTAAATAATTCGAAAATACCGATGCAGAATTGGTAAGATCAATGTTTTCCATCAATTTTATTTTGTAAACAGTGGTTCCTAAAAATCCAAATTGGAATAATGAAGTATCTCCATCATTTTTTAAGCCATAATTTCCTGCTAATTGTAAATCTTTATCTAAAACAAAAGTCCATCTTGCATTCGCTGGTCTTAAGGTAACGGTAAGATTGTCATTAGGTCTATAAGTGAAGCCTGCTCCCATATTCACATATCCGGGAGCCATCAAGTTTGAAATTTTCTTAGCGTCAGGATTGTTTCCATCTTCATATCCTGGTCCAAACTGAGAAATAAATCCAGCACCAGCAGAAGCATACCAATGTTTATAAATTTTTCTTCCGAAGTTAGTAGAAAGGTTAATAACATCTTGGGTTTTTCTCATTCCAATGCCTTTGGTGTTGTTTTGTCCGTACCCTAAAATAATAATGTTTTCCCATAAATCTTTGTCTTTTTCGTAGGTCATATTATAATTTAATCCAGCAAGCCAGCCTACATTGTTGGCTCCTCCTCCTACCCAATTAGAGAAAGCAGCTTGGTTCAACATTAATGTGTGTTGTCCGGAGATAGACCAAGCTTTGGTGGAATCTACTACAGGTTCTGTGGTTTTGGGTTCTTCTTGTGCGTAAACCATGATTCCATAAGAGAAAACTAAAGGGAATAATAATTTTTTCATTAGGTTTTAAAATTAAGTCGCAAAATTAAGAATTTATTTATTTGTAGTAAAAACTACATTTTGGCGTATTATATTATGTTTAAAAATGTATTTTTAGTCATAATTTCTTATTTTTAAAAATGGCTCTTATTTTGAGACTTTTGAATCATGTTCAAAACAGGAATTTCTAAAAAAGCAATTTACTATCCACTTATTATGCTATTCGCAATGTGGTTTTTCTATGTACTTCAACTTTTTGGAGTATTTAATAATTGTTTTGGAGCCATTATTCCACTTCTTCCAGAAGGGCTTTTGGGAATTATTACCTCTCCTTTATTGCATGGAAATATTGAACATATTTTAAGCAATTCCGTTCCTATTCTAGCTTTAATGTTTTTGCTGTATCAGTTTTATCCGAATATCGCCAATAGAATTTTTGTTTTAGGATGGATTTTGACAGGATTTTTAGTTTGGATTTTACCTCCAATAGATATTTTTACCGGAGAATATCAATATACTTGTACAATAGGCGCTAGTGGAATTGTTTATGTATTGGCATTTTTTCTCTTTTTAAGTGGTGTTTTAAAGCGTGAACTCAAACTTGTGGCGGTTTCTCTTGTTGTAGTGTTGTACTACGGAAGTTTAATTTGGGGAGTTGTTCCTCAGGAATTATTTGGAGATTTACAAGAACCGAGTAGAATTTCGTGGCAAGCTCATGCTGCAGGAGCTGTTGTGGGTATTTTATTGGCTATTTATTACAAAAAAGAAGGTAGCGAAAAAAAACGAAAGTTTATCTGGGAATATCCCAACTATTATAATGAAAAAGATGATAAACTTTGGCAAGAATATAAAGAAAACCATCCTGAGGATTTCCTAGATCTGCCTTATAAAAAGAAAGAAGATTATTGGGGGCATTTAGACGAAATTCGAAGAAAATAGCTTTTAAATTTTAGTATCTTTGAGTAAAACACAAGCAAATGTTTACTGAAGAACACTTATATGCCATCGCATTACGGGAATGTGCTCTCATAGGCGATATCAATTTTCAAAAGCTGGTGAACGCCTACGGAAGCGCAAAAAATGCATGGGAATTTGCGAAACAAGATTTTGCAAATACTCATAATGGGTTAGGAAGAAAGCACCTTTCAGATATTGGAAATATCAATCATATTCAATTTGCTGAAAATGAATTAAAATTCTGTGAACAGCATTCCGTTGCTATTATTTTAAGACACCAAAATGAATTCCCTTCGTTACTTCACGAATGTATAGATGCACCTGCAATTCTATATTCAAAGGGAGAATTTTCAAATGTTTCCCATTCTTTAAGCATTGTGGGAACGAGAAATATGACCAATTATGGAAAAGGTTTCTTAGAAGCTTTTTTCGAGCAAATACAAAAATATTCTTTGCAAACGGTGAGCGGTTTGGCTTTAGGTGTTGATACTTGCGTACATGAACTTTCATTGCAATATAAAATTCCTACGGTAGCTGTTTTAGCTCATGGTTTCACCACTTTATATCCTTCTAAAAATAGAAAACTTTCAGAAAAAATTCTCCAAGAAAATGGTGTTTTGCTTACCGAGTTTAACTCCTCTAAAAAACCAGATAGAGAACATTTTATCCAAAGAAATAGAGTCATTGCGGGCTTATCTCCATCAACTATGGTTATTGAAACTGGCTTTGGTGGCGGATCTATGAGTACAGCTAATTTTGCTAATATTTACAATAGAGATGTTTTTGCTTTGCCAGGAAAAATTACAGATCCTTATAGTCAGGGTTGTAATCAACTTATTTTACAAAATAAAGCAAGTATAATATCAACGGTCAAGGATTTAATATATCAATTAGGGTATAAAACTAATAAAATGAATATTGAAGAGCTTTTTCCTGAGCCTCAGCCCAGTGTTCAACTTACATCCAATCAAGAGATTATTTATACTAAAGTGAAGAATTCACCTCATATTTCACTAGATGATTTATCGGATTCCACAGGTATGGCTTCTCATAAATTACTTCCAATAATTTTGGAATTAGAGATTTTGGGAAAACTACAATCATTGTCTGGTAGGAAATTTTTAGCACTGTAAAATTTTCTTTTTATCAATATTGTATTTTTCCATGTTAAGTAATTTAAAATTTATATTTTTTATGTATTTTGAAGAGAAACTCTGATGAAAAAATAATTTTTTATTTAAAATATTCGCAAATTTTCTTTGTGGTGTTGTGCGTTTTGAAAAAAAAATTAAATTTGTTAACTACAATATATCAATAAACAATATGGAAGAATATACCATTGAGCAAAAGATTCAAGACTTCATTGCTAAAATTGAAGCAAAGAATCCCAATGAACCAGAATTTTTACAAGCTGTAAAAGAAGTTGCGGTTACGGTAATTCCTTTTATTGAAACAAGAAAAGAGTATAACGGCATGAAGCTATTGGAAAGAATGGCTGAAGCAGAAAGAATTATCATTTTCAGAGTTCCATGGGTGGACGACAAAGGCGAAATTCAAGTGAATAGAGGTTTCAGAATTCAAATGAACTCTGCAATTGGTCCTTATAAAGGAGGTATAAGATTTCATCCTACTGTAAACCTTTCTGTTCTTAAGTTTTTAGCATTCGAACAAGTCTTTAAAAACTCGCTTACAACGCTTCCAATGGGAGGTGGTAAAGGTGGTTCTGATTTTGATCCCCAAGGAAAATCGGATATGGAAGTAATGCGTTTTTGTCAAGCTTTCATGACGGAACTTTGCAAACATATTGGCCCAGAAACAGACGTTCCCGCCGGAGATATTGGAGTTGGAGCAAGAGAAATTGGATATTTATTCGGGCAATACAAAAAAATCCGTAACGAATTTACAGGTGTGCTTACTGGTAAAGGTTTAGCGTATGGAGGATCTCTTATTCGTCCAGAAGCAACTGGGTATGGTGTGGTGTATTTTGCTGAGCAAATGCTAAAAACTATTAATCAAGATATTAAAGGAAAAACAGCAACAGTTTCAGGCTTTGGAAACGTAGCTTGGGGAGTTGTGAAGAAATTTGCAGAACTAGGAGGTAAAGTGCTTACTATTTCTGGTCCTGACGGATATATTTATGATAAAGATGGAATTTCTGGAGATAAAATTGAATATCTTTTGGAATTGAGAAATTCTGGAAATAACAGAGCTGAAGATTATGTTAAAAAATATCCTTCTGCGGAATTCCACGCTGGGAAAAGACCTTGGGAAGTGAAATGTGACGTTGCATTCCCTTGTGCTACTCAGAATGAATTAAATCTTGAGGATGCTAAAAAATTAGTAGAAAACGGAGTAATCTGTGTTACTGAAGCTGCAAATATGCCTTCAACTTTAGACGCTATCAATCTTTTCTTGGAAAATAAAGTGTTATTTTCTCCAGGAAAGGCTTCTAATGCGGGAGGTGTTGCCACTTCAGGTTTGGAGATGACTCAAAATTCTATCCGACTGAACTGGACTTCTGACGAAGTTGATGCAAGACTTAAAGAAATTATGATTGGCATTCACAAAGCTTGTAGCGAATATGGTAAGGATGCCAATGGCTATGTAAACTATGTGAAAGGCGCAAATATCGCAGGCTTTGTAAAAGTAGCTGAAGCAATGTTGGCTCAAGGTGTTGTATAAAAAATAAAGTCTGGTGTTTGCCAGATTTTTTCTATATTCTTTCTCGGGAATAAAGAGAAAAAGTAATTTGAAAGAGAGGAGCACTATTTCTGATAGTGCTTTTTTATGAGGTGTTTTCTTGCTTCAGAAATTTACGCCAAATTTTTCTTCCTAAAATCCAAACCACAATTACCAAGGCAATAGCGCAAATAGCTGCTAAAAAAGGTACTGCAATGGCTAAAAAAGACATAATTCCTGCTCCTGCGGTTTCTGTAGTGGCAACAACGGAATTTCCTAATCCTCCAGTGGAGGCTGTTGAGGCGGCTCGCGTTCCTGCAAAACCAGAACTAATGGTTGCTGCAGTTCCTCCTCCAGCAATTAATGTTAAAGCCCATTGAGGAAAACTACCTAAATCTGCAAACTGACTTGCAAATAACACAGATCCTGCAACGGCGGCTAATGGAATGTTAATGCTATCTAAAATATTGTCAACGTAAGGGATGTAATACGCTAAAATCTCTACTAAAGTAGCAATTCCAGTGGTGATTAATGCAGGTAAACCAGCAAGCCATTCGAAATGGTCATTCATCGGAATCCAATTCATATAAGACGCTAAACTTACGGCAAACATGGGCAGGAAAACCCTAAATCCAGAAGCTGCAGCTAAGCCAATGCCTACAAAGGCGCTCATTGCATAGGATAAGTAAGGAATGTTGTCGAGCATTTTGTAGTGTTTTTAATGTGTTTATACCACTAAATTACTACAAAAATGTTAACTTTTTTTGATAGAAGCACATAAATTTAAAAATTCCGCTTCTACACTAGAATAATTAGGTGGCAGTTCAGGAGAAACCCAAAATAACATCGCCATTGTTTTATTACCGAAACTTTCTTCAAATAGGGGTTGGTTCAGTCTGTACGTTTCTCGTAAAAGTCTTTTGATTCTGTTTCTGTGAACGGCTTTTTTAAAATATCTTTTCGAAACCGAAACGCCTACTTTATTACTATCTAAAGGGAATTCATTATTTTCCTTCATAAAAATAATTCGGAGTTTTCCAGAAGTTTTCCATTTGCCTTTTTTAAAAAGCAAATTAATATGCTTTTCTTGCTTAAGTTTTCCAATTTTTGGATAAGAAAAATCTCCCATTATTCTTTGATCAAATAATTGATTACTTCTGCAGCTGCATACAATCCAAACATTGCGGGAATATAGCTTATGGTACCATAAAAAGATCTTTTATAATTACTTCCATCAGTCATTTTCAAACTTTCCTCACTTTGAACTTCGTTTGAAAAAACACAGCGGATTCCTTTATTAATCTTTTCTTTTTTTAATCTTTTTCTTACCGTTCTTGCCAAGAAACAATTGTTGGTCTTGCTAATATCTCTCACCATTACTTTGCTTGGATCCACCTTTCCTCCAGCTCCCATGCAACTTACGATTTTTATTTTTTTTCGTTTAGCAGCTTTTATTAAAGTAATTTTTGGAGTAACGCTATCTATGCAATCTAAAATGTAATTAAATTTTTCACTGTCCAGAATTTCATCCATTCTTTCAGGATTTAGAAATTCATTGATTTTTGTGAGCTGTATTTCAGTGTTAATATCTAATAATCTTGCAGCAACAACTTCTACTTTGTGCTGATCTACTGTGGAATGTAATGCAGGAAGCTGTCTGTTGATATTGGTGATATCTACGGTGTCACCATCTACAATAGTCATTTTTCCCACGCCAGCTCTAGCCAGAAATTCTGCAGCAAAAGAACCAACACCTCCTAGTCCAACTACCAAAACTGAAGCGTTTTTCAGCTTTTCTAATCCTTCATTTTTTATAAGAAGTTCAGTTCTTTCCAGCCAGTATTTATCCATTTTTTAAAGCTTCTAAATTCTCAGAAATTATTTGTTGTAATTCAGAGGTTGTTATTTTTTTTAGTTGAGCTACCTTTTCATAAAGTTCATCAATATTAAAATCGGCATCATCCGTTTCAATAAAAAATCTTTTTAAAGGGACTATTTCTAAAGTTTTTTGCAAAGATAAATTATTGAATACCGCTTTTCCAAAACTCATGTAAAAATTATTTCGCAACAAATTTTCGGCTATATTTTGTTTTTTGTTAAAACCATGAATAACCATTGGGAGTGAGCTCTTTTTTCTTAGTGGAATGAGTTCCGAAAACATCCTTACACAATGTATGATTAATGGTTTTTGTAATTTGTTGGCAAGAGAAATTTGTTGGAGAAATATATCCTTTTGAACGTTTTTATCTGTTTCTAGCAGTCCATCTAATCCACATTCTCCAATTGCAAAGCAATTTTTGTTTTGGGAAACTTCTTCCAGCCAATTCCGCATTTTTTTTTCATCATTTTGTAAAATACCTTGAGGATGAATTCCCGCTGAAAAAAGGTGTTCAGTAGGCTCAGCAAACAAGGGAAGGTTGTAAATTCCGTTTTTAAGATGAGGTTGATGATGATGGAAGTTGAAAAACATTTTCAAAAATAAATAATATAGATTAAACAAATGTTTATAATTTTGAAAAGAAAATATTATTGGGAAATTATTAGGTATGAAACTTTCTGAAAAACAAATTCATATTTTAAATGTTGCCGAAGAACTCATTGCTCAACAAGGTTATGATGGAACTTCTGTGAGAGAAATTTGCACCAAATCCAATGTAAATGTTGCCATGATTTCTTATTACTTTGGTTCAAAGGAAAAAATGATGGCGTATTTGTACCAATACCGAGTTCATAAAACTAGAAAAAATTTTTCCGAATTTGCTGCAACCATTATGTCGGGAAAGCCAGAAATGCAAATGAAAGAAATTATTAAGTATATTGTTTCTCAATTGTTTAAGTATAGTTATTTCCATGGTTTTGTAACCCAAGAATTAAGATATACAGACCATTTGAAAGATGAATTGCTGGATTTTTACAAATTATGCGTCAATACATTAGATGAGGTGGTGAAAAAAGGAATTGCAATGGGAATATTTACATTTGCCCCTAAATCTGAAGATATTCTCACCAACATTATTGGGGCTACATTATTTGTAATTAGAAATAAAGAATTCTATCGAATTTACATTAATGCTAATAAAGATGATGTAAATTATCTGAAACAAGCCGAAAAAAAAGTAAGAACGAATTTGCTTTTTAGTGTTTTTGCTACTTTAGGATATGTTTCTGAGTGAAAATTTAGTTAAATAATGATAAAAAAAGAATCATTGATAAAAAAATTTTATTTTTGCAAATTGATTGTCCTAAAATTGAGTAATCCGAGTTTGGGCGTAGTACATTTTTTATGAAAAAAATATTTTTAGGTATTTTAACGGTTGTGGTACTTTCTGGCTGCGTTAGTCAGCAAGAGAAAGCAATGAGAAGTGCAGATAAAAACTTTATTCTGAAAGCTGCAAATGATAATTTTGCTAAGAAAAAGTGGAAGAATGCATTGGCTTTATATGATCGTTTGACGAAGTTAGTGGCAGGAACAGATGAGGTAACGCTAGTGCATTATAATACAGCGTATGCTAATTATTATGATAAAAACTACAAACTTGCAGGACATCAATTCAAAAATTTTGCAGTAAACTATCCTCAAGATCCAAGAAAAGAAGACGCAGCCTATATGTCTGCTTTATGCTATTATGAAGGATCTATGGACTATAATTTGGATCAGAGCAATACAATTTCTGCGATAAATGAACTTCAGGACTTTTTAAATAACTATCCTAATTCATCAAAATCAGAGAACATTAATCAGATGATTGAAGAACTTAGCAATAAATTGGAAGTTAAAGCTTACGAAAATGCTAAGCAATATTACCAAATGGGTGAATATAAAGCAGCAAATGTTGCTTTGCAGAATGTTTTAGACGATTTCCCAAGTACTAAACTTAGACCCAAAATCTATGATTATATCTTGAAGTCGAGATTTGAGTTGGCGAAATTATCGGTTTATGATCTTAAAGATGAGCGTATTGACAGTGGGATTTCTTTTGCTAAACAAGTGGAAAAAGAACTTCCTAATACAGAATATGCAAAAGCCGCAACAGATATTAGACAAAAACTAGAGAAAGAAAAGGTGGATTTTGTTACCGTAAAAAAGAATCATGAAGCGCGTTTGAAGCTTCTTACAGACAAACAAAAAAGAGAAGCTGAAAAAATAGCTCAAAGAAATAAAACAGACCAACAGTTGAAAGACCAAGCAGATGCAGAGAAAAAAGCACAGCAAATTCAAAGGGATAGTGTAAAGCTTCAAACACCTCCACCGGCAGCAACTTTTGAGATTAAAAGATAATTCGTAAATTTGCAGTTCTATAAAGAAATAAATTCCTGAAAATGAGTGTAAAAGATTCTACAGCTGAGTTAAGTACTATTACTTACGATAAAGATAAAATTGAAGATAAAGTAGCTTCTATCTATGAAGCTATTGTAATTATGGGTAAAAGAGCGGAGCAGATAAATGCAGAAATCCGTACTGAGCTTCATAATAAATTAGATGAGTTTGCTGTGCATAATTCAACTTTAGAAGAAGTTTTTGAAAACAGAGAGCAAATCGAAATCTCTAAACATTACGAAAAACTTCCAAAGCCAACCTCTATTGCTATTAGAGAATGGTTGGATGATGAAATATACTTCAGAAAAACAGAGGATAAAAACTAATTTTTAGTTTAAAAAAAATAAGCGGTCATCAAGGATTTTCTTTGATGACCGTTGTTTTTTTAAGATGGAAGACCAATATTTTTAGTAATTTAGTAGTATTAAAATTTAGACTATGAATATCATTGGGAAAAAAATTCTCATTGCGGTTACAGGAGGGATTGCTGCTTATAAAATTCATTTTTTAATAAGAGGTTTTATTAAAATGGGAGCAGAAGTTCAAGTAATCATGACGAAAGATGCTGAAGAGTTTGTAACCAAATTGAGTTTAGCTACGCTTTCTAAAAATCCCGTATATTCAGAGTTTTATAATGATAATGGTTCGTGGAACAGTCATGTAGAAATGGCACTTTGGGCAGATGTAATGTTGGTTGCGCCTTGTACCGCAAATACTTTAGCTAAAATGGTTCATGGAATTTGTGATAATCTAGCCATTGCAACTTATATGTCTGCAAAATGTCCAGTTTTTATAGCTCCTGCTATGGATTTAGACATGTATCAGCATCCATCAACACAACAAAACTTAGATCTAGCTCAAGATTTTGGTCATATTATTATTCCGGCAGAAAATGGAGAATTGGCAAGTGGATTGGTTGGACAAGGAAGAATGGCCGAGCCAGAAACAATTTCTAAAACAATTGAAGGTTTTTTCAATGAAACATCTAGTTCGAAATCTTTAAGAGGAAAAACAGTTTTGATTACTGCAGGCCCCACTTATGAAGCTATTGATCCAGTAAGGTTTATAGGAAATCATTCGTCAGGGAAAATGGGTTTCTCGTTGGCGGAAGAAGCAGTTAAGAGAGGTGCCAAAGTAATTTTGGTTTCTGGACCTAGTAATTTGAATGTAAAATCCGATAATATTGAACTTCACAGAGTAACTTCTGCAAAGGAAATGTTAGCAAAAGTTTTTGAATATTACAATAATGTAGATATTGCTATTGCAAGCGCTGCAGTTGCAGATTATGCTCCCAAAGAAATTGCCAAAGAAAAAATTAAGAAAAATGATGATGAACTCGTTATAGAATTGGTGAAAAATCCGGATATTCTAAAAACAATGGGTGAAAGTAAAAAGAATCAATTTTTAGTAGGATTTGCACTAGAAACTCAGAATGAAGAAGAAAATGCTAAAGGGAAATTGCAAAAGAAAAATTTGGATATGATTGTCTTGAATTCCCTTAGAGACGAAGGTGCAGGTTTTAAAAATGATACCAATAAAATTAAAATTTTTACGAAAGATGATAAATTAGAATTTAGTTTAAAGTCTAAAGAGAATGTTGCGAAGGATATTTTCAACACCATTGAAAGTCATTTAACAGTATAGATTTTAACTAAAAGTCAAAGAATTCAAATAAATTTTATAAATTTCCGTTCTCAATTTTTATATACCTAATGAAAAAAATTATCTACATATTTCTACTATTAACCTTCAACCTTGGATTTTCGCAAGAAATCTTTTCAAATGTTCAGGTAAATGCACAGCAATTGGGGGGTAGTAACCAACAGGTGTATAAAACTTTAGAAAAATCTATCAGAGATTTTGTTAATAATACCAGTTGGACAGGTAAAAAGCTTCAGAATTTTGAGAAAATTAAAGCCAATTTTGCCATCGTTATTGGCGAAAGAAATGGGAATACCTTCAAGGGAAACCTTGTTGTGCAGTTTGTTCGTCCTGTGTACGGAACTTCCTACGAATCTCCCATGCTCAATCTCAATGATACTAAATTTGCCTTTGAATACGCAGAAAATGAGAATTTAGTATTCAATGAAAGACAGTTTTCTGGCAAAAATCTTACAGATATTATCAGCTACTATATTTATTTAATTTTAGGATACGATGCGGACAGTTTCCAAACAAATTCTGGAACGCAGTGGTTTTCTAAAGCGCAGACAATTGCTTCAAATGCTCAGAATAGAGGCTATGAAGGATGGGCGCAAGTGGAAGGGCCAAAATCGAGAATGACTTTAGTAAATGAGCTTTTAAATTCTAATATGAACCAATTTAGGGCAAGTATGTACGCTTACCACAGAGTTGGTTTGGATGGTTTGTACAATCAAGATCCTACTCCTGCTAAAAAAGCTATTTTTGAAGCTTTAATGAGGCTTAAAATGTATGAAAACTCTTTCCAGCAGAGTTATGTTTTCAATTTGTTTGTAGATTCTAAAAGTGATGAAATTTACAATATTTTCAAAAGTGGTAATAACGGAGGTGTTAATCTGAATGATCTTAAACAACTCATGATTATTTTCGCACCTAAATACACCGATACCAAGTGGAATAATTGGAAATAAGCTTTCCTAAATTTTCTTTTATTCATTTCTAAACTTTTATCTTTGTAGATTAAATCTGCTTATTCATCAATGCTTTCAAGAATATTTATACAAAATTTTGCGCTAATAGATCAGCTGGAAATTAACTTGCACGAAGGTTTACAAGTAATTACCGGTGAAACAGGTGCGGGTAAATCTATTATCTTGAGTGCATTGCGTTTAATTTTAGGCGAAAGAGTGGATGTAAAATCCATTTCTAACGCCGAGAATAAAAGTATTGTAGAAGCTGAATTTGTAATTCATGATCATTTGAAATCTTTTTTTGAGGATAATGATTTAGATTTTGAAAATCCCACCATCATCAGAAGGGAAATTTTAACATCTGGGAAATCCAGAGCGTTTATTAATGATGTCCCTACTACTTTAGATGTTCTAAAGCAACTTTCGGAGAAACTTATTGATATACATTCACAGTTTGAAACCTCAAATTTGTTGAATGAAGACTATCAGTTTGCTATTATTGATGGACTAAGTGATAATAAAAATATTACGTTAGAATTTCAAAATCTTTTTTCTGAATGGCAAATGTTGAAGAAACATTTGGAGCAACTTAAAAATCAAGTTTTAGAAGGTAATAAAGAATCGGAATACAAAAATTTCTTGCTTAACGAACTTCAGGACTTAGATTTGGATCATGTAAATTGGGAAGATTTGCAGTCTCAACTTTCAACGCAGGAAAATGCAGGAGCTATTTCTGAGAATTTATCTCAAGCTTTTGCAAGAATGGATCAGGAGGAAATTGGCGTTTTAGACGGCTTGAATGAGGTGAGAGCAAAACTTTCTAAGACTGCAGAACTTTCTCACGAATTTTCAGAAATCTCTCAGCGTTATGAGAGTCTTTTCTTAGAATTTAAAGATATTCTTTTTGAACTTCAAGATGCAGCAGAGAAAATAGAAGTGAACCAAGATTTATTGGATCAGTTGAACTTGAAAATCAACAAAATCAATACTTTATTTTTAAAACATGATGTAAAAACGGTTGAGGAACTTATTGAACTGAGAAATCAATTATCTGGTGAACAATCTGGCTTTGCAGAACTTGATGAATTTATTCTTGAAACTTCGCAAAAAATTAATGATATTGAAGTAAAACTCACAAAACTTGCTAAAAAACTTTCAGATAATAGAAAGAAATCTATTCCTATTTTCGAAAAGAGAATGGAAGATTTACTAAAACAATTAGGCTTAGAAAAGGCAAAAATTGGAGTAGATCTTACAGAAAGTGCTCATTTTAATAAGTTTGGAAAAGAGAATATTGCTATTTTATTTCAAGCCAATTCTGGTTTTCCATTAAAGCCAATTCAATCTGCTATTTCGGGTGGTGAACGATCAAGAGTGATGTTGGCCATTAAGAAAATTATTGCTGAAAATTCTGAACTTCCGACTTTAATTTTAGATGAAATAGATACTGGAGTTTCTGGTAAAGTAGCCGAAGAAATGGGTAAGTTAATGAAAACAATGGGCGAAAATTTACAGCTTATTGTCATTACACATTTGGCGCAAGTAGCAGCAAAAGGACAACAGAATTATAAGGTTATAAAACAGGATGTTGCGGGGAAAACTATTTCTACTATTATTTCTTTAAACCAAGATGAAAAACTGCAGGAAATAGCTCAATTATTATCGGGTTCAAAAATTACAGATGCCGCTTTACAACAAGCAAAAGAACTCATGAATTAAAAACTTTCTCATATAAATGTTTTTAGTATTTTTATCAAAAGCATTTGTATGTTCAGAAAGATACTCAGATTAGAATTTAAAAGTTTTTTTAGAAGCTCACAATTTGGAGCCGGAATAGCCATGAAGATACTTATGTATCTGAGTTTTTTCAATTTAGGACTCCTATTTTTTGGTGGCGCTTTTGGGCTGTATTTTTATGCAAAAGAAGAAGGGGAGGAGCCTTTGGTTTTCTTTTGTAGATTCTTTTTGCTGTATTGGTTGATAGATTTGTCATTGAAATACTTTATTCAGCAGCTTCCTACGAATAATATAAAACCTTTACTTACTTTAAATGTCACTAAAAATAAGATTACAACTTATATTTTCCTGAAAATTTTATCTTCCTTTTTCAGTTGGGCGTTTTTGCTTTTTATTATTCCGTTTACGGTCTTATTAATTGGAAGTGGGAACTATTCTACAGTGTCCATTTTATGTTTGATGGGTTCTGTTTTTTTCTTTATTGTATTCAATGCTTTTCTCAATACCCTTCTGAATAAGAATTCTGTAATCTTATATTCTCTTGCGGCTTTATTTTTGGGTTGTGGACTTTTACATTACTTTAAAGTGGTTGATTTTCTTAAGATTTCCGAAAGTTTCTTCATGCTATTTTATCAAAATAAATGGATGGTAATTTTGCCTTTGTTGTTGGCTTTTGGTTTTGGGTATGCTACTTTTCTTTTCATTAAAAATAATTTGTATTTGGACAAAGGTTTGGAAATGAAAAAAACGGTTGGGAAAACTGAAAACATAGATTTTCTTAATCAATATGGAGCAATAGGAACTTTTATTAATAATGATATTAAATTGATAAGAAGAAGTAAAGCTGCGCGTTCTGCATTAATAGGAGGTTTTTTGTTTTTATTTTATGGATTACTTGTTTTTAATTCTGGATATAAGTTTAGTTTTATGCAGATTTTCTTGGGAATATTTGTCACTGGCGGATTTAATATGATGTTTGGTCAGAAAGTTCCGGCTTGGGATAGTTCTTATTATCCGTTAATGATGACGCAAAATATCCCTTACAAAGATTATTTAAAAGCCAAATGGTGGATGTTTGTAGTGGTAACGCTTTTGTCTATGGTGTTGGCTGTTTTCTACGGAATTTTTTACAGTTGGGAGTTCTACTTTACCATATTAGCGGCAGGTTTATATAACCTTGGAGTGAATTCATATCTTACTCTTTTAGCGGGTGCTTACAATAAAAAACCCATAGATTTAAATACTACTTCTAAAGGTTTTGCGGGTGGAGAAAACAATTTCAATATTAAAATGTTGTTGATTGTCCTACCTCAAATGGCTTTACCGATGATGGTTTTTGGTGTAACGAAGTTTTTCTTAGGAATGATACCTGCAATTATCAGTTTGGCAGTTTTAGGATTAATAGGTTTCTTTTTGAGAGATAAAATATTTGATATGATTGTAAAACTCTACAAAAAAGAAAAATATTCTACTATTGCTTCTTTTAAAAATGTATAAGAAAGTTTATTTTTTCTTTACTCCATGAAAATCTTTCAAGTAAAAAGGCTCAAAATAGGCGATGTCTTCAAAGTCTTTTTGAGCTATTTTTTCGTTCGCTTTTTTAATTAAATATTGCGAGGAAGGATAAACGTTATCTTTGTATACCACATTCGGTAATTGTAAGATTTCTTGAGCTTTTTTGGCTCCATCACCCACAAAAATTACTTTTTGATCTTTGTATTCAGCAAAAGAGGTTTCATCTAAAATTTTAGCTTCCGTTGCAGAGATTTCCTCACCTGTTTTTCCATTATAAACAGCGGTGTAAACTTCCATTCTTCTAGCGTCAATTAATGGAATAATAATATCGAAATCTTGATCAATAAAAGGTTCAACCATGCTCTCAATGGAATTTACAGCAACCAATGGAATGTTCAAACCATAACAAAATCCCTTTGCAGAAGCCGCACCAATCCTTAAACCAGTGTAAGAACCAGGTCCTTTTCCTAAGCAAACCGCTTCAATATCTTTGATGCTTATTTCTGCTCCTTCCAAAGCCCATTCTACAAAGGTGTGCAAGCTTTCGGATTGTTTGTAGTTTTCTGAAATTTCTTCACACAAACACAGTAGTTTTTCGTTTTCTGAAATCGTAACTGAACAGTTTTTGGAGGAGGTTTCTAGATATAAGATTTTCATTGATGAGATTCTAATTCATTAAATAGCTATGCAAATTTATGGCTTTATTTCTACACTTTGTCGACTCCATAACTTCCATTTGCCTTTTGTTTTTTTCCAAATTTCCAGTGTGGAAAGATTCATGCTGAAAGGAATGTCTTTGTAAGTCCCTTTAACATGTATTATTCTTCTTATACTGCTTATTTTTTTCCAAGTTTTAGTTTCCTTAAATTCAATATTTTCTATTTTTTGATACCGAGCTTTTTGTTGAGAAAAACGTTTTTCAAAATCAGAATACGTTTGAGTCCATCCATTAGAATGCCCAAAGGAAACATCTTTAGAAAGAAGTTGAGAAATTGCAGAATCGTTATTTTGCATATAAGAATCCAGTTGATAAATGCTCTTTTTTAACTGATTATCAATTTCCTGAGCCGTTAATTTCAACCCAAAACTCAGAATGCAGAAAATAATAATTAAAAGCCTCATTATTTTTTATGAATCATTCTTGGTTCCGCTTGAGCTTTCGGATAAATGCAAATTTCCGCAATAGAAACACGTTCTGGCGCATTTACACAATACGAAATGGCATCTGCAATATCTTCAGCTTTTAAAGCTTCGTAACCTGCGTAAACAGTTGCAGCTCTTTCTTCGTCACCTTTGAATCTTACTTTAGAAAAATCGGTTTCCACGGCTCCAGGTTGAATATTGGTAACTTTTATTCCGAATTCTGTAAGCTCAATTCTCATTCCTTCGGAAATAGTATCCACAGCTTTTTTACTAGCACAATACACCACACCATTGGCGTAGGTTTGTCTAGCTGCCACAGAAGAAATATTCACGATATGTCCAGATTTTTGTTCTATCATTTTAGGAATAATCATTTTTGAAACATACAAAAGTCCTTTTACATTTCCATCCATCATTGCGTCCCAATCTTGTAGGTTGCCATTGGCTAGAGAGTCTAAACCATGCGCATTTCCTGCATTGTTAACAAGAATATCTATGTTTTTCCATTCCTCGGGTAATGAGTTGATGGCGTTTTCTACTTCCTTGTTATTTCTTACATCAAAAGTTAAACTATAAACCTCGGTTAAGCTTTTTAAACTTTCGCTTACTTGTTTTAAAATTTCTTTTCTTCGTCCACAAAGAATAAGTCTATGTTTTTGTTTTGCAAAAATTTCAGCGGTTGCTTTTCCAATTCCTGAAGTAGCTCCTGTAATGAATATTGTTTTCATATTGTTTAAGAAATAATTTAAATTTTTATTGGATATCAAAGGCTTCAAAGGCATTTTCAATATGTTTGATTTCTAATTCGTCATTGTCTTTTTGGAGAATAGAAATAATATCAAAACGGACTTCTTTTTCAATTGTATTTTCTTGCAGATAAAAATCGGTTGCTAAAAGGATGAGTTTCATTTTTCTTTTATCAACGGCCTCTTCTGGGTTAATGAAGAAATTACTGGATCTTGCTTTTACTTCAACTACAATTATTTTATCTTCAAACTCGGCAATAATATCGAGTTCAGCCTTTTGATATCGAAAATTTTTCGCGAGAATTCTATAGCCTTTTTTTTGTAAAAAGTTTGTAGCAGCTTCTTCACTGTTTCTTCCGAAATCAATATGCTTGGCCATGTTTTTTATAGGTAATAAGTAATGGGTAATGAGTGATGTTTAATCTAAAAATTCAATTTTCACCTCTTTTGCAATTTTCATTTTTATATGGGCACCAATAATTAATGGTCTGTTATCAAAAATATGTCCGTTCGGAAATTCAAAAACGGTAGGGAAGTTATATTTTGCAATTCGCTCAGAAATTATGGAATTTGCAAAGCCGTCAAAACTTTTTTCGTAATCTTTATTTTCTTTTTCGTCCCCCATATTAATCATTCCTCCTACAATTAAGCCTTTTATTTTCTTGAAAACTCCAGCTAATTCTAATCCCATTAACATTCTGTCTAATGCGTAAAAATTCTCACCAATATCTTCAATAAAAAGTATTTTATCTTTACAATCAAAAGAATAAGGTGAACCTAAAAGGGCATAAATTAATGCTAAATTCCCTCCAATGAGCTGTCCTTCAATATTTCCATTTTTATTCAAGGGGTGATTTGGAAGTTTATAAGTGGGAAATTTACCTTTCAAAATATCAAAAGTTAAATTATAGCTTTCTTTAGTCACTCCAAAGCTTGAGGTTTTAATGGTTTGTCCGTGGATAGAAGCGAAGCCTTTTTTCAATAAATAACTTTGAATAACTGTATTATCTGAATATCCAATATACCATTTTGGATTTTTCTTGAAGTTTTTAATATTAATTCCTTCCAATAAATGTTGACAGCCATAACCGCCTCTTGACGCCCAAACTGCAGAAATTTCATTATCATTGAATGCCCAGTTGATGTCTTCTGTTCTTTCCTTTTCTGTTCCTGCATAGTTATAACCATGAGAAAATTTGGTGTAGAGATGTTTTCCCAAAACCGGAATAAAACCCTTGTTTTCAATTATTTTCAAATTGCTTTCCAGCTGGGAAGGCTCTACGGATCCAGCGGGAGAAATAATGGCTATTTTATCTCCTTTTTTTAAAGGTTTTGGGTAAATAATATTTTTTATCATTGTCTTTGTTCTTGTTTTTCAGCTTCCTCTAGTTTTTTATCAAACTGGTTAAACTTTTTATAACTCTGCAAGAAAATAAATATGCTGAAAAATATAAGAATAACGCCTACCACCTTTCTAATTTTATTGGCTAGGTTTTGAGTAAGCTTGTTGTGAAATTGCTTGGCAAGGAAAATTTTTATTAAATCTATAGCCAAATAAGTAAGGATAACTACCGCCAAATAAATAAGGAAATGGTAGTGTTGAGGATATTGGTTTCGAGCAGAAATTACGGTCGCCAACCAAAAAAGTATTACTCCAACGTTGAGTAAATTTAAAAGGAAACCATTTGCAAAAGTTTTATAATAATTCTGGTTGATAAGTTTTTCTTCTCCAGAAAGATGCATTTTGGTTTTGGAAGCCATCATAAAAATACCATAAACAAATATAATGAGAGCGGTTATTCTATAAAAACCAGGATGTTCGTCTATAAGGTTTACTAAATCTGCGCTGGTATAATAGGCGGCAACAATGCACAATAAATCTGCAGAAATAACGCCTAAATCTAATGCTATAGCATGTTTGGGACCTCTGGAAAAGCTGGTTTCTATAAGTAAGAAAAAAATAGGGCCTATGAAAACTAAGCTCAACATAAAACCTAATCCTATCGCAGAAAATATAAGTTCTAGCATGAAAAAAATTAAAATATGCAATTACAAAATTTTGACTTTTATTGCATAAGATTATATCTTTCAAAATTAAAAAAAATAAAGTGTTTTTCCTTCATAAAAAGACGAAAAGAGGTTTTTCTGTCTTTGAATTTGATAAATAAAACAAATTATTTGCTTAACCAATCTTTAAAATCTTTTACACGATCTCTGCTCACAGTTATTTCTTCATTGAGTTGATGATGGAGCTCCACCTTAAATTTTGGTGAAGTATGAATGTTTTTAATATAGTCCAACTGGATAATAAATTGTCGGTTTACTCTAATAAATTGTTGAGGATCTAGTATTTTTTCCAGTTCATCTAAAGTGAAATCTGTAGGGTAATTTCTTTCTGAAGTTTGCAAATAGACAATTTTATTTTCGGAATAGAAACAACTAATTTCTCTGGTGGAAACAATTTTTAAGTTGTAGCCAATTTTCACAAGAATTCTAGAAATATAAGCGTTTTTATTACTGATAATCTCTTTAATTTCGCTTCCAGAATTTTGATTTTCAGAAGGTAGAAATGTTTTAAATTTCTCAATAGCTTTTTTTAGTTCTTCTTCATGTATTGGTTTAAGAAGATAATCTATACTGTTTAGTTTAAATGCTTTAAGCGTGTATTGGTCGAAAGCCGTGGTGTAAATAATAAATGCTTTTGTAGAAACTTTATCGTAAATATCGAAAGACAAACCATCACCCAAAACAATATCTGAGAAAATGAGTTGGGGTTCTTGGTTATTTTGAAACCAATTTATAGCTTCTTCTACAGAATTGAGAGTAGCCTCAACTTCCAGTTCTTCATACTGACTTAGCATTCTTTCGAGTTTCCTAGCTGCAGGTTTTTCGTCTTCTATAATAATGGTTTTTATGGACATTTTTAATACTTATAAAGGATTGTTGTTTTTTTTATTCATCAATTTATGAATTTCTTTTTCTTCCCAGTCATTGCCCAAAACAAATAAATAAAATGCATGAATAAGAATGCCTATTGCCCAACCAAAAAGAGGGTATAAAAACCATAAAGTTTCTGTTCCGCTGTACACATTAATAAAAATAATGAAGGGCATAATAGCAAAATACATGATAAGATTGGTATAAAAATCTTTAACATCCTGTACGCGTTGTTGTGCATTTTCAAAACTTGTTTTTTCTGTGAAAGTTGTCTTCATAATTTCAGGTTCCGTGGTTAATAATGGAAGTTTTATGGTGAATAAATCCTCTGTTTTTCCCATTGTAACTTTCAAATTGGTAAGTAATGAATACCGTTGAACAATATTGTTAAGACCAATTCCTGAGCTTTCGTTTAATTGTTCTCTTGGTTGTAAGTTATTTTCAACAACTAGATTGTCGTTTTTGCAGTAAACCTTTATAGTAAGCGGCTTAGACGAGGTCGCAAAGTTGTGTTTAATACAATTTTCTAAAAGCAATTGTAAAGATAACGGAACCACAAGTTTTTCAAAATCATCCTCATTGCTATCAAAAATAAAATCTACACTGTCTTCAAATCTCATTTTTAAAAGACTGCAATAGGTTAAAGCGAAATTAATTTCTTCTTTTACAGTCACCAATTTTTTATCCTTTTGTTCCAACACATAACGGTAAACTTTGGACATATCATTGGTAAATTTTACGGCTTTTTCTGGGTTTTCTTCAATTAATGAACTTAAAACATTTAAAGAATTAAAAAGAAAATGTGGATCGAGTTGGTTTTTTAAAGTTTCAAATTGTGCATTTGCAGATGTGGCAATTATTTTTTGCTCCTGAACTTCTTTCTTTTTAGATTTTTGAAGCTCTTCCATAAAGCTTTTGGCATGGAGGAATGCGGAAATTAAAAGCGCAATATTAATATAAAACCAATTGATGAAATTTAGTTTTGAAGTGGTGAAAAATTCCGTAGTCGTTAATGCTTTTTGTATTAAAACAAAATTCACATAGTTGGTGGAATATACCAATATAACATTCACAATTACAATAGAAATAATGGTGATGATGGCTCTTTTTCGAGTGTTTTTTTCCCAAGGGAATTTTTTCTCAAGAAAGCTGGTTACAAAATGGTTTCCATAGCCAATGGTGAACGAATACATGAGGGAAATGCAACAAGATAACAGAAAATTCTTCAATGTTTTCTCATCTACAAATGCAACAAATATAAATGCAGAAATAACAATAGAAATAACGACTAATTGTATGAGTTCCTTTCTTTTCATGACTTATAAATTATACTTCAAATATACATGCTGAGAGTTAGCATTGAAATTATTTATGACCCAACCGTTGTTTTTACGGGTTGATTAGTAAAAAAGCCTCCAAATATTTGAGGCTTTTTGAAATTGTATCGTAGCAAAATTTATTTCATCTTAGACATGAATTCCGCTTCTTGTTTTCCCCAGTTGGGGTCTAATTCAGTTTTAGGCTTATAAGTTCCGAATTGTTCGATAGATTTTTTAATCATTTCCAGGCCTTTTTCTTTGCTTCCACCATATTGTTCAGGTGTGAAATAAAGATCTTCACCTTTTAAAAGTGTAATTCTTGGGTTTTCGGAATCTAATTTTTCTGCAGTATCTAACTCTTGAGCCGCAGTTTGTCCATAAGTCATGTATCTTGTCATCGGATCTTTCATCATTAAAAGACTATTGGCCATTTTATTTAAAATATGAATTTCTGCATTGTCTTTGCTCAATTTGGATGCGGTATCAGTTAATTTTAATGCTTCATTTGCTGGAGCTTCGGCATCAGCAATTTTATTATCTCTCATCAAGAACCTTCCTTGTTGAATTAAAGCAAAAGACGCGTAATAATAAGGTTGCCATTTGTCTTTTTCTTTTTCTGCAATTCTTTTAAAATCGTTAGATAAAGCGGTAAATTCATCGGGAGTTTTGCAAACTTCAAGTTTTGCAATTTTTTCTTTCATTACTTTTTCATAATTCCCTTGTGCGAAGGCAGTGAAGGAAATCATCATTACAAATAGTGTTAAAAATATTTTTTTCATAATTAAAAATTTAAAGTTTTGGTTGTATCAAATGTAAAATTTATTCTTTTTTTAAGTCGGGTATTATAAATTATTATTAATAGCATCTTGCGTTTTATCTACTCCAAAACTAATGAAGGCGCCCACAAAAACGAAAGTATTAATTGGGGGAACTACGGCGGAATTTCTTAACCCATCATTGGAAAAATTATAGCCAAATACATTTTTGTTTCCCAAAATATTACTAACGCTCAAAACCAATACTGTAAAAGCTTTGCTGTCTTTTTTTCCTAAGTTAGGAAGATAGTTTACACTAAAATTCAAAGCATTGTAATCTTTTAATCTTCCTTGGTTTCTTATGATATTTAAATTTCCATTATTGGGGGAAATAATATCGTAATAAGGTCTTCCCTTTGCGTAAGTGTAAGATAAATTAAATCCTGTTTTCCAGTCTATTACAAATTTTTTAGCGACAGCGGAAAGCGTGTGTTCGGAAGCGAAACCAGGTTGAATCTTCAAAGGATAATTCATAAAATTTCTTTTGGAATCTAAGTAAGAATAGCTGATCCAATAATCAATGTTTTTGAAGGTTTTTTTATCTCTCCAAAAAAGTTCAACACCTTTTGCATAACCATTTCCGTTATTGTTAACTGCAGTTTGAAAAAAATTATCGCCTGAAGTTTTTATCAATTGGTCGTACTTTTTGTAGAAAGCTTCCCATCTTAAACTTCGTCCTTCGGTTGTTCTTTGCAATTGAAAAATATAATGATCCGCTCTTTGAAATCCTAAATCGGCAGGATAATTTAAATATTTACTTTCTGGACTTTGATAGTAAATTCCGTACGCTACAGAAGTTGTCCAATCTTTTGCTAAGCGATAGGCAAGTGCAAATCTTGGTGCAATTTTAGACTCCTTAAAGTAGGATGAGTTTTCTGCTCTAACGCCTATTTTTGCTGATAAATGATTGTTAAATCCTAAATCTGTTTCTACGAAAACAGCAGAATTTAAATCCAGATATTTCCTCGCAAAAGAGTAATATTTATAAATTTCGTTAGCATTGTTCAATTCAAAACCACCACGTAGTGCACTTATTCTATGGAGTTTTCTTTCAACAAAAGTTTTAAAGTTGATGTAATTTCCTGTGTTACTCAATCTTCCCGTTCGAGTTTCAAGATTGTCTTTTTCAGTTGATAAATCCATATCTGAATGATTGTAGGATAATGAAGTGGATGAATGAAGCGTATATTTTCCAAATTTTTGTCGATATGCCAAGCTATGGAATGTGTTTTTGGCTTTTAAGAAAACGCTAGAAAAATCATATTCTGGCTCTAAACTTTTTGTTCTAACCCCCATTTTATTGGTGTCAAACATTCCGTAATATTTTATCATTCCGCCATTTTTAGTTTTAATTCTAAAATTAGCATCGCCATTAAAACCTTCAGGTGCTTTTGTGAAATCTGTATTAAAGCTAAAAATTTTTTGCATGAGATCCAATAAAGAATAGCTTGCACTTATGCCGTAAGAGTAGGTTTTGTCTTCAGAAAGTTTTTGCAAACCTCCGCTTAAAAATATAGGGGAAATTCCAAAATCATAAGAACTTTGTTCGGGTAAATCTACACTTTCCAAAACCAAAACTCCAGAAAGCGCTTGTCCGTACAATGCAGAATATCCGCCACTAGAAAATATATTCCCTTTGAATAATGATGTGTTAAACCTATCTCTACCCGCAATTCCAGGAACAGAATTGGAGAAATAATTGTTCACTAAACTTCCATCCATGAAAATTTTAGCTTCAGTCCCAGTGCCTCCTCTTATGAAAAGACCTTCTGTTTCGCCCACTTTCTGAGTTCCCGGAAGATATTCTAAGGATTTGGTAATTTGTCCGTCGGAACCAGCCGTGGTGTAAATATCAATAGGAGAAAGGAGTGCTGTAGCCCTTTTTTTATCACTGGCTTCAATAGCACCTGCGGAAATTACTACTGCATCAATTTCGTTTACTTGTTCTCTAAGTTCGGCATTAATTGTAAGAGTATTTTCTTCTAAAACAATGCTTTTTTCTACATCAATATATTTTGGATGTTGGAAAACTAAAATATGATTTCCCTTTTCTGAAGTTTCAAAATGGTAAGTGCCATCTTCACTAGAAGTAGCTCCATCATAGGTGTCTTTAAGACTGATATTAACGCCTGATATACCTTTTCCTTTAAATGTTATCTTGCCAGAAATAGTGGTTTGAGAAAAGATTAAAGAAAAATTAATAAATATTAAAAATAAACTTAGGAACTTCATGAGAGGTAAAATTTTTCCTCAAATCTAAGCTGTTTTTGATTCATTTTTCAATAAATAATTACCGAAGGGTAAAATTTAATGTCTGAAAGGTGAAAATGCCTTAAACAAGGTTTCGGAAAATAATTAGTAAATTTAGGTCATCATAAAAAATCTTTAAAAATGAAAATATTACAAAGCGCACTAATTGCAGGAGTAGCTTTAGCTGTTGTTTCTTGTGGAACTGCTAAAACCTATTCTATTTTACCCAAAAGTGGAACGGAGACACAAGGTATTGTAACTTTTAAACAAAAAGGTAAACAAGTGGAAATGAAAGTAAGTGCTTATAAATTGACAGCAGGACCGCACGCTATTCATATTCATGAAAAAGGAGATTGTTCTGCAGCAGATGGATCTTCGGCTGGTGGACATTGGAATCCTGCAGGACACGACCATGGAAAATGGGGTGTTGGACATTTCCATATGGGAGATATAGGAAATTTGAATGCTGATACTAAAGGAACGGCAACTTTAAATTTTAAAACGGATAAATGGTGTTTAGGTTGTAACGACGAATCTAAAAATATCATCGGAAAAAGCATTATTATTCACGCGGATAAAGACGATTTTAAAACTCAGCCAACAGGAAATGCTGGTGGAAGAGTGGGCTGTGTAGAGATTAAGTAATTATAGTCAACATAAAAAAGAGGTCGGGAAAAATAAATTTTCCCGACCTTTTCTTTATTGTGACCTTTTGTAGGAACACGCCTCGAGGCGTGCTCCTACAATTAATAATTTAAGATGTCTTAATCTCTGAAATAATATTGATAGCTTCTTGTAAATACACATCTCGTTTTAGAGATTTTATCCAATTTTCATTTTTCTTTTTAAAAGCTTCATCTTTTTTCTCTCTTTCAATATCTTTTGGATATTGTGTAAATTCAGCTCCTATATTGTATTTTTCAATAGGTTTGAATTTTTCAATCTGCGCTTTTCTTTGCTTCATTAGTTCTGTGAATTTCGCTTGGTTTAGAGAAATAGTTTTTTCTTTATCCAATTGCTCTCTCCATTCTGCAGATTCTATTAATAACTGATAATCTTTATTTTTTGCCATACGAGCTTCGCTGTTTTTCTGCAAAGTCGGAATGTCTAAAATATTCATTCTTTGGAAGTTTACGCCAGGGATTTTGTCCCATGCTAAAGCATAATCGTCATAACGTTCACCCACTTCTGCATAAGAGTATAAATCTTTCATTTTAATATCAGATTCAATTCCTTTTCTTTGTGTAGACTCACCAGAGACTCTGTAGAATTTTTGAATAGTAAGTTTTAAAGATCCAAAATCATCTTCAGTATTTAAGAATCTGTTCAAATCTACAAAAGTTTGCACCGTACCTTTTCCGAAGGACTGTGGTGAACCTAAAATTACTGCTCTTCCATAATCTTCCATCACGCCTGCTAAAATTTCTGATGCAGAAGCTGATAATTCATTTTGCATAATTACCAAAGGGCCTGTCCAAATAGGAGAGTTGTTTTTATTTTTTAACGTCTGAATTTTTCCGTTGCCATCTTTTACTTGTACATAAGGTCCAGCATTCATGAATAATCCCATAATATCGCCCACTTCGGTAAGAGAACCACCTCCGTTGAACCTAAGGTCTAATATAATTCCTTCGATATTTTGAGATTTAAGTTTAATGATTTCATTTTTAATATCGTCTGAAGCATTTCTCCCTGAAGGATCATCAAAATCTGCATTAAAACTCGGTAAGTTAATTAAACCATATTTTTTTCCGTTCGGATAATTAACGATAATACTTTTTGCAAAAGTATCTTCAATAGCTACTTCCTCACGAACCATGGTAACTTCTTTAATAGTTCCATCTTTTTTCTGAACTGTTAAAGTTACTGGGGTTCCTTTTTCACCACGTATTAAACGGACGGCCTCATCAGAAAGCATTCCTAAAACATTTACAGCCTCATCTTTTGGTTTAGATTTTACTTTTAAAATTTTATCTCCTTCCGAAAGTTGTTTAGATTTCCAGGCGGGAGCACCAATAGTTAAAGCACCCAAATAAAGATCTCCTTTTTTCTCTTGAATAATTGCACCAATACCAATTACTTTTCCTTTGAATTGCGTATCGAACTCATCTTTATCTTTTGGTGAGAAATAGTTGGTATGCGGATCAAAAACCTCTGTGTAAGCATTCATGTACTGAGAGAACCAGTCCATGGTTTTTCTTTTACGAAGTCTTTTTAAGAAGCTGCTGAAATAATCTTTGGCTTCATCTGTAGCTTTAATTTTCTTTTGCTCCATCGTCAATTTTTCAACCTTTATAGTGTCTTTCAATTGATGAGCTACTACAGAATCTTTTTTCTTTTGCTGAGCTTCTTCTTTAGAATTTATAGTTTCTATTTCTTGAAGAATGAAATATTTAATGAATTTTTTCCATTCATTAGCCATTTCTTGTTTGTTAGAAGGGTTTTTAGCTGTTTTATAATCTAGAATATAAGTTTCATCTTCATCTAAATTAATAGGTTTTTTAAAGATATCATTGGTAATTGTTTCAATCTCATTTAACCTTTGAGTATATCTTCCATTCACTAATTTAAAGAATGTTAAATCACCTTGTGATAATGCATCATCCAATTTGGTTTCATACTTCGCAAATTCATTCATATCCGACTGCATGAAAAACCTTTTTGGAGGATCTATCATTTCAAAATACAATTTATAAACGTCTTTAGAATAAGCGTCATTGATGGTTTTTGGACTATAATGAAGGTAAGATAATGTGTTTTTAACGCTCACCATGATGGTTTGCATTTTTTCCTCATCATTCTTAGGAGAATTGAAGCAGAAAATTAAAGTTGTTAATGGAAGCATTAACAACAGTGTATTGAGTTTAAATTTTTTAAACATAAATAATTTTTATATATCTATTGGTTGTTACAACATATGTATTTGTTACACTAAAATACACAAATCAAAATTAATACCTTATTTACAAATTACGCATACTTTTTGAGTATTTTTACAGAAAATATATTTTTATGAAAAAACCATTAATTTTGGTTACTAATGATGATGGCATTACGGCACCAGGAGTAAGAAATCTAGTAAATTTTATGAATGAAATAGGAGAAGTGATAGTGGTGGCTCCCAACTCACCTCAAAGTGGAAAAGGTCATGCAATTACTATAAATTCTACTTTAAGTTTTGAAGAGTTGAATTTAGAAGGTCCTCAAAGGGATTTTTCATGCAGCGGAACTCCTGTAGATTGTGTGAAAATGGCATTAGATAAGATTTTACCGAGAAGACCAGATATTGTAGTTTCGGGTATTAATCATGGAGCAAATTCTTCTATTAATGTTATTTATTCTGGGACGATGTCTGCAGCAGTGGAAGCGGGAGTGGAAGGTTTACCAGCAATTGGGTTCTCATTATTAGATTTTAGTTGGGAAGCCGATTTTATGCAAGCGAAAGACTTTATTCAAGATATTGTAAGAAAAACTTTGAAAAACCCTATGCCTAAAGGTGTAGTTTTCAATGTGAATATTCCAAATCTTACAAAAGAGGAGATTAAAGGAGTGAAAATTTGTAAACAAGCCAACGCTAAATGGGAAGAGTCTTTTGATGAAAGAATTAATCCACATGGCAAAAAATATTATTGGCTAACGGGTTATTTCAATAATATGGATGAGTCTGAAGATGCCGATGAAACAGCTCTTGCAAACGGTTTTATTTCTATTGTTCCTGTAAAGTTTGATCTTACGGCTTATGAGTATATTGATCAATTAAGAGCGGAATATCATTAAAAAGAACTTCTATAAAACAGTTTCGGGGGGGGGGGG
>JAEWOR010000005.1 GCA_023399595.1 Bacteroidota bacterium | reverse complement strand
ATTCCCAAACTAAGCTAATTTCAAGCCCAGAATTTTACCTTCATTAATTACAAAATTCTTGGCAGCTTCATGTTCATTTGGAATTTCTCCCTCCAAAATAGCTTCTTTTACTTTTTCCTTTAAAATTCCAATTTCCCGACCAGGTTTTATATTGAACATTTCCATAATTTCTTCACCTGTTATTGGTGGCTGGAAATTTCTTACCTGATCTTTCTCTTCAACTTCTTTTATTTTTTGCTGTACGTATTCAAAATTCTTTTTAAAACGAGTTTGTTTGGAGTAATTTTTTGTGGTAATATCCGATTTGCAAAGGGTAAACAAATCTTCTAAATCTTCCCCAGAATCAAAAAGCAACCTTCTTAAAGCAGAATCCGAAGCATCATCTGTAATTAATGCAATAGGTCTTGCGTGCATTCTCACAAGTTTTTCCACATACTTTTGATCTGGCCCCAAAGGCAATTTTAAACGTTTAAAAATTCCTTTTATCATTTTAGAGCCTAAAAATTCGTGTCCATGAAAAGTCCAACCCGTTCCTTCCACAAACTTTTTAGTAGGCGCTTTTCCGATATCGTGTAATAATGCAGACCAACGCAACCATAGCTTATCTGTATTCCCAGAAATATTATCCACCACTTCCAAAGTATGATAAAAATTATCTTTATGAGTTTGTCCATCTACATCTTCAATACCTTTAAGAGCAGTAAGTTCTGGGAGAATAATTTCTAATAATCCAGTTTCTTCAAGCAACTTTAAGCCTACAGAAGGTTTTTCCGACAACATAATTTTATTAAACTCCACCATAATACGCTCCATAGACACAATTTTAATGCGCTCCTTCTCCTGAGTAATAGCCGCTAAAGATTTTTCTTCAATGCTGAAACCTAAAGTTGACGCAAAACGTATTGCCCTCATCATTCGTAAAGGATCATCAGAATAGGTTTGCACGGGTTCAAGAGGCGTTCTCAAAATTCCATTTCGAAGATCTTCCATTCCATTAAAAGGATCCATGAGTTCTCCAAAATTATTTTTGTTCAAAGAAATAGCCATCGCATTAATGGTGAAATCTCTTCTTTTTTGGTCGTCTTCTAAACTTCCTTGCTCTACTTCTGGTTTTCTGCTATTTTCGGTATAACTTTCTTTTCTGGCCCCTACAAATTCAAGATCCAAATTATTATACTTAAACATTGCAGTACCATAGGTTTTAAAAACCGAAACTTTAAGTTTAGGATTAATTTCTGCAGCTATTTTGGTAGCGAGTTCAATACCATTTTGCTCGGTTACAAAATCGATATCTGTAGGTGCTTTTCTTTTCATTAACAAATCGCGAACGTATCCACCAACAGCATAAACTGTTTGCTGATTGCGCTCTGCAACATCTGCAATAATTTTAAAAAGCTTTAAATTTCTATTTTGATTAAGATTGATATTCACGAATTAATGGGTAATAAATAATGGGTAATGGGTAATGAGTAATAAATGATACAATAAATTTCTTACTCTCTTAAAACTTTTATTTGGTTATCGTCCCAAACTTTTATCACAGAAGAACCTTTATATTCCGATACTTTTTCTCTACCTTCTTCCACTGCGTAATCTACCAATTTTATCATTTTTTCAGAAATATCGGAGAATTTCATCGGACTTTTCTCGCCACTAAAATTTGCTGAGGTAGAAACTAAAGGTTTGTTCAATTTGGAGATTAGTTTTTTACAAAAATCGTTTTTTACCAGACGGATTCCTATACTTCCATCTTCTGCTAACAGCTCTTTGGGTAAACCTTTCGGATTATTATAAACTATAGTTACAGGTTTGTCACTCATATCCATAATTTCCCAAGCCATCTCTGGAACGTCCACCAAATCTTGCAAACGCTTCTCAGATTCCACTAATATAATCATGGATTTATTTTTCTCTCTATTTTTAATTTCAAAAATTTTATTGATAGCCTCTACATTGGTAGCATCACATCCCAAACCCCAAATAGTATCGGTAGGATATAAAATAACACCTCCGTTTTTTAAAATTTCTATTGCTTTTTCCATGATAAATTGATTGAAAAAACCTTTTTGTTTTTCCCAATGCAAATTTATGGGTTTCTTTTTAAGAATTGTTTTACATGCGGTAAGTATTATCTATGAATTTTTAGTTTCTACCAATCTTTCCCTATTTTTGAATCAATTTTACTTTAAACACACTGATGAATTTTATAAAACTTAATATTGATAAAAATTTACTTTAAAAGAAATAGCCTAAGAATACGTTATAGATCAATAGCGTCCTAAATAAATTTAGGGCATAAAATATCCTCCCACTTTAGTAGGATACAAGTTGTATTTCGATAAAATTTAAAACAGAACCTCCTGTTCTAATTTTTGGGGAGATTTTTCTCCTTCATATAGTGGATTATCAAGCCATTTTTGTAATTCAATCTTCACAAAAAGAGTATTTGATTCTTTGGAAACACGCAAGCTTACCAATGTTGTAGAAGTATATAATAATGGTATCGAAATGCGTAAATACGCGCAAACCAATGAGGAATTTGCTAAAGCTTACCATAATATGGGAGACGGTAAATACAAAGATGGAGATTACCTAACAGCTATCAATTTTTTGGAAAAAGCAAATCAAATTACCAAGTGATTATATTATGGATAACCTCATTTTTTATAATGAATATGAAATCATTGGTAATAGGAATATTAAAAACGAGGATTTAGATTTTCCAATTTCATAAGGAAGAAAATTAGAGCTTGGAAATAATAAAGTATTTCTACAATGGGGATTTATCCACTTGGAACTTCCAATTAGTGAATTTTCAAAATACTTAACAATTGAAGATAAGACTTTTTTCCATAACACTTACGGATATTATTCCATTGGTTTCGACTCTGCATATGCCAATTTTGAAATTGAAAATACTATTATCAACAAAGGAGTTTTTGATTATTCTCTTATAAATCACTACAAAGCTGAATATGATTTAAGAAATCTTAAAAACTCAATAATCAAAGATGAAATTTTATCGATTTTTGGTTTAGATTCAAGTAAAGATTATATTACAAATTCTTTATCAACTTCTACTCTACTGCCTGAAGAAATAATAGCAAAAATAAAATAACTTCTGCTAGCATTGTATTGGCAAAATGCGGGATTTTGGGAACGTTGAAATTTTGTAAAAATATTCCGCCGATTGCTTTTCCGTATTGATTATTTTTGTAATTTAACAATCCGAAAAAAGCATTTTGCTTCGCTTAGTCTGAATTGAACTTTCAGTTAAATCCAGCCCACACTTCGCCAAGCTGCGGGACGTTATCGGTAATGGCATTTGAACGCTTCGACACAAAACCAACCGACTGATAAAAACGAAAAATTAGCTAACACTTCACAAAATTAAAAGAGGTGCAACCCACCGCACAATCCAACGCTTTTGCACCACATTTAATTTTGCCCCAACGCTTCAAGCCCAACCTGAATGTTTCAGAACGAGAATCCAACAAACAAAAATTTAAATTATTATCTTTGAGAGATACCCAACTTATGAATACATTTTCCAACATAAAAGAAATTTTACTTGCTCTCAAACGGGAGGAAGACCTTCTTACGGAAATGTTTAAAAGAAGAAAAACGGCTAATTACAAATACGAATATGCTCTCGAATTGGTCGATGATAATCAAGGACGACTTCAATATTTGATAGACCGTTCGGTCATTAGACAAAATGGAAATACTTTAGAAATTGATGATTTGTATTTGCAATTTTTTGAGCAGGTTTTAGAAGCAAATGAAGAAATAAACACGTCATATATCAATGAAAACCTTGAAAAAGTAAAACAAAATATTGATTATTACTTCAACGAACAAAACGAACAAAGAAAATACGAGTATTTACGAACAGTAAAAAATACGCTTAGGAAAATTGGCATTATCACATTGCGAAATGTAGTGGATTTGAAACGTAATATTGATAACACCTTCAAAAGCGAACCTAACTATAAAAACAAAAAAGCAAAACTCATTAATCTTGACAATAAGCGGAAAGATATCACCAAACTTATTGAACAAACGGAGCAATTAATTACAGATGATAATATTACGTTTTTCAAAACAGCCACTGATGAGGAATTGAATCGGATAATTGTTCAATTGAAAATGCAATTGCATAAATGCACACATAATTTGATTGAAATTCAAAGGCAAATAATTGATTTTTTAAATCAAATTCAGCAACAAAGTGGTGTTATAGAAAAACTGCGACAAATAAAGTATCTGAAAGACCAATTCATTCTTGAAACATCGACTGATATAAAACTGGTTTTAGCATCGAGCAATACTGTTGTTTTTGAACCCAATCCTATTTATCCACTTAAACTTTCATTAGAATATCTACAAACAGATGAAGAAGCATTTGCAAGTATTAAGAAAATAGCCGAAAGGAAAAAAATCGGAAACAAACTCAAGCAACCTATTGCTGAAAAAATATCGGACGAATATTTAGAAACGCAAATCCAAGAAGAAGTTCAAATCAATTTGGAAGAAGTAAAAAATGGTTTTGTAGCAGGGAGTAACAATCTATTTGACTTTGTGATGAGCTTTAATTTTTCAAAAATTGTTTCGTTTGATGAGCGAGTTACCATTTATTGCCAAATGGTTTCTTTGTATGATAATTTCTTTGAAATTACCGAACAGGTGGATGAAAAAAATGAGGTTGAGTATGCAATGATTTATCCTAAATAAGCCACAAATGCACAAATCGACACGAATAAATATTAGTGAAAATTTGTGTATTCGTGGCTAAAAAATAAAAATAAAATATGGAATTAATTTACAAAGAAGAGTCTTACCAAATTATTGGAAAGTGTATGGAAGTTCATAATGAACTCGGTCACGGATTTTTAGAAATTGTCTATAAAGACGCTTTGGAATTAATATTTAGACAAGATGGGATCTTTTACGAAAGAGAGAAACCTTATGAAGTATATTTTAGAGAGATTTTGTTACCACATCAATTTTATGCGGATTTTGTGGTGATGGATAAAATTATTTTAGAAATAAAATGTGTTAAAACGCTTACGGACGAACACATAGCTCAAACAATAAATTACTTAAAAGTTTCAGGAAATAAATTGGCACTTTTGATAAATTTTGGAAGAGGAAAATTAGAATATAAAAGATTAGTTTATTGATAAATACGCCACGAATACACGAATCAACACGAAGAGTAATTAGTGGAAATATGTGTATTCTTGGCAAAACATAATTATGATACCACAAACAGCCGAAATATTCAAGATTCTAAGCAAAGGACAATTTATCAGTTCCAATAGTTCTGATAAAAACGTCAGCAATCTGTACAACATCATTGAAGATGAACAGCATTTTGAAGAGCTATACGAATATTTTTTAAACATCAATTTTGTTTTAGAAAAAGGCGATGAATATTTTTATTTCAGCAGACCAGAAACGACTGTGAGTCTTGAAAAGAAAATAGAAAAAGCATTTGAATGGATAGATATTATTGACTTTTTCAAAACGTATGACAACGCTTTTAGTGCCGGTATTAGATTTTCGCCTGCTGATATTTTGTCCCGAATAAAAACAGATGCCGAGTTGGAAACAAAATTAGAAAGCCTGAAAAAGCATACCGACAAAACGAAACATCAAGATATTTTAGAAAGAATTTTAAAGAAATTATCAGATGACACCTTTATAGAATTGGAAAATGAAATTACCAACCAATATAAAGTTTTGGCATCTTTCAAATATCTTGAACAGCTTATATTAACCATTAATATTCCCGAAGACGTAGCTAATGAGATACCTGAGTAAAATTGTTTTTATAAATAGTGCTTCCATAAAATATTCCGAAGTTGATTTGGACGGAAACGTGCATTTCATCGGTACGCAAGGTGTAGGAAAAAGTACTTTGCTAAGAGCGATACTTTTCTTTTATAATGCCGAAACTCAGAAATTAGGCATTTCGAGAGAAAAGAAAAATTACAATGAATATTATTTTCCGTATCAAAATTCCTATATCATTTACGAAATACAAACCGAAACAGGCAAATATTGTGTTTTGAGCTTCAAAAGCCAAGGAAGAGTTGCATTTCGATTTATCAATTCGGGATATGACAAAAACTTTTTTATCGACAAGGAAGGCAAAGCATATGAAACTTTTGATAAAATAAGAGTTGCTTTAAGCAAAGTAGATGCAAGTAGAATCATCAACAATTATGAGGAATACCGAAATATTTTGTACGGTAATAATAAAGGATTACAAAGTGAATTTAGAAAATATGCTCTGATAGAAAGCAAGCAATATCAGAATATTCCGAGAACCATTGCCAACGTTTTTTTGAATGCTAAATTAGATGCTGAATTTGTAAAAGAAACTATTATCAAATCTTTGAATGAAGATGAAATAAAAATTGACCTAGCAACCTATTCTCAAACACATCTTCGTGATTTTGAAACCAACCTGAACGACATCAAAAAATGGACAGAGGGAAAAATTGATAAACAAACCGAAAAAGTATCGACAACATATTCGGATTTGAGATATTTAGAACAAAAGAAAAAAGAATTGGCGTATCAATTGGGTTATGCTTTAAATGCTGTAAAAGAGCAACAGCCCAAAATTGAAGAACAACTCAATGTTGAAATACTAAAACAAAACAGAGTTCAAGAAAAACTGAACGACCTTGATAAAGATTTTGGCAAAAAGAAAGATGATATTTTAAAACAACTCGGCGAAGTTTCCAGCAAACTCAAAGACATCAAAACCAAGCGAGATGAATATGCTGTTTTAAAAATAGAATCCATTCTAGAACGTGTAGCACAAAAGCCAAATTTGGATCTGGAAGAAAAAAATCTGTCGGAAGAAAAAAATATTTTGACTTCTCAATTTCTTGAAATTCAACAACGATACGAAGCTCAATTGCGACAATTGGAAAATCAATTATCCGCATTCGAAAACAATATTCAGACCGATAAAAACAGAGCTGAAAAGGAATTCAACGCTTTTGAAAAGGAAATCAATCAACAATATGATTTGATTTATGAAGACATTCGCAAACAAAATCAAGAAGCATTAGCCACAGCCAACGACAATGTAAAAAAACAAGAAAAAGCGATTACCGACCAAAGAATACAACTATCAGAAGCGAAACATAAGCGCTTTTTTGAAACTGAAATCAACAATTGCAAAACGGCAATTGGCAATATAAAAACCAATATTTCAAATGCTGAAACGCAAATCCAACAAGCGAACGATAAACTAAAATCCTTACAAAAAGAATGGGAATTTGATGAGAAAAACAGTAAAGCAGATTCCGAAAGAAAAGTTGAAAAACAAATAGAAGAACAAGAAAAAATCAACTTCAAAATAACAGAGATTGATGCGAAAATTGTGAACAGTAAAGATTCTTTGTATGGTTGGTTGAATGATAATGTGCCGAATTGGGAAAATACAATAGGCAAAGTAATTGATGAAGAAAATGTATTGTTCCTGAAAGGATTAAATCCCAAAAAAATCACGGATAACAATTCCAATTTTTACGGAATACAGATTGATACAAACGAGATCGACAAGAACGTAAAAACCGTAGCCGATTTAAGAAACGAACAGGCAGATCATCAAAAAAAGATTCAAAATATTCGCCTAACCATTCAGCAATTACAAGCTGAATTGAAGGATGATTTGGATAAATTAAAAAGAAAATTCTATCCTAAAATTAAGGAACAAAAAGAGCTAATTCAACAAAATGAATACAATAAAGAAAGAGGAAAATCTAAATTGGACGAACTTGCTGTACATCTTTCTGAATGCGAAACGAAAGCGAAAACAGAGAAGCAATTAGCGATAGAAAATATCGAAAGCAACATTGCTAAACTAAACGAAGAAAAGACAAAAGCCGAAGAGCAAGTCCTAAAAATTGAAGCAAGCATCAATAAAACAATCGATGGAAAAAAGAAAGAAAAAACAGCAAAAGTAAAGGAACAACAACAAAGATTAGATGATGTTTTACAAAAGTTAGACATTCAAATTACAGTAGAGAAAGAAAATATTCATAAAAAATCTGAAACGATAAAATCTGCACAAAAGCAAGAATTGAATACCAAAGGTGCAGATACAAAAAGAATTGATGAGATTGATTTGCGTCTTTCAGCAATTCATTCTGAAATGAATTTTATCGAAACCAATCTTTCTATTACCGAAAGATACAAATATGATAAAGAGCAACTATTCGATAAGGAAAGTGAATTTAAAAACAATAAAACGCTATTAGATAAAAAATTAGAAACCGAAGCTGAAAAGCACAAACTTCAAAAGGATAATTTCATTCAACAAATAGGTATTCATAAAGCAGAACTAGAGGCCTTAAACAAAACACTGAACAATTTAAAATCAGACTTAACCGCTTTTGATAATTTTACCAAAACAGAAATGTTTCAATCTGTTGAAAGCTACATTTCCGAATTTACAGAAGCGCATAAAACAGAACAAAATTGTGTTTCACTAACTTCTGAACTGCAAATTACAGACAATACCATTACCAAACGCTATATCGAATTACAAGAAGCAATTAATAAGTTTACGGGAAATTTTCAAGAAAACAATTTGTTTAGTTTTAAGGTTAAATTTACCGAAAAGTCCGACTATTTTGATTTTTCTGAAATGCTAAAAGAGTTTGTAGATGAAAATAAAATTGCAGAATACAAACAGCGTGTTGAAGAACGATTTGCTCACATCATTCGTCAAATTGGTAGAGAAACCAATGCTTTGATAGAAAAAGAAGGTGAAATTAGTAAAATCATAACCGAAATAAACAATGATTTTATTACAAGAAATTTTGTCGGTGCTATCAAGAGTATGGAATTGAAAACCATTGAGAGTAAAAACAAAATATTCACATTGTTAGTCGAAATCAAGAAGTTTAATGACGAAAATGTTTTTAATCTGGGTAAACCCGATTTGTTTTCGACAGATGACCAAGGTGAAAAGAACAAGAGAGCAATTTCATTACTGATACAACTCATTAAAGAAATGAGTATTTCTAAAGAAAAAGAAATTACACTTTCTGATTCGTTTGAATTATTGTTTAAAATAGTCGAAAATGACAACGATACAGGTTGGGTAGAAAAACTAACCAATGTAGGTTCTGAAGGAACAGATATACTTGTGAAAGCAATGATAAACATTATGCTTTTGAACGTATTTAAAGAAAAAGCCACCAAAAAACAGAAAGATGATTTTTGCCTACATTGTATGATGGACGAAATCGGAAAATTGCATCCCAACAATGTAAAAGGCATTTTAAAATTTGCCAACGATAGAAATATTTTGTTGATAAATAGTTCGCCTACATCACTCAACGCAATGGATTATCGCTACACTTATTTGCTATCAAAAGATGCCAAAAATGTAACGAATATTAAACGATTAATAGCTCAAAAATATGCCACAAATACACGAATGAACACGAATAGCAATTAGTGAATATTCGTGTGTTCGTGGCTAAATTACAATAATGAAATTACCCGTTCACATAGCACAGAAATTAGTTCAACTTATAAATGGAGAAACGCTTTCATCAAGTGCAATCAAGCATTCTATAATAGAAGAATTGGTAGCAGAAAGAATTGTTGAGAGAACAGGCAGAATACAGAAAAAAATACATCTTGTAAACGCAAGCGCACTCAACCAATATCTTCAAAACAAATACGGAATCAATGACCTTGAAAAATACATTCAAGTTGCTCTAAAAGAAAATGTTCAACGAAGTGAGTTGGTAGAAATCTCATCTAATTCAAAACTAAAAAACACACGCACATTTAAAGGTTTTTTGGTAAACAGCTACATTCCAATAAAAGCATCATTAAACGAGAAAAAAATTACACTTAACTTTTCAGAAGGTATTTTTCAATTCATTTATGATTTTGAGAATTTCATTCCAGAAAATGACCTTACAATTGTAGGAGTTGAAAACGCTGAAAACTTTCGTTGGATTGAAAAACAAAAACATCTTTTTGCGGACATCAAACCATTATTTGTAAGTCGTTATCCTCAAAATCAAAGTAAAGATTTGATTAAGTGGCTACAATCAATTCCTAATAAATATTTGCATTTCGGAGACTTTGATTTTGCTGGAATTGGTATTTATCTGAACGAATACAAAAAACATCTTTCAGAAAAAGCATCATTCTTTATTCCCGAAAATATTGAAATCCTTATTTCTAAAAACGGCAATAAAAACCGTTATGATCAGCAAAAAATCAATTTTGAAATATCAGCAATTCAAGAAGAAAGAGTTGTAAGTCTTATAAAGCTTCTTCATCAGTACAAGAAAGGCTTAGACCAAGAGATACTTATAAAACATAAATAGTAACCTATTTGGTAGCACATTTGCATTTTTCCAATCTCGCAAAACCAAACAAAAAATGAAAAAAACCTATCAAGCCGACGCTCAACAAAACAACAGAAAAAACCACTTCCGCTAACAGTGTATTGGCAAAATGCGGGTTTTTGTAAAAGTTGAATTTTTTGAAAATATCCCGCCGCTGCTTTTTCCTCTATCTTTATAATCTTTCAATGGAATCGGAGATTCTGAGAATTCATATTGTTTTATTCTTTAACTTTAGCAACCTGAAAAAAGCAAAAATTTAATAAAACAAAAAGACACAAATGGAAATACAGATCATAGAAGCATTGAGATTGAAAAACGAGATTTCTAATCATGTTAGAGATTTGGAATTTAATGCAAAAAATAATATGGTGGTAGGAAACATCTATGAAGACGGTGTAAAAACTACAGATGGCGAAGGTTTTCCTTATAAAGAAACAATGGAAAAACTTGAACTTGTTTTGAAGTTTTCGGAAGAAATTAATGGAAAAATAGCCGATTTTAATAGAGTAAATCATATTGATGATTTGATAAGACAGAAGCAAAATCTAAAAATGCTGAAAGAAGTCTATGAAAGTATTTTACCCAAAACCAAACCTACAGCTTCAAACTCTTGGGTTATTTTAGGCGAAGTTCGAAAACAAGTATTAACGGAATACAGACCCTTATTACAATCGAAAGAAATTAAAGAAAAAATAAAAATCTATAAAAACAGCATCAGAGAAATACAAACGAAAGTTGAAAAATTGAATCAAAAAACAATTGAACTCTCTTTCGAATATCAGGATGTTGATAATTTGAGTTAGGATAAAAAAATTGGCTTTCAGAAAAGTAAGGACGCAACAAATTGCCGATGAATTTGTGTAGGTTTTTGTCCGAATACAAAATAGGCTGAATAAGCCGAAAATAAAAATTGCAACAATTACAGTTACATTGACGTAAAAAGGAAAAAAATGTAAACCGTAAAATTGTAAAATTGTAAAACAGTATTGAATTTGGGTTCGACTCCCAAAGGTATGTAAAGGGTATGATTTTCCCGAAATTCTGAAAGTTTTTAATCATAGGTAACTTAATAAAAAAACACCACCTCATAATATTGCCTCGGTAAAACATAACGAATTGGTTCGACAACAGAAGGGAGCTCAAATGCAGAGAGAAGGTGTAGAATTTAAAAAGCAGAAAATTCATGAAACAATTACAATTAATATCTTTTTTAGTATTATTACTAACAAATTGTCTTCCACTATTAGCTCAAAAAAACAACTCAATTTCAAAATACGAAGTAAAAGATAATACAGGAAAAACCATTACAATTTTAAGTGATACTAAAGGAACTCTAGATGAAAAATCATATGACAACTTGATTAGCCAATTGAATGAAATTTCAAGTTCTAAAATTGATAAATCTAAAAATATTATTATTAATTATATTGATGACAATCCACGAATCAATAATAAAAACTATCAGGTTCCTTGGGATATTTTTAACAGAAATTTAAGTTCAAAATTAAATAAAACCAAGCAATGCTCACATTTTTGGGTTATAAATAAAAAAGTAACAAATTTATATTATTATCACGGTAATAAAATTAATTGGCTAAAAGACCAGAATTCAATAATAAAAAAAATATTTTTTAATTATGAGAGTTTGAATGGTGGTTTTGTAATCATAAAACCCAATAAAGAATATTATCTAAAAAATGGAGAATATTCAAAAAAAGAGCTATTAAGCGTTTACAAAGATTTTTAATAAAAAAATCTTTGTAAACCTTAATTAACAAAATTCAGGAGTAATCACAAGTTCTGCAATACCCTATTCCTTTCGCTACTGATATTTTCCAATTTTTTGTAATGCAGTGAAATGTTATTCATTATTTTGAAATTAATAAAGCTTTTGTAAAAATTACTTTTACACTCTTATACAAAAAAAATCATCGATTTTGAAATTGAAAAAGTGTTTAAATAATTTAGTACGATTGGTATTGTTCCTGCTATATTAATAGCTCGTACAGAAACTATTTTATCAATCTTAAAAAACGTAAAATGGCATTAAATTTCAAAACAACTTTTGTGTTAATCCTGTCAAATGGATTCTTTTTATTATCTTGTAAAAATACGCAACAACATATTCATAAAAAGATTATTGAAATAGCTAAAGAAAAGCTATCTACAACAGATTTGTCCGTAAGTGAAATAGCCTACGAATTGGGTTTTGAACATTCGCAGTCTTTTAATAAGCTATTCAAATCCAAAACTCAAGTAACGCCATTGGAATATCGCAAATCCTTTCTTTAAATTTTATATTTATAACCTGTTTTTAAGATAAAGATTATAAAAAAACATCAACAAACTGAGTAAGAAAATAATGCAGCAGTTAAATCAAAACAGAATATCATCACCCATCATATGAGTGATTTTGAGCTTAATAATATTTCTTTTTCAACCATAAACTTGCTTTTACCAATAGAATCAAAACAGGAACTTCGACCAAAGGACCAATAACACCAACAAATGCTTGAGGAGAATGAAGTCCAAAAACAGCAATAGAAACAGCAATAGCTAACTCGAAATTATTACCAGTGGCAGTAAATGCGATAGATGCGTTTTTATCATAAGGAATCTTTACAGATTTATTAAGAAAGAAACTCACAAAAAACATCAATACAAAGTAGATAATTAAAGGTATTGCAATTTTTAAAACATCCATTGGTAATTCTAAAATTTGATCTCCTTTTAAACTAAACATTAATACAATTGTAAATAATAATGCATACAATGTTATTGGAGAAATAGCAGGAATAAATTTGTGATGATACCATTCTTTACCTTTTAATTTCATTAAAAAATAGCGACTTAAAAAGCCTGCTAAAAATGGAATTCCTAAATATATGACAACACTTTCTGTAACGTTTTTCATAGAAACGCTGACATTCAAGGTGGCTAATCCTAACTTGTTGGGTAAAACATTGATAAAAAGCCATACGAAAAAGCTGTACGATACTACTTGAAAAATAGAGTTTAATGCTACCAACATCGCTGTGTATTCTCTATTTGCTTTGGCCAGATCACTCCAAACAATAACCATTGCGATACATCTTGCTAATCCTATCAGAATTAAACCAATCATATAATCAGGTTCGTTTTGTAAGAAAATAATTGCCAAAACAAACATCAAGATGGGTCCAATAATCCAATTGAGTAACAAGGATATCCCCATCACTTTTTTGTCCTTAAATGCAGTTGGAAGCAAAGAATAATCGACTTTTGTTAAAGGCGGATACATCATTAAAATAAGTCCAATTGCTAACGGAATATTTGTTGTGCCTACGGATAAAGCATTGGTAAAACTTGAACTATTCGGAAAAATAACGCCTAAACCAATTCCTAATGTCATTGCAATGAATATCCAGAGAGTAAGGTATCGGTCTAAGAATTTTAATTTTGGTTGCATTTTTATTTATTGATTTTTGAAAAGACATAAAACATTTCTGTGGCGATTTGCCAACTTCGTTCTGTGTAAACTTTATCTTGTTCTGGAGTGTTATCTACAATTTTAGGATCTTCAAAAGTTATCGGAATTCTTCTTTCTACACCTGCTATAAAAGGGCATCCTTCGTCTGCTTGTGAACAAGTCAGAATGGCTGCAAATTTTGAAACTGGATTGTAAGGACTATCATACTTTTTAGAAAAACCAATAATAGGCAGCGCATTTTCGCCAAACTTAATAGCATAAATTGGATTGTTACTTTCCGCTATTTTTAGAATTTGAAAACCTTGCTGACTTAATGTTTCTGCGATTTTTGGAAATAAAGCCGTTTCTTCTGTACCACCCGAATAACAATTTACATTGGATATATTAAAATGTGCGGCTGCAACTTGAGCCCAAATTTGTGCAAAATGACTTCTACGCGAATTGTGGGTGCAAATGAAATTGAGATTTATTTGCTGTTTTTCTTTTATTTTATTTTGAATAAAATCTATCAATGGCTCTAGTAGAATTTTTCGGTCTTCGTTAATTTTTAATAAATGAAAACTTTCTACTGTTTTTTTTATCGCTGGGTACATAGATCTAATTGATTTCGAAATGCTTAGACAAAAAATCTTCAATTTCTATAACTGTTTGTTTTGCAGTCCTGTTCACACCTATTAACGTTGCGGAAGCGTAACCCGACCAATTCCCATACCCAACAAACCACAAGCCTTCAACTTCTAAAGATTTGGTTTCATTGGTTTTAGCCGCTCCTTTCTCATCTGTTTTTACTAAGGATTTTAGGAAAGAAGTATCGTAACCAAAGCCTGTGCACCAAATAATAGCATCAAATTCTTCTTGATTGCCATCATTCCAAATCACTCCTTTTTCGTATAATTCGAGGAATGAGCCATTGGAAATTAAAGCTCCTCTTTCACGAGCTTCTTTTACAGGTGGAACCATTACAATACTACCTAAACTGTACTGTGAAGCGTCAAAGACTTTGCCCTCTAATTCTGCTTTATATTTTGCATTAGCTACTTTAAAAAGATAATATCCATCTACTTCATCTGGTAAAAAATCAGGAGCTTTTTTTGTAGCCCATTTTACTGATGTAATTTTTGAAACTTCAGCGACAATTTGAGCACCTGAATTACCTTCTCCAACAACTAGGGTTTTTAAACCGTTAAATTTCTCTGGATTTTTATAGTTACTAGAATGAATTTGAATTCCCTTGTATTTTTCTATTCCTTTTGTATGGGGAATAAAAGGATTCCCCCACGTTCCAGTTGCAGAAATAACAGCTTTGGTTTTAAAGAAACTTTGGCGCGTATGAACGTAAAAAATACCATCAACTTTTTTAATTTCAATAACTTCACTATTCCGTTTGATATGAAGTTGATAATGCTTTTCGTACTGTTCTAAATAATCTATAACCTGTTGTTTCGGTGGAAATTTATGTTCTGTTTTTGGCATTATCCATCCAGGCAACGAGCTGTAATCTGCTGGAGAAAAAAGCGTTAAACTATCCCAAGCATGAAGCCAAGCGCCTCCAGGAGTATTTTGTTTATCTAAAATAAGATAATTCAATTTTGCACGTCGTAGATAATAGCCACACGCCAATGCACTTTGACCGCCACCAATAACTATAACATCAAAAATATCCTCCATTTCGTTGATTTTTATTGATTTATTTTACATTCTTAGCAACAACCCGAATTAGGTGTACAACAAGTATTGTTTAGTTCCGACAAATTCACTTTTTGTTTTTGGCTAGGAATTCCACACGCATCTTCGGCTAAACATGCTGTTGTTTTGTTTTTTAAAACAAAAGATTTTCCGTTAAAATCTAAATCAAATTTTCCAATCGTTTCGGCTTGATACTCTACTTCAATTTCAGCATCTTCGATCCCAATTTTTTCCTCGGATAGCTTGATGATGTTTAATAGTTTACCTGGTTTTAGACGATGTTCGTAATCATCTGCATTCCATAACTGAAAGTTAACTACTTTTTCGTTGCGAATGGTTCCGCCACAATCGATAAAGTTTTTTGTAATTTGACCAACTTCTGTTACGTGAAAGTGTTCAGGAACAAAAGTCCCATTTTCTAATTGAAATTCAACATTCTCTAATGTTGGTAGAATTTCTTTAATTTGTTCAAGTGTCATAGCTTATTATTTATAATTTAACTTGTTATGATTAATATTCATTTACTTTTACCATTATCGTAATATTACGATGATAATTAATATAAAAAAAGTATTAACAGCATTGTTTAATGTGAACATCTTGTTTGAAAAATGCAATCAAATCGTTTTGAACATCATTCCAAACTTTTTCATCAATACAATAGCAGACAGACTTTCCTTCGATAGTACCTTGAATAATTCCAAGTGTTTTGAGCTCCTTTAAATGCTGAGAAATCGTTGCTTGTGCCAAGCCTAATTCATCTACCAAATCATTGCAAATACACGCTTTTTGATTGATAATGTACTGTAAAATAGCAATACGTGCCGGATTTCCAAATACTTTGAACATGAGTGCTAATCTATTTTGTTCGTCTGTAAATATTTCTGATTTTGTAGTTCCCATAGATTAATTTCGTATCGCAATATTACGATATATTTATTTGATGACAAAATAATTTAAGCATTCAACACAATGTTTCTTATGATAAAAAAATTAACATCTTAGGAAAATAATCTAAAAATTACCATCATCAATATACTTAAAGACATCATTAAATTTTAAAAAATTATACAAGGAAAATACATTCATTTCCCTTTCTTATTTAATTTAAAATAGTTAATTAACTTTTTTATTAACGTTCTTTTCACCAACTATAATCTATTTCATCAATAAAATAAATTTAGATAAAAATGAAATCCGAAACACAACAAAACAAGTTTATTTTTATCTTCCAAAAGCAAAATAGGTCGCTAAAGGATGTTTTTTATTTTTTAGCCAATAGGATAGCATTTCCATTCCCACTACCGAAAAAGTGATGCCATTCCCACCAAATCCTAAAACAAAATAGGCATTTTTATAATCCTTGTGAGTTCCAATATAAGGCAGTCCATCTTTGGTGGAACCAAAAGTTCCAGACCATGCGAAATCTTCCCTAAAAATAAAAGACGGAAAGTTTTTATGAAACTTTTTATTCAGAATTTTAGCTTTTTTGTTTAGTAGCTGATCTCTTAATTCAGGATTGTAAAAGTCTTCATCTTCGCCACCTATCAGCATTCGGTGATCGTCCGTCGTGCGCAAGTACAAATACGGATTTGCAGTATTCCAGATAAGAAGGTCTTGGTAAGCTTTGGTTAATTCTTCATCCACCTCGGAAATAATTGCATAAGTACTCAACAGATTCACAAATTTTTCTTTAATCAAATTGGTACTTTCATAGCCTGTACAAAAAACCACTTTCTTAGCAATGATATTTGCTCCCGTATTTAATTTTATATGAGTTTTTTTCTTTATTGATTGTATAGCAATCATTTCTGTTTTGTCATAAACTTCTAAACCTTTTTTAAGATTATAATCCAAAAGCTCATGCACCAATTGAAAAGCATCCACACTTCCCCCCTGCTCGGAGAGAATTCCGCCGTGGGAAGTTGGTATTTTAAATCGTTTGTCGATTTCTTTCTCGTCTAACCACTTTACAGAAAAACCAGCTTTCTTTCGGGCTTCAAATTCTTTCTTAAGCCATTGTTTATCTTTTTTGAACGCTGCAAAATACAGAGATTTCTTCTTTCTAAAACCTGCTTTAGAATGGATTTCCTGACAAATATTTTGCAACAAATCGATCGATTCAGCGCAAGCTTTGTAGCAATTGACCGCCGATTTTTCGCCGATTATTTCCGAAAGTTGATACAGCGGAATATCAATTTCATATTGAAGCATAGATGTGGTAGCAGAAGAACTTCCGTGTGCGATTTCGCGTTTGTCAATCAATATTGTTTGATAACCATCTTTGATGCATTGGTGCGCCATAAGACTTCCCGTTATTCCACCTCCTATTATCAAAACATCACAAGATTTATCTACGTGAAGTGAAGGATAAGCATGGATGATTCCATTTTTCACCAGCCAAAATGCTTCATTAGATTTTAAATCCATAGCTGTTGTTTATATTAAAAATTTTGATTTAGAAAGAAAAAAAGTCCCATCAAAATTCGCGACAGGTCCTAAAAAATGATATTTTTATTAATCTTGCTTAGTCCACACCAGTTTGCTCACGTCGTAACCATGTTTTTTGGCAAATTCTAAATAGGCTTGTTTGGTGGCTTCTGGAAGATTTTTGCTTCGGGACAGCATCCAAATATAGTCGGTGCTTTCTCCAAACACTAAAGCCGATTGGTAATCTGGATCCAACATTACGACATTATATTCTGAGTAAAATGGTCCAAAAAAAGAGACTTTCAGAGCTGCAGATTTTTCAGAATCTGCAAATTTTGCTTTTCCCGTGGCTTCTTCCCATTTGTTTTTCACATAATTGTAACCTTTGTTGACGACTTTTATTTTGCCATCTTCTCGTTTAGAATAATTTGCGGTAACATTTTTGAGATCTTTTTCATATTTAAAATCCAGTCTTGCGATTTCGTACCATTGCCCCAAGTATTTTTCTGAATCAAAGTTTTGTACAACTTTCACTTTAGAACTCATTTTGTTATTGCTAGAGCAAGCCAATAATCCATACATCAATCCAAATCCTACCAAAGCAGCAAGCGGATATTTAAGATTTTTTCGTTTCATAATATTCTGTATTTGAAGGTTAGAAATTCATTTTAGAATTTTTAAATATAAACTTGTTTTTATCTTCTATATTCTTGATGGTTTTGAAGTAAATATCGAAAACTAAGCCAAATATAAAGATTCAAGTGATAGCATTTACCTTAATTTTATTTAATTCACTTTAAACCGTCTATAATAAGTGTTTTCAGAAAAATAAAAGAATTTATCTATATTCTTGATATTATTTAAGGCATAATACTTGTTTTAATTCAAAAACATCATTGAGAAAACAATCAATTAATACACAATAAAAAATGGAAAATGATCTTACAAATAACCAAGCCCACATTAGCAAAACTGCGGTTATCACTGGAGCCTCTAGTGGTGTAGGCTTGGCTACAGCGCAACTATTTGCAAAAAAAGGCTACAATTTGATACTTGCTTCGCGAGGACTTCCTGCTTTAGAAAAAGCGGCTGAAGAATGTCGAAGGCTAGGTGCAAAAGTAATTGTTAAATCCACAGATATGTCCATTGCAAAAGAGGTTAAAACATTGGTACAAGTGGGACTAGATGAATTTGGGAAAATAGACATTTGGGTTAATAATGCTGGCGTTATGGCGAGTGGAAAATTTGAGGAAATTCCTTTAGAAATTAATGAGCAAGTCATCAAGACCAATCTTATGGGATATATGCTCGGGGCATATTATATTTTGCCCGTTTTTAAAGAACAAAAACAAGGTATTCTTATTAATAACGTTTCTATTGGTGGTTACATGCCAGCGCCTTACAGCTCGGTTTATTCCGCCACAAAATTCGGAATAAAAGGTTTGATGAGCGGTTTACAAAGTGAATACAGTAATGAAAAAAATATCCATATTTGTAATATTTATCCTCAAATTCAACAATCAACAGGAAATATGCATTCTGCGAAATATTCAGGTTTAGATTCTAAAATTCCACCTTTTGCTGCCGACCCCAAAGACACTGCAAAAGTCATTTATGAGCTGACAAAAAAGCCTCAAAATGATAAATTTCCAGGGCTTATGTCTTATGCTTTAAAAACTATTCATGGGCTTTTTCCGCACAGCATCAGCAATATTGCCACAACTGCTTTAAGAATGATGATGAAAAATGACCATTCCGAAGATACATCAGGAAATATCTTGCAGGCGTCGGGAGAACCCCATCAAATATATGGAGAAACTAGTTTTCCCGTTCCTTCAAAAACAAGCAACAATATTATTTCTGCAGGATTAGCAATTGGCATTGGTGTGTTGATTTGGAAAAGCATTAATCATAAAAACAACAAGCCGAAAAAAAGTCTCAAATATGCGCTATAAGAATTTATGGCATTAAAAAGAATATAGGTATCCATTATCTATATTAATGAAAAATTTGTTTTTATAAAACTGAAAAATATTGTAATCATAAATAAGACATAAAAGAGTCCAACTTCTGGAATCGTTTTTGATACTAAAAAACCAATAAATACAACAAAATCATGGATACAAAAAGAATTTCATCAAAACTAGAACAAGCCTTAAGCGCTCAAATGAATGTAGAAGATTTACAATCTCATGTCTATCTTAGCTACGGTATTTGGGCAACGGATAAAGGCTATAATGGCATTGGAAATTTCCTTTTTCGTCATGCCCAAGAAGAACGCAACCATGCCATAAAATTCATGGAATATATCCTAAACCGTGGCGGAAAGCCTAAAGTAGAAGCTTTGCCTGCGCCAGGAAAAGATCCTAAAAGTCTAGCAGACTGCTTCAATTTGGTTTTCAAACATGAAGTGGAGAATACAGAAAAAATCTACGCATTAGTCGATTTAGCTTTTGCAGAAAAAGACTGGGCCACATGGAATTTTCTGCAATGGTTTGTAAAAGAGCAAATTGAAGAAGAAAGTTTAGCAATGGACCTTATTGATAAGCTGAATATCGCTGGAGGTGACCAAGCGACGGACGAATCCTTGTTCACATTAGATCAAACTTTAGCTAAAATGCCTGACGAAGCCGAAATGGCAAGAAATGCAACGGCCGAAAATCCTTAATGTAATCATTATTTGCTGTAAAATACATTAAAGCATACCCGAAAATAATCTTAAAGAAATTCTAGATTGTGGAAGTTGCTGACCGCCAAAAGCTATTTAAAATAGTAACAATATTTTGCTAGAAAACTTCGATATTATACCTACGCCCAGATCTCGTCCAAAGGGTTCCAAAATAGATTTTTGAAATTTTTAACTCTGTTATTTTCCACGAGAATATCTTCCCCTTCTAGTATTTCTTTAAACCCAACAACTGATAGATGTCCACAACTTGCAACCACACGATGTGCAGGGACATCTTTGGGACAATTGCCCATTACTTTTCCAACCTGGCGCGCATGATTCGGAAAGCCCATCGCTTTTGCAATACTTCCATAGGTGGTGACCCGACCTTTGGGAATTAGTTTTTGATGAATTAGCTTCAAAAAAACAACAAAGATTTTGGGGAAATATAATTCTAAAATCTCTTTAAAACCGATTAAATCTTAAATTTAAAGTCAGAAATTCTTTATTGAAACAAGCCATTTATATTTTTTTCATAATTTAGAAATTAGTGAACAGTTTATGTTATAGCGAGTGCAAAATAAATTTTCATCTTAAATTTCCCACCACCAACACAAAGCTTAAACCATTAAAATTTTGAATCTGAAACAAAAATAAGATGACACAACAAATAATTTTAAGACAGGAAACGCCAAATGACTTTAAAGAGGTTTTTGAACTTAACACACTTACATTCAATGAAAACAACGAATTAAAATTAATTGATGCCTTAAGAAAAAATGCTGATATTTTTATTCCTCAACTTTCAATAGTTGTCATTAATGACAATGAAATTGTGAGTCATATTTTATTTACTAAGATTAACATACAAGATGAAAAAGGCAATCTGAATGAGAGTTTGGTCCTTGCTCCCATATCTGTAAAACCTAAATGGCAAAAAAAGAAATTGGCGAAAACTTAGGTTACAAATCTATCATTATATTGGGACATGAATATTATTACCCAAAAATTGGATTTAAACCTGCCGAAAATTGGAATATTAAAACTTCTTATGACGTTCCATCTAATGTTTTTATAGCGTTAGAATTAGTTAATGATGGCTTGAAAAATATTACAGGAACCTTTATTTATCCAAAAGAATTTGACGCGGTATAATTTTAAAAAACATCAATTTAAAAATACTTAAGTCGAACAAAATAAATAATTAGAATTACGAATTAAAAATTAAAGACATGAAAAAATAACTGTTTTTGTAATGAGTCTTCTCTTTTTATGGAGTTGTAATAATTCTTCAGAAAAACAAACAGCTCAACAAGAAACAAACATACATGCAGAACATCATCAAGATGAAAATGCTAATGCTATTGAACTGAACAATAACGAAAAATGGATTGTGAATGAAGAAATGAAACCTTTTGTATCGAAAGGCGAAAAATTGATAAACGCATACATCCAAAATAATCAGACCGATTATAAAGCTCTAGCTCAAGACTTGAATAAACAAAACGAACAACTTGTAAAAAGTTGCCAATGAATGGTAAAAGCCACGATGAATTACACAAATGGCTACACCCTCACCTAGAAAACGTTAAAACTCTAGAAAATGAAACTGAAGCAACAAAAGCAAATAAAATGGTTTTAGATCTGCAACATTCGTATCAACAATATCACAAATACTTCCAATGAATATAGAAGAATTACACCAACAGACAAAGGAAGTTTCTGCGACCTCATTATTTAAAGGGGAAGTGGGAACTGCCACGGCTATACAATTAGAAAAGAATGGCACTTTAAAAGAACACATCACTAAAACATCTGCACTTCTTCTTTGTGTGTCAGGAGTGGTTTCTTATGAAGATGAAAACAAAAAGCAAATTACATTAAAACAAGGGGATTATATTTTAATAACACCTGATGTAAAACATTGGCTTAATGCTGAAGAAAAATCTCAACTTGTACTTCTAAAATAAAAAGTAAATCTGAAATTTCTTCTAAAAATATCTAGAAATTAGATTTGAAAATAAAAAAAGAACGCCAATTACGGCGTTCTTTTCTATTACTATGTTTTAAGTCTTAGTGAGCTAAAACTTCTTTTACTTTGTTAGCAGCTTCTTCCAAAGTAATTGCAGAATGTACTGGAAGACCAGACTCGTCAATTAATTTTTTAGCTTCAACAGCGTTAGTTCCTTGTAACCTTACGATCAATGGAACAGGAAGGCTTCCCATTGCTTTATAAGCGTCAACAACACCTTGAGCAACTCTATCACATCTTACGATACCTCCGAAGATATTAATAAGAATAGCTTTTACGTTAGGATCTCTCAAGATAATTCCGAAAGCTGTTTGTACTCTTTGTGCATCAGCAGTTCCTCCTACGTCTAGGAAGTTTGCAGGGTTACCACCAGATAACTTAATAATATCCATAGTTGCCATTGCAAGACCAGCTCCGTTTACCATACAAGCAACGTTACCATCTAGTTTTACGAAGTTAAGACCAGCTTCACCAGCTTCAACATCTAATGGATCTTCTTCTCTTGTATCTCTAAGTTCAGCTAAATCTTTATGACGGAACAATGAGTTATCATCTAAAGTTACTTTAGCATCTACAGCGATAATTTTGTTATCTGAAGTTTTTAATACTGGGTTGATTTCGAATAATGAAGCATCAATTCCAATATAAGCATTATAAAGACTAGTGATGAATTTTGTAAATTCTTTGAAAGCGTTTCCTTCAAGACCTAGGTTGAAAGCAATTTTTCTAGCTTGGAAACCTTGAAGACCTAAAGTAGCATCAATAACTTCTTTATGAATAAGGTGTGGAGTTACCTCAGCAACGTGCTCAATATCCATACCTCCTTCAGTAGAATATACTACTGTATTTTGTCCTAAAGCTCTGTCTAAAAGAATAGACACATAGAATTCTTTAGTTTCTGTTTCACCAGGATAATATACATCTTCTGCAACCAAAACAGCGTTTACTTTTTTACCTTCAGCAGATGTTTGAGGGGTAATTAATTGCATTCCGATAATGTTGGAAGCATTTTCTTTAAGTTTATCCATGTTTGGAGAAAACTTAACACCACCACCTTTTCCACGTCCACCTGCATGGATTTGTGCTTTTACTACCCAACCTTGTGCTCCCGTTTCAGCAGTTAATTTTTCAGCAGCTGCAACAGCTTCATCCACATTGTTAGCTACAAAACCACGTTGTATTGCTACACCATATTTTGCTAAAATCTCTTTTGATTGATACTCGTGAAGATTCATAATATTTATTAATTATTTGTTTTAAAATTTTAAGGTTTACAAAAATAGTAAAAAGGATTGAATTATTGCGAAAATGTGAATTTGAAAATTAAATACTAAATCTATGTTTTAGTCAATACTAATGCTTACTTGATAATATTTTTTGCCATCTTCATATTCAACTCTGCCTTTTCTATCTACTTTAATGCCTTTTACAGACTGTTTACTCATCTTATCGTATTCCTTTTTTGTGGGTAGATAATAAATAAACTGTGTTATTTGATGATTTTTATCCGAATAAGAAAATAGATATTCTTTTTGAACTTTGTTTTGAAAAAGTGAAAGATAACCTCCCATTTTTCTGGGTCCACTATAAACTTCTTTAAATTGATGTTCAGCAAAAAGTTTTTTTTCATCACATTTAGAAAGAAGACATGTTGAAAGCTTTTCAACCGATAAAGATTGAGAAAACGCGTTTGTGGAAACTAAAAAAAAGAGAAATAATAAAATCTTCAAATTAAAACTTAGTTTTCGCGAAATGGAAAATCAATATTCCCCAAGAAACAATCATTAAAAAACCTCCAAGTGGAGTTATAGGACCTAGGAATTTTAAATTCACACCCCAATAATCTTGGAAACTTAAGAAATAGATGCTTACGGAAAATAAAATGGTTCCTAAAATCATCAACCAAGAAATCCATTTCTCAGAACTGGTATCGAATTTTAAAATATAACCAACAATTAAAAGGAAAAAAGCGGCGTACATTTGATAACGAACACCTGTTTCAAAACTTTCTAATCTTTCCACAGAAAGTATTTTTTTGAAGGCGTGTGCTCCAAAAGCTCCTAAAACTACTGACAAAAGCCCATAAACAGCTCCTATTACTAATGTTAATGTTTTCATGTATATATTTTAATACTTTATTTTTAATTATTTAGAAACTGCAAAATACAATACCAATCTTGCAATAAGTGTTATTATTCCTAAAACAATAAGCACTTTACCCATTTTTTTGGAAGACGCCCAACGTGGATCTTTACTGGTTTGTATTACTATTCCTAAGACAAGAAATATAATAGGAAGAATATATTGAATATACTGCATTTTTATTTTGATCTTAATTTGTTCAATTCGGCAATTACTTCGTGGTGGCTTACTGTTTTATCTTTGAAATAAGTCACAAAATGTTGTTTTTCTTCCTCTGTAGCTCCAAACTGATTCAAAATATTGAACAAATGCATTTTCATATGTCCTTTCTGAATTCCCGTAGTTACCAAAGAACGTAAAGCTCCAAAGTTTTGCGCCAAACCAGAAACCGCCAAAATACTCATCAATTCCTGAGCAGAAGGTTTTCCAAGCAACGCCAAAGAGAATTTCACTAAAGGATGAAGATTCGTTAAACCTCCTACAACTCCCACAGAAATTGGAAGATCAATCCAAAATCTGAAAATTCCGTTATCGGTTGTACAATGCGTTAATGACGAATATTTACCATTTCTTGATGCATAAGCATGCGCACAAGCCTCTGTAGCACGGAAATCATTTCCTGTAGCAATCACTACAGCGTCTACACCGTTCATAATTCCTTTATTGTGAGTTGTTGCTCTGTAAGGTTCTATCTCTGCAATAGTTACAGCTTGTTTAAATTTTGATGCAAATTCTTCATTAGAAATACCGCTATCGTCTTTTAAATCCGCAATGGGACAAGAAACCTCAGCTCTTACAATACATTCAGGAGTATAGTTGGATAAAATATTCATTACAATTTGCAAAGAATCTTTTTCTTCCTGCGTGAAATCTTCTTCAAGAGCAACTTCCTCTTTTAAAGTTTTCCCAAACTGCTCCAAACAAGAATTAATAAAGTTCGCCCCCATAGAATCCACCGTATCAAAACTCGCTTTTATCTGAAAATAATTTTCCAGTTCCTCGGTTTTGTCTATCAAACGGATATTTAGAATTCCACCACCACGATTTCTCATGTTTGCCGTAATGCTTTCTGTGGCTTCAAACAATCTTTTTTTCAATTTAAAATTGAAGAAATGTTGCAATTTATGAGGTTCTACATTCAATATAAAATGAGTGTGACCTAATTTTTTAGTATTAATAATGGTTGTGGTAAAACCTCCTTTATCCAACCAAAACTTCGCTGCTTTAGAAGCTGCCGCTACCACAGAACTTTCCTCAACGGCCATTGGTAAAGCCAAAAGTTTTCCATCAATTAAAAAGTTGGGAGCAATTCCATAAGGCATATAGAAATTGGAAATGGTGTTTTCCGAGAACTCTTCATGCAGTTTTTGTAAATCGGCATTGTTGTTCCAATATTGTTGTAAGATTTGCTCGTAGCTTCTATCATTAGACAGATATTCGCTAATAAGCCAATCTATTTTTCTTTGTTTGCTAAGTTTTGAAAATCCTTCAACGGGTTGGTGGTTCATAATTCGAAATTTGAATTTCAAATATAGGAAATTTGAGGACTAAAAACAGATCAACAATTAAGATATGTATCATCATTCTTTGTATTTTAGAAAAAAAATTGTTGGATGAAACATTGTATCACAATACTCTTTCTCATTGGCATTATTTATAGTTGCGACAAAAAAGTTGAAAACCAAACAACAGATATTTCTCTAGCTAAAGAAGATCAAATAAGGTTAATTTCAAAAAATGCTAACACCATTAAAACAAGATTCTCTCCACCCAAAAATTTTGAATGGGTTGAAGAAAAACCTCATTCTTTCGGATATTTTATTGAAAATTTCAACTTGAAAACTTATGGAAGCCCAATTTTAAAATATGATAACAAGCCTATTGCTACCCAAAATTTACATGAAGCCGTTTTCGATATAGATACAGGATCCACAGATTTACAACAATGTGCAGATGCCATTATTAGACTTAAAGCCGAATATTTATATAAAAATAAAAGGTTTGATGATATCAAATTTCATTTTACTAGCGGAGATTTACTCTCATGGAATGATTATAAAAATGGAAAACGAGCTTTTGTGAACGGAAATTCTGTAAGTTATAGAAAAACAAGTAATTATGATGATTCTTATCAAAATTTTAGAAATTATTTGGACTTAATTTTCACTTATGCAGGAACTATCTCATTAAATCAGTATGAAACAAAACCCGTAATTGAAACCAAAAATTTAAAAACAGGAGACATACTCATAACTCCTGGGAGTCCTGGTCATATTGTATTTATTGCAGGAGTTGCTCAAAACAAAAAAGGCAAAAAACTTTTTCTTTTAGGAGAAGGTTTTACTCCTGCGCAATCCATTCATATTTTATCAAATCCTTTCCATCCAAAAATTTCACCTTGGTACGAATTAAATACGAGTGATTCAGAAACTAAAACAGCAAGATATTTTTTCCAACCTACTAATTTTAGGAGCTTTTAATTTCCATCTTAACATGAAAAAAAGAGGATATGTTAATAATCATGTAAAAATATGAACTTGTTTTCGTAAATTTGTAAACGATTTTTTTTTGAATGGAAGGAAACGCTGTAAAAACCATTGCCGTACTTACTTCTGGAGGAGATTCCCCCGGAATGAATGCTGCTTTAAGAGCAGTTGTAAGGACAGCTAACCACTTCAATATTACTTGCTACGGAATCCGTGAAGGATTCTCCGGTCTCGTTCATGATGATATTATAAAAATGGGACCTCGTTCCGTAAAAAATATTATTAATCAAGGAGGAACTGTACTAAAATCCGCAAGATCTCAAGAATTTAGAACGAAAGAAGGCCGTCAAAAGGCTTACGAAACATGTGTAAAACATAATATTGATGCACTTGTTTGTATTGGTGGCGATGGAACTTTTACTGGAGCAAAGGTTTTTTATGAAGAATTTGGTATCAAAGTAATTGGCGTTCCTGGAACTATTGATAACGATATTTTTGGAACCGATAACACCATTGGTTACGATACTGCTCTGAATACCGCAATGGAAGCCATTGATAAAATTCGAGACACGGCCACTTCCCACAACAGAGTTTTCTTTGTGGAGGTAATGGGGCGTGATGCTGGTTTTATAGCCTTAAACAGCGGAATTGCTTCTGGAGCATTGGATATTTTGATTCCAGAACGTAAAGATTCTTTAACTGAGCTCTTCGAAACTTTTAAAAAGGCAAAAGAAGTCGGAAAATCTTCAAGTATTGTAGTAATTGCTGAAGGAGAAGATCTTGGGAATGTTTTTGAAATCTCCGAAAAAACAAAAAAAGAATTCCCAGATTTTGATATTCGTGTGGCGGTTTTAGGACACATTCAAAGAGGTGGTTCACCTAGTTGTGCAGACAGAGTTTTAGCAAGTAGATTAGGTTATGGCGCTGTAATAGGACTTATGGATGGAAAAGACAATGTAATGGCAGGTATTAGATCCAATCAATTGGTATTTACTTCTATTGAAGAAGCCATTAAGAAACACAATGATATTAATAAAGATTTATTAGCCATCTCGGAAATTTTATCCATGTAAATTAAGATAGAAAATTTATATAATTTAAATACTAATAATAAAATAATAATTTAACAAAAAGTACTATTATGTCAAAGATTAAAGTAGGTATCAACGGTTTTGGTAGAATTGGACGTCTTGTGTTTAGAGCAATGACAGAAAGAAACAATATTGAAGTAGTTGGAATCAACGACCTAATTAATGCAGAATACATGGCTTACATGTTGAAATACGATTCTGTACACGGAGAATTTAAAGGTGAAATCTCTGTAGAAGGTAACGACCTTGTAGTAAACGGAAACAGAATTAGAATTACTGCAGAAAGAGATCCTAACAATCTTAAATGGAATGAAGTTGGTGCTGAATATATCGTAGAATCAACAGGTCTTTTCTTGTCAAAAGAAACTGCTCAAGCTCACATTAACGCTGGTGCTAAAAAAGTTATCCTTTCTGCTCCACCAAAAGATGACACTCCAATGTTCGTAATGGGTGTTAACCACAACGAATTGACAGACGATATTAAAATTCTTTCTAACGCTTCTTGTACAACTAACTGTTTAGCTCCTTTAGCTAAAGTTATCCACGATAACTTCGGAATCGTTGAAGGTTTAATGACTACCGTTCACGCTGCAACTGCAACTCAAAAAACTGTTGATGGTCCTTCTATGAAAGACTGGAGAGGTGGACGTTCTGCTTTGAACAACATCATCCCTTCTTCTACTGGTGCTGCTAAAGCTGTAGGAAAAGTAATCCCTTCTTTGAATGGTAAATTAACAGGTATGTCTTTCAGAGTACCAACTGCTGATGTTTCTGTAGTTGACTTAACTGTAAGATTAGAAAAAGCTACTTCTTACGATGAGATTTGTGCAACTATTAAAACTGCTTCCGAAGGTCCATTGAAAGGAATCCTTGGTTATACTGAAGATGCTGTAGTTTCTCAAGATTTTGTTGGTGAAAAGAAAACTTCTGTATTTGATAAAGATGCAGGTATTATGCTTTCTCCAAACTTCGTAAAATTAGTTTCTTGGTATGATAACGAAACTGGTTATTCTAATAAATTAGTAGATATGTTAGTTCATTCTGCTTCTTTGTAAGACAAAACCTTAAATTATAAAAGAACCTTCCATTTCTGGAAGGTTTTTTTTATACGATAGTTTCCAGCGGCGGCTTCGCCGCCGCTGGAACTCAAACCATTCCTCCTTGCCAATTTGTCACTTTATTTTTGATGGTATTTTTTTTGAACAAAAACTACAAACAAATTTTATGAGCAACAAAGAACACTGGGAAAATGTATACGAAACTAAAACGCCTGACCAAATGAGTTGGACGCAAGAAGAATACACCACTTCCCTTCGTTTGATTCGTTCTTTAAACGCCGATAAATCAGCAAAAATTATTGATATTGGCGGTAGCGATGGAAGTTTTATTCAGGCTTTATTAGATGAAGGTTTTGAAAATATTAGCGTTCTCAATATTTCCAAATCTGCGATTGAAGGAGCGCAAAAACGTCTCGGTGAAAATTCGAACAAAATAAAATGGATTGTTTCTGACGTTACTGAATTTCAACCTTCAGAAAACTACGATATTTGGCATGATAGAGCGACTTTTCATTTTCTGACTTCGGAAAAAGACATTCAAAAATATGTTTCTTTATTGAACAATCATTTGGATGGAAACCTCATCATCAGTACATTTTCAAAAGATGGACCTTTAAAATGCAGTGGTTTAGAAATCACTCAATACAACGAAGAAAGCTTTGTCAACCTTCTCAAAGATCATTTTGAAAAAGTAGAATGCTTCACCGAAGACCATCAAACACCCTTTGAAACTCAGCAAAATTTCATCTATTGTAACTTCAAAAAAATTTAACAAACATACAATGACAAAAGGAAACATTAATGTTAGCGTGGAAAACATCTTCCCGCTCATCAAAAAATTCTTATACAGCGATCACGAAATATTTTTGAGAGAATTAATCTCAAATGCGACGGATGCCACTTTAAAATTAAAACATCTTACTTCCATTGGAGAAGCTCATGTTGAGTACGGAAATCCAAAAATCGAAGTAAAAATTGACAAAGAAAATAAAACCCTTCACATCATCGACCAGGGTTTGGGAATGACGGGTGAAGAAGTGGAAAAATACATCAACCAAGTGGCTTTTTCGGGAGCTGAAGAATTTTTAGAAAAATATAAAGATTCGGCGAAAGATTCAGGAATTATTGGGCATTTCGGTCTTGGTTTTTATTCCGCTTTTATGGTGGCAAGCCAAGTGGAAATCATCACTAAATCGTATAAAGATGAGCCGGCTGTTCATTGGATTTGCGATGGAAGTCCAGAATTTAGCCTTGAGGAAAGTTCTAAAACTGAAAGAGGAACAGAAATCATCCTTCATATCGCTGAAGATTCTACCGAGTTTTTGGAGGAAGGAAAAATCCGTGAACTATTGCTGAAATACAACAAATTCATGCCTGTTCCTATTAAATTTGGAACAAAAACGCACACTCTCCCACTTCCAGAAGATGCTCCAGAAGGAACTAAGCCCGAAACGGAAGAAGTGGACAATATCATCAACAATCCAACTCCTGCGTGGACAATTGCCCCAAGTGAATTAACGAGTGAGGATTACACCAAATTTTACCACGAATTGTATCCAATGCAGTTCGAGGAGCCACTTTTCAATATTCATTTGAATGTGGATTATCCGTTTAATTTAACGGGGATTTTATATTTCCCAAAACTTTCCAACAATTTAAATATTGAGAAAGATAAAATTCAATTATACCAAAATCAAGTTTTTGTAACCGATGAAGTGAAAGGAATTGTTCCCGATTTCTTGATGCTTTTGAGAGGAGTAATTGATTCTCCAGATATTCCGTTAAATGTTTCTCGTTCGTATTTACAAGCCGATGGAGCAGTGAAGAAAATCTCTTCTTACATTACCAAAAAAGTTGCCGACAAAATGGTTTCACTTTTCAATGAAAACCGTGAAGATTACGAACAAAAATGGAACGACATTAAAGTAGTGATCGAATATGGAATGATTTCTGAGGAGAAATTCTACGAAAAATCGGATAAATTTGCGCTGTATCCAACCACTGATGGTAAATATTACCTTTGGAACGAATTGGAAGAAAAATTGAAAGCCAACCAAACGGATAAAGACGGAAATTTTGTAATTCTTTATGCTTCAAATACCGATGAACAATATTCTTACATCCAAGCTGCTAAAGACAAAGGTTATGAGGTTTTATTATTGGATTCACCAATAGTACCCCATTTAATTCAAAAATTAGAAACGTCTAAAGAGAAAATTTCTTTCGCAAGAGTAGACGCCGATCATTTGAATAATTTAATTAAAAAGGACGAACCACTCATCTCTAAATTAAATGAAACTGAAAAAGAAACGTTGAAAAAAGACATTGAAAAGGCGGTAAATGATCAGAAATTCACGGTTCAGTTGGAAGATTTAGCAAGTGATGATGCTCCGTTTGTGATTACGCAACCTGAATTCATGCGTCGTATGAAAGATATGCAAGCAACTGGCGGTGGCGGAATGTTCGGGATGGGTGGTTTCCCAGAAATGTACAATTTGGTGGTGAATTCTAACTCTGATTTCGCATCTGAAATTCTGAAATCCGACAATGAAGAAACGAAAAATTCTAAAATTCAGTATGCTTTAGATTTAGCAAAACTTTCTCAAAATTTGTTGAAAGGAAAAGATCTTAATGATTTTATTGCTAGAAGTTATGAGCAATTGAAAAAGTAATTTTTTGAATTTTTTAAGCCTTGTCAAGGTTTTAAACCTTGACAAGGCTAATATATAAACGAGTTTCGGCGAGACCAAAGATCTCGCCGAAACTGTTTTCATAAGAAAACTAAAGCTTTTATTTTTTCGCAGCAATTTCCTCTTTAATTTTATTTTCAAGTTCTTCTGCTAATTCAGGATTGTCTTTCAATACTTCTTTTACAGCATCACGACCTTGACCTAATTTAGTTTCTGCATAGCTGAACCAAGAACCACTTTTCTTCACGATGCCCATTTCTACCGCTTGATCTAGAATTTCTCCTGTTTTAGAAACCCCTTCACCATACATAATGTCGAATTCCGCCATTTTGAAAGGAGGAGCCACTTTATTTTTTACAATTTTCACTTTCACTCTAGAACCAATTGCTTCATCACCATTTTTAATAGGTGCAGAAGCTTTTCTGATATCAATTCTTACAGATGCATAGAATTTAAGAGCGTTACCACCCGTAGTAGTTTCAGGATTTCCGAACATTACACCAATTTTCTCTCTCAACTGGTTGATGAAGATAACCGTACATTTTGTTCTTGAAATAGTTGCCGTTAATTTTCGCAAAGCTTGAGACATCAAACGTGCATGAAGACCCATTTTAGAATCTCCCATTTCGCCTTCAATCTCCGCTTTTGGCGTTAATGCAGCTACTGAGTCAATGACTACAATGTCGATTGCTCCAGAACGAATCAAATTATCAGCAATTTCCAAAGCTTGTTCACCGTTGTCAGGTTGAGAAATAATTAGGTTTTCTAAATCGATTCCTAATTTAGCGGCATAAGTTCTATCGAAGGCATGTTCCGCATCGATGAATGCAGCAATTCCACCTTGTTTTTGAGCTTCCGCAATAGCATGAAGCGTTAAAGTTGTTTTACCTGAAGATTCTGGACCGTAGATTTCTATCACTCTTCCTTTTGGATAACCTCCAACTCCCAAAGCCAAATCTAATCCCAAAGAACCAGAAGGAATAACCTCTATTGTATGATCTACAGAATCATCACCCAAAGTCATTACCGTTCCTTTTCCGTAAGTTTTATCTAGTTTTTCCAGCACTAATGCAAGTGCTTTCTTTTTATCGTCTGCGTTGCTCATTTATCAATATAATTTTTTCAAAAATACGGAAATAATTTCTGAAAAATAACAAAATACTTGTTAGTGAAGAATTTAGTTATGCACATTTCTTGGTGCTATTTTCAAATAATCTTCCAGAACTTTTTCTTGAGCGTCACCACCAATTTTTATTTGCTTTTCAGGGGTATTAAACTTCTGAAACCAACGATTTCTAAACCTAATTAAGTTGGGAAATATACGAGGAAGCATTATTTTAGGAATTTCTAGTCGTTCGTTTACATCTTTATCTAGTAAAAACCAATTCATTGAAGCATGAAGTTTACGTAAAATTTTGCGTTGAAATTTAAACTTTAAAAAGGTAGCTTCTAAATTTTCATCCAAAAGAGACTTTGCTAATAAAACAGAATCTTTATCAGAAGGAGGTTGAATAGAAGTCCATAAATAGAAAAATTCAGTGGCTTCTTTTTTATCATTAGGAAGTATTTCTACAGGAATTCCTAGTAAGTAACCAATATATTTCCAAAGCATGAAATGTCCTTTTTCTTCCTGTTCAGAAATAGACAAATCTAATTTTTTGAGACCATGAAGAAAAACCAATGAAAAGCCAATATAAGTAGCCATCATATCCCAAGAATTAATTGGAAATCCCCATTTTTCAGTATTCCAATCTTTTCTTTTATCTAAAATCATTAATCGGGAATAGGAATGAATTAATCTTGTTTTAATTGTCATTTCATAACCTTTTTGATGCAAATGGAGAGCATCTTTTCTTGTAACATTTACCCAAAAATTTAAAGTATCAGCTAAGCGCTTTACAGCTCCTTTTTTTAAAGCCTCAGTAAATATTAGAGGTTTTGTAAGATAGGCATAGTCATACCCACCCATTAATGTATAATCACGTAGAACAATGAGGGAATTTAAGCCTGCTCGTCTACACAAACTAGCTCCACTTTCCATAAGGTTCCAATCCACCCAAGAAGGAATTTCTTGTGTTTGTAGGAATAGCTTTTTCACACTTTCAGGAGTGCTTACATCATTAAAACCTACCCCTTTTGTAATATAATTTTCAATTTCTAAACTTGCCTCTCGAAAGCTTTTTTTGAAAAAAAAATATTTTACCACCTCATCGGCTAAATCATCAGTATGGTAATACAATCCCTTGAAACGGTCAAATTGATCAAAATTAAGGTTTGCATTACTCCATTGTTGCATGTGTTTACCATTTCCTATCGTCCAGAAATCTCGAAAATGTTTTGCATTAGAAAATACGGGTTGTAGCGCAGAAAAATTCATACCCCTAAGGTAAGAGATTTAAATAATAATGAAAGAATGATATTTATACAACAGACTTTAAATAAGTCCCCATTCTATACATTTTTTAATCAGTTCAGAGCTTTTATTAGTATGCGTTTTCCGTAGAATATTCCTTCTGTGCGTTTTTACGGTATGAACAGAGATAAAAATTTTATTAGAAATTTCAACGGTCGAAAGTCCACTAGCAATTAAAGAAAGAATCTCAAGCTCTCGCTTGGTAAGAATATCATAGAATTGTAAACCTTGAGACTGATTATTAACATTAATTTGAATAAAATCATCCCGATCATCAATACCAGAAATTGTAACATTATGTAGATTAACATTAGTAAGATGATTAATCCTTGTATGAATATTCAAAGCTTGAAGAATATGTCCATTTTGATCTAAAACTGTTTGCAACGCTTGATGGTGAAAAAGATGATAACTTCCATCCGCTACTTTCATACGAAAACAATAGCTCACCTTTAATTTTAAAGCGCTTTCTGCTCCCATTTTTAGTATTTGTAAAATAGCTGCTTCTTCCGCAGCAATTACATATTGAAGATCATCAGGATGTATTAGATTAATAATTTGCAACAAGTTTTGCGGCGCTTCCGAAAACCCATGAATATTTAAAATACTTGTTGAGCAATTTGATAGACTGCTGTCTCCAATATTGAGCGTATAATAATAGAATGGACCAATAGCAAAGGTATCTGCAACAATCTTCTTTACCATTTTTGTATTAATATGAGATTCTTCAGATCCAAAAACTTCAGGGTAACTGTTCCAAACTTTATTAAGAGCATGTTTCTCAGCAGTCATAATTTAATAATTAATGTTAAAAATAACTAAAAAATGTTAAAAATACCACTTTTGGGGTATTTTTTTTTAACAATTAAATGGTCATCTTTGATATAACTAATAATCATGAAAGTTTTCATTCTTATATGAAAGGCCATTATAAAAGACTAAGATGGTGAAAGGAAATTTTTATTATAACTACTCTCAAAAAAAAGAGAACCTTCTTTAAGTGGAAGGTTTTTTTACATTTTAATTTTCCTTGTTCATATCTTTTATCATAGCAATCGAGAAATAGCCGATAATTACAACGGCCAAAACAATACAAACCCACATGAATAGAGGATTTTGCCAAAATGTTTTTTCTGATAATTCTTTTTCAGAATTGTCCATATTCTCTAATGAAGAAATAGTTGCGGCAGGATAATTCTGGTTGAAATTAATTCCTGATTGAGCTAAATCATAATTCGGAGCTTCCAGTTTTGGATCAATTTTCAAGGTATAATTTTCTCCAGCTTTAAGGTCTGCAAGAATATTAACGGGATTCTGGAAAAGTTGAATCTTCTTAATTTGAAGTTCGGGATTATCTTGATTATCGATCTCAATGATGAAATCTTTAGTGAATAATTCAGAAATTTCAAACTTATTTTCGGTTTTAGAGTTCAGTGAAAAGAAACTTTTTGTTTCAGGATAAGTTTCCGCTCTTTTTTTGTTGTTTCCAGTTTGTTGAACAATTATTCTCGCCTCTCGTAAATAATAATTCGGAGCCACAACTTCAAACTGAATTCCATTGATAATTTGTGGAGTTTTAAAACTAATTCCTATCGTAGTTTTCTTGTTGGTTTTATCCGTTGAAATTTTTTGATTAAAATTTTGAAGTTCAATTTTAGAATTTTCGACGGTAGAATTCTTTTTCAAGTTTACTTCTAAAACATGAATAGGGAGTGAGTTTTTATCAACAAAATCAAATTTCAAATATTTATAATTATTCAAAGGAAAACTAAAAGTTCTTTCCACACTGGTTTTACCAGCTTCATTTAAATTCGTAAGCATTTGATTGTTTACCAATCCAAACCATTCTTTATTGTCATTACTTCCACTAATGCTGTATTTTTTATCAACTTCCGTATTGGCAATTTTTAAATTAAGATGATTTAATTTAATTCCGTTTTCGTTGGAAACAATAACAGAAGTTGCAACATTATGAACCGCTTTTTTAGAGATGATAACAAAGTTTTCAAGTTGAGAATTATTGGTTTTTCCATTAAAAATAACATAAGGAACCTCATTTTTTTTGGAATCTAGAATTCTAACAAAATCGATATTATTTTTTGCTGCTGAGCGTACTTCTGGTGAAAGTTGAATTTGATGCAATCCACTTTGAGAAACAGCATTTATTTTTCCCGAAAACTGCTGTGAAAAAGCAATTTGAGAAATAAAAAGCAAAATTAATAAACTAAATATTTTTTTCATCTTTTTTATCTTGAGGTTCATCAATAACTAATTTTTTAATTTTCTGATATACAAAAGAGATAATCAAAATAAGCACTCCTAAAAGTATAAATGCAATGATTTTTCCTGTTTCGGAAACGTTTTTAATATCGTAGAAAAATAATTTAACAATGGTAATTCCTAGTAATGAAAGTGCGATAATACGGAGTTGTTTATTTTGTTTTTTGATACCAATAATAAGGAAAACAAAAGACAAAAGTCCCCATAAAATAGGATATCCAATCTTAATAATTTGAGTTTTCACAGCTAAAAACTGATTGTCGATATAAATATTTTTATTCATCTCCCAATTCCCATTTACATTCGGGAATTTTTTAGACAATTCAACTTGATTAACGATGTCTCCAGAGAAAACCAATCCGTGAATCAAGACTTCAATACTCAAAATATAAACGATGCTGAAAGCCAATGCCCACAACGCAATTTTATGATTCAAAACAAAAGACAAAGCGTTATTATTCCTGAATTTCACTAAAACAAAAAGGAAATACGCCACGCAAACTAATATGAAATAATGGATGATAAATGCATTGTCGTTGTTGTAATTTCTAGTGAAATTAGTAATCATTTCATCGAATGTTAATCGATAGAAAACAGTAATGTATAGAAAAACATTAAGCAATGAAATGCTAAGCGCAGTGATAATTTGCGGTGATTTTTTAGTTCGAAGCAAGAAGAATACAACAGCTGCACAGAAAACAAAATGATACCAAACAGGATAAGCAGTTGCGGAGGAATAATTAACAAAATAGCCAACCGCTTGGTAAGAAATTTCGAATATTCCCACTAAATATCCAATACATACAGCCAAAACAACAGATACAAAACTGTAAATTTTAGGATTGATGTTTAGAAAGTAAAATTTTGTTGATTCTTTTTCTTTTTTCAACAAGAAATAAGTTGCAACAAGTGATCCTAAAGCAACTGATCCCGTAATAAAAATTTTGTTTAAAAACGGTCTCAAATAAAGGTCTTCATTATAAGCTCCATAGGTTTGCGCCCAATCTATAAACAAACTCATCAACATTAAAGTTTGAACAATTATAGCACCCACTTTAAAAATTCCAATCTTTGATTTTTGCGATAACCATAATAATAAAACAGCCTCACAAGCCCAAAATAATGTAATATAATTCCCATTAAATTGAAATGGAATAGTAAGCGTAACAAAGGTTAAAGTTAAGCCCAATAAGAAATAAATAGCATCTTTATTAATCCCAAATTTTCTATATAAAATAATTGCAAAAACGAAGTTGTATAAAGCCAAAGCAATAGTAAAAATACCTTTAAATTCTGGGTTCCAGTTTTCGATAATAGTTGCTCCCATTCCAAAATAGAAGAAAGTATTGGCCAACATAATGAAATATTCAAGCTTTGTAAATGTTCCTTTATTTCGAATATTATTAATAACCGTTGCAATACTGAAAATGAAATAAAAAATACTTGCGAAAATTAAAGCTCCCTGATAAGGGAATTTAAGCGAATAAAACTCCATTCCAAACCATGAAGAATAAAGAATCACCGTGAATAAAAAGGCCAAAAGCGTTACAATATTCCATTTTTTAAAATACGCAATAATGAGCATTCCTACATTTAAAATCGCAATATAAGTGAGGAGAACTTTGTAATTTCCTTCACCTGTACTCACCATAAAAGGAACCGCAAAACCACCAATTAATGATAAAATTGCCAGTTCTTTTCTGTTGTAAGAAACAGATACAAAAGCACTAAAAATAGTAATCACCACCATAATGATAAACGTCACCGTTTGATTAAACAAATGATAATCATGAAATGCAATACCAATGGTGAGATAGAAAATACTGATAGCTCCACCTACAAAAACCGAACTAAATGCTGCATAGTTTTTCCTTAAACGATGGGCAACTCCCATTACAATAGAACCTGTAAGAATACCAATTCCTACACGGGCTGGTTCATTAATCCAATCTTTATCGATGGCATATTTTACGAAGAAGCTGATTCCTAAAACTAATATCAAAATTCCAATCTTATTGATGAGGTTTTCACCAATGAATTTCTCGATATCGGGATTGTTTTCTTTGAATTTTTCCAACCACGATTTTTGCGGAATTTTAGGTTCTTCCTTTACAACCTCTGGAATTGGAGGTATTGTATATTGTGGCGCTTCTTCATGTATTTCTATTGGAGCGTCATCAGAATTAAATGCTGCGATAGCAGATTGTTCTTCTGTGGAAAGAATTTCTTCTTGAATATAGTCTTCACTAATTTCTGAAAGCTGAATCTCGGGCTCTGTTTCAACTTCTTTTTCTGTATAGGTTTCTCTAGTAATTGGCGCTACACCTGAAGTTAAATTAGTTTTTTGCTCGTCTTGTAAAACAATATTTCGAGAAGTGATTTGTTTCTTTAAATCATCTATTTTTGTTTCAAGATTTTTAATGTTTTTTTGATTCTCACTTGCATTTTGTTTTTGCTTACTCAGTATAATAATTGCAAAAACCAATATCGCCAATAGTAATACGATTTCCATCCATTAGTGTTTAGATAATACAAATATAGATAAAAAAAGAGGAATCTGTTTTAGAATGAAGATTGGATAAAGCTTTCCGAAGATTCACCAAATAAAAGAACTAACCTATAAGTATTACAATATCGATTGAATAATTTTAAAGTTGAATTTCCGTTGTTGGATCCCAAAAAACCGATTTAAAATCCTGGATTTTTGTTCCTTTCACTTCAACGCCTTCTTTATTAAGTTTAGCTACAAATTCTTCCAAACAAGAAGCCGTAATGTATCCGCAAGCGCCACAAACCCGATGAGCAGGAAAATCTTCACCGTAATTTCTCAACGCATTTCCAACGTGTCGAGAATGATTGGGAAGCCCGACTGCTTTTGCAATAGCACCGTAACTCGTCACTCTCCCCTTTGGAATGAGGTTGATGATTTCGAAAACCTGTTCTTTAAATTGCGCATTCATCGACTAAAGTTAGTCAAATTTATTAGGCAACAACAAACTTCCATCGCCATAACTTAAAAATCTGAAATTATTTTCGAGCGCATAATTGTATACTTTTCGCCAGTTTTCTCCAATTAAAGCGGAAACCAACAACAATAAAGTAGATTGTGGCTGATGGAAATTGGTGATTAATCCTTTCGCCAGCTTAAACTGATAACTTGGCGCAATAATAATCTCCGTTTCTATGGATAAATGCGTGTTTCCTTTTTTCTGAATCCAATTCAATAGCGCTTTTACTGCATTTTTGGCAGAACAGGTTTTCTCTGTTTCGTAAGGGGTCCACTGAGAAATTTTTAAATCATCAAAAGAAATTTCTGAATTGTTCACGATTTTATTTCCCATCCAGTAAATACTCTCCAAAGTTCTTGTAGAAGTAGTTCCAACAGTGATAATTGGGTTTTCAATGTTTTTTAAAAGACTTTCTAGAAAATCAACTGTAATATTTAAACATTCCGAATGCATAATATGATCTTCCATCACCTCTGCTTTTACAGGTTTGAAAGTTCCTGCACCCACATGAAGCGTGGTAAATAAAGAAGTAATTCCTTTATTTTTGAAATCTTCTAAAACGCTATTGGTGAAATGCAACCCCGCCGTTGGCGCCGCTACAGAACCTTCATGTTCGGAATAAACGGTTTGATAAGTTTCTTCATCCGTTTTATCCGCTACTCTTTTGATGTAAGGCGGAAGCGGCGTTACCCCTGCGGCATCCATTACTTCTCCGAAGGAAATATTTTCGGGAGTCCAAGTGAATTTTACCACATAAGAATCGGCTAATTTTTCAAGCATTTCCACGGAAAGCACAATTTCTTGACCGTTTACTGAGATTGTTTTTGAAAGTTTTGGTTGTCTCCATTTTGCAACTTTCCCAATGAGACACGTCCAAACCGCAGATTGAGTTTGCTGAAAATGCAAATCGTAATCTATATTTTCGCCATGGGGTTCTAAACAAAAAATCTCGATGGTTGCACCCGTTTCGTTTTGAAAAAAAATTCTGGATTTTACCACTTTGGTATCATTGAAAACCAACACCGAATTTTCGGGCAGAAAATCGGCCAAATTCCGGTACGTACTTTCTGAAATTTCTCCTTGTTGGTAAACTAATAATTTTGAACTATCTCTTGGATTTACTGGATTGTAGGCAATCTTTTCGTTGGGTAAATCGTAGGTATAATCTTCTATTTTTAAGAATTTTGGATGCATCGTGCAAAGGTCTTAAAAGTTTTGGTTTTATACAATGGAAAACTAATTTGGGATTCGAGATTTGAGGTTCGAGATGCGAGGTTGGAGGTTGGAGGTTGGAGGTTTTTAATTATTTTTGAAGTCTTAAAAATCTGTTGACCATGAAGAAGTCATTTTTTCGAGTTTTGAATAAGTTTAATAAGGCATTTTTGCCAAAACTCTCCAAGAAAGATCCTTTGAAACTGACAAAGTTTGAAAAGATTTTGTTGGGGTACAAATACTATGTTTTGATTAACTCGTTGGATTAAATTGCGTGAGGGATGCGGCGGGGGCGACCGAAGGGAGCCGTGCGAAGCACCGAAGCGAAGCGGAGCCCAAAGCAGCCCGACCCGAGCGGTTGGAAAAGCTTCGGCGAGGGACACGCCAAAAAACAAAAAATGCCCAACCTAAGCTGAGCATTAAATAGTATTTTTAAGATGAGATGCTTCGACAAGCTCAGCATGACAAATGTTTAAGAATTTTCTAAAATATAAGTGAACATCAATGGTGCACAGATGGTTGCATCTGATTCCACAATGTATTTAGGTGTATCGATATCCAGTTTTCCCCAAGTGATTTTCTCGTTCGGAACAGCTCCTGAATACGAACCGTAAGACGTTGTAGAATCGGAAATCTGACAGAAATACGACCAGAAAGGAACGTCTTCCCACTCTAAATCTTGATACATCATCGGAACTACACAAATGGGGAAATCTCCAGCGATACCGCCACCAATTTGGAAGAAACCAACGCCTTTTCCACCTGAATTGGCTCTGTACCATTCCGTTAAATAAATCATGTATTCGATACCTGATTTTACGGTGTGAACATTTAAGTTTCCTTTGATAACGTTAGAGGTGAAAATGTTTCCTGTTGTAGAATCTTCCCAACCTGGACAAACGATAGGCAAGTTTTTTTCAGCCGCCGCTACAATCCAAGAATCTTTAGGATCAATTTCGTAATACTGCTCTAGAACTCCAGAGTTTACTACTTGATACAAAAATTCGTGCGGGAAATATCTTTCTCCTTTTTCTTCCGCCGCATGCCAAACATCTTCTAAATGCGTTTGCAATCTTCTGAAAGCTTCTTCTTCTGGAATACAAGTATCGGTAACTCTATTATAATGCTGATCTAGCAATTCTCTTTCTTGCTCAGGCGTTAAATCTCTATAATTAGGAACTCTTTTATAATGTGAATGCGCCACCAAGTTCATTACATCTTCTTCAAGGTTGGCACCTGTACAAGAGATAATATCTACTTTTCCCTGACGAATCATTTCTGCCAAAATTTTACCCATTTCTGCTGTAGACATTGCACCAGCAAGAGTAATCATCATTTTCCCGCCATCTTTTAGGTGGGCAACATAACCTTTAGACGCATCTACCAAAGCAGCAGCGTTAAAGTGTAAATAGTACTTTTCAAGAAATTCTGAAATTGGTCTATTGCTCATTTTGAAATTTATTTTTGCAAAGATAAGGATTAGACTTGAGACTAATAGATAAGAGATATCAGATAACAGATTTACTCGTTCTTTTATTGAGGAAAAGTTAGATCTCTGATGTCTAGTGTCTGATATCTAGTGTCTAATACCTAAAACCTAAACTTCCTGTTTTCTTTTTTCTCAGAATGTTGTTTTTTCTGATTCAAGCGTTTTTCTTTGGAACCTTTTGTTGGTTTTGTGGCTTTCCTTTTGCGAGGAATGAATAATGCTTTTTCTACTGCAGTAAGCATTTTCTGCGTGACATTTTCTTTATTATCGAGTTGTGAGCGCGATTCTTGAGAGCTCATTTGTAAAAATCCATCCGCATTGATTTTATTTTTCAGTTTCTCGAGGATTAATAATTTCTCTTCCTCAGAAAAAAACGGTGACGAAGCAACATGCCATTTTGCAGAAACCATAGTTTCTACTTTGTTGACATTCTGTCCTCCAGCTCCACTGCTGCGTGCTGTTTTGTAAATAATTTCTGAGGTGAAGTTTTTCATTTTGAATAGAGTCTTAGAGTCAAGAAAAAAGATAAAAGACTTTTGTCTTCTTAAACTATTTTGATATAATTTGATTCAGTAATCCTCGTCGGTTTACTTTTCCGTTAGGCGTTCTTGGGATTTCTTCAACAAAAATAATTTCCTTCGGCTTATGAAACTTTAGTTGATAGTTGATGGTTGATAGTTGATGGCGAATAAAAGAGTTTTCATTTCCTTCAACAACCAAAACTAATTTCTGTCCTAAAACCTCATCTGGAATTCCTAGGAAAACCACTTCGTTGGGAATTTCTTTTTTTACCAGAGTTTCTAATTGTTCCGGAAAAATCTTAGCACCTCCAGAATTAATAACATTATCCGCACGTCCCAAAAACCGAAACTGTTTTTCATTAGAAATTTCTACAATATCATTAGTTTGTAGCATTTCGGGATTTAATTCTTTCGCATCAATCTTCAAACAACCTCTTTCGTCTTGGGAAATATGAATTCCTTCGAATAAAGAAAAATACGCTTCTTCATTTGGAGAAATCTGACGTAAACCAATATGAGAAAGAGTTTCGCTCATGCCATAGGTTTCGAAAATCTGATTTTGTAGTTTGAGATTTGAGATTTGAGATTTAAGATTCTCTGAAACAGAAGCTCCACCAATGATGAGTTTTTTTATTAAATGCAGTTTATCCAAAGAGTTCTCCACCTGTAAAGGCGTCATCGCGCAAAAATCGATTTCCTGGTGGATATGTTCCAATGGATTCAAGCTGGGCGTAACAATATGAAGTTTCAGTTTTCTGAAAATAGAACGCACCACCATCATTTTCCCGGAAATATATTCTATAGGAAGACAAAGTAATGCTGTGTTCCCTTCTTTTAAGTCCAGAAAATCGCAGGTTTTCTTTGCGGAATTCAACATTCTCAATTTTTCAATTTCAAAGATTTTGGGCGTTCCTGTAGAACCAGAAGTTTGGACTAGCACAGTTTCCGAACTAGAAAACCATTCTTCAATAAATTCTAAGACATTTTCTTCAAATTTGGAGCTTGATTTATATTCTGAAAAATGAATTACTCGTTTAAAGTCTATTTCCATACTCCAAAGTTAGTATAATAGTATAAAAAAAACATTATGGATTTGTTCCTAAAGAATTCTTTCAAAAAAATAAAAAATCAACTAAAAATTAATTTCCTCATTTTGAATAACTTAAATCTAAAGAATAAAAAAAACTTAAAAATATTTAAATTTTTCTTTTAAAACACTTGCAAATAAACAAAATCGTCGTATATTTGCACCACAATAAAACGGAGACCCATGGTGTAACGGTAGCACACCGGTTTTTGGTACCGTTTGTCGGGGTTCGAATCCCTGTGGGTCTACATTGTAAATAAAGCAATCTTCTGTAAATCAGTCGATTGCTTTTTTATTTTGACTGTATCTAGCAACTTAATCAAGGTTTAGATATTTTTTTTTAGAATATAGAACTATTTAATTAAAAATTATATTTTTTTGAAATTGTAGTAATTCTACTACATTATAATTCAAAAGTGATTGTTATTTTCATCCTGTTAACTGTTAATCAATTGATATTAAACACCAAACAAGATGAAAAAATAGTCAAGCAATGCTGATAGATTGTCGGAAAATCATATTTCAGGGATTAATAGGATTATTAATTTAAACATAATCATTCAAGGGAAGTCTATTTCTCATTACAAGCATTTCAAACTCAAACAAAGTGCTAGAACACATTATGAATTTGAATTGATTCTTAACCATGATGTTTTTAGATGAAGTTCAAAACCATAATCTTGAAGATACACAAAAGTTTTTAGGAAAAAGACTTACCATTACTTTTAAATACAAAGATTTACTGGATGAAAGCCCCGAAAGAACTTTTGTAGGAGTGATTACAAAAGTAGCTTACTCGCAAGCCCTAAATTTATTTAGAACGCTATTGACAACAAATTTATTTTTTAAAGACACAATTTACTTTCTCTCTTTATAATTTCCGTAAATTTGCCATCATTAATGTATGGAAAAACTCAATTTACTTTTCACAAAAGACGGCTTGCAATATCAAATCTCCAAAAACAAAACGGTTTTGGAGGAAAATTCTTTTTTTATAGATGAAGAATCACCCAAAAATTTACTCCGTGAAAAATTGAATGAAATTTTAACTCAAAAAAAGTTTCAGGAAATTAATGTAGTTTCTGCTCTCAATCATTTCACTTTGATGCCAGAAACCTTCAAAGAACATGAATTAGGACATGATTTAATTGCTTTTAACGCTCCTACTGATAAAGAAACTGAAGAATTAATGCTTTCTGTGAACAAGAAATATGAGATTCAATTTTATTATACTTTTCCAAAAGAATTTTATGATCAACTAAAAGCGGTTTCTTGGCCTTCTTATTTTAATTTTTCGGGCGATAAATTTTTAAATTCTATTGCATCTAAAAACGGAAAAGAAATCCACATCAACCTTTACCACAATCAATGTGAGTTTTTCGCTATTGAAAAAGGAAAAGTAATTTTATACAACAATCTTGATGTAAATTCAGAAGTAGATTTCTTGTATTTTGTAATGTTTACGCTTAGTAAAATAGGTTTTAGCATTAACGAAACTAGCTTTTTTGTGTACGGCGAAACCACAGAAAACGAAACTTTTATCTCAGAACTTCAAAAATTTGTAAAGAACATTAAAATTATTTTTGATAATATTCCCACTAAAAATTTTATTTTGAATTAGAATTAATGAAACCATTAATTTTCTAATTTCTAACCACTAACTTCTACAAAATGTACAGAATCATCTCCGGAAAATGGAAAGCTAAAAAAATATCGGCACCAAAAAATTTTGATGTAAGACCTACAACCGACTTTGCTAAAGAAGCTTTGTTCAGTATTTTGGAAAATAAATACGATTTGGAATTCTGTTCTGTACTCGATTTATTTGCGGGAATTGGTTCTATTTCATTAGAATTTGCTTCCAGAGGATCTCAAGACATCACTTCTGTAGAAATGAATACCAAACACACGAGTTTCATTCATTCTACAGCAGCAGAATTAGAAATGTCTTTGCAACTGAATATTCAAAGAAGTGATGTGTATGAATGGTTGAAAAAAAATAGAAACAAAAAACAATACGATATTATTTTCTCGGATGCTCCATTTGAAACTGATGAGAAAAAATACCAAGAAATAATTTCATTGGTATTGAACAATAATTATTTAAAAGAAAACGGAATTTTTGTTTTGGAACATCAAACAAGATTAAAAATTCAACATCCTCAACTTTTCGACTCTAGAAAGTATGGGAATATTACTTTCAGCTTCTTTAAACCTTTAGAAAAAACAGAAGAAATTCATTAAATTTCTAATATAAAATAAGATAAGTTGCATCTAGAGGTGCAACTTTTTTTGTTTCTTACTTCTAAATTTCAAAAAAAACTTTTTTACTCCACAGCCATTTTACTTGAATTTTTGCTCCCGATTGATAATTAACTTCCTTAAAAACTGGTATTAAAAAAATTTGTCCCAAAACAAGTCCAATAATCAAGTAAAAACCTTCAAGAACATTTCCGAGAAGGAGGTAAAACAATACAGTATAGACAAAATAACTTAAAAAAGTAAAGATGAAGGCTTTTTTCATGATTTCTTATTTGAATATAATGAATTTCCGTTATCTATAATAATTAAAATCTTTACAGCTTTTGTGAAGTAAAAACGCCTTTGCGGACTTAAAAACAGTTTCTTTTTCAAAAAAACTTTGCGGACTTTGCGTTAAAATTAAACATTATACGTAAAACGAGCAATAAAATTAAGTTTTATAAGACTTTCAATTCTAAATCTATAGATTTCCCGAAGAATTTTTTAGATATTTTCTCAAAGTTTTTAGTGATATCTGAAAGATAGAAATGATAATTAGGTTTATGGTTATCTAAATTCAACAAATGATATTTGTCCAAAATACTTTTTAAATGGTTGGCAACAATATTCGGAGAATCAATTACGCGAACTCGGTTTCCATAGTATTGTTTTATTTCATCTATCAAAAGTGGATAATGGGTACAACCTAAAATAAGGGTTTCGATATTTTTAAGTTTGCTATTGCTCAAATAATTATAAATAATAGCATGAGTAATTGGGTGATTTTTAAAGCCTTCTTCAATCGCTGGAACCAATAAAGGCGTCGGCAACTCGTCTACTTTAATAAATTTATTATGTTTTCGGATACTTTTTTTATACAAACCAGAATTTACAGTGGCTTTTGTGGCAATAACTCCCACATTATTATGAATTTCGTAAGAAACTTTTTCTGCAACGGGGTTTATAACATCAATTACAGGAACTCTACCATCCACTAATTCCAGAATTTCTGGCAATGCATTTGCGGTTGCGGTATTACAAGCAATAACAATCGCTTTACAATTCTGATCCAATAAAAACTGGGTAATTTGCTTAGAATATTGCGTTATAGCTTCCTTAGATTTTTCACCATAGGGAAGATGTTTGGTATCTCCGAAATAGATAATGTCTTCATGAGGAAGCAGCCTTTTAATTTCTTTGGCTACGGTAAGTCCACCCACTCCACTGTCGAAAACACCAATAGGTTGATCTGGAGAAAGGTGATTGAAATTTTGTTTTGCCTTCAAAACGTTTGAAATTTTATACAAAAATACTGAACAATATTAATCTAACAATGTAATAATGCAATTATCTAGCAATGACTCAATCTCATTATCCAAAAAACTAAAAATTCTCTAACCTCTAACTTCTAACCTCTAACTTCTAACTTCTAACTTCTAACTTCTAGACAATAAATAAGTCAGAGGCAATTCCATCGGCTAGAAACCAATGTTTTTCTGGAATTTTAAGGTGATTATCTTCTATAATGAGAATTCCTTCAGAGAGTTTTTGAGTCGTTTCATTTTTAAAATGTTCTAAAACCTCATCAGAGAAATCCTGTTGAAAATGAGTTAAATCTACCCCCCAAATCGTTCGTAAACCTATCATCATCATTTCATTGAATTGGTCTTTTTCACTTAAAATTTCGGTTTCTTGTGGAAGAATATTGTCTTTTATGCTCTTCATATATTGTGTATTATTGGCAACATTCCAGCTTCTGGAATTTCTACCATCATAAGAATGCGCAGAAGGTCCAATCCCTAAATATTCTTTATACTTCCAATACGCAGAATTGTGTTTGGAGTGAAATCCAGGTTTTCCAAAATTGGAAATCTCATAGTGATCAAAGCCATTTTGCTTTAAAAATTCTGACATGAAATAGAATTCTTCATTCTGCTCAGTTTCATTAGGAGAAGTGGTTTTTCCTTTTGAAATCCAATTTTCCAAGGCTGTTTTAGGTTCAACCGTTAAAGCGTAAGAAGAAATATGTGGAATTTCTAATAGAATGGTTTTATTGAGATTTTCTTTCCAAATTTCCAAATTCGAAGTAGGAGAACCATAAATAAGATCAATGCTTATATTTTCGAATCCAAAATCCTGAGCTCTTTTAATGGAATCTTCGGCTTGAGAAGCATTATGAGCACGATTCATTAATTTTAAATCCTCTTCATAAAAACTCTGTGTTCCAATAGAAAGTCTATTAATAAATGATGTAGAAAGTTCTCGCAAGAAGTTTTTATCCAAATCATCAGGATTGGCTTCTAGGGTAACTTCTATATTGTTAGCAAATTCAAAATATTGCAAAACCTCATCTGTAATACTTTTAATTTCATCCACTCCTAAAATGGAAGGCGTTCCACCACCAAAATACAATGATTTCAGTTTTTTATTTTGAAGTTCATCTTTGCGCAATGAAATTTCTTTTTTAATACTAGCTAGCATTTCTTCTTTGTGCTGAAGAGATGTGGAAAAATGAAAGTTACAGTAACTGCATTTTTGTTTGCAAAAAGGTATGTGAATGTAAATCATAAAAAAAGCTCTGAAAAAATCAGAGCTCAAATTTATTATAATTAAATGATATTAGTATCTAAATCCTCTTCTATTGATGAAGTTATCGAAATTATATCCTACACTTAACATGAAAGAGTTTCCACCATAAGTCTGAATATCAGACATTCCGATGTTGTAAGTAGCTCCCACCATAAATTGGTTGAATTTCAATTTAACTACTGGTGCAATTGCTAAACTCTGGCTGTCAAATCTATTTTGAACTGATCTGAAACTCGCTCCTAAAGAGAATGAGTTAATTTCGTTATAGAATGTACCCATTAAGTTATAGTCGATCATTCTTGTAGAGTTAGTATTCAAATTAACTAAAACTGAAGGAGTAACATACATATTATCTCCAAAATGCCAATCGTAACCTAAGTTTAAGAAGATTTTAATTGGTGAAGGTTCAATACCATTGGTAATAGCTTCATCATTAGTTAAAGCGATATCGTTAACCGAAGCGGATGCAAATACATTTTTAAAAGTAGCAGCTAAACCGAAGTTAGCATATACCATAAAAATGTTACCTTCTTGTCCGTACAATAATGGATCACTAAGGTCTTCTACATTCACTTTTGTGTAATCAAAATTCATGTTATAGAAGTTGACACTTGTACCAAATGAAAATTGGTCTTTTCTTTCACCATCACTACTAATTGGAATAAAGTAAGAAGCTCCCGCTGTAATACCACCCGCAGATATTGGACCATTACTATCTCTAAATACAGAAAGTCCTGCTCCAACTCTATCAAAGATATTAGCGTTAATTCCTAAAGATTGTACATTAGGAGATTCACTAAACTTTGAAAACTGTTGTTGATAATTAGCATTTAACTGCACATAATCTGTTTTTCCGTAGTGTGCAGGGTTAAATAAGAACTCACCATCCAAAAGATATTGCTGATAATATGGTAAAGATTCTTGTGCTTTGTATGCATTAGATAAAAGGGCCAAACATACGATAGCATATAGTTTTCTCATAACAAATCTTGATTTCAGTTCAACAAATATAAAAAATTTCTTAATATATATTCAATTTTCTAAATATTTTCTCCATTTTTTTACAGCTTCTTCCATATCCGATGGCATTGGACTCTCAAAATACATTTCTTTTTTGGTAGTTGGGTGCACAAATCCCAAAGTGTGTGCATGCAATGCATGTCTTGGTAAAATTTCAAATACATTTTTAATGAACTGCTTGTACTTAGGTAAGTTAACACCTCTTAAAGGCGTATGCCCTTCATATCTTTCATCATTAAATAAAGTATGACCTATGTGTTTGAAGTGAGCTCTAATCTGGTGTGTTCTTCCTGTTTCTAGTTTGCACTCTACCCAAGTCATATATTTAAATCTTTCTATCACTTTATAATGCGTTACAGCATGTTTCCCCTGACTTCCATCTTCATAAACCGTCATTTGCATTCTATTTTTAATATGTCTTCCGATATGTCCGCGGATTGTTCCTTCATCTTCTTGAACATTTCCCCAAACAAATGCCCAATACAATCTCTTGGTAGTACGTTCAAAAAACTGTTTGGCAAGAAAACTTAAAGCATATTCGTTTTTAGCGATTACTAAAAGTCCAGATGTATCTTTATCAATACGATGCACTAGTCCTACTCTATCCAAATCAGATTTCACGCCATTTTTCTGGAAATGAGAAGCCAATGCATTCACTAAGGTTCCGTCCCAATTTCCAAAACCAGGATGCACCACCATTCCTGCATTTTTGTCCACAACCACTAAATCTTCATCTTCATAAATAATATTAACGGGGATATCTTGAGGAATAATAACGTTTTCTCTTGGAGGGCGCGTTAACAGAACAGAAATTTGGTCTCCCGGTTTGACTCTGTAGTTTTGCTTTACAGGAATGCCATTTACAATAACATTCCCAGCTCTACAAGTTTGTGAGATTTTATTTCGGGAAGAGTTTTGTCTGTAGATAAGTAAAAATTTATCTATTCGCAAGGGCTCTTGTTTGGGATCTACTGTTAAGTTAAGATGTTCATAAAGCCCAGCATTTTCCTCATCAATATCTATATTCGTTTCTTGGGCAAAATTTCCATCCAAAAAGTTATCATTTTCCTCGTTCATATATTTTTTAAATAAAAAGCTTCAACGTTTGGAGTTGAAGCTATGTTGAGTAAAGTTTTTTTAAATTATTCTACAACTACCTTTTTAGGCTTGGGTTTTTCTGTAGTTTTCGGAACGCTTGTATTAGTTGTTCCACTAGTTTTAGGCTTTGTATCTACTTTATTGTTAGTTGTATTATTTTTGGGAACACTTGAAGTATTAGAACTTGGCGTTGTTGCTTTTGGTTGCACTGGTTGGGGAGATTCAACTTTAGGCGCTGGAGCAGACGTTACTGGCTCTGGATTGCTATATATTGGAACTTCCTCGTAATGCACCGGTGGTAAAGTAGTATCTATCTTTATTCTGTAAATAGAATTCAGTTGATTAATTTTCCCTTGCATCTCGGCTGGAGTTTTTTTACTTGCCCACAAATCTATTTGCATTCCTTGGTCTCGTAAATCTCCAAATCCAGGATCTTGATAGTACACAATATCAGAATCGCTTTGGCCACCATCTTCATGTTCAACCAATCCAACTTCGAATAAGCTTCTTGCAATAACAACTTTAGCTTCTTTTACTGTTAGACCCACCACATTAGGAATAGAAATATTTCTCATCGGACCAGTACCAATTACTAAATCTATAATACTAAATCTCGCAAGCTGGTCTCCAGGCTTCACTTCTTTACCCTTCATCATCATTCTGATAACTGCGTCTCTTTGGATACTGGGTTCATAAATAGTATCTCCTACTTTTAAACCAACTTGCTCTAAACGCTGAAACGCCAATCCAGAATATTTATTAAGGACATCTGGAACAGAAACTTTAGCCCAAGTTCTCGGATTTATCTTTAAATAGACAGATCTACCATCTTTTACCCTAGAACCAGGCATAGGAGATATTTGAAGCACTTGTAAAGGTTTAAATTTAGGATTATATTCTGCACTGTCGATTTCATAGTCTAAACCTACATCGTCCAAAATTTTCACTGCATCTTGTACAGTTTTATTAATAACATTAGGAACAGGAATTTCCTGTCCATGATGGGTGTGGTATTCTAACCAACGAAATGTAAGCCATACTAATCCTACAAAGATACCTATGGCTACTAACAAGTTAACTAAAACTTTCCAATTGAAAAGTGATTTCAACATCTGTAACTTACTTTAATTATAACGGCAAATATAGGTAATAATTTTAAAATTTATTTTTTTGAAATCAGAAAATACAATAGATTTTAAAAAAAGCGTAAATCCATAGAATCATCTCATAAAATTATTAAATTTGCCACATCATACCAATATATTATGAGCAAAAAGAATGTTGCCGTAGTTATGGGAGGCTATTCAGATGAATATGTGGTATCCCTAAAAAGCGGTCAGTTAATTTATGATTCTCTAGACAGAGATCTTTACAATGTATATAAAGTCGTTATTTTAAAAGACGAATGGTATTTCATTGACGATCGTAACGAAAAAACGCCTATCAATAAAGCTGATTTCTCTGTAAATCTTGAAAGTGGATTTGATGTTAAATTCGATGTTTGCTTTAACATTATCCACGGGACACCAGGTGAAAACGGTATTCTACAAGCCTATTGGGACACTATTGGACAAACTTATACAGGTTGTGATTTTTACCAAAGTGCCCTAACTTTTAATAAAAAAGACACTCTTGCTGTTTTATCTAAATATGGAATTCCTTCCGCACAAAGTATTTATATAAGAAAAGGAGAAGAAGTTAATGAAGAGGAAATTATAAATACACTTCAACTTCCACTTTTTGTAAAACCTAACCAAAGTGGATCTTCATTAGGTGTTTCTAAAGTAAAAGAAAAATATGAACTGAAACCTGCACTAGAACTAGCTTTTAAGGAAGATAATGAAATCTTAATCGAAAGTTTCTTAGACGGAACGGAAGTTTCTGTAGGAGTTATCGATTATCAAGGAGAAACTATTGTTTTAGGAATTACAGAAATTGTTTCTAAAAATGAGTTTTTTGATTATCAAGCTAAATATGAAGGTGCTTCAGAAGAAATTACTCCTGCAAGAATAGACGAAGAAACAAAGATTAAAGTAGAAAACATTGCGAAAAAAGCCTACGATTCTTTGGGAATGAGTGGATTTTCCCGCAGTGAATATATCATTATGAACGGAACTCCTTATATGCTTGAAATGAATACCAATCCTGGTTTTTCTCCTGCAAGTATTCTTCCTCAACAAGCTAAACATTACGGAATTTCCATCAAAGACCTTTGTGGTAATGAAGTTGAAAAAGCACTTAGAAAAGTTAAACATTAGACGTTAGATATTAGACGTTAGATATTAGATATTAGATATTAGACATTAGATATTAGACATTAGATATTAGACAAAACTAATTCATAATTCATAATTCATAATTATATAAAATGAAAATCGCAGTTTTCCCAGGTTCTTTTGATCCTATTACATTAGGTCATTATGATATTATTGAAAGAGCCGCTCCCCTTTTTGATAAATTAATTATCGCTATTGGACAAAACTCTCAGAAAAAATATATGTTCCCATTAGAAAAAAGAATGGAGTTTATTAAAGATTCTGTAAAAGAATTTCCCAATGTAGAAGTGGATTTTTTCGAAGGTCTTACCGTAGATTATTGCATAAAAAAAGATGCCCAATACATCCTTCGTGGACTAAGAAACCCTGCCGATTTTGAATTTGAAAAAGCTATCGCCCATACCAACAGAACTTTGGCGCACAGAAAATTAGAAACTGTATTTTTATTAACTTCTTCAGGAAAATCATTCATCAGCTCTAGTATTGTAAGAGAAATTATTACCCATAAAGGGGAATATGAACTTTTGGTTCCAGATTCAGTAAGAGTTTAGAATTAGTTGTTGGTTGATAGTTTTTAGTTGTCAGTTTTTTATCTCATTTTTGAAATGAGATGTATTAAAATATCACAAAAATCTACACTTTAACCTATTACCTATCACCCATTACCAATAAAAACGCATGCACGAGCAATTCAACTTTATTATAGAAGTCCTTGGAACGATATCTTTTGCCATGTCGGGAACTTTTGCAGCTATGCAAAAAAGATTGGACCCTTTTGGAGTATTAATTATTGCTTTTGTAACTTCTGTGGGAGGAGGAACCGTAAGAGATCTATTGTTAGACGTTCCCGTTTTCTGGATGCACGATTTATGGATGTGTTCACTTATTTTTATCACTTGCGTTCTCACCATGCTTTTTAAATCCATTGAAAAGAATTTTAAAGTCACCCTCTTTATTTTCGATAGTTTTGGATTGGGACTTTTCACCATAATCGGTATTCAAAAGGGGTTAAATGCCGATTTACATCCGCTTATTTGTATGACTTTAGGAACGATAACGGGTTGTTTTGGAGGAATTATTAGGGATATTCTTTTGAATAGAATTCCATTAATTTTCAGAAAAGAAATTTACGCAACAGCCTGTATTGTGGGCGGAAGTGCTTTCATTCTTTTAGCAAAATATTCAAGTCTTTCTTACACTTTCATACAGGTTTTCACCATACTTTTAATTGTTGGCATTAGAACTTTAGCGGTAAAATACCATTGGCAAATGCCTAAATTCTACGATCGCTCACTGCACAGCGACAGCAGCGAATCATAAAAAAATGCTTCCCAATTTTGGAAAGCATTTTTTATTTTTAAATGAGTTGTTAGAAGAATTTCCCTCTATTTCTCATATTTGGATTATGCACATGTTTTTGCATGGTTGGCATTTTCAGTTGGTCCTTCATCATTTTTATTTGCTCCGTCATCATTCCTGCAGAATCTAATCTTTTAGCTTCTTCCAACAATTTTTGTCCTTCTTGTTTTCTCCCTTTAGAAATAGCCACAGCAGCTAAGTTTAAAGTAGCCATTGCTCTATCATGCTTCATATTCAAACCATATTCTAAAGCTTTTTTCATAAAAGGTTCTACTTTCGCAGGACTATCTTGAGCCAAAGTTAAACCTTGTAAATAATGAAAATATCCGTACTGATTTTTTTGAAGTTGAGATTTGTAGTTGGTGATTTTTGTAAGCCACACCGCTGCTTTCTCCATATTCTGCTTTCTTAGTTGCCAAAAAGCCAACAAGATATATTCATTCTTAAAATATAATACAATAGGAAGTGCAGAAAGTAAAAACACCACTATTCCCCATCCGATGTTTCTTGTAAAAAACATCATGTAAATTCCTAATCCTATTAAAAGTGCAGCTAAAACTAGCTTTATATTTTTATTCATTATAAAATTTTAGAAGTGCAAAGATAAAAATTTGAAATCAGATTTCCGTTTTTCTCTCAAAGGTTTGAAAACAAAAATCATAATTATTTTTCTCATCTTTTTCTACACACATTTCTTGGGTCTTTACCCAAACTTTTAAATCAATTTTTGGAAAAAAAGTATCTGCATTCAAACTAGCATCTACATGAGTAACTTCCAACTTATCAGCTAAATCTATTGTTTGCTCATAAATATTCCCACCACCTATTACAAAAATATTCTCATCAATTTTTTTAGCAAACTTTAAAGCTTCTTTAATACTTCCCACAATTAAAATTCCTTCTTCAAACCAATCTTTCTTTCTAGAAACCACAATATTAGTTCTATTAGGAAGCGGTTTACCAATGCTCTCGTAGGTTTTTCTGCCCATAATTACAGGATGTCCAGAAGTAATTTCTTTAAAATGTTTTAGATCTTTAGGAAGATGCCATAACAAGCTATTATCAGCTCCTATTTCATTATTTTTTCCCATTGCCACAACAATTGTCGTCATTTTCTATTTTTTTACAAAATTAGCACATAATTTGTATATTTGGTCAGCACAATAAACATTAAAAATTTGAAACTATGAAAAATAAAGGCTGCATGAGTGCAGGAACTATTGGTATTGCCCTTCTAATTATTGTAGGAATTCTATTCTTCTGGGGTAAAAATGGATATAACAATTTTGTAGGAAAAGAACAAACGGTGGACGCAAAATGGTCTAACGTAGAAACGGTTTATCAAAAAAGAGCAAACCTTATCCCTAACTTAGAAAGAACCGTAAAATCTTATTCAAAATTCGAGCAAGAAACCCTTACAAAAGTTATTGAGGCTAGATCTAAAGCTACTTCTGTAACTATTGATCCAACAAATATGACGGAAGCTGACATGGCAAAATTCCAAGCAGCGCAAGGTGAATTAAGTGGAGCTTTGAGCAGATTAATGGCGGTTGTAGAGCAATATCCAAATCTTAAAGCAGACCAACAGTATATCAACTTCCAAAGAGAATATACTGCAATTGAAAACAGCATTAGAACAGAAACTGTTTATTATAACGATGCTGCAAAAGATTACAACACTTCTATAAAAACATTCCCTAATAATATTTTAGCGAATTTCACGAACTTTAAAGAAAAACCATACTTCAAAGCTGAAGCAGGTGCTAATAAAGCTCCAGAAGTATTCTCTGAATAATGAGTAATTTCCTAACAGAACAACAAATGGCTTCCCTTGTGGAAGCCATTCAATCCGCAGAACAGCATTCTACAGGTGAAATAAGAATCCATATAGATTCCAACACCGAAGATCATAATGCTGAAGCTGCTTTTGAAGTTTTTAAAAGACTTTGCATGGGGAAAACTGCAGAACTAAATGCTGTTCTTTTCCATATCAACTTCGAAAAAAAATACCTTACTATTATTGGTGATAAAGGAATTCATCAAAAAGTGCATCAAGAATTTTGGGATCGTTTACACGACGAAATTACTACAGAATTCGGTAAAAAAAACTTTTTCGACCCCTTAAAAAAAGCTGTCTTAGAAACAGGTTACGAACTAAAAAAACATTTCCCACTTCGTGGTGAAAACATTAACGAACTTCCTAATGAGATTACATTCTCTTAAAATATTTTATTCTCTTTTTTTCATTTGCATTTACGGACTGTTATCTGCACAGTACAATATTCCGCAAAAACCAAATATTCTATATCCAGTTTATGACGAGGCGAATATTTTAAATGCTACAGAAAAAAATGCCCTTAATGATAAACTTATAAAGTATGCAGATTCCACATCTACAGAAATAGAAGTAATTATTATCCCAAGTACAAAAGGAGAAGACATTAATTTCTTAGCCACCATGTTTGGAGAAAAATGGGGAATTGGTAAAAAAGGCGTGGACAATGGTGTGGTTTTTCTTATTGCCACCGAAGACAGAACAATGGCCATACAACAAGGAAGAGCCGTTGAACAATATCTTACAGCTTCTGTAGCTGGACAAATTCTAGATTATGTAGTTGCTCCACATTTCAAACAAGGAAATTGGTATGAAGGCATTAACCGTGGAACGTCTTCCATTATTGATGCTTTGCAAGGGAAATTCAAACCTATTCAGAATATTGATAGCGGTGGTGACGGGATTGGAGTTGGTGGGATTATTCTAATTGTAATTATTTTTATGATTATCTTAATGATCATTAGCAAAAACAATGGTGGCGGAAATGGAGGAAACTATGGAGATGACGATGATGTAGTGATTACAAGACGTGGTCGTAGAAACTATCCTGGAGGGTTTTTCCCTTTCCCAGGCAGCTTTGGTGGCGGTGGTTTTGGTGGCGGAAGCAGCGGTGGAGGTTTCGGAGGATTTGGCGGTGGTGGCTCCTTTGGTGGTGGTGGTGCATCCGGAGGCTGGTAAAAATCATTAAAAGAATAATTTTCTACAATATAAATAAGCTCCTTTTTTCTTAAATTTACGAATTAGGAGCTTTTTTTGTGAAAAAAACATTAGTCATATTTGCCCATCCATATTTGGAATACTCAAATTCCAACGTAGAACTCTACAATTTTTATGTACGAGATCAGCATTTCACATTACGAGATTTATACGAAGAATATTCAGATTTTCATATTGCCGCCTTTAGAGAAAGAAAGCGCCTAAAAGATTATGAAAGAGTAATTTTCCAATTTCCTATGATATGGTTTGGAATTCCACCTTTATTAAAACTTTGGATAGAAGAAGTTTTGGACAGAGAATGGCTTAAAGAAGGAAACCACAACCCCTTTGAAAACAAAGAAATTTATATAGTGGTAACCACCGGTGGTAAAGAAAGATCTTATACCAAAGAAGGCACTTATCAATATACCGTTAAAGACCTCATCAGTAGTCTAATTGTTAGTTTAAAAGTATTTAAAGCCAACATTAAACATATAAAAGTGGTGTACGAAGCCAATAAATTGAGTAAAAAAGAAATTATCTTTCACAAACATGAATTTATAAAAATGCTGAATCAATAAAGATTTATGGAATCATCTATTGCAATGACTGCCCTTATTTTTTTAGGAGTCGCCATTATTATGGTTCCCCTAGCTCGTAAATTGGGTTTAAGTTCCGTAATTGGATATTTAGTGGGTGGAATAATTATCGGTCCGTATGTTTTAAAATTAACAGGAAAGGATGTTGACAACATTATGCATGCTAGTGAATTTGGTGTTATCATGCTTCTTTTTCTTATTGGACTTGAGCTAGATCCAAGAAAATTTTGGTCCATGAGAAAAAAAATCATTGGCCTGGGACTTTCTCAAATGATAATGACCGTTGTCCTGATATTTTCAGTATTCGTATTTATTGGTTGGAGAATGGAAACCGCTATTGCTGTCGCTTTATGTTTTGCACTTTCTTCCACCGCCATTGTTTTGCAAACCTTACAAGAAAAAAACAACCTAAAAACACTTGCGGGGGAAGCATCCTTTGCAACTTTATTATTTCAGGACATTGCTGTAATTCCTATTTTGGCTTTACTTCCCATCATTGCAAAATACCACCCACAAGAGAACAGTTCGGAAGCTCAAGTTTTTATACAGAAACTTCCAGAATGGCTACAAGCCGCTACGGTTCTTGGAAGTGTTGTTCTCCTCATCCTCATTGGAAAATATGTTATTGTACACTTTTTAAGATATGTTTCAAGTTCAGGAATGGTAGAATTGTTAACGGCTTCATCATTATTTCTTGTTATTGGAGTGTCCGAACTTATGGTAACCATAGGACTTTCCCCAGCTTTGGGAGCTTTTATTGCGGGAGTAATGCTTGCCAATTCAGAATTTAGAAACGAGTTAGAAGCTCAGATAGAACCTTTCAAAGGATTATTATTGGCGGTATTTTTTGTGAGCGTTGGCTCCACTATTAATTTTAGTGTAATAATGGCTGATCCTACGTTTATTGGAGGAATGGTTGTAGCCGTGCTTTTAATAAAGTTTATCGTTTTATTATTGATAGGTAAATTTTTCAAGTTAGATTTTTCACAAAATTTATTTTATGCTTTTGCCCTTTCACAAGTAGGTGAATTTGCTTTTGTACTGATTAATTTTTCTACTAAATTATACCTTTTCTCACCAGAAATCAATGCAAAATTAATGGCTATAAGTGCTATTACCATGATGATTACTCCTATTTTATTGTTGATAAATGACAAACTGATTACTCCAAAATTTATAGGAGAAAAACCAGAGGAAGAATCAGATTACAATATATTGCACAAGAAGCACAATCAAACTCAAAAGAAAATAATTATTGTAGGTTTTGGGCATTTTGGAAGCACTGTAGGACGACTTTTAAAAGCCAATAAAATAGCGGCAACAGTTTTAGATAATGATCCAGACCGTATTAAATTATTAAGAAGTTACGGATTTAAAGTCTTTTATGGTGACGCAACTAGAATACAAGTGTTAAGAGCTGCAGGAATTGATGATGCCGAAATTTTGGTTCTCTGTTTGGATGATCCCGAAGAAAATAAATTTATCACAGAAATGGTTCGCCAAAAATATCCTAAAATGAAAATTTTTGTGCGAACAAGAAACCGTGTAGACGCTTATTATTACCTTAACCACAATATTGAAAATATTTATAGAGAAACTTTGGGAACCGCTGTAGATATGGCAATAGACCTTCTCCACGAAACAGGAATGCGAAAATATTCTGCACGAAGATTGGGTAAAAGATTTATGGCTATTGATAAAGCTTCCGTAAAAAAACTGGCAAAAATGAGCGAAAAAATTGACGAAGAAGCTATTTTCACCACTAAAGAAGTAATACAAAGAGAAGAAGAACTATTGGCATATGACAATTTGAGTTTTGCAACTTCCAATTGGGAAAACCAAAATGACGACATTCAGAATGATGATAGAGAAGAAGAAGAAGAAGAAGAAGACTAAATTTTCATTAGTCTTCTTTTTTATTATAGATTTTACTTTTATTGTATATTAATATTTCCTCCGCTACTTTGTTCCTTTTTTATAATTTTAACATCCCCTTTTTTACTCACATTAATAGAAGCTCCTGATGAAGATTCAGCTTCTAGAGAAGAGATTACCCCTATTTTAATTTCAGATCCGCTTGACGCCTCTAGCTTTGCATACTCAGTAATAACTTTAGATAAATTTACATCACTTCCAGAAGATGCTGTTACAGCAGAATTTTTAGACTTTCCTGATGCATCAAGAGATCCCGAAGAAGAAGCTTCAACTTCTAAATTCACCGCCCAAATCTTGCCTTTGTAACTTCCACTGCTGTTCAAGTTTATTTTTAAATCATTTGCTTCAAGATCACCAAAAATTTCTCCTGAGCTAGAAGCATCTAAAATTGTTTTCTCTTGTGTATATTGATCTTTTATTTTTATTTCAGCTCCAGAATTAGCGGTAAGTTTCGTAAAATCTTTAAGGTAAATTTTAGCTTTCACTTTATTGCTATTGGTAACCCTAACTCCAGATTTATAATGCAAAGAAAGTACAGAACCTTCTTTCTGAATAATAATTCCGTCTAAAATATTAGAAGGAGCAAAAACAACCACTTTCTCATGATCGGCTTTAATAATTTCAGCTTCTATACTTTGAGCCACCACAATCTCATCAAAATCCGCCACCAATTCTTTAGATTTCATCGTTTCATCTTTGGAACTGCTAATATCTGGAAGAATTTTTATGTCATGCTTATTCTTATTATCGTCTTTATAACAAGACGTTAATAAGGATGTAAGTATAAATATTGAAAATAATTTTGCTTTCATAAACTTCTATTTTTATATTATTAATACCTTTACAATTATCAACAACTAATTTATGAAAAATATTGCATCCTACTTTTTACTTTCAACATTAGTAATAAATTCAGCGTGTACTACTATGAAAAAACCTGAAAATCAGACTGAAATAAAAACAAATAATTCTGAAATGGTGAATAATCCTTTTATGGAGAAGAGCAAATTGCAGTATGAAGCTCCCGAATTTGATAAGATAAAGGACGAACATTTCAAACCAGCCTTTGAATTTGGCCTAAAACAACACGAGCAAGAAATTAATATGATTGCCAATAATCGTGCTGTTCCCACATTTGAAAACACCATTGTTGCCCTTGAAAAAAGTGGTGACGTATTGAAACGTGCTCAAATTGTTTTTTATAATTTAACAAGCGCCAATACCAACCCTACGCTTCAAGCTTTAGAACAAGAATACGCACCAATTTTTGCAGCTCATACAGATAAAATTTATTTGAACGAGTTTTTGTATCAAAAAATAAAATCGATAAAAGAAAAAGGTCTAGATGCTGAAAGCAAAAGACTTTTAGAATTTTACAAACAAAATTTTGAAATTGCTGGAGCTAATCTTTCCCATGCAGATAAAGAGAAATTAAAGCAAGTTAACCAAGAAATGGCTTCTTTATCCACTCAATATTCCAACAAATTATTGGAGGCGAGAAAGCAAGGTGGACTTTTAATTTCTGATGTTAAAGAACTAGATGGTCTTTCTGCAGACGAAATTGCTGCAGCTGCTACAGACGCAAAAGCTGCTGGACAAGAAGGAAAATACTTTTTAGCTTTACAAAACACCACACAACAACCTCTTTTACAAAATCTTAAAAATAGAGCAACAAGGGAAAAGTTATTTAAAGCATCTTGGACTAGAGCAGAAAAAAATGACGCCAATGACACCCGAGAAACCCTTGAAAAATTAGCAAAATTAAGACTTAAAAAAGCTAAAATTTTAGGTAAGAAAAACTTTGCAGAATGGAAGTTGCAAGATCAAATGGCAAAAACTCCAGAGGCTGCAAAAAATTTAATGAATCAAATTGCTAAACCTGCTGTAGAAACGGCAAAACGTGAAGCAAAAGACATTCAAGATTTAATTGACAAACAAAAAGGGGGCTTTAAGCTTGAACCTTGGGATTGGAATTTTTATTCTGAACAAGTTCGAAAAGCAAAATACGACCTTGATGAAAACGAAATAAAACCTTATTTTGAAGTAACTACAGTTCTTGAAAAAGGTGTTTTCTACGCTGCGGAAAAATTCTACGGAATTACTTTCAAGAAAAGAACAGATTTACCTGTCTATCATCCTGATGTTGTGGCTTACGAAGTTTTTGATCATGATGGAACTTCTTTGGCGATTTATTATTTAGATTTCTATACCAGAGATTCTAAAAGTGGAGGCGCTTGGATGAGTAATTTTGTAGAGCAATCTCACCTTTTGGGAACAAAACCTGTTATTGTAAATTGCTTTAATTATCAAAAACCAGCTCCTGGAAAGTCTTCATTAATAAGCTATGATGATGTAACAACTATGTTCCATGAGTTTGGACATTCTATTCACGGGATTTTTGCCAATCAAAAATATCCTTCTATTTCTGGAACAAATACACCAAGAGATTTCGTGGAATTCCCGTCTCAAATAAATGAGCATTGGGCTTTAGATCCTATCGTTTTGAAAAACTATGCGCTTCATTACGAAACTAAAAAGCCTATTCCTCAAAATTTAGTAGACAAAATTAAAAAAGCTGCTACTTTCAATCAAGGATATATGACTACGGAATTGGTTTCTGCTGCTGCTATGGATATGGATTGGCATACTGTAAATAATAATGCTGATTTTTTACCTGCCTTAGATTTTGAGAAAAAATCTTTACAAAACAATGGCTTTACTTTGGCAACCGTTCCTCCAAGATACCATACGCCTTATTTCGCACATGTTTGGGGAGGTGGGTATTCTGCAGGCTATTATGCTTATCTGTGGGCGGAAACTTTAGATAGTGACGCTTGGGAATGGATAAAAAATAACGGTGGCTTAACGAGAGAAAATGGCGATAGATTTAGAAAATATATTCTTTCGGTGGGAAACTCAGTAGATCTTAATCAGGCTTACAAAGATTTCACTGGTCGTAATCCGGATATTAAACCTTTGTTGAGAAATAGAGGGTTTATAAAATAATTTTTTAATGAATCGGGGTGGCCTTTGGCCACCCC